>NZ_DAIUBR010000009.1:0-40740 GCF_036846585.1 Limnobacter sp. | reverse complement strand
GTGGTATTGCGCAGGGTTTGGCCGTGGCCTGGCAAGTGCCTGTGGTCACCATGACCAGTTTTGAATGCATGCTGCCCCAGCTTGAACAAGCCAAGCCGCTTGCGGTCTTGATTGATGCCCGCCTGAACGAAATTTACGCTGCGACACTTCAGCGAACCGCGCAGGGAACACAATGGGTTGAAAGTCCGTATTTGCTGCCCGTGAATGCATTGCCGAATGTGCAAGGCCCTGCGGTTTGTGATGCGCACTTGTTTGCCTTGCTTGCTTCGCCCGCATCGGCAATACAGCAAGGCGAAGCGTCAGCGGTTCAACTGGCATGCCTTGCCTGGCAGGAATTCAATGCGGGGCGTGTTGCCACACCATTTGATTGTCAGCCCCTGTATGTGCGCGACAAAGTGGCCCAAACCACTTCTGAACGATTGGCGTTGAAGCATGGCGCAGTTTAGTATTCGACCCATGACCGAGGCCGATGTGCCCGCCGTAATTCTGGTTGAAAACCAGATTTACGAGTTTCCGTGGACCAACCGGAATTTTCTGGATTCCATGCGGGCGGGGTATCACATGCACTGCATGTGGCTGGATGAGGAACTGGTTGGCTACATTGTCATGATGCATGTGGTGGACGAATTCCATTTGCTGAATTTGTCGATTCGCGCAGACCTGCAGGGAAAGGGCCATGGCAAGCACCTGTTACAGTGGGGAATTGGTCAGGCAAAATTGGCCGATGCCATTGGCATGCTGCTGGAAGTACGTCCCAGCAATGTGTCAGCGAAAGAATTGTATGAAAAAGAAGGATTCAAGTTGATCGGTGCACGAAAAAATTATTACCCGACCCATGCGGGCAGGGAAGATGCATTGGTCATGTTCAAACGTTTCGGAGCACTTGTATGAACCAGCCGCGCAGCAAGGCAGAACTATTTGGTGCGATGGGGTTGGGCCCCGTGTGGGAATTGAGAAACTCCACAACGGCCCCATCAAAAACCGCAGTCCGTGAGGCCGCAAGTTTAAGTGAATTGCGCCAAACCGTTTCAATTTGCACGGCGTGCAGCCTGTGTGAAAGCCGCACCCAAACCGTGTTTTCGGATGGTGTAGAGCACGCACCTTTGATGGTGGTGGGCGAAGCCCCGGGTGCGGACGAAGATGCAATGGGTTTGCCTTTTGTGGGCCGTGCGGGTGTGTTGCTCGATAAAATGCTCCACGCTGTGGGCGCCAGTCGACAAAAGAATGTGTACATCGCCAATGTGCTGAAATGCAGGCCACCTGCCAACCGAAATCCCGAAGCTGGGGAAATTCGACAGTGTTCGCCTTATCTGTTTCAGCAAATTGCAGCGAATCAACCGAAAATACTGTTGTTGGTTGGGCGATTTGCCATTCAAACTTTGTTGAACACCGACAAACCGGTTGGCGAGTTGCGTGGCAAATTGCACCATGTAACAATTGAAGGGCTCAGCATTCCGGCCGTGGTGACTTACCACCCCGCCTACCTGCTGCGCAGGCCCGGGGAAAAAGCCAAAGCGTGGGACGATTTGCTGCTGCTTAAGCAACACCAATCTGTATTGTAAAGAAACCGCTTACAGCGGCACGCCCACCGGGCGGTCTTCGCCGATGCGGGCTTCCACATCGTAAAGCCTTTGGTTTCGGCGGTGCCACAGAATGACCATGAACATGGTGCCCATCACGAAACCGCCGAACATCAAAATAACCGTGTTCACGTGCACATCAAAGCTGATCAACACCGCGTAAATTGCCAGCATGGTCAGCACCGAAATATTTTCGTTGAAGTTTTGAATGGCGATTGATCGGCCCGCGCTCATCAGCACATGGCCGCGATGTTGCAACAAAGCATTCATGGGGACCACAAAAAATCCACTTAGCGCGCCAATCACCGTGATCAGCAAGTAAGCCATGCCCTGGTTGTTCACCAACACCATGGTCATGCAGACTACGCCCATTAGGATGCCCATGGGCAACACCACCATGGATTTTTTCAGTGGAATCATTTTCGCCGCAGCCACAGCACCCGCCGCCACGCCGAATGCGCACACGCCCTGCAAAATGGCGCCTTTGTCCAAAGGCAAACCCAAGGCACTTTCAGCCCACTTCAGCACTATGAATTGAAGGGTTGCACCGGCACCCCAAAACAGGGTGGTTACCGCCAGGGAAATTTGACCCAGTTTGTCGCTCCACAACTGCTTCACGCAGCCATAAAACTTGCGGGTCATGATGATGGGGTGGTTCAGTTGCGGCTCGTAACGCGCACCCGTGTCAGGAATATTGAAATTGAAAACAGCCGCGATCAGATAACCCGATGTGATCACGAAAATGGCTGCTTCTGCCGGCGTGTCCATGTTATCGGTAACACCTGGAATGTGAAGCCGCATCAGGTACTCACTGGTACCCGGGGCAATCAAAATACCCCCCAGCACGGTGCCCATGATGATGGACAAAACCGTCAAGCCCTCGATCCAGCCGTTGGCCTCTACCAGTCTGTCGTGTGGAAGCAGCTCGGTCAGAATGCCGTATTTGGCGGGTGAATAGGCCGCAGCGCCCAAGCCAACCACTGCGTAGGAAAGCAGGGGGTGTACGCCGAAGAACATCATCAGGCAACCCACTACCTTGATTGAATTGGTGATCAGCATCACCTTGCCTTTGGGCAGGGTGTCGGCAAAACCACCCACGAACGGGGCCAGCACCACATATGACACCACAAAAAATAGTTTGAGCAATGGCGTCATCCAGTCGGGCGACTGGATCTGAAAGAGCAATGCGATTGCTGCAATCAAGAGTGCGTTGTCTGCGAGCGACGAGAAAAACTGCGCCGCCATGATGGTATAAAAGCCGGGTTTCATTCAACTGTGAATTGAGCGAAATCCATTTAGTGCGATTTCGCCGTTTCGCTGCTCGTTCAACGGTGTTGTGGCGTTATATCATATCCGGGCGCTTAGCGTGTTACGCAATGCCCGTTTTACGAAGTCAGGCCAACCCCTATAATTCCATTATCCAACCCATGCCGCGACCCATACGTGCAGTGGTCAACCCTGCAGCCATTTCAGACAACATCAATAAAATCAGGCAATTGCTGGGTGATTCCCTTGTTATGCCCGTGGTGAAAGCCAACGCCTATGGCCATGGTCTGGAGCGCGTGTACCCCGGTCTTTTGAATGCAGACGCTTTGGCACTTCTGGAAATTGAAGGCGCTGGCAAGTTGCGTACGCTGGGCTGGACCAAGCCCATCCTGTTGCTTGAAGGCTGTTTTGATCAATCCGATTTGCAACGGGCCGTTGAACTGAATTGCGATTGGGTGGTTCACACCGTTGAACAACTGGATCAACTGGAACGCTTTGCACTTCAAAGCGAGACCTGCAGGCCCAGAATTTTTTTGAAACTGAACACAGGCATGAATCGTCTGGGATTTCAGCCTGATGACGCGGGCAGTGCAATTGCCAGGCTTGAACAACTTGTTTCCCGGCATGCGTGGCCCACGCCCGTGTTGATGACCCACTTTGCCAATGCCGACGAAGCAGATCCGCGCACACGCAAGCCGTTTGCCCAGGAGCAGCATCAAAGCCTGATGCGTGTGAAGCCAACCCATTGGCACAGTTGTTTGGCCAATTCAGCAGGTTCACTGAATTTTCCGGAACTGGCCGGTGACATTGCCCGCCCCGGCATTGCCATTTATGGTGCCACGCCCGGGCCACAAGCGGCCGCAAACTACGGCCTGAAAGCAGCCATGCTGTTTGAAAGCGAGATCATTGCCATTCAACATGTCAACAAAGGTGATCGTGTGGGGTATGGCTCACGGTGGCAAGCCTCGGAAAATGGCCGTATTGCCGTGGTGGCCTGTGGCTATGCCGATGGTTATCCGCGGCATGCACCTGACGGAACACCCACCTTTGTGGAAGGTCAAGTTGCCCCCATCTCAGGGCGCGTGTCAATGGACATGTTGACCATCAACGTCAGCCACATTCCGGATGCAAAGCCCGGCAGCAAAGTTGAATTGTGGGGCGAGAACATTCCGGTGGACATTGTGGCCGATCGAAGTGGCACCATTGGCTATGAATTGTTGTGTGCCATTGCACCCCGTGTGCCGTTTTCAACGGTGTAGTTTTTAAAAGGAATGCGCCATTTTGGCCAAGAACAAAAGTCAATACCAGTGCACCGAATGTGGTTCTGTTTTCCCCAAATGGCAGGGGCAGTGCACCGATTGCAACAGCTGGAATACGCTGGTTGAATCAGCGGTCAGTGCCACACCACCCAAGCACAACCGCTTTGCCGCCCTGGCTGCCCAAAGTAACAGTGTGATCAAACTTGCCGACATTCAGGCGCAAGATCACCCGCGTTTCAGCAGTGGCGTGCCTGAATTTGATCGCGTGTTGGGCGGCGGCATGGTGCCCGGCATGGTGGTGCTGTTGGGGGGCGACCCCGGCATTGGCAAGTCCACCCTGTTGTTGCAATCCATGGTGACCTTGGCCAAAACAGCATCGGCCCTGTATGTCAGCGGCGAAGAATCAGCAGGGCAAATCGCCTTGCGCGCCCAGCGCTTGGGCCTGGAACACACCAACCTGAATGTGCTCACCGAAATTCAGCTGGAGCAAATTGTGGCCCAGCTTGAAATATTGAAGCCCGAAGTGCTGGTGATTGATTCCATTCAAACCATGTACACCAGTGAATTGAGTGCCGCGCCCGGATCGGTCAGCCAGGTGCGCGAATGCGCAAGCCAGCTTACCCGGCTTGCCAAAGCCATGGGCATCACCACCATTCTTGTGGGGCACGTGACCAAAGAAGGAACCTTGGCTGGCCCGCGCGTTCTGGAACACATTGTGGACACCGTGCTGTATTTCGAAGGCGATTCGCAGTCGTCTTTCCGCCTGGTGCGTGCATTCAAAAACCGCTTTGGTGCCGTGAATGAACTGGGCGTGTTCGCCATGACCGACCGTGGCCTTAAAGGTGTCAACAACCCATCGGCCTTGTTTTTATCGCAACAGGCCGAGTGGGTGGCGGGTTCCTGTGTCATGTGCACCCAGGAAGGTGCACGGCCGTTGCTGGTTGAAATTCAGGCGCTTGTGGATTCATCCCACTCGCCCGCCCCACGCAGGTTGTCTGTGGGCCTTGATCAAAACCGCCTGGCCATGTTGTTGGCCGTGATGCATCGCCACGCAGGCCTGCAGTTTTTTGACCAGGACATTTTCATCAACGCCGTGGGTGGTGTCCGAATTTCAGAACCCGCCGCCGACCTGGCCATTGTGCTGGCCATGGTGTCTTCTTTGCGAAACAAACGTTTGCCCAAGGAATTGGTGGTGTTCGGTGAAATTGGTTTGTCAGGCGAACTGCGCCCGGCCCCCCGCGGGCAGGAACGCTTGCGCGAGGCAGCCAAGCTGGGCTTCACCCATGCCATTGTTCCCGCCAGCAATGCGCCAAAGCAGCCTATTGAAGGCATTGAAGTGATTGGCGTGGACCGGGTTGAAAAAGCACTTGCCGCCCTGCGGGACCGGCTGGATTGTTTTTGACTCAATTTTGACTTGGCGTTTGATTGCACCGACAATTGCGCTGATTACAATAAATTCACTCTCTAGAGCGATCCATGTCAAAAAGCCGTTTGTATTTGCCTGCTGTGTGGGCTGCCCTTGCTTTGCTTCTGCTAGCCGCCTGCTCTCGCCCTGAAATCGACACCACCGAGTTGGTTCGACCCGTCCGCGTGATGGAACTTCAAGCCAGTGGCAGCACCTTTGAAGAAAGTTTTTCCGGTCAAATTGAGCCACGCTTTCAGGCCGACTTGAGCTTTCAGGTGGGTGGCAAGTTGATCAGCCGGCTGGTGGATGTGGGCGACAGGGTGAAAAAAGGCCAGGTGCTGGCCAGGCTGGATCCCCAGGATTTAAGCTTTGCGCTGCAGGCCGCGCAGGCCGGTTTTGATGCAGCCAACACTGAACACGCCCAGCTGAAAACAGACCTTGAGCGGGCAAAAACCCTGAAACAACAAAATTTCATCAGTCAGGCTGAACTGGACCGCAGGCAGCTGGCACTTGATGCCGCAGCCAGCCGCCTCAGCCAGGCGCGCGCGCAGCTCAGCACCCAATCAAACCAAAAGCAATATGGCGACTTGCGCGCCCCAAACAATGGTGTGGTGTCGGCCGTGTATGCCCAGGCGGGGCAGGTGGTGCCCCCGGGGCAGCCTGTGGTGCAGTGGGCCGATGAAAATGAAGTACAGGTCAGCATGGCGGTGCCGGAAAGCCGCGTGGCAGACATCAAGGTGGGCGAAGTTGCAACTGTGCTGCTGTGGTCGGGCAAGGAAAGCTTGAAGGCCAAAGTACGGGAAGTGTCGCCAGTTGCCAACCCGCTTACCCGAACATTCGATGTGATGTTGAATGTGAACGACGCAAACAAGGTTGCGCGTTTCGGCATGAGCGCCACCGTTCAATTCAGCAAGGCCGCGCAGCCCGATGTATTCAAACTGCCAATCTCGGCACTGGTGGCACAGCACACCGGCGCGTTTGTCTGGGTGTTTGATGAAGCACAAGGCCTGGTCAGCAAACGTGTGGTGCAACCCTACGATGTATCCGAAAGCGAATTTCTGGTCAAAGACGGATTGAAAAACGGTGAACTGATTGTGACCGCCGGCACGCATGTGCTTAATGAGGGGCAGAAAGTGCGCCGGTTTGTCGAAACAGGCGACCTGACCCGATGATGAGAAAAATCAACCTGTCGCGCTGGGCGCTCGAGAACCAGCCATTGGTTCGTTACCTGTTGGCCGTGTTCATTTTCGCGGGTGTGGCCGCATTTTTCTCGCTGGGGCAAGAAGAGGACCCACCCTTTGTGTTTCGGGGCATGGTGGTTCGCGCCTACTGGCCAGGGGCCACGGCCATGCAAATGGGCCAGCAGGTTGCAGACCCCATCGAGAAGGTGATTCAGGAAATTCCCTACGCCTACAAAATTCGCTCGTATTCCAAGCCAGGCGAAACAGTTATTTTTCTGCAGCTCGATGACAGTGCACCCCCAAAGCAAGTTGCCGACATTTGGTACACCACCCGCAAGCGCGTCAGCGACATGACTGGCAACTTGCCGCGCGGAGTTGCCGGGCCGTTTTTCAATGATGAATTCGGCGACACCTTTGGTGTGTTGCTGGCTTTTTCTGCGGATGGTTTCAAATACGCAGAACTGAAAGACTTTGTCATTCAGGTTCGTCAGGAAATGCTGAAAATACCCGACGTGGGCAAGGTGCAAATGTTCGGTGTTCAACCCGAGAAGGTGTTCATCGATGTCTCGCACTACAAACTGGCGCAACTTGGTATTTCCGCGCAAGACGTGTTCCATCAAATCAACAGCCAGAATGCGGTCACATCGCAAGGTGTGCTCAGTCTGGAAAATCAGAAAGTCTGGTCGCGCGTGCAAGGGCAGTTCGAATCGATTGACGACATTGCCAACAGCCCCGTTCGCGCTGGCAAGAACACCCTGTTGCTCAAAGACATTGCCAAAGTGTACCGGGGCTACCAGGATCCGCCTGTGTCGAAAATGCGGTTCAACGGCAAAGAGGTCATTGGACTGGGCATTTCCATGGTCAATGGTGGCGACATCATTCGACTGGGCGAGCAACTGGAGCAGGTGGAGAAGCGGATTCTGGCCGATCTGCCCTTGGGCATTGAATTGCAGCGCGTGGCCGATCAACCCAAGTCTGTTCGCACCTCGATCAGTGAATTTGTGAAAGTGTTGATTGAAGCGATTGTCATTGTGCTGGCCGTCAGCTTTCTCAGTCTGGGTTTGCACAGCAAACCCTTTCGCATTGACACCCGGCCAGGGCTGGTCGTGGGGTTGACCATTCCGCTGGTGTTGGCGCTCACCTTTCTTGCCATGTCATTTTTCAACATCAACCTGCACAAAATTTCGCTGGGTGCGCTCATCATTGCCCTGGGATTGCTGGTCGACGACGCAATCATTGCCGTGGAAATGATGGTGCGCAAGCTCGAAGAAGGTTATTCCCGTTTTGATGCAGCAATTTTTGCTTACGACTCCACGGCCATTCCCATGTTGACCGGCACGCTGATCACCGCAGCGGGTTTCTTGCCCATTGCTCTGGCGCAATCCGCCGCAGGCGAATACACCTATTCCATTTTTGCGGTCACGGCCATTGCGCTGATTCTGTCCTGGTTTGTGGCGGTCATTTTTGTGCCGTACATCGGTTATTGGTTGCTGAAAAAACCCAAGGACGGGCAGGGGCACGCCGAAGTGTTTGACACACCGTTTTATCAGCGTTTTCGCCGCTGGATTGAAGCCTGTGTAAACCACCGCTGGATCACGATTGGCGTCACCGTGATTGCCTTTGTTGGTGGTACTTATTCTTTCAAGTTCATTGAGCAACAATTTTTTCCGGATTCAAATCGCCTGGAGATCATGGTGAACCTGTGGTTGCCTGAAGGCACTGCTTTCAAGGAAACCGAGAAACAGGCCATCGCGCTTGAAAAGTGGCTGGCCCAGCAAGACGAAGTGGAGGGTTATGCCAGTTTTGTGGGCGATGGTGCGCCACGTTTTTACCTGTCGCTTGATCAAAAGTTTGTGCAAAGCAACCTGGCTGAATTGATCGTGATCCCGAAAAGTTTCGAGGATCGCGAGTTGTTGCGCGTCAAGCTGAAAGAGCACCTCAATACCAACTTTCCGGATATTCGCCCGCGCGTTACCCTGCTGCCCAACGGCCCACCGGTTACCTATCCAGTGCAGTTCGTGGTGCAGGGGCCAGACCCGCGCGTGGTGCGTGCAGTGGCTGACAAGGTGAAAGAGGTAGTGGCCTCCAGTGAGTACACCCGGGGGACCCATGACAATTGGAACGAAAATGTCAAGGTCATGAAAGTGGAGGTGGATCAAGCCCGTGCGCGTGCGCTGGGCGTGAGCAGCCAAAGCATCGCCGAGTCATCGCACGTTATATTGTCGGGCGCCACAATTGGCCAGTACCGTGAAAACAACCGCCTGATTGACATTGTGTTCCGCAATCCCGAAAGCGAGCGCGACACGCTTGCCGAACTGATGAATGCGAATGTGCCCACGGCAAGTGGGGCCTACGTGCCTTTGTCCCAGGTGGGCAAGGTAAACATGAATTTCGAACCGGGTGTTATTTGGCGGCAAGGTGGTGAATTTGCCATCACGGTGCAGGCCGATGTGGTGTCGGGTATTCAGGGCACCACAGTGGCCTTGGCCATGAATGAGTATTTAAAGCCCTTGCGGGCAGAATTGCCTTTCGGCGTCAGCGTGAAACTGGATGGTTTGGCTGCCGATTCCGGCAGGGCACAACAGTCCATCATGGCCAATGTGCCCTTGATGCTGTTCATCGTGCTGACTCTCTTGATGTTGCAGCTTAAAAGCTTTGGTCGAACCCTCTTGGTGTATTTCACAGGCCCGTTGGGCATTATTGGCGCTGCCCTGGCTTTGATCATCACAGCACGGCCTTTTGGTTTCGTGGCGCAACTGGGAGTGATCGCCCTGTTTGGCATGATCATCCGGAATTCAGTGATTCTGGTGGATCAAATTGAACAAGATCGTGATGCCGGGGTTGACCCTTTTGAATCCATCGTGGGTTCCACCATACGCCGTTCGCGCCCCATCTTGCTGACTGCGGCTGCTGCCGTGCTGGCCATGATCCCGCTGATGCGTTCCCAATTCTGGGGTCCCATGGCGGTGGCCATCATGGGTGGCCTGATTGTGGCAACCCTGCTGACCCTGTTCTTCCTGCCGGCTTTGTACGCAGCCGCCTATCGAATTCACAAGCCGAAGTAGCGCAACGCGGTACTTACCACCTCAGCACTTGCGTGGTCCACGCGGTGCTGAATTTTTTCAGTGGCGTAATTCTTTTTTCCTCGGTCAGCAATTTGTAACCGCTTTTTTTGTGCAGGTGCAGTTCAGCCACCCGCATGCGGAACAGGGCCCGCAAGGGGCGTGCAAACAAACGCTGCTCCAGCGGCACAGTTTTCCAGGCCTGCCTGGCCAGCTCAACCAGTTGCCCCGTTGCTTCTGAAAACAAAGCTTGTGTCGAATCGCTGTGTTCGCGCCGCTTTATTTGCTCTGCGGTTACACCGTGTTTGGCCAGCAACTCAACCGGCAAGGGCTGAAAGCCCTGGTCCAGGTACTTGGCCAGCCGCAGCACCTGGCACAGGCGGGTGGTTTCTGTCCAGAAAGTCAGCAGGCCGTTGAAATCGGTGCCAGCGTCGCCAAAACGCGCCTGAACCAGTTTCACCCACGGTTCCATTTCACCGCGCAAGTCCTTGTGCCAGTCCGCCATGCCGTTGTAGCGCTTTGGCTCGCAGCCGCTGGCCACGCGGTTGATTAGCTCACCCCATTGCTCAGCGGGTACTTTGGCCAATACGGGCTTTGAAATGGCCGTCACAACAGGGTGTGGGTTGGTGTTGCTGGCCGCGTCCACCAGGGCACTGTGCCACCAGCCCAGTTTCACCTGGGTCAGGCCAGCGTCCAGCTGTTTCAGGCAAGCCTGGCGCAGTTCATGGTTCAGGGCAAAACAACCCAGCCAATAGGCCTTGAACTCGTCAGTCAGAAACAGGGTGGCGTAGTGCAGGGAAGAGACTTCGCCACACACTTTTTCGCGGCAATACACCAGTGGGTTTTCCAGAGAAACAGCCATGTCACCTTCAATTTTGGGTAATGCGAACAATAAATGACATTGTAAGGGCTTGCGCGTTAAAATCGGGCTATAATGCGCGCCTGCATGCGGATGTGGCGAAATTGGTAGACGCACCAGATTTAGGTTCTGGCGTAGCAATACGTGAAGGTTCGAGTCCTTTCATCCGCACCACCATTCTTGTGCCCCGGGTATATCGCCTGCAGGGCGGTCCAGTTTTACCAACCCCCCGCCAAAGCAGCTTCATACTTGTGTAAGATATCGGCAATTGTAGAACCTTTATGTCATTCACATGGCGACGGTCTCTCACCCATTAACCACCCCTTGGCAAACCCCGCCCAGGCAACCAGTTCAAGAGTTCCAAATGACTGAAACAACCACCACTGCCAGCGCTCTCGAGAAAACCATTTCCTTGAAGCTTTCAGTTGAAAAAATCAATGCTGAGGTTGAAAAGCGCCTTAAAAAGGTGGCTAGCACAGCCCGCATGCCCGGTTTCCGCCCTGGTAAAGTGCCCATGAAAATGGTTGTACAGAACTACGGCCCGCAAGTTCATTCTGAAGTGTTGAGCGACGAAATCGGCCGCACATTCAGCGAAGAAGTTCAAAAGCAGGACCTGCGTGTGGCTGGTCAGCCCCGCATTGAAGCCGCCAAAGACGCCGGTGACGACGCTTTCGAATTCAACGCCACTTTTGAAGTGTTTCCTGAAGTGAAGTTTGGTGAATTCGCTACGCTGGAAATCGAGAAAACAGTGGTTGAAGTGTCGGATGCTGAAGTGGACAAAACCATTGAAATCCTACGCAAGCAACGCGCAAGCTTTGCTGAAACTGACCGTGGCTCTGCTGAAGAAGACAAGGTGACCCTGGATTTCGTGGGCAAAATTGACGATGTACCCTTCGATGGCGGCACAGCAGAAGACTTTTCCTTCGTGATCGGCAAGGGTCAAATGCTGCCCGAATTCGAAGCTGCGGCCAAAGGCCTGAAGAAAGGCGAAGAAAAGACCTTCGACCTGGCCTTCCCTGAGGACTACCATGGCAAAGACGTGGCAGGCAAAACAGCCCAGTTCACCATCACCATCAAGAAAGTGGAAGGCCCACAGTTGCCCGAACTGAACGATGAATTTGCCAGGACCATGGGCATTGCCGATGGTTCACTGGAAAAGCTGCGTGAAGATGTGCGCGTTAACCTGAGCCGTGAAGTGAGCAACCGCACCAAGGCGCAAACCAAAGAAGCCGTGATGAACGCGCTGTTGAAAGTGACTGAATTTGATGTGCCCAAGGCTCTGATCCAGTCCGAAACAACCGAGTTGGCCACCCGTGCCCGTCAGGATCTGAAGGCCCGCGGCATGCAGAACGTGGAAGAAATCCAGTTGCCCGAAGACATCTTCGCTGCACAGGCGGATCGTCGCGTTCGCTTGGGCCTGATCGTGTCAGACTTGGTAAAACAGCACAACCTGCAGGCCAAGCCTGAGCAAGTGCGTGCCTTTATCGAAGAGCAGGCGCAAAGCTATGAAAACCCGGCTGAAGTAATGCAGTGGTATTTTCAGGATCGCGCCCGTTTGGCGGATGTGGAAGCGGTTATTCTGGAAGACAATGTGGTTGAATTCACCTTGGGCAAATCCAAAGTGGTTGAAAAGAAATTGTCCTTTGACGAACTGATGGGAAATAAGTAAATGATCTGGAACCCTCGCTCTATGACGAACAACATGAACAATTCAGGTGCATTGGACACGCAAAGCAATATGTACGTGCCCATGGTGATTGAACAAAGTGGTCGGGGCGAGCGGGCCTATGACATTTATTCACGTCTGCTCAAAGAGCGCGTGATTTTCCTGGTCGGTCCAATCAATGACCAAATGGCCAACGTGATCGTGGCGCAAATGTTGTTCCTTGAAAGCGAAAACCCCGACAAAGACATCGCGCTGTACATCAACAGCCCCGGTGGTTCAGTGTCGGCTGGCATGGCCATTTATGACACCATGCAGTTCATCAAGCCCGATGTGTCTACTTTGTGCACAGGTTTGGCCGCCAGTATGGGTGCATTTTTGTTGTCTTCCGGCACCAAAGGCAAGCGTTTTTCCTTGCCCAACAGCCGCATCATGATTCACCAACCACTGGGTGGCGTACAGGGTCAGGCTTCCGATATTGAAATTCATGCCCGGGAAATCCTGTATTTGCGTGAAAAATTGAACGGCGTGCTGGCTGAGAACACCGGTAAGACGATCGAAGAGATTGCGCGTGACACAGATCGTGATAACTTTATGGGTGCAGACTCAGCGAAAGACTACGGTTTGATCGACGATGTGTTGAAGCACCGCGTGTCGCCGACAGAGAAGAAGTAACGGTAGTAACCAACCTGGATTGCTTGATTGCCCCCTTGGGGGCTTTCCAGAGGATAAATGATGTCAGAAAAGAAAGGCTCCAGCGAAAAGCTGCTCTATTGCTCCTTTTGCGGCAAAAGCCAGCACGAGGTTAAAAAATTGATAGCAGGGCCCTCTGTGTTCATCTGCGATGAATGTATTGAGTTATGCAACGACATCATTCGTGATGAAGCAGCCGAGGCCACGGCCACTGGCGGTGGCGACAAGTTGCCAACCCCCCAGGAAATTCGTGCCATTCTTGACCAGTATGTGATTGGGCAAGACAAAGCCAAGCGCGTGTTGGCTGTAGCGGAATACAACCACTACAAACGCTTGCGCCACATGAGCAAGAAAGACGACATTGAGCTGACGAAAAGCAATATTTTGCTGGTGGGCCCCACAGGTTCAGGCAAAACACTGCTGGCCCAAACACTGGCCCGCCTGTTGAATGTGCCGTTTGTTATTGCAGATGCCACCACGCTGACCGAAGCCGGTTATGTGGGTGAAGACGTTGAAAACATCATTCAGAAGCTGTTGCAGAGCTGCAACTACGAGGTTGAGAAGGCGCAGCGTGGCATCGTTTACATTGATGAAATTGACAAGATTTCCCGCAAATCCGACAACCCCTCCATTACGCGTGATGTGTCGGGTGAAGGCGTGCAGCAAGCCTTGCTGAAATTGATTGAGGGCACGGTTGCTTCCGTTCCCCCACAGGGCGGCCGCAAGCACCCCAACCAGGACTTTGTTCAAATCGACACCACCAATGTACTGTTTATCGTGGGTGGCGCGTTTGAAGGTCTGGACAAGGTTATACGCAATCGTTCCGAGCGTTCCGGTATCGGCTTTGGTGCCACGGTGAAAAGCAAGGAAGAGGGCAACGTGGGCACATTGCTGGCTGAAGTCGAGCCAGAAGATTTGATCAAATTCGGTATCATTCCCGAATTGGTGGGGCGTCTGCCCGTTATCGCCACGCTCGAAGAGCTCGATGAGCCAGCGTTGATTGAAATTCTGACCAAGCCCAAAAATGCCATGGTCAAGCAGTTTGAAAAGCTGCTGGAAATGGACGGTGCAGAACTTGAAGTGCGTCCCTCAGCCTTGAGTGCAATCGCTAAAAAAGCGATTCAGCGGAAAACTGGTGCACGTGGCCTTCGGACTATTCTGGAGCAGGCCTTGCTTGGCATTATGTACGACTTGCCGGGCGACACCAATGTGAAAAAGGTGGTGATTGACGAGAACGCCATCACCGGTGTGGGGCAGCCCTTGTTGATCTACGAAGACCAACCGAAAGTGGCTGGCAGCAAAGACAAATCCTGATACTGCAAACCACCCCAAAACAGATTGCAAAATGATTAAAAAAGCCCAACTTAACGGTTGGGCTTTTTCTTTTCAGTGGTATTGTTTATTTGTCGTGAAATAAAGCTTGAATAAGCGCGTTTTAACCCCACTGTAGGGTTATGCATTTAATAGGTGATTCATATGTCAGCAACTAACGTGCTTCCGGAACAACCCATCGAATTGTCATTGCTCCCTTTGCGAGATGTAGTGGTGTTCCCGCACATGGTCATTCCGCTTTTCGTGGGCCGTCCAAAATCCATCAAAGCGCTGGAAATCGCGATGGAAACAGGCAAAAGCATTCTTCTGGTGGCGCAAAAATCTGCCACCAAAGACGAACCCAGCGACAAAGACATTTACAACATTGGCTGCGTGGCCAATGTGTTGCAAATGCTGAAGCTGCCCGATGGCACCGTGAAGGTGTTGGTCGAAGGTGTTCAGCGTGCCCGCTTGACCAAGGTAACGGATGAAGGAACCCATTTTGCGGCCACAGCCATGCCGCTGTTGCCCGACCCGTCACAAAGCCCCGAAACTGAAGCGATGAAGCGCGCGGTGATGGCGCAGTTCGATTCCTACGTGAAATTGAACAAGAAAATTCCGCCAGAAATTTTGACATCGCTGGCCAGCATTGAAGACATTGGTCGCCTGGCCGACACCATTGTCAGCCACCTGCCGCTGAAGCTGGAACAGAAGCAATCCATTCTGGAAACCTTCAGCATTGCGCAGCGTCTGGAAGCCTTGTTGTCGCAGCTTGAAACCGAGATCGATATTCTTCAGGTTGAAAAGCGTATTCGTGGTCGCGTGAAGCGTCAGATGGAAAAAAGCCAGCGAGAGTACTACCTGAACGAGCAAGTCAAGGCCATCCAGAAAGAACTGGGCGAGGGCGAAGACGGCGCTGACATGGAAGAGCTGGAAAAACGCATCAAGGCAGCACGCATGTCCAAGGAAGCGTTGAAAAAAGCCGAGGCCGAGTTAAAGAAGCTCAAGCTGATGTCGCCCATGTCGGCAGAAGCCACTGTGATTCGCAACTACATTGATGTGCTGGTGGGCTTGCCCTGGAAGAAGAAAACGAAAATCAACAATGATTTGGCCAACGCCGAGAAGGTGCTGGACGAAGACCATTACGGATTGGAAAAAGTCAAAGAGCGCATTGTTGAATACCTCGCGGTGCAACAGCGTGTCGACAAACTGAAAGCGCCCATTCTGTGTCTGGTGGGCCCTCCAGGTGTGGGCAAAACATCGCTGGGTCAGTCAGTGGCCAAGGCAACCAACCGCAAGTTTGTTCGCATGGCCTTGGGTGGTGTGCGCGATGAAGCTGAAATTCGGGGACACAGAAAAACCTACATCGGTTCCATGCCAGGCAAGGTGTTGAACAGCATCACCAAGGTGGGCGTTCGCAACCCGCTGTTCCTGCTCGACGAGATCGACAAGATGGGTCAGGATTTCCGTGGCGATCCGTCTTCTGCATTGCTTGAGGTGCTCGATCCTGAACAGAACAGCACATTTGTAGACCACTACGTGGAAGTGGAATACGACCTGAGCGACGTGATGTTTGTGGCAACCGCCAATTCGCTGAACATTCCACACGCGCTGCTTGATCGCATGGAAGTGATTCGTTTGAGCGGTTACACCGAGGACGAAAAAGTAAGCATTACCTTGAAGTATTTGTTGCCCAAACAGTTGAAGAACAACGGCGTAAAAGACGAAGAATTGAGCGTGTCTGAAGCGGCTGTTCGCGACGTGGTTCGTTACTACACCCGCGAGGCAGGTGTGCGCGGGCTAGAGCGCGAAATGTCCAAGATTTGCCGCAAGGTTGTGCGACAAATGGTGTTGGGCAAAAACGAAAAGAAAGTGTTGGTTACACCGAAAAACCTGGACAAGTTTCTGGGTGTGCGCCGTTTCAGTTTTGGCCTGGCGGAAAAAGAAAACCAGGTGGGGCAGGTTACAGGTTTGGCTTGGACAGAGGTGGGTGGCGAATTGCTCACCATTGAAACTGTGTCCATGCCGGGCAAAGGCAACATTATTCGTACCGGCTCACTTGGCGATGTCATGAAGGAATCGGTTGAGGCGGCGCGTTCTGTTGTTCGTGCCCGCGCAAACCGTTTGGGTATTCGCAATGATGCGTTCGAGAAACGCGACATTCACGTGCACGTGCCCGAGGGTGCAACACCGAAAGACGGCCCCTCTGCGGGCATTGCGATGACCACTGCCCTGGTGTCGACTTTGACCAATATGCCAGTGCGATCCGATGTTGCAATGACAGGTGAAATTACGCTTCGCGGTGAAGTGTTGGGCATCGGCGGCTTGAAAGAAAAGCTGCTTGCTGCCCACCGTGGCGGCATTAAAACAGTGCTGATTCCCGAAGAAAACGTGAAGGATTTGGCTGAAATTCCTGCCAACGTGAAGAACAGTTTGGAGATTATTCCGGTGAGATGGATCGATCAGGTGCTGCAACATGCGCTGGAATCGCTTCCAGAGCCAGTCTCCGAGCCGGCAGAGGTGATTGCGGGAAAAGCTGATGAGTCTGCTGCAAACCCAAGTGTAAAGCACTGATATCAATCGATATTTTAAAGAAGCCTCCGCATGAAAATGTGGAGGCTTTTTTTTGTGCATCGCGGAAAGCCTTTGCTGGCTTGAAAAATAAGGGTTATCCACCCGCAAAATGTGTTGACAGCTAGCTTTCAGGCGTGTCTAAATTAAGTACTGGAAGCAACGTGGTGCCTGAATTCGGGCACTTTTTATTTGTCACCATGAGGGGGCTTTTTACATGAATAAAACTGAACTAATCGATCAAATTGCTGAGTCAGCAGAAATTTCCAAAGCGGCCGCTGGCCGTGCACTGGACGCAATGATTGCTGCTGTTAAAACTACCTTGAAAAAAGGCGGTTCAGTAACTTTGGTTGGTTTTGGAACCTTTGCCGTAGGCAAGCGCGCCGCACGCAGTGGCCGTAACCCACGCACTGGTGCAACCATCAAAATCAAGGCAGCCAAGGTGCCAAAGTTCCGTCCAGGCAAAGCCCTGAAAGACGCTGTAAATTAAATTTAAAATTTTTTTGACAAAAGGTATTGCAGGGTCGCTTAATTTGTATATAATTGCGGTCTTGGCTGATTCGCAACACGACAGTCACTAAGAAAAAGAGCAAAGCTTCACAGCAAAATTCTTCAGAAATAGTGAATACGTCGGGTGCTTAGCTCAGTTGGTAGAGCGGAGCCCTTACAAGGCTTAGGTCGGGAGTTCGAGCCTCTCAGCACCCACCAACATTGCGGAACAGCAACCAACTCTGGAGTGGTAGTTCAGTTGGTTAGAATACCGGCCTGTCACGCCGGGGGTCGCGGGTTCGAGCCCCGTCCACTCCGCCAAACAAAAAAGGGAATCTTCGGATTCCCTTTTTTCATTTCCCGCCTCTCGCCGGGCCGTGCACGGTTTTCCGGTGTGCACCTTCAGGTATAGTATTCGCTTGTCGTTCAACGCTTACACCACTTACAAAACATGTTTGAATTCATTCGCAACAATCAAAAGATCATGCAGTTCGTTTTGCTGCTGTTTATTGCCCCCGCATTTGCCTTGTTTGGCCTTGAGGGCTACAACACGGTCAGCGCCGATGCGAACGCGCTGGCCATTGTTGGCGACCACGCAATCAGTCAGGAAGAATTTGATCAGGTGAAGCGGGAGCGCATTGAAGAAGCACGTGCGCAGTCTGGTGAGAATTTTGATCCCAAGGTGTTTGAGTCCCCTGAGGTTAATCGCCAGCTGCTTGATACACTGGTGCTGCAATACCTGTTGCAGCAGTCTGTTCAGAAGCAGTATTTGACTGCCTCAGACAAAGCCTTGGCCAACGACATTGCCAACACACCACTGTTTCAGGTGGATGGCAAATTTGACCTGGAAACGTATAAGCGTGAGCTGGCTGCGCGTGGTTTGACGCCGACCCAGCACGAGGCCAATGTGCGTTTTGGCTTGGCCCGCAACCAGGTGCTTGATCCGGTGCTGCGTGCATCGTTTTTCCCGAACACACTGAAAACACAGCTGGACGATGTGCAGTTGGCCGGCCGGGTTGTGCGTGTGAAGAACATTGACCTGGCACCGTATGTCGCGAAGGTGAATATTACGGATGAACAGATTTCCGCGTATTACGAACAAAACAAGGCGCAGTTCATGGCGCCGCAGAAAGCAGATGTGGAATATGTGGTGTTGTCGCCCGACACCATCAAATCAAAAATTGAAGTAAGCGACGCAGATGTGGCTGCTTACTACGAACAAAACAAGGCGCGTTTTTCAACGCCTGAGGAGCGCCGTGCGCGCCACATTTTGCTGGATGCAGAGAAGGAAGGTGCTTCCGCGGATGACTTGAAAGCCAAGGCCGACAAAGTGCTTGCTGAACTGAAAGCAAACCCGGGCAAATTTGCCGAACTGGCCAAGCAGCATTCCACTGACACGGGTTCTGCCACGCAAGGCGGCGACCTGGGTTTTTTTGGCAAGGGCGCGATGGTTCCTGAGTTCGAGGAGGCCGTGTTCTCTCAAAAGAAAGGCGAGCTAAGTGGGTTGGTAAAAAGCCAGTTTGGTTATCACATTGTTGAAGTAACAGATGTTCGCGGTGGTGAAGTGCAAACACTTGATGAAGTGAAGGCACAAATTTCCGATGAAATAAAAGGCCAGAAAATGACGGCGCTGTACGCGGATGCGCAGGGTCGGTTTGCTGAGTTGGTGTATGAAGGTGGTCAATCGTTTGACAATGTTGTGAAGGAGCTGGGTGTTACCACGGAAACATTCAAAGGGCTCACGCAGGCAGCACCCAATGCGCCTGCTGCATTGAAAGATGGCAAGGTGATGGCCGAAATTTTTTCAAGCGATTCAATTGACAGCAAGAACAACACCAAAGCTGTGCCGGTGGGTGACGCCATGGTGTCTGCCCGCATTGTGAACTACACCGCTGCCGCAGCGCGTCCTCTTGATGAAGTGAAAGCGGCAATTCAGGCACGCTTGACGCAGGAAGAAGCAAGCAAGGCAGCCATGAAAGATGCAGAGGCGTTGGCTGCGAAACTGGATACTGAAAAACCCAAGGCGGGCTCAGAATTGCTGCTTGAATTCGCAGATGCAAAAACCGTGTCTGCCCTGGGCGCAGAAGGCTTGTCTGGTTTGGTAGCGCAGTCGGTATTGAATACGGGTGTTTCTGAATTACCCAAGGCCAAGGTAATTGGTTTGGGCAACACTGGTTATGCAGTGGCTTGGGTAGAAAGCAGTGCGCCTTCTTCTGATATCAAGGCGAAGGCTGATCCTCAAGTGGTGCAGTACTACGAGAACATTGCAGGGCAGGTGTATCAGGAAGCTTTGTTGCTGGCTGCACGGGATGCGATGAAGAAGCGGGTGGAAGTAGAGATCAAGAAGACATTCTGATTCTGATTCTGGTTCTGGTTTGCAGATTGTCATTCATTCTGCCTTGATCAAGTCGAATTCCCCGTATTGATTCTGGCTCAGGGTATGCGAAACGCAATGGCGTGTTCGCATTGACCTGGCGGTCGCCCCTCGCTGCGAATCAAGCCTGGCGCCTTGATCTTGAATCGGCAGAATGATGCGACAATTCTGCAAACCCTGATGAATCAACTCGCATCCTCGCCAAGTCACCAGCGGTTTTCTGCATGTGCGAAGTTCGCACTGCCGTCATTCCGCCTTCAAGAAAGCCTGCCCGTTTGAGTTCACATGCCACGTTCGGCTGCAAGCCGACACCGAGCCCGGCCATCTGTTTTGCCGGGATCGGTGAGTCAGTGTGAACTTCAAAAAGGGAAATACAGGCTTTCTGGCGGAGGAGGGCATGTAGCCACGTACATGCCAGGCAATAAATAATGTGACTTCGCCAACAACACGAAGTCGCGCATCAGTCACTTCAACGTCGCAGAAAATATCGGCCAGATGTTTTCCAGTATCTTCGGTTGCGCCCCGGCATTTGGATGAATGCCATCGGCCTGAAATGCGTTCGGGTCAAGCGCAAACCCGTCCAGCATAAAAGGCACCAAAGGCACTTTCTGTTTGCGGGCAACTTCCGTGAATGTATTGCCGAACCGGCGTGCATAGGCCGGGCCGTAGTTCGACGGAATCTGCATGCCGATCAACACCGCTTGTGTTTCATTTCTGCGTGCGGCGACCATCATGTTGGTCAGGTTGTCTTTCATGGTGTCAAGCGACAACCCCCGCAACCCGTCGTTTGCGCCCAGTTCCAGAATCATGTGTGTGGGTTGGTGTTGTTTCAGCAGCGCAGGCAAGCGTGTTTTTCCGCCAGCAGTGGTTTCACCTGAAACAGATGCATTCACTACCACGCAGTGCGGGAACTTTTTTTCCAATCGCTTATCCATCAATGCAACCCAGCCTTGCTCCTTGGCCAGACCATAGGCTGCAGACAAGCTGTCACCCATCACCAGAATTTTGCATTCTCCAGATGTCGCCGCTGCAAAGCTGGATACACTGGTGAGCATCCCGAGTGCGATCAGGCCCAGTGTCAAAGCATTTTTAATTTTTTGAGTTGTAAAGGCAATCATGAATCGTGTGATCCTCGATGTCGAAGGTTTAAATCAATTGGTTCAGGACGGGCAAAACAGTCTGTCCATCCTGGACAATATTTCATTCACTATAAATCAAGGCGAAGCGGTTGCCATTGTCGGTGCTTCTGGTTCGGGCAAGTCCACCTTGTTGGGCATGCTTGCAGGTTTGGACATTCCATCTGGCGGTGCGGTTCGCTTTTTGGGTCAAGACTTAACACAACTTAACGAAGACAGGCGTGCAACGCTGCGCGCAGAACATGTAGGCTTTGTTTTTCAGTCGTTTCAACTGCTCGATCATTTGAGTGCCTTGGAAAATGTGATGTTGGCGACCGAACTGACCCCCATGCCCAATCGCGAGAAAGCGTGCCGGGACATGCTTGAACGGGTGGGTTTGGGTGATCGTTTGCGCCACACGCCCAAAACGCTTTCCGGCGGTGAACAACAGCGTGTGGCATTGGCCCGCGCTTTTGTGCGCAAGCCTACCATTGTGTTTGCCGATGAACCTACCGGCAGCCTGGACTATGTGACCGGGCAACGCATTATCGATTTGATGTTTGATCTTCAAAATGAGCAAGGCACCACGCTGATTCTGGTAACCCATGATGAAAAACTGGCCGCCCGTTGCTTACGGCAATTGACCATTGCGGCGGGCGCTTTGGTTCAAGAGGTGGTTTAAACAAACTTTCATGCGCTGGGCAATTTCGCTGGCGTGTGAAATCAGCAGGCCTTCGCGCTCACCTGTTTGCTGTTCAACGGCCAGCCCGTGTAAATGTACTGCCAGCGCTGCGGCATGGAATTCGCCCAGGCCTTGGCCCAACAGTGCGGCTATCGCACCTGCCAGCACATCGCCGCTGCCTGCTGTGCCCAAAGCGGGGCCACCCGTGGTGTTTATTTCCATGTGCTGCGCCTTGCAGATCAGGCTGCCGGTGCCTTTGAGTACCACGGTGCAGTCAAACTGTTTTGAAATGGCTTGCGCCGCGGCAGGGCGATCCATCTGCACCATGTCGGTGGTACTTTGCAACAAGCGCGCTGCTTCCAGCGGGTGCGGGGTGAACACCATGGCCCGCCCGGCATGCTTTTCCCGGTAATGTTTGAAACGGGCCCGCAGTGCGGAACTGGATGCCAGCAAATTCAATGCATCCGCGTCCCACACCATGTGCAGGCCTTTGTCATGTTCAAGCAAGGCGAGAAGCATGTTCACCGCGTCTTCACTTTGCCCAAGCCCGGGGCCAACCACGGCAACATCGGCAAAGGTCAGGTTGTCTTCAATGCCTTTGTTCATGATTTCTGGAAACAACACGTCCAGAAATGGCGTTTGCCCCTGCAGCTGGACATCGGGCAGGTGCAGGTCGGTTTCCGTCAGCAAGCTCAGGGCAACTCGCCCACAGCCCAGCATCAGGGCAGTTCTCGCACTCAGCAGGCAGGCGCCCACCATGCCGCGCTGGCCGCCAAGCACCGCGATGCCTCCAAAGCTGCCTTTGTGGTGCTGGTGGTGTCGCGCGGGTAGTCGATGCGTTAATTCCTGCCTGGAGCGGGCGTGAATGACCGCTCCAAGTTGCGCCGCTTCAAGAAGTTGATGCAACACGGCTTCACAGCCAAGTGCATCAACCCACACATTGCCTGCAAGTGTTTTGCCGTGGCCGGTAAGCAAACCGTGTTTGCACGCCATGTAGCTGAAGGTGGTGTGGGCTTGTATGGCTGCGCCGGGTGCAAGGCCGGTGTCGCAGTTCAGGCCACTGGGGCAGTCCAGGGCGTACACACGCACCGGCTGGCGTTGGGCGTTGACGTGTTTGATCAGTTTTTCAAACAAACCCGATGGGGCGCGGTCGCAGCCAATGCCCAGCAAACCGTCAATCACGATGGTGTTGGGTGCAATGTCGGGCAGTTTGCTGTGTGAATCAAATTCCTGGGGCTGAACGCCATGGGCCAACGCCCACAGCACGGCTTGCATGCGGTCTTTGCTGGCGGCCTTGCCCTCGGTCAGTTGCAGCAGTTCCACCTGCATGCCCTGGCGTTTCAGCTCGCCCGCCACAATGCAGGCATCGCCCCCGTTGTTGCCGGGGCCGGCCAACACCAGGCAGCGCATGGAGCGGGGCTCGCTGTGAACAATTTGATCCACGATTTTCAGGGCAGAACGAATACCGGCAGCTTGCATCAGCAGAAATGAGTCAATCTGGCTGAAGGCGGTTTGCTCGAACATCCGCACCTGCGCCACCGACAATACTGGCAGGGTGTTCAGCCCCGGTTGCTGCCAATTGGCGTGTGTCAGGTTTTCAGGGTGAAGCTTGATCAGTTCAGGCATGCGTATTCCATGGAAATTCAGGGTGGTTTATCAAGGCTTTGGCCTCAGAAAGTGGGCTGTAGCACTTATAATTCAAGATTACCTCAACCACCCCCTCTGCTGTCATGTCTCTTGCCCTGTCTTCGGCTGATCAATTCGATGTTTCTACCTTCCACGGCGCGTCTGCCCTGTCCGCATTCCGTGCCGAAGGCCTGTTGAAGAGGCTGCAAGCCATTGATTCGAATGTGTCGGCTGTTCGCGCCCATTTTGTTCATTTTGTGGCCACACGTGGTGCACTGCAAGGGCAGCAGCGCGATGTAATGGAAGGCCTGCTGGATTACGGCCACGCCGCACTGGCACTGGATCGGGTTGATTCGAGTTGTGTGGTGGTTCCCCGCTTGGGTACGGTCAGCCCATGGGCTTCGAAAGCCACCGACATTGCACACAACGCAGGCTTGGCCAGTGTTGTGCGCATGGAACGCGGCATTGAGTTTCAACTGACTTTCAAGAAAGGTTTGCTGGGTGGAAGCAAATTGCCCGAAGGCCAGGCTTTGCAAGCGCTGAAGGCTGCCCTGTACGACCGAATGACCGAAACCGTGCTACCCGATGAATTCGATGCGAAAAGCCTGTTTTTGCCCCTGCAGGGCAAAAGCCTGCAAATTGTGGAACTCCGCGAGGGCCGCAATTCACTTGTGAAAGCCAACAGCGAACTGGGCTTGGCATTGAGTGAAGATGAAATTGATTACCTGCTGGAAGCCTACACCGCCATGGGCCGTTCGCCTACCGATGTGGAATTGATGATGTTTGCGCAGGCCAACAGCGAGCACTGCCGCCACAAAATTTTCAATGCCACCTGGACCATTGATGGGCAGGCCCAAAGCGAAACCCTGTTCGGCATGATTCGCAACACCCACAAAACCACGCCGCAAGGCACGGTGGTTGCGTATTCCGACAATGCCGCTGTTATTGCCGGTGGCAAGGCGGAACGCTTTTTTGCTGATGCAGATGGTGTTTATCGCCGGCACGAGGAAACCACGCATTTCGTGATCAAGGTTGAAACGCACAACCACCCCACTGCCATTTCGCCCTACGCAGGTGCGGCCACAGGTTCGGGTGGTGAAATTCGCGACGAAGGTGCCACTGGCCGTGGTGCCAAGCCCAAGGCTGGCCTGTGTGGTTTCACCACCTCGCATTTGCGTTTTGAGGGTGGCAAGGAAAGCTGGGAAAGCGGGCAAGACGCTTTGGTGCCGCTGGAACAGCGTGGCGACAAGCCGCAGCCTGTCGGTATTCCCACGCGCATTGCCACACCGGAACAAATCATGATCGATGGCCCCATTGGTGCGGCTGCGTTCAACAATGAATTTGGGCGCCCGAACCTGGGTGGTTATTTCCGTACATTCGAGCAACGCGTGGGTGACCGGATTTATGGTTATCACAAGCCCATCATGATCGCAGGTGGCTTGGGCAATATTCGTGAAGTGCACACCCACAAATGTGATTTGCCTGCGGGCAGTTTGTTGATTCAACTGGGTGGCCCTGGCATGCGCATTGGCATGGGTGGTGGTGCAGCTTCATCGATGAATGCGGGCACCAACACCGAGTCGCTTGACTATGATTCCGTGCAGCGTGCCAACCCTGAAATGGAACGCCGCGCACAGGAAGTGCTTGACCGTTGCTGGACCTTGGGCGTTGCCAATCCGATTTTGAGCATTCACGACGTGGGTGCTGGTGGTATTTCCAATGCCTTCCCAGAATTGGCCGATGCATCGAACAAAGGCGCGGAATTCGATTTGCGCAAAGTAAACCTGGATGAAAGTGGCCTAAGCCCTGCTGAAATTTGGTGCAATGAATCGCAAGAACGGTATGTGATGGGCATTGCCCCTGAATCGCTGGAACTGTTCACGCAACTTTGCGAACGCGAGCGTTGCCCCTTCTGCGTGGTGGGCTTTGTGACTGACGAGCGTCAGCTGAAAGTGCTGGACGCGGAAAGCGCAAGCAGCCCCGTGGACATGCCTATGGAGGTGTTGCTGGGCAAGCCGCCGCGCATGGAACGCAACGACAATCGCGTAGAAACCGTGAAAGCGGAAATGGACATGACCCAAACCGAATTGGGGCAAGCCATTGAGCAAGTGTTGAAATTCCCGGCTGTGGCTTCCAAGCGGTTCCTGATTACGATTGGCGACCGCACCGTGGGTGGCTTCACAGCGCGCGACCAAATGGTAGGCCCGCACCAGGTGCCTGTGGCCGATGTGGCCGTGACCATCGACGATTACACCGGCTACGCAGGCCAAGCCATGGCGATGGGCGAACGCACGCCGCTGGCCATGTTGAATGCACCGGCTTCAGGCCGCATGGCAATTGCTGAAAGCATTACCAACTTGTTGGCTTCGCCTGTTGAAAAACTGGAAGACGTGAAGCTGAGTGCGAACTGGATGGCCGCTTGCGGCACACCGGGGCAAGACGCTGCGCTGTTTGACACAGTAAAAGCCATTGGCATGGACCTGTGCCCGCAATTGGGCTTGGGCATTCCTGTGGGCAAAGATTCGCTTTCCATGCGCACTCGCTGGAACGAGGGCGATGTGCAGAAGGAAGTGTTGTCACCGGTCAGTTTGATTGTTACAGCGTTCTCGAAAATCAATGATGTGCGCGGCACGCTAACGCCTGTGTTGAACACGGCTGAAGACACCGTGCTGGTGCTGGTGGATTTGGCACGCGGCAAAATGCGCATGGGTGCCAGCGTGTTGGCGCAGGTGACCAACCAGTTGGGTACTGATGTGCCCGACGTGGAAGACGCAAGCGACATCAAGAACTTTGCACAGGCTTTGAATGCACTGCGCGAGAAAGGCTTGGTGCACGCTTACCACGACCGTTCCGATGGTGGACTGTTGGCAGCTCTGGCAGAAATGAGTTTTGCAAGCCGCTGTGGTTTGTCGATCAACCTGGATTTGATCACCATCGACCCTTATTCGGCCGATTGGGGCGACTTCAAGATTCGCCCCGAGCAGGTCAGCGTGCAGCGCGGTGAACTGACATTGAAAGCCCTGTTCAACGAAGAACTGGGTGTGGTGTTGCAAGTGCCCGCAGCGCAAAAAAGCGAAGCCATGCAGGTGCTGCGCGACTTCAATTTGAGCAAGCACAGCAATATTATTGGCAAGCCCAATGACCGCGATGTAGTTGAGTTTTACCGCGACGCCAAGTGCATTTATTCCGAAAGCCGCGCCAAGCTGCAAAGCATTTGGGACGACACCAGCTACCAAATTGCCAAGCGCCGCGACAACCCGGCCTGTGCGGAAAGTGAACACAAAGCCGCAGCCGAATTGCCCAATGCCTTGGTGTGGCACCCCGGCTTCAATATCACTGAAAACCCGGCAGCGCCTTTCATTGCCACCGGTGTAAAACCCCGCGTTGCGGTGCTTAGGGAGCAGGGCGTGAACGGTCAGCTTGAAATGGCGGGCGCATTCACCTTGGCAGGTTTTGAAGCAGTGGATGTGCACATGAGCGACCTGCTTACCGGCAAACGCAAGCTTTCTGATTTCCAGGGCTTGGCTGCGTGTGGTGGCTTTAGCTACGGCGACGTGCTGGGTGCCGGCGAAGGTTGGGCCAAAACCATTCGATACAACAGCGTGCTGGCCGATCAGTTTGCAGAATTTTTTGGCCGCAACGACGTGTTCGGTCTGGGCGTGTGCAATGGCTGCCAAATGATGGCCACCCTGGCGGATTTGATTCCCGGTGCGGCGCATTGGCCCAAGCTGATGCGCAATGAAAGTGAGCAGTATGAAGCGCGCTTGGTGAATGTGAAAATCAACAAAACCCCATCGATATTGTTGAGCGGCATGGAAGGGTCGGTCGTGCCCGTGGTGGTTGCGCACGGTGAAGGCCGCGCCGACTTTTCACGCCAGGGCAACCACAGCCAATTGACTACTGAAAGTTTGGTGGCTGTGCAATATGTGAATTCGCAAGGCGAGGCCACACAACAGTACCCGTTCAACCCCAACGGCAGCCCCGAGGCACTGGCTGGTTTCACCACGCCAGACGGCCGCTTTACCATCATGATGCCGCACCCTGAACGTGTGTTCCGCAACGTGCAAATGAGCTGGGCGCCGAAAGACGCTGGCGAGTTTTCGCCGTGGATGCGCCTGTTCTACAACGCACGCAAGGCTTTGGGTTAATTTAAACGAGGGTTCAAAATGAGCGAAGAACCGAGGGTTAGCCTTGTCATACAAAAGCTACGGCTGCGGGATTACCGTTGTTTTGAAAGTATTGATATCGATTTTCACAAACAGCTCACCGTTCTTGTCGCTTCCAACGGTGCGGGTAAAACCTCGATTCTTGATGCCATCGCCGTTGCGTTTGGCCCTTACATCGGCGCATTCGATGAAAGTGTCGGAAAAGGTTTTGAGTCTAGCGATATACGTTTAACAAGAGTTCGCAATACCAAAACCAATGAAATGGAGTATGCAGCGCGCGGAGTAGGACTTGAAGCGACAGGCGTAATTCCTTATAGCCAAATGGACTTGGGTTTTGGTGAGGAGCTCTTTTCTGTTTCTTGGGAAAGAAGCCTTGCGGGTCCAAACAAGAAAACGACAATCAAAGATGCCAAACAATTAATTGATGCGGCTAAGAAATTTCAGAGCGCTGTGCGTACTTCAGGTAGCAATGTGACACTCCCCTTGTTGGCGTACTACGGCACAGGTCGATTGTGGCAGCAAAAAAATCTTACCCAGGCAACTCTGCTCGGAAAATCCCGCACCATTGGATATACAAACTGTCTTGAACCTGGCTCAAGCTACAAATCGTTCGTCGCCTGGTTCAAGTACTGGAGTGAAAACGCTTTCAACGAGCGCTACAAAGCGAATGAGTCCAGCCTTGTTTATGAGCCAACTGAATTTGATCATTTTATTGAAGCTGTAAGCGGTGCGGTGAATATTTGCCTTGAGCCTGCTGAATGGAAAAATATTTCTTACTCACCTTCTCGCAAAGAATTGGTTGTAGACCATGATCAACACGGTCAATTGCCTGTATCGCTGTTGAGCGACGGGATTCGTAACATGATAGGTATGGTGGCTGACATTGCGTTTCGCGCGACCAAGTTAAACCCACACCTTGGTGCAGCGGCAGCGAAAAAAACCGATGGTATTGTGTTGATTGATGAAGTGGATATGCATCTGCATCCGAAGTGGCAACAATGTGTGCTGCAAAGTTTGATGTCGGCTTTTCCTAGCGTGCAATTCATTGTGAGCACCCATAGTCCCCAAGTGTTAAGCACAGTTTCACGCGAAAATATCCGTGTGATCGGGCCTGATATCAGTGGTGAAACTATTGCTGTACCGCCGTTGGCCATGACTTACGGCGAGCCTAGTGGCGATGTAATGTATAGCGTAATGGATGTTGATCCACAACCACCAGTTAAAGAGAAAGTCGACCTTATGCGATTAACCGAATTGGTTGATCAGGGCGACTATCAAAGTGTTCATGCCACCCAGTTGATGCAGAGTTTGCTTACCTCTTTGGGTGACAAGCATCCGCAATTGCTCAAACTCCAACGCAGTATTCAACGCCAAAAGGCGTTGAAATAATGAGGACTATCACCAAGCAAGGCAGCGGTGGTTATCAACTTGGTAAATCCCACGCCAATCCGCCATTGACTGGCGGGCAGGCTACCAGTCGCTGGAGTAGTTTCGTTGACAAAGTCAATGTATTACAGAGCTTGCTTGACGAGCAATACCAACTTTGCTGCTACAGCGAATTGCGTGCAGATGAACTTGGTTTGGGGTACCACATTGAGCATGTTGAAAACAAATCACAGAATCCACTACGCACATTTGATTACATGAATCTTGCTGCCAGTGCACTTGATAGTGAGAACGATTTGAGGGTGTTCGGTTCAGACGCTTTCGGTGGGCACGCACTGGGTAAAAAGAAAGCAGTGGATATGAATCGCTTTGTGTCTTGCCATCAGTCGGATTCCCAGCGTTTTTTTGCTTATCTTTCCGATGGGCGTGTAGTTGCTTCGAAAACACTCGACGAACAAGATACTGACAAAGCAAACTACACCATCGATTTGCTTAACCTGAATAGCCCTTACTTGATTATCAGACGAGGGCAGTGGTGGGCAGAACTTGAGCAGCTTTTTCAAGAGCATCAAGAAAAAGGTTGGAGTCTGGATGACCTTGTTGGTCTTGAGTTGGTGCCCAGTCAAAGCCTTTTAAGAAGTTTTTTCAGTTTGACACGCCAGTTTTTCGGCATGGTGGCCGAAAGAACATTACAGCAACATGCACCAAAACTTTTATGATTATTGATACCTGTTTACAACTCGCACGCAAGGCTTTGACTTGAGTAGAAAACACACACAAAACGAATGGAAAGAAAAATCCGTCCTGGTGCTTCAAGGCGGTGGCGCGCTGGGGTCGTATCAAGCCGGTGCATATGCCGCCCTGCACAAGGCAGATTACGATCCGGACTGGCTGGCAGGCATATCGATCGGTTCTGTCAATGCAGCAATTATTGCTGGCAATCCACCCGATCAACGTGTTGAAAAATTGCGTGCGTTTTGGGAACAGGTTTCTTCAAACCTGCAAATGCCGCAGCTTTTTTTCGGTGATCAAGGGCGCGAGTTTTATAACAGAATCAATGCGGGCCTGGTTGCGACCTGGGGTGTACCGGGGTTTTTCAAGCCGCACAATCCATTCGCTGTGTGGAATCCGTTTTACCCGGCAGGCGATCACAAAATCAGCCTGTATGACACCACACCGCTGAAAGAAACACTGCTTGAACTCATCGATTTTGACCGGCTCAACAACGGGGAAATTCGTGTGAGTGTAGGTGCCGTGAATGTTAAAAGCGGCAATTTCACCTACTTCGATTCACAAAAAATTGAAATCAAACCGGAACACATCATGGCCAGTGGTGCGCTTCCTGAAGGCTTTCCACCCATCGAAATTGATGGGGAATGGTATTGGGATGGCGGCCTTGTTTCGAACACACCGCTGCAGTATGTAATTGACGCACAAAGCCAGGATGACTTGTGCATTTTTCAGGTCGACCTGTTCAGTGCCGAGGGCAAAATGCCGGAAGATTTGTTTGATGTTGCGCAGCGAATCAGTGACATTCGTTATTCCAGCCGAACCCGATTGAACACCAAAATTTTTAAACAGACCCAGGAAGTGCGGCACACCATTGCACGCCTGTTGAAAGAATACCCAGACCAGAACATTTTGACGGACAAGGAACTTCGGCTACTGAGGCACTGGAGCTGTGATTCATCCATCACGATTGCACACTTGATTTATCGGCAAAAAGATTACGAGCTGCATTCAAAAGACTACGAGTTTTCAAGGTTGTCGGTTAATGAACACTGGCAATCGGGAGAGGACGACGTCAACTTCACCCTGCAACAACCAGAATGGATCAATCGGACCAGGCCGACCGATGGTGTGAAGGTGTTCGATTTCAAACGGGAAAGAAGCATATGAGTTGCTAAATTGAGTAAAAGAAACTAGTATGTTTCTTTGGTGCGGTTAAGCAACGAATGTGTTCCATCCATGAATTCAATACTTGAACAACTCAAACAGCGCCGAATTGCACTTGGCCTGAAGCAACAAGACATGCAAGTCCTTGTTGGGGTGTCGCGTCAGCAATACCAGCGCCTGGAATCAAAAGGCAACCCACGGCTTGACACCCTGGAATTGATTGCCTTGGGTTTGAAAGCAGATCTGATGCTGATACCGCGTGAAAAGCTGCGTGACGTGCAAGCGCTTTTGACCGGCGAGCGGTTGACGGAGCGTGAACACAGCGAGTTGGTGGACAACCCGTGGAAGGGGCTTCTGGATGAAGAATGAAATGTCGGTGCTGGAGTTGAATTTGCACGGCCGCGTGGTTGGGCATTTGGCGGGGTTTAGCCATGGCCGGAATGTGCTGATTTTCACGGATGAGTTTCGTAATGACCCATATCGCTCAACCCTCGGGTTGATTACGCATCCGGTGTTTCCGAATTCAAGCAAACTTCTGGGGCAACCTTGGGCAAGAAATCAGAAACTCCATCCGCTTTTGTCGAATCTTTTGCCCGAAGGTGCGTTGCGAGAGCTTCTGGCCCAATCCCTGAAAACCCATGTAGACAATGAATTTCAGATTTTTTCCTGCCTCGGCCAGGATTTGCCCGGGGCCTTGACAGCAACGCTGGTTCCTCCTGAAAAAATCCCAAAGCATGTACTTGATGCACATGGCGATGCCAAGTTGATTGGCCTCAACGTGCCTGTTGATGGAAACAAGTTTTCATTGGCTGGTGTGCAGATGAAATTTTCGATGAAGGAGCGTGATGGGCGCTACAACCTGACGACAGGTAGCGAGCTGGGCGATTGGATCGTGAAGACACCTTCCACCAAATACAAACAGGTGCCTGTGAACGAGTTCACCTCAATGAGTCTGGCTGCATTGGCGGGTATTGATATACCCGAGATCAAACTTATTGAGATGGATCGTTTGAACGCCTTGCCGCAGATCAATTTGCCAGATGAAAAACTGGCATACGCCATTAAACGTTTTGACCGCGATGGAGAAACGCGAATTCACATGGAAGATTTTGCGCAAGTGTTTGTGAAATACGCGCATGAAAAATACGATGCTGCCAATTACGAGCAAATCGGCAGAATTCTTTTTCAGTACTCTGACAATGGATTGGCAGACGTACAGCAATTTGCCAAGCGTTTGTTGGTGAATATTTTGCTTGCAAATGGCGATGCTCATTTGAAGAACTGGAGCTTGATTTATCCAGACCGGTTTATGCCGAGCCTGTCCCCTGCCTATGACATTGTGTTTACCCGAGCGTATATTCCGAATGAAGCAGGTTTTGCACTGAATCTTGCAAGAACCAAGGAATGGTATTCAGTGACCACTGAGCATTTTCAGCGGTGGTCTGAGAAATGTGGCGTGTCTTGGCGCGCCATCAAACCGCATCTTGATGAGGTGATGGAGCGGGCCCGTACACTGTGGCCTGGTGCACTAAGCGACTTGCCGATGGATGAAGTGCACAAGGCTGATTTGAAAGCGCATTGGGGTAAGCTGCAAGCTGATTTCAGGATTGAGTGAGGGGGCCATTCAACGCCGACTCTAAGTGCGAGAAGTTTTAACTTCTTTCTGGAAGCGTTGGTACGCCTCCACGTGTTGGTTGAACAGGCGCAGGTTGAGTTTGCGGATGGGCGATGGGAGGTGGTATTTCACGTAGTCATGGCGCCAAAGAAGGCGTTTTTCGAAATCGTACAGCTTGAATGAACCACGACCCATTAAGCGTTCTAGCTCGATTAAACGGATGGCCTCCCCAAGAGCAATACCCACTGAACCGCCCCGGATTTGAACTGACCCACCAGAAGTTGGACAAATTTCAAGGGGTCACATGAGAAAGTACAGAACTGAATTCAAGCTCGAAGTCGTTCAGAGCTTCTTGGCAGGTAAAGGCGGTGCAAAACTGTTGGCTCGCCAGTGGTCGGTGCCAGAGGATAAGATCCGCACTTGGGTTAGCCACTATCGAATGCATGGCATCGACGGGTTACGCCCCAAGCGTAGCGCGTACAGTGCGCAATTCAAGCTGCAGGTACTGTCCCATCAAGACCGCGAACAGCTCTCAAACTGCCAAGTAGCGGCGATCTATGACATACGAAACCCTAACCAAGTCGTGGTCTGGCGACGTAATCTGGATCAAGACGGTATAGTGGCTCTCGAAAGTGGGAAACAAGGGCGTACCAGCTTGAAGACAGAACAACACAGCCAAGCGCCGTCAAACAGTGGCACCATTGACTCGGAACAGACGCTGCGTGAAGAGAATGAGCGATTGCGTGCGGAGGTCGCATACCTAAAAAAGTTGCAAGCCTTGATCCGGGCGAAGAGATCAGCTGCGCGGACAAAGCGCGTCTGGTTGCCGGGTTGAGGCATCACCATAAATTGGTCGACCTACTCCATGTAGCAGACTTGGCGAGCAGTACGTTCTACTACCAGTGCCAGGCAAGCAAAGCGCCATGGAGGCCAGGATCCGTGCTGTATATGACGAGCACAAGGGGCGCTACGGATACAGACGAATCACTGCCGCGCTGTGCAATTCAACGGCGTAACCGATCAACCACAAATGCGTACAACGTTTGATGCAAAAGATGGAGCTGCGTGCATTGATCCGCGCAAGAAAACGATCCCGGCATGTTTCCGGTGTTATCGATGCACACGTGCCCAACGTACTACAGCGAGACTTTGGCGCAACGGCGCCAAACCAGAAGTGGGTGACTGATGTGACAGAGTTCAATGTGGACGGCCAGAAGCTCTACTTGTCGGCCTGCATGGACCTTTATAATGGCGAGATCATCGCACACCGTATGGCAAGACGCCCCATCTTCGAGTTGGTTTCCCACACTCTGCAGGAGGCGCTTTCGCGCACTGGCTGCATATCAGAACTGATTGTGCATTCAGACCAAGGCTGGCACTGCAAGATGCAGCCCTATCAAGCAATGCTGGCAACCCATGGAGTAACGTGTAGTGGTTACGATCTGATCTGACAGTCTCCGTTTTTCTGAAGGCGCGGCTGTCAGGTTAGTTCAAAGCTTTCACTTTCTCATCGTAGGCCTCCTTTCCATCAATCATAGTTTGCATCGGTGTACGTCCGCAACACACCTTGCCCTGATGTGTTCGGTCCTGGTTGTAGTATCGAATCCAGTCATCCAGATCGGCCTGTAACTCGTCCAGCGTGGTGTACAGCTTGCGCCTGAACGTGACCCTGTAAAACTCATCGAGAATCGTTTTGTGAAACCGTTCACAGATGCCGTTTGTTTGTGGGTGAAACGCCTTGGTTTTGGTGTGCTCAATGTCGTTGAGCGCCAGGTACAACTGGTAATCATGCGTCTCTGGTTTGCCGCAGTATTCCGTGCCCCGATCAGTGAGGATTCGAATGACCGACATGCCTTGTTCAGCAAATGCTGGCAGCACCTTGTCATTAAGCAAATCCGCGCCTGTAATTGGGGTCTTGGTGGTGTACAGCTTGGCCGCAGCCCATTTGGAATAGGTGTCCACAAAGGTCTGCTGGTAAATACGTCCAACGCCTTTGAGGGTACCCACGTAGAAGGTGTCCTGAGAACCCAGATAGCCTGGGTGGTGAGTTTCTATTTCACCGTGAACAATGTCGTCCTCTTTCTTCTTCTCCAGGGCGGCCAACTGGGCTTCGGTGAGCAATATGCCTTCCTCGGCTACCTTGGCTTCCAGTGCCTTTAATCGTTTTTTGAAGCTTTCCAGATCATGGCGCAACCACACGCAACGAACACCTGCGGGCGAGATGAACAGGCCTTCTTTGCGAAGTTCGTTGGAAACCCGCGTTTGGCCAAACGCGGGTTGATCCAAAGCCATTTTGCACACAGCATCTTCAACATGTTGTTCAACTCGATTTCGAACGTTGGGTTTGCGTCGATTGGCTTCAAACAAAGCCTCCACACCACCTTCTTCTTTGGCGTGCTGGTAACGGTAAAAAGTGTCGCGAGAAAAGCCCATCATCTTGCAGGCTTTGGAAACATTGCCCAGTTCTTGGGCCAGGTTCAGCAATCCGATCTTGTGTTTGATTGCACTTTGATTCACAGTGTTCATGGGGTTACTCCTTTGGCGATTACTCGCCGTTTTTGATGAAGATTCGCACCTACATCAAAACGGAGAACCCCACCTTTTGGCAAGGTTTGTGTCAGATCAAGTCGGAACTACTGCAAGTAACGCAAAGTATGAGCCGCAAGGGCAACTGTCTTGATAACGCAGTAATCGAAAGTTTCTTCGGTACACTCAAAGCTGGGTATTACCACCTTGCAAAGCTTGACGGCATTGACACGCTCGAAGTCGGGGTTCTCGATTACATCCACTACTACAACCACAAGCGTATAAAGCTCGGATTGCAAGGGCTCAGCCCGGTGGAATATCGGCTGAGAAACACCGTCTAACTGGCGGAACGGCAACCGTCCAACTTCTGGGGGTCAGTTCAAATCCGGGGCGGTTCACTTCCCACAGTGCGCCGGTGGCAAAGTCCACCATTTCTAAGCCGCCTGTGCGGCGGTGAACATTCATATAATCAACGTGATACACGATCAGGTTTTCTAAGCCGCCTGTGCGGCGGTGAACGCAGAACCTTGCAAATTGGCAAGCGCCAGAACTTTCTAAGCCGCCTGTGCGGCGGTGAACTTGAGTCCGTTCCATCGCTTAAGCCTCGTATTTTTCTAAGCCGCCTGTGCGGCGGTGAACGTACGGAAGAGGAGAACTTGCCGGATACATCGTTTCTAAGCCGCCTGTGCGGCGGTGAACGTGTGTTGGTCGGACATCCACCCTGTTTCCGGTTTCTAAGCCGCCTGTGCGGCGGTGAACACACCAGTCAAAGCGGATTCTGAATTGACCAATTTCTAAGCCGCCTGTGCGGCGGTGAACACCAATGTCAAGCAGATCCCGGATGCGGCCAATTTCTAAGCCGCCTGTGCGGCGGTGAACTGGCTGGCACAGTGCGCCCCGTGGCCACGGGCTTTCTAAGCCGCCTGTGCGGCGGTGAACGACTGTCCCGATAACCTTCCCGATCAACCAGATTTCTAAGCCGCCTGTGCGGCGGTGAACCCACGTTGTTAACGGGCAATGAGAACCAGCCATTTCTAAGCCGCCTGTGCGGCGGTGAACCACTGCCCAGAGCAGTTTGTTTTGATGCTAAATTTCTAAGCCGCCTGTGCGGCGGTGAACTTCTGATCGGCCTGACGGCGCATAAAGTTTTGTTTCTAAGCCGCCTGTGCGGCGGTGAACCCTGCTCATCCGCTCTAACTACAATTTCACCTTTTCTAAGCCGCCTGTGCGGCGGTGAACCTTGAAGCGCCGGGCACACCGATTGCCACGCTTTTCTAAGCCGCCTGTGCGGCGGTGAACATCCAGGCGCACGCGCACGTCAAACACTTCACTTTCTAAGCCGCCTGTGCGGCGGTGAACTTCAACTTGAAACCGATACGCCTGTTTTGGGTTTTCTAAGCCGCCTGTGCGGCGGTGAACCTTACCTGTATTGACGGCACCAAGGTATCCATTTTCTAAGCCGCCTGTGCGGCGGTGAACGTATCAGGGTCGGACTTCAATTCTTCCCACATTTTCTAAGCCGCCTGTGCGGCGGTGAACATTTGAAGGGGGGTACAATTCCCCCCTCGATTTTTCTAAGCCGCCTGTGCGGCGGTGAACGAGCATGTATTATGACTTGAAAGACGGCCACGTTTCTAAGCCGCCTGTGCGGCGGTGAACTACCACGAGTAGCGACGCGCCCCGAGAGTTGCTTTCTAAGCCGCCTGTGCGGCGGTGAACGCACACTTTGCCTGGTATCGGGTTAACAACTTTTTCTAAGCCGCCTGTGCGGCGGTGAACCGCACCAGCGAATTCAAATTGCGCGATGTAATTTTCTAAGCCGCCTGTGCGGCGGTGAACAATATCGGCGCGATTGTTGCCGCCATTGCTACTTTCTAAGCCGCCTGTGCGGCGGTGAACTTTGTTGTCAACTGGCGCCCAAGTTACAAAAATTTCTAAGCCGCCTGTGCGGCGGTGAACGGCATCCAACTGCATGCCTTCAGGTGCTTTCATTTCTAAGCCGCCTGTGCGGCGGTGAACCGGTTGTTTTATCAAGGTCATTAGCCCAGAACTTTCTAAGCCGCCTGTGCGGCGGTGAACAATAACCCGCACTAGGCGGGTTTAAGTCCCTTTTTCTAAGCCGCCTGTGCGGCGGTGAACGATCACCGGTTGTTGATCGTCGGGTTTTGATATTTCTAAGCCGCCTGTGCGGCGGTGAACGAAGAGGCAGAACTACGCGAGCAAATCGCCAATTTCTAAGCCGCCTGTGCGGCGGTGAACGTTACCTCAATCGTTGCACTGGTCATGGTAACTTTCTAAGCCGCCTGTGCGGCGGTGAACTGCATGACAGGCTCATATCCGATTTGCTGGGATTTCTAAGCCGCCTGTGCGGCGGTGAACTATAAAACCGCTTGGCTCAGCCGGTTTTTGTATTTCTAAGCCGCCTGTGCGGCGGTGAACTTCAATGGGTCGGATGATCTTACTGTGGGCGTTTTCTAAGCCGCCTGTGCGGCGGTGAACAAAGAATTGCAACATCTGCTCAAGCGCATCTTTTTCTAAGCCGCCTGTGCGGCGGTGAACGTCAGTACGAAAAAGACAAGTACAAGTATCAATTTCTAAGCCGCCTGTGCGGCGGTGAACTAACACATTGTCGCAGCATTGGTTAACATTATTTTCTAAGCCGCCTGTGCGGCGGTGAACCGAACTCCTTGACGGCGCAATTGACACCGTTTTTTCTAAGCCGCCTGTGCGGCGGTGAACGTCAGCGTCCTGATGATATGGCTCGGGTTTCTTTTCTAAGCCGCCTGTGCGGCGGTGAACTCTCTACCGTCAGTGGCGTGATTTTTAAAGATTTTCTAAGCCGCCTGTGCGGCGGTGAACTTTACTTCATCAAGGCGTTTGTCCCGCCATGTTTTCTAAGCCGCCTGTGCGGCGGTGAACGAGGGTATGCGGGCAAGGCAAAACGGCGAAATTTTCTAAGCCGCCTGTGCGGCGGTGAACGTGGTGGGAATTTGCGTACTCAGTACCTTGCCTTTCTAAGCCGCCTGTGCGGCGGTGAACCCACAAGTGTGGCCACGGCTCCGATTTTGTAATTTCTAAGCCGCCTGTGCGGCGGTGAACCTTGCGCTACGCACTGCAGCCTTGCTGCCTCGTTTCTAAGCCGCCTGTGCGGCGGTGAACGGAATGGTCGGGCTTTGTCCAACACCAGTCAATTTCTAAGCCGCCTGTGCGGCGGTGAACTTCCTTCGTCACACATTGCATAGACTCCATGCTTTCTAAGCCGCCTGTGCGGCGGTGAACTCCCACGAAGCAATAACCTTGTCGAATTTAGCTTTCTAAGCCGCCTGTGCGGCGGTGAACATCTAAGCGCACACGCACATCGAACACTTCTCTTTCTAAGCCGCCTGTGCGGCGGTGAACGTCAGGCTGTTGAGTTCGGCTTCACTGAGTATTTTCTAAGCCGCCTGTGCGGCGGTGAACCGGATCAGGAACCACCATTTATGCCTATGACGTTTCTAAGCCGCCTGTGCGGCGGTGAACGTCTACGGCGTTCAGCACAATTCATGGAGTATTTTCTAAGCCGCCTGTGCGGCGGTGAACGGCTGGAACAAAACCCCGGAACTTTTTGGGCTTTTCTAAGCCGCCTGTGCGGCGGTGAACAACGGCTGGAACCGTTGTGTCCAGCTTCAACGTTTCTAAGCCGCCTGTGCGGCGGTGAACGTGTAAGTTTTGAAATCGTTTCGCCTTGTTTGTTTCTAAGCCGCCTGTGCGGCGGTGAACTTATGCACACGGGGTTTTCGATTGCAATTCTCTTTCTAAGCCGCCTGTGCGGCGGTGAACTCAATCTAGGGTTTGTGAACCCAGAACAATAATTTCTAAGCCGCCTGTGCGGCGGTGAACGACTGTTCCGATAACCTTCCCGATCACCCAAATTTCTAAGCCGCCTGTGCGGCGGTGAACCCTTACAGCCTCGATGCCGAGCAGATTTTCATTTTCTAAGCCGCCTGTGCGGCGGTGAACCCTGTCCATCCATACTCGCACGGGTCGATTCATTTCTAAGCCGCCTGTGCGGCGGTGAACAGTTTTCCTTCAAATTCCAGTTTCATTCGCTCTTTCTAAGCCGCCTGTGCGGCGGTGAACAACAGATTTTAGCGAAAAAAATATTCAAAATCATCACGATAGTGCAATTTGGCGAGATTGCACCATCGTGAATGTGGCCGTGTCTAACCACATGAATTCATTGCGAATTGTTAAAGATCAAAAAAGATGGGTGGCAGTAACACTCACCAATGTGGAACGGTGCTGCTGCTGCTTAAACCATAGGTCGAAAATTTTCCTTCGATCATTTGGTCGGTATAAGTTTGTTTAATCGCAAGGCTGAAAGCATGATCACCGCTCAAACTTTTGATTTCAATGTACGGGGATCTAAGTGTTTTAACCTCCATCCTCTTGGCCTGTTCGCTACCGGTATTTTGAATAGCATCTAAAATGATGACATTTTTTTTGTTCCATTTCTCAAGTGCCTTGTCGAAAGATATGTTGTGTCGCTTTGCATGTCGTCTTGCCCATTTTTCTGGACTAGGTTCTTCGCGCTGTCTATTGACTACAAGGTATCGAGTAGCCTTTTCAACAGGTTTAACTCCTTTCATGTGAATGTAGTCTTCAAGACGTTCAAGCCACTTTTTCAAATTAAGACTGTGCAATTTTTCAGGTGTGTCAGCAAATATTCTCGCTCTGGCACCTAAGCTACATGCAACTTTCTTCTCGACTGTCATTTGATTCACATAGTCTGGAAAGCTAATTCCGTATTCCACCTGTTCATTCGAGTCTTTTTGTTCAACAAATGCCAAGTGCAGCTGCATGTACACCTTGCTCCATAGAAAGTAGAGCGGTATTTCCTGACCTGGTAGCAAAGTGATCTCAATGTAGTGTTTCATGGTGTTCAGTCCTTTTCTTTGTCCGAACTTTTACCGAAAACACCACCTCGAACCAAAACTGCCATCACATAATGTTCTTCGTCTTGGCTAGCTAAAGGCTCACCCAATGCAAATCGATCAAACAAACTATAGAAGTCTGCTTTGTCTTTCGGGCTTCTAAACGCTTTTCCCAAATTGGTCACCGCGCCATAGGGCTCGACTGCGATTGGCAATCGATCATTCTCAGCATAGCTTGGATACCATGTGTCAATGGTGCGAATTGCGTTGCCAATTTTTTGTGAATGCATGGCCGCTGTGTCATTGACATGGTACAAAATTTTGCTTTTCTGACCCTTTCCTTTGTCCAGCACCAGTTCTTCACTGGGATACACTTCTTGAGCTTTGCCAACCAAAGCAAATGCTTCAACTTCAAGAAGCAAGAACGGCATTTTCCCGCTCAATGCAGATGAAATTAGAGTGGCCAGTTCTTGAACTTCCGAATTGGTTTGATGAAAGTCGCGCAACGAGAATTCCCGTGCATTGAACTTCCACTGCTTGCCATCAGCGCGTACATGAACTTCAATTTTTTCCGCGCCCACACGGTTACGCCACAAATACCGGGCATTTGCAATGTTCAGCGCGTAGCGATTTGCCAATTCTATAAATCCAGATTTTTCCGTGTATTGCCGAACCACGTCTGGGAAAACTTTGTTGAAACCGTCGCCATTACTTGCAGAGGGTTTGTCAACGCCTCCTAGTACTTTTAGAGTGAAGGTCAACTTCAGTGTGTCCAGGTGTTCCGGCAATGCACAATTGTCCACAGTTTGTAGGTTGGGTTTTTCAACTTCGGCATTGAGTTTCAGCGGATCACTTTGTAGTGCTGGCTTAAGACGATTAGAAATTGTTCCCCGAACAGATTTCTCAATCAGTTTCACGGGCTTGGTCGAAGATTTTTCTAGTCTTTCTTCCCAGCTTGTACCGTATAGAAAACCATCCGATGCAACCAGTTTTTTCTCGAATGCAAGTACGCTTGGAATTACGTCATTTTTCTTAGCCATGTTTATTCTCCTGAGTATTCTGGCTGCGCCAGTGTTTTGCAAAGGTACAAATCGTGATCAAT
>NZ_DAIUBR010000008.1:0-105888 GCF_036846585.1 Limnobacter sp. | reverse complement strand
ATTTGCCGACGAAGCAGTGTTTCATCCAGCGCGGTGCACCACACCCGGCCACGGGGTCGGCAGCGGTACAGGTTTTGTTCACCCGTGGGCCCTGGCAATATTTCACACTGTAATTTCGTAACCTGGGCAAGACGCATCAAGGTGGGCACGTAATGCGGACCACCTGCTTTGGGTCCGGTTCCGGATTTGCCATGCCCGCCAAATGGCTGGCTGCCCACCACCGCGCCCACCATGTTTCTGTTCACATACACATTGCCGGCTTCGATGGTGTGGCAGGCCAAATCGATGGTGGATTGAATGCGGCTGTGAATGCCAAACGTCAGGGCGTAACCGGTGGCATTCAATTCATGAAGCAAGGCAGGCAAGTGGTTGGCATTGAAACGCAACACGTGAAGCACCGGACCAAACACTTCGTGTTGCAATTCATTTAACTGCCGCAGTTCGATCAGCGTTGGCGCAATGAAGTGTCCCTGTGTGGAGGGGTCAACACGTTCAGCCTGAAACACCGGCAAACCGTTCGCTTTCATGCCTTCAATGTGGGCGTGCACAGCCTGCCATGCGTCTTGATCAATCAATGGGCCCAGGTCGGTCGAAAAACTTGCCGGGTCACCCACTTGAAGTTCTTGCATGGCGACTTTCAGCAAGGCGAGTAGCCTGTCTGCTATGTCGTCCTGCACGCACAACACGCGCAGGGCAGAGCAACGCTGCCCTGCACTGCCAAAAGCCGATTCAAGTGCGTCGCCCACCACCTGCTCCAGCAATGCGGATGAATCAACCACCATGGCGTTTTGTCCACCTGTTTCTGCAATCAGCAAGGCAGGCATTTGTGCGTTGCCACGGTTGAGCAAACTGGTTTGAATGTGTTTTGCAGCGGCGTTGGAACCGGTGAACAACACGGTGTCGACCGCCGGGAAACGGGTCAACCAGGAACCCACTTCCCCGTCGCCATACACCAGCTGCAGCACGGCAGCAGGCACACCTGCTTCATGCAACAGCCGCGTTGCATAAGATGCGATTTGCGGCGTTTGTTCGGCGGGCTTGGCCACCACGCCATGCCCGCTGACCAAAGCCCCCACAACCTGACCCATGAAAATGGCCAGCGGAAAATTCCAGGGACTGATGCACACCGCCAGGCGAGTTGTTGATTGTAGTTGTTGCGGTGGCGATGTGGAAACCTGGGCCGAATAGTAGCGGCAAAAATCAATCGCCTCGCGCACTTCCATGTGCGCATCTGGAATGGTTTTCCTGGCCTCGTGCACCAGCAAGCCAATCAACTGAAGTTGATGTGCCTCAAGCAGTTCCGCTGCCTGTAACAGGCAAAAGGCCCTGTGTTCCGGCCCTTTTGCAAACCAGTCGCAACCACTGGCTTGCAGTTGCACAACTGCAGTCAATGCATCGTGCACATGTATTTGTGTACTGTAAGGCAAGGGGGTCGAAGCAGACAAGGGGCTGCTATCCACGGCCTGTTGCAACTGCTGTACAGTGCGTTTGCAGTACAGATCGAGGCCCTTTGAATTCAGGCGTTGTGCGCCAAACAAACATGGCGCGGGTACACAGGCCGGGTTGGCTTGAATGCCGCGCTTGCGCAAGGTGACAACCGGGTGTTCTACCAAATCATTGAGATCCACATTCGGATCCACGATCTGGTTGACGAACGAGGTGTTCGCACCATTTTCCAGCAAACGGCGCACCAGGTAAGGAAGCAGTGTTTGATGGGTCCCCACGGGAGCATAAATTCTGCATTGCGGGTAAAGGCCTTCGCCCATGCCATGCAAGCACTGCATTTCGAAACTGTGCACATTCAGTTGCGTAGCCATGTGTTGAACGGCTGCATAGGTGTGGGCATTGTGGGTGGCAAACTGGGGGTAAATGTAGCTGCTGTTGCGCAACATCAATTCCGCACAACACAGGTAAGAAAGATCGGTGTGCGCCTTCTGTGTAAACACCGGGAAGTGCGCCAAACCCTGTATTTGGCAACGCTTGATTTCACTGTCCCAATACGCACCTTTTACCAATCGAACCTGAATGACGCGTTCACTGGCGCGTGCCAGTGCGGCAACAAATTCGACCACTGCCGTGGCGCGGGTTTGGTAAGCCTGTACCGCCAAACCCAGGCCATGCCAGCGCTTCAATTCGGGCTCATAAGCCAGCCGCGTGAACAGGTCAAGCGACAAATCCAGGCGCTCGCTCTCTTCGGCATCCACATTGAAAGCCATGTTGTACTGTTTGGCAGATAGCGCCAGCCTGTAAAGCCGTGGATACAGTTCAGCATGCACGCGCTTTTCTTGCCACAGCATGTAGCGCGGGTGCAGGGCCGACAGTTTCACCGAAATACCATGGCCTTCAGTGACACCCTTGGCGTTGTTTTGCCCTATCACGTCAATCGCGTGGGCATAGCTGTTGAAGTAGGCTTGCGCATCGGCTTGACACACTGCGGCCTCGCCCAGCATGTCAAATGAAAATGTATGGCCCTGTGCTGCGGTTGCGCGGCTGTTGCGCAAGGCCTCCTCGATGGTTTGGGCAGCAACAAACTGTTGCCCCATGAATTTCACAGCCAGCTCAACCGCGGCGCGAACAAGGCCTTCGCTGCTGCGCGCAATCAAACGCTGCAGACTGGAATACAGGCTGTCGTCGCCCGGCATTTGAACCCAGTGCCCGGCGATGAACAAACCCCATGTGCTGGCATTCACGAACAGTGACGAACTGTGACCCAGGTGCACTGCCCAATTGGCATGGCTTAATTTGTCGCGAATCAATTCATCGCGGGTTTGGGAATCCGGAATTCGCAGCAAGGCCTCAGCGAGACACATCAGCGCCACGCCTTCCTGGGTGGACAGGCGATATTCCCCCATCAACTGGTTAATGCCTGCGCTGTGCTTTTGAACTTTGCGCAAACGCTCCACATGCCCGCGTGCGGCATGTTTTACGGCATCAAGCCCGGTTTCAAGCCAGGTGCCTTGTTCAAGTAGAACACGCACTCTTTGCGTTTCGTCCACCCGTGTCAGTGAATCAATTTCTGCGCGCAAACGGTCCAGCTCAGCCTGCATGTTCAGCCCAATCAAATGGGCGCTGAACATGCCTTTCCCAATCCGGATTCAAAAGCACGGTCAACAATTCCACAGCACGTTCAGCGCTTTCACCCGTGGGGTCGGCCAAAGGATTCAACTCAACCAGGTCCACGGAAGCAACACAACCGGTTTGCGCAATCCGAGCCATGCAGTAACGCAAGGCATCCAGCTGCAAGCCACCTTCTTCCGGTGTGCTTACGCCGGGCAGCACCAACGGATCAATACAGTCCACGTCGAAACTGACATGCACATGCATACCCGGATCTATGTCGCTCAATGCTGCATTCATGACCGGCACAATTCCGCGCCCATGAATATGCCGCATGGTCACCATGGGCAAGGCCGCACGGCGCAACGCCCGCTGCTCTTCGGGGTCAACGGCACGCACGCCCAACAAGCGAATTTGAGAAGATTGCAAGGCCGGGGAAAACCCACCGAGTTGTGTCAATTCAGGCGGCCCCTGCCCGCACAGCGCGGTCAACGGCATGCCGTGCATATTGCCTGTGATTGACGTACTGGCGGTGTTGAAATCGGCATGTGCATCAAGCCACACCACGCGCAACGCCTTGTGTTCCCGACGGCAGTGCGCCGACACCGCGCTGATCGAGCCCATGGCCAGGGAATGATCGCCCCCCAGCAACACGGGAACATTCCCTTCTTTCAAGGCGTTGGCCACTGCCGAATGCACTGCGCGATTCCATGCCAGCACTTCATGAAAATTCCGATACCCTTGCACCGAGACATCCTGTTGAGGTGCCGCAATTTGAAGATCGCCCAAGTCCGCTACTTTGCAGCCCAGCTTCTGCAAACCGTACTGAATACCCGCACGCCTTAATGCATCAGGACCCAATGCGGATCCTGCCGTGTTCGCACCGGCATCGCATGGCGCACCGATCAGCACGATCATGCAGCCTCCAGTTGCGTGAGCAGACCATACAGGTTTTTTGGATCAGGCAACTCGGGAATCAAGGACAGGTATTCAAGCTCCCCGTGATCTTGCGCCAATTGATGCATGTAGCGCAAAGCTGAAAAATCTTCCAGTGCGAAACCCACGGAATCGAATACCGTAATTTGATCCGCATCGGTGCGCCCCAGCGCAAAACCTGTGAGCACTTCCCACAGCTGGATCACCGGAAAATCAGAGGGCATTTGCTGAATTTCGCCTTCAATGCGCGTTTGCGGTTCGTATTCAACGCACACACGGGCATTGCGCAACACGTCGGGATGAAGTTCTGTTTTGCCGGGGCAGTCACCACCAATCGCATTGATGTGAACACCGGGCCTCAGCATGTCCATGGTCAACACGTTGGCGCGTGTTTTTGATGCAGTGCCCGTGGTAATGACATCTGCCCGTGCAACCGCTTGGGCAACGCTTTTGCACCGTGTGACATGAAACCCGAGTTCATTCAAATGACGGGTCAATCTTTCAGTGGCAGAAAGATCGGTGTCATACAGGTAAAACCTGTCAATGCCCAAGGCCTCGTGAAAAGCCACTGCCTGAAATTCACTTTGCGCACCGTTGCCAATCAGGGCCATGCTGCGCGATCCAGGCTTGACAAGGTGGCTGGCCGCCAGCACGGAGGTGGCCGCTGTGCGCAAAGCCGTAACCAGTGTCAGCTCGCTGATGAACACCGGCAAACCCGTTTTTACATCCGCCAGTACGCCAAACGCCATCACGGTGGGCAATTCATGGCGGTGATTGTTCGGGTGACCATTCACATACTTGAAGCCGTAGGTTTGCCGGTCGCTGATGGGCATGATCTCGATCACACCCTGCGCGGAATGGGACGCCAGGCGGGCCGATTTTTCAAACTGCTCCCAGCGTTTGAAATCATGCGCAATTGCATGGCGCATGCCACGCAGGCAATGACCCAGGCCCTGCTGTGAAATCAACGCGGCTGCGCTGTGTGCGCTTAGAAATGGTGTATTCATCTTGGCCCCTCCCGTGAAAGGTCATTGCCAGATGAACCCATTGTGCACTCTCTTGCGCTTAAACAAAAGAGCGGGTCTGTTTACAAATCAGGGCCTTGCCACACCAAACTGCATGGCTTGCACGCTTCGCTCCTGTTGCAGGCAGGCCGCCAGCGCCAAGGCCAACACCTGCCGGGTATCGCGGGGATCGATCACGCCGTCGTCAAGCAGCAGCCCGCTGGTGTACAAGGCACTGGTCTGCGATTCAAATGTGTCAACAATCTGCTTTTTCATGTTGTCCAGCATGAATTCCGGCACTTCCATGCCCTTGCGTGCCGCGCTGGCCTGCATCACGGTGGCCATGGTGCCAGCGGCTTGCTCGGCGCCCATCACTGCCGTTTTACTATTGGGCCAGGCAAACACAAAACGGGGTCCAAAAGACCTGCCGCACATGCCGTAATTGCCTGCACCAAAACTGGCACCACACAACACGGTAATTTGCGGCACGGTGGCGTTGCTCACGGCCTGAATCATTTTCGATCCGTGCTTGATGATTCCACCTTGTTCTGCTTCTTTGCCCACCATGTAGCCAGTGGTGTTTTGCAGGTAGATGATGGGGGTTTTGGTTTGGCAGCAACTTTGAATGAAGTGCGTGGCTTTGGTTGCGCCTGCCGTGTCGATCGGCCCAAGGTTGCTGATGATGCCAATGCTGAGGCCCATCAGCTTGGCGTAGCCACACAGGGTGGCTGAACCATAATTGGATTTGAACTCCAGAAAATCGGAATCGTCCACAATGCGCGCAATGACCTCGCGCATGTCCACCGGGGTTTTGATGTCGGCTGGCATCACACCCATCAATTCGTCTACTGAATACCTGGGTGCGGGCGCATCCGCATTCAATGCAGGCAAGGTGTTTCGGTTGCTGGCATTCCAGTCGGTTTTGCCCATCACGTCGCGAGCCAGCGCAATGGCGTGGCGGTCGTCGTCGGCAATGTAATCGCCCAAGCCTGAAATGGAACAGTGCATGTCTGCGCCGCCCAGTTCTTCGTCACTGGCAATCTCGCCAGTGGCTGCTTTCAACAGGGGCGGCCCGGCCAGAAATGCACGCGCGCGCTCACGCACCATGATCACCACGTCACTTAATCCGGGAATGTATGCACCACCTGCGGTGGATGAACCATGCAACACATTCACCACGGGCAAACCAGCTGCGCTCAACTTGGCAAGTCGATAGAAATTGCCGCCACCCAAGATGAAATGCTCCACTTTGTACTTCAATAAATTGGCGCCAGCCGATTCACCCAGGTTGATGAATGGCAGTTTGTTTTCCAATGCAATGTCTTGGGCGCGCTGCATTTTTTCGATTCCCATGGCTTGCAAGGCACCTGCTTCAATGCCTGAATCGCTGGCCACAACCATGCACAAGGTATTGGACACATAACCCAGGCCCGCGATAATGCCGCCACCCGGTATGCTTTTTTCCGCTTTCTGGCCGTCTTGCATGTAACCGGCCAAGGTGCTCAATTCGAGAAAAGGAGAACCGGGATCAAGCAACAACGCCACGCGGTCACGCGGCAGCAACTGCCCACGCCGGGCAAACGATGGTGCCGCCTTGGCCGATGCCTCGCGCGTGCGTTGTTCCAACGCGCGAAGCGCAAGCAACGCGGCATTCATCATGGCGCTGTTTTCGGCAAAAACGGGTGTGCCTGGGGACACAGAGGATTCAAGAATTGGCATGCGGGCACTCAAATTAATCAATCGAACGTTTGATTGATTTTGATATTCGACAGGTACAGTGTCAAGGTTTAATCACTTTGCCGCCTTTTTGGCGTCGCGATCGGCATCGCGACGCCGAATAACCTCGGGCAAGCCACCCAGATGAAAACTGTTGAATGCCGGGTTCTGCTGACCATTGCCCACCATCGGCCACACCCGTTTTGCATTCGGTGCCGCGCCATCAATTCGAATACAACTGCCGGAAATAAATGAGGCGGCAGGGCTGCACAGGAAAGTCAGCACGCCGGACACCTCTGCTTCCAGACCCAGGCGCTGTAAGGGGATTGTTTTGTCCAGCTGCATGATGGTTTGCTTCATGGGCTCGGGATACGTGTCCATTCCGCTGGAGGCAATAAAACCGGGAGCAACTGCATTCACACGTACAGGTGCCCATTCCAGTGAAGCCGTTTCAGAAAAATTCAGCATGCCCGCACGCGCCGCCCCGGAATGCCCCATCCCCGGCATGCCATTCCACATGTCGGCAATGATGTTGGTGATTGACATGTCGGTTTTGCCCAAGTTGCTGGCCATGTGCTGGTTGTAGACCTCCCGGGCCATCAGAAAACCACCGGTCAGGTTGTTGCGCACCACGGTTTCCCAACCCTTGGCATTGATGGTGCACAAGGGTGCCGGAAACTGTCCACCTGCATTGTTGATCAAATGATCGATCTTGCCATGTTCTTTCAAGATGTCTGCCACGGTGGCGGCCACCTTGTCTTCTTCCCGAATGTCGCAACTGTGAATGCTCACCTTCACGGCACAGGTTTTCAGGATTTCATCGCGCACCGTTTCCAGCTTTTCCAGTTTTCGCCCCACCAGGGCAAGGTCGGCCCCCAAACTTGCCAGCTCGTGCGCGGTGCAACGGCCAATGCCTGAACCACCGCCGGTGATCACAATCGCCTTGCCTTTGAATAAATCTGCCTTGAATACGGACTGGAATGAGTTCAACACGGTACCCTTTCTGAAATAAACGCCCAAACCAAGCGAACGTTTGATTGATCAATTGCTGTCGATTGTCACGAAGTCACCTGGCACTGTCAACGATTTGTACCGCTTTAGATTCAATATTCAAACGATCGTTTGAATAAATACCTGTTTTTTGTTTATGCTTGGGGTTAAATGACATTTTGCAGGCACCCACCATGATCTCAACACCCGGCACAAACACAGCAATCATCAGGATCGGCGGCGCCTGCGGCTTTTGGGGCGACAGCAGCCTGGGCACGGAACAATTGCTGCAAGTGCCGGGCATGCGGTACATCACCTACGATTACCTGGCCGAACTGACGCTGGCCATCATGGCCGGCATGCGCATGAAAAACCCGGAACACGGGTATGCCCTTGATTTTATTGACCTGATGAAAAAGGCACTGCCCGTGGCAAAGGCCAAAGGCATCAGGATTGTGGCCAACGCGGGTGGCCTGAACCCGGCGGGTTGTGCCGCAGCATTGCAAAAAGCCATGGATGAATTGGGCCACACCGTGCGCATTGGCGTGGTCAGCGGCGACGACGCCACACACACCTTGATGCAATTGCGCAAAGACGGCGTTGAATTGGCAGATCAACATTCGCACCAGTCAGCCCCGCCCTTTTTCCTGACAGCCAACGCCTATCTTGGGGCGTTTCCCATTGCAGCGGCGCTGGACGCAGGGGCCGACATTGTGATCACGGGGCGGGTTGTGGACAGCGCCATGGTACTGGGCGCACTGGTGCATGAATTCAAATGGCGAACCACCGACCTGAACCAGCTTGCGCAAGGCAGCCTGGCCGGACACATTGTGGAATGCGGCGCGCAGGCCACAGGTGGTTTGTTCACCGATTGGCAAAACGTACCGGATTGGGCCAACATTGGTTACCCGATTGTGGACGTTGCAGCCAATGGCAGTTTCGAGCTGAGCAAACCGGAAGGCACCGGTGGCCTGATCAACAAGGCCGTGGCGACCGAGCAACTGTTGTATGAAATTCACGACCCTGCCCACTACGCCCTGCCCGATGTGGTGTGCAACTTCACCACCGTGCACATTGAGGAAACCGGCGTGAACCGGGTACGAATTCAAGGTGCCACAGGCAAGGCACCCAGCAACCTGTACAAGGTGTGCGCCACCTACCCCGAGGGGTTTCGTTGTATCGGTATGTTGTCCATTGTTGGCTTTGATGCGCACGCCAAGGCACTGCGCACAGGCGAAGCAATTCTTGAACGCACCCGCGCCATGTTCAAGCGCCAAGGCCTGTCTGATTACAGCCGCACATCCATTGAAATCATTGGCAGCGAGACCGGCCTGTGCCAGGAAGCGATGGTGCGAATTGCAATTACCCATGCGGACAAAAAAGCAGCGTCCATATTTTCCCGTGAAATAGCACCTGCGGGCACCAGCTACGCACCGGGCACCAGTGGCAACTTTGGCATGGGGCGCCCCAACGTAACGCCCTTGGTCAAACTGTTCAGCTGCTTCGTGCCCAAACAGTTGCAAACGGCCAAAGTTCAGTTAGGTGCTGAACAACTGGCGTACAAAGAACCAGAACACCCCAAGACAGGTACCCCAGAACCAGCCAATGCCGCACCCGTCCATTCACCGGTGGTCATTCCCGCAGAACTGAAAGGCAAGCGATTGATAGACATTGCACACGGTCGCAGTGGCGACAAAGGCGACACAAGCAATGTAGGCATTGTGGCCAGAAAACCAGAGTACTGGCCGGTTTTGCGGCAATTGCTGCAACCGGAAAAAGTACGCGCCCATCTTTCCCACTTGGTGAAAGGAGGGGTTCACACTTTCGAGTTACCTCAAGTTCACGCATTCAACATCGTTATACAAGAAGCACTGGACGGAGGCGGGATGACCTCCATGCGCAATGACCCCCTTGGCAAAGGGATGGCTCAGGTGCTGTTGAGCATGAAAATAAACGAATAATCTTCACCTGTTTGAAGGGGTACACCACGATGGGCGTACCCCCTAGCTAGTTATCTTTTTCCTACAAGGTGTCTCCGTTAGGGAAGGTGTGGGGCGATTCAAAGTACGCCTACTACATCCAACATTCAGGAGAAACACCATGCAAGTCAAACAAATCGCTATCGTTGCTGCCATTGCTTCCTCATTCGCAATGCCCTTGACCGCCCAGGCTTCCGACATCGCCACTTTGAACGGCTGGGGTGCCTTGTTTGCTGCAGCCCATTCTGGTCAACAAGCATCCGCAGAAGGCCAGGCGCAAGCTGAAGTTCAGGTAAGCCTGTTCCGGGCACCCAGCCAGCAGCCACCCGCAGCGCAGCCTGCACCTGAACCAACCCCAGTGGCAGAACCTGCCCCCACCCCCGAAGCTGGCAGCGGCGAGATGGCCGATGCGCCTGCAATGGATGCGCCTGAATCAGGCGAGCAAACCGCAGCGGCCGACAACACGGCGGGTGAGTCTGCAGAAGCTGGCCAGGACGGCATGGGCAAAGCCACAGCAAGTGCAAATGCCAGCGTCAGTGCGACGGTTGAAATGGGTGACAGTCAAAGCGCACAAATGACGAACCAGGCCGATGCCGCCTACCAAACTGCAGGCACTGTGGTTGAAGGTGTCAGCAAAGGTGCATTGGACACAGCACAAAACGTGGCCAACAAAACTTCTGGTGCCAACATGAGCGCAGATGCCGCCCAGAGCGGTTCGATGAATGTGGCGGGCCTGGCAACAGCCAATGCCGCAGGCAGCATGAGCGCCACCGCCAGCATGATGAATGCCGGCCAGTTGAGCGCCATCACTGCAATGACATCGACACTGGTGCAAAGCGTGATTGCTGCCCGCCCGGCTTCGCTGACAGGTTTGCTGCGTTAATTGACAGCACACCGCAGAAAAGCCCTCGCTTTGCGCGAGGGTTTTTTTTGTTCAAGCCTGCTGCGACAGAAAAAACGCCAGCACCTTGTCGGCCAGCACATCCAGATTCTCACCTCGGCGTGGCTTGTACCAAGTCACCATGAAGTTCATGGCACCCAGCACCATCAAACGCGCGAACTTGGTGTCACCACCCAGAAAACCTGCGTGGTGCAAACCATTGACGGCTTCTTGCCAAATGGCATCGTATTCGTCTTTGGTTGCAATCAACCTGCGCTGGTGTACATCGTCCAGGCAGCGCCAGTTGTACAGCATCACTGGAATGAAATCATTGCCGTCTTCCAGAATAATGCTGAGGTGCACCTTCACCAAGGCACGGAATTGCGCATCGGCGGCCAGGTTGGGTTTCACCACTGCGCGGGTTTTCTCCAGGCCCTGGCGCAAGCCTTCTTCCACCACAGCCACCAGAATGTCCTGCTTGCTGGCGAAATGGTAAAACGGGCTGCCACACTGCATGCCCACAGCATTGGCAATGGCGCGCATGCTGGCCCCGTCGTAACCCTTGTCGCGAAATAATTTTGCAGCCGCGCGAACAATGTCGCCACGCCGCCCATCGTCATGCTTTTGTTCTTTCTGTACTCTTGCCACAACCCAGTCCTTTCTTATGTTGTCAGGTTCAGTGCCATCCACTGGTGGGGTATTCCCACTTCGCTGTGGGCATCGCCCTGCGGCACGAAACCATGTCGACTGTAAAATTCAATCGCCTGTTGTTGCGCACTAAGGCGCACCACGGACATTTTTTGTTCTCGCGCCACCGCCAGCAATGCCAGCAGCATGGCACTTCCAACTCCCCGGCTTCTGAATTCGGGGAGCACAGCCATTCGGCCTATTTTTCCTTCGGGCAACAACCTTGCTGTGCCCACGGCTTGATCGCCAAACCAGGCCACCACATGGGTTGAATTCGGGTCGTGCTTGTCCCACTCCTCGGATTCATCAATGCCCTGCTCTTCAATAAAAACAGAACGGCGAATGGAACTGGCCCATTCGCCGTTGACCAACCAACTTGAACAGTCGATTCGAATCAATAGTGCAATCAGCCCAGGGCTGACAATTCAGCGTCCACGGCTTCCAGCATTTCCTGGGTGATCAAGCCACCCGAGAAATTGGCCACCACGGCCAATGGGAAACCTTTGCCCATGCCGATTTGTGGGTGTGTGGAAATGCCAGGCATGTGTTTTTCGAGAATCGCTGCTGTCTGCTCGTTGTCCAGCAAATCGCCCAGTTTGGATTGGGTAGAGAAAGCCATGTAAATCGTCTCCTAGAATTTGAAATGGATCCACAATTCAAACAAACGCTTGAATTATTGCCCCATTCTAGACCAAGAATTGATCAGCTGTAACGCTTTTTCAGCGCGGCAACTGCACTGGTGTAAATCTGGTCAATTTCATGCCGGTTTGAAATCGAGATTTGCAGGTTGCGCACCAGGCCATCTTTCAGGCTGTACAACCAGCCGTGCACGGTCAGGCTTTGCCCGCGCTCCCAAGCGTCCTCAATCAGGGTGCTTTCACACAGGTGCTTGACCTGCTCGATCACATTGAGTTCGCACAGCTGGTCCAGGCATTTCTGCTCTTTGTCAGCGTCTGACGTAAGCAGACTGTGCCGGCGTGCAAGCTGGTGAATGGGGCGTACCCACGCGTCGGCCAAACCCACGCGGTCGCCACGCATGGCCATTCGAACCCCTGAACAACCATAATGGCCGCACACAATGATGTGTTTTACCTTCAGGATTTCCACCGCAAACTGGGTGGCCGACTGGCCGTTCAAGTCACCATGAAACACCTGATTGGCCACATTGCGGTGTACGAACACCTCGCCGGGCTGCAGGTTCACGATGGTGTTGGCGGGTACACGGCTGTCGGAGCAACCAATCCAGAAGTATTCCGGTGATTGCTGGTTTTCCAGTCGTTTGAAAAAATCGGGGTCTTTGTCGACCTGGGCACTGGCCCAGGTGCGATTGGCATCAAGCAGGTGAGAAAGGTCTTTGGACACGGTGTTGGCCTTTTGAAATCAAGACGCACATTTTACCGCGGCGCACCATGCAGTGCCACTGGGGTGAGCCCGAGGTGACACACACGATGCCACCCAGGGCTTTGCCATGAATTCAAGACCGTTTACTCAACTTGTGACACATAGCTCAATGAAAACACATCGTCCGGGCTGGCTGTGCTTCGGCCTTTGGTGTAACCAAACTGCAGGGCCGATGTTTGATCCAGTGCGTACACAGCGGAAATGGCGCGTTCCTTGCGCTTTCCAGTACCTGCCAGCAATTCATCGCGCTGCGATGTGTTCAGGTTGATGAACAAGGCTTCGCCCAAGGGAAAATTCACACCCAGGGTTGTGTAATTGCCGTTGAGCAAGGGCAGTTCAGGCGTGTCGCCATAGTATTGGCGACCCACAATGGCAGTCAGCCCGAAGCCATTGTTGAAACGATAGGCCAGATCCGCCTGCAAGCCATAATCTGTTTTGCCGGTACCCAGGCCTTTGTCCTCATTGCCACTGGCAATTTTGACCAAACCGGTTGCTGACATGGCAAACCCTTTGGATTGGATGCCGCCCACGATGTCTTGCGTGTAGGTGGCCACAATATCGCCAAGCCCTTGCTGACTTCGACGCGTATCACCAGAACCACCTGTCACGGTACCCGCCACCAAGGTGCCAGGGCCTTCCAGTGAAATGTAGGGCACAAACACCGAGGCCCGGTAATCTTCACCAACCAGCGTGGCACCCAGGGTGAACGACTTTGCCCTGGTTTCCTGAGCCTGGCCAAACTTGCCCGACAAGCTGTCAAAGCTGTAGGTCATCAACAAACCGGGAGGTGCTGCAAAAACTGAAGTGCTGGCTGCTGTCAAAGTGCAAACCAGAAACGCGCGAACAAAAGAATGCCCCATTAACTGTCTCCTTTTTTTGAAACAGTATAGGGGCAAAAGCGCTGCTGCTGGGATACTTCAAAAGGTGGCCGGGAAAGTACTTACAAATAACCGGTATTACAAGGCATTGGTCGTGTTGCCGGATTTCTCGTGATGACGGTCTTTCATTTTTTCCTTCCACTGCGCCCGAATTACTTTGGCCTTCTCGCGTTGCTCGGGCGTCAGCACTTTGTAAACTTCATGCTGGGCACGCAACATGCCCAATTTCATAGCGCGCTCTTTGTCCTGTTGCTGTGCAATCAATCGCTCGGCTCTGGCTGCGTCGAAAGTGTCATTTTCCACCAGCGACTTCATTTCTTCACGGTGTGCGCGGCGATCGCTCATGGCAGATTTCATCTCGGTCCTTTGCTTTTGCATGATCTGGTTAACCTGCGCCTGCTGCGCCTCAGTCAAATCAAGTTGCTTCAACATGCCCATGCCACCATGCTTGTGTTGGTGACGCATTTCCGAGTGCTGTTTCTTGTCGCCCGCCTCATGATGACCTGCATATGCACTCATCGGGATCGCCATCGCCATGGCGGTAACAGTAATCATTTTCTGGATGGTCAGTTTTGATACATTCATATTCCTTCTCCTTGTGTAATCACAACTGCATTGTGCAAAACTGCCCTGTAAACATGTATGCGGGCCGTGTAAAGAAGGGTAAAGCGGTTACAAACAAATGCACGAAAACCAAGGTCGCCTAGTAATATTGAGCCATGACAAAAATCCTGCACATCGACGACGACATTGAACTGGGCGACATGCTGTGCGAATACCTGCGCGGCGAAGGTTTTGAAGCCGAGCATTGCGCCAACCCGATTGAAGGCTTGAAAAAACTGGCCGACGGAAAATTTCAGCTGGTGATACTGGACGTGATGATGCCGCAGCAAAGCGGCCTTGAAACCCTGAAGCAGATTCGCCTGAGGTACAACACACCAGTGTTGATGCTGACCGCCCGTGGCGACAACATTGACCGCATCGTGGGGCTTGAACTGGGCGCCGACGACTACGTGCCCAAACCATGCCTGCCACGTGAAATCGTGGCCCGTGTTCGTGCCATTTTGCGCCGGGCCAGCGATTCAAACAATGCGCCAAAACAAGCACTTCAACTTGGCCCCCTGGAAGTACAGCCAGCCAAACGCAAGGTGCTGCTCAACGGACAGGAAATTGAGTTGACCAGCGCAGAATTCAATTTGCTGGAGGTACTGACCACCCATGCCGGGCAAGTGGTCAGCAAAGCGGCGTTGAGCGAACAGGGATTGGGCCGACCGCTGGAGCGTTTCGACCGCAGCATTGATGTGCACTTGAGCAGCCTGCGCAACAAACTGAATTTGAACGATGCCCAACTGCCACTGACCCTGCACACCATTCGTGGGCAGGGTTATCAGCTCAGCCTGGACTAACCTGGAATTCAAGCCATGGGCAAACTGTTCTGGAAATTTTTCTTCGGCTTTTGGTTGTGCCTGATTGCAGCCGCCGTGGCCACGGGCACCGCCTTGTATTTGATGCGTGAAAAACCTGCGAGCAGCGACATCGCCGAAGGCCCGCGCGCGCAGTTCATGCTGGAAACCATTCAGGAAGTGCTGGAAGGCAAGGGGCCCGATGCCTTGCGCGACCTGCTGGACCGCAACCGGAAACGCACTGGCCACGCCATCCCGGTGTTTGCCGTGTCCAAGGAAGGCGACGAAATTTTAAACCGTGAAATACCGGAGAACATTCAACAACGCATCGCCGCCCTGTTTGGCGGGTTGGAGCAGCCCGAGCAGGGTATCTTGATGGTAACGGCACCAAACAACTCGCAATGGATTCTGTTCATTCCGCGCAACCGCCGCCCGCCCAATGGGGAAATTGGCGCGTCAAGCGCCCCCCCGAAACCGGATGAAAAACACAGGCATCGCGAAGCACTGGAACCCCCTTTGCCCCCCCTGTCAGGTCCGGGCCTTTTTGCCGCGCTGCTGGCAAGCCTGTTGTTCGCGGGCGTACTGGCCTACACCTTCAGCCGACCCCTGAATACGTTGAAGAATGCGTTTCGTGAAGCGGGCAAAGGCCGCTTGGGTGTTCGCATTTCCGGCACCAAGCAAACCCGCAAAAAACGCAGCGATGAAATTGGCGAATTGCTCAGCGGCTTTGACCACATGGCAGAAGAAATTGAAACCCGCATTGAACAACAAAAAGCCCTGCTGCACGATGTGTCGCATGAACTACGATCCCCTTTGGCACGCCTGAACCTGGCTGTGGGCCTGGCACGCCAGAACCCGGCACACCTGGACGCCAGCTTAAGTCGCATTGAAACCGAAGCGGAGCGGCTTGACAACCTGATCGGCCAGCTACTGAATTTGTCGCGACTGGATACTAACCAGAATGCGGAAGTTCTTCGGGAACACAATGTGATTGAATTGCTGTTGGCTGTGGTGGAAGACGCCCAGTTTGAAGCGGCCCAACAGAACAGGTACGTTGAATTCACTGGCGATGTGAAACAGTGGAATTTGCGATGCCACGCTGAAAGCCTGCAAGGTGCATTCGACAACATCATTCGAAATGCGATCAAACACACACCGGAAAACACGGCAGTGAAAATTGATTGCTCCCTTCAGGGGAGAGCACTGCGCATACAAATCGACGATCAAGGGCCGGGGGTTCCACCCGCGCTGTTGCCCAAACTGTTCACGCCGTTTTTCAAGCACGGCGAACACGCTGGCCACGGCCTGGGTTTGGCCATTGCCAAAAAATCAATTCAGCGTGCAAACGGATCCTTGACTGCACGAAATGGCGTGCCGCGCGGCCTGGTCATCGCCATTGAATTGCCAAGCGTATAACCCTTCTACTTACGCCAATGGTGGCACCCCCGCAATCCACCCTTCCACCGGGTCGATCAATTTGGGCAAGCCAAAATTGGAATCCGCCCGCTTGGCCGCCCAGGCAGCCACAAGGCAACACAACACCGCATCCAGGTGGTCGGCCTTTACATCATCAAGCAAACGCGCGCGCAGGTACGGACGCACCTGCACCTTGATGCCGAACAACATGCCCTCTTCCAAAGCACACAACAATTCTGAACGTGCCATGCGACGATCGGCTGTGTCTTTCTTGGAATCGTCGCTTTTGTAGCTTGCCCGGTTCAACACCTTGCGGGCCAAGTAGCCTGGGTAAGCCTCCAGGGCCACGCGGGTTTTGTCACCACGCTGCATGCCAGGTATGTGCACACCCGTTTTCATCAGCAAGCGGGCACCCGCATGCAGCATGTAGGCCACAGGCGGGTTGACCCATTTCATGGAAGGCGAGGAACCGGCAGGGCCATCGCATTCGCGGTGTGCAAACTTGTGGCCAGTGGGGCGTGCATCGCACCACGCTTTGAAGGTGGCGCGAATTTGCTCACGGCTCAAGGCGCTGTAGTAATTGATCAAATTTTCCCAAGCCTTGAAGTCGGTGCGTCCGGCGCCTGGCCACTTCAAGCCTTCCACCAATTTGCGCGACAAACCAAAGGGCATGTCAATGGCGGCAACGAACCCCAATTGCTCCAAAGGCCCGGCTGCACGCTCGAATTTTCCAAATGCCTGCGGACCCTCTTTCAACAAGGTTTCGAACTCACCCAGCGTGGTTAGCGACATCAATTCATCGACCGCCAACACCGCACCCTGCCACTGGCCCACAGCCACAGCAATCGGTTTTTTCTTGCTGGGGCTGCTGGAAAAATCAATACCCAGAAGGCGACTGTTTTCGGGATTCAAACTACATTCTCCGGGGGCAACAAAGCCTCGAGCACCGCAAGGTGATCGGCTTCATGCAAGGGTTTGTCATGGCGAATGCGAAGCATACGTGGAAAACGAACTGCCACGCCACTTTTGTGGCGAGTGGAGCGGGAAATTGCTTCAAATCCGAGTTCGAAAACCAGCACCGGCACCACAGTGCGAACGGGACCAAACTTGTCCACTGTGTGCTTTCGAATCACGCGATCCACTTCCTTGAATTCTTCATCGGTCAGGCCGGAATACGCTTTGGCGAATGGCACCAGACGCGGCAAACCACGGGCCACGGTGTTTTCCACTTTTTCACCGTTCGCAATAGCCTGCGCCACTTCTTGCGCTTGCGCCGCGGTGGCCGGTGGCGTTTCCCATACGGCAAAGGTGTAATCGGTGTACAGGCTGGCACGGCGGCCATGTCCGCGCTGGGCGTACACCAACACACAGTCCACGGTCATGGGGTCAATTTTCCATTTCCACCACAGGCCATCGGCCTTGGTGCGCCCCACGCCATATCGCGAATTGTGATGCTTCAGCATAAAGCCTTCCACACCCCTTGCGCGGCTTTCTTCGCGCAACAATTTCAGTTCATTCCAGGTGGCGGCCTGCACCACTTGCGACAACAACAAACGCGGCATGAAATTCACGGTACTTTCTTCGCCATGCCTTGCAAAAAATTCCTCCAGTGCAACCCTGCGTTCCCGCTGGGGACGGTTCACGATGTTGTTGCCATGGATACGGAGCAGGTCATAGGCCAGAAACACAACCGGTGCATCTGCCATCAATTTTTTGCTGACCACTTTGCGATTCAAGCGCCCTTGCAAGGCATTGAACCCGGCGGGCAAATCGCCTTGCCACACCAAAATCTCACCATCGAGAATGCAGCCCTCGGGCCAGTGGGCAAACGCGGCCTGCAACTCGGGAAACTGCTCGCTGACCAGTTCTTCGCCGCGCGACCACACCCACACCTGCCCGCCTTCTTTCACCACCTGGGCGCGAATGCCATCGTATTTCCATTCCACCAACCAGTCCGCAACAGCACCCAGACTTTCAACTTCTTCCTGTAGTGGGTGTGCCAGAAAAAATGGCACGGGTTGGCCCAAGCGGCTTGAATCATGGCCCGTGCTGCTGTCACCGGGTGGTGCCAGCAAGGCCATGAACTGTTCGGCCGTGGGCTGGTTACTGCCATCGGCAAACCCCATCATGCGTGTGGCCACCAGCTTGGCGTCCAACCCAGCCAATTCGGCCAGTGCCCGGGTTACCAACAACCTGGACACACCCACCCGAAAACCACCGCCCACCAGTTTTACGAACAAGAAACGCTCCGTCGCAGCCAATTCATTCCAGCAGGCTTGCACGGCGGCAATTCGGTCGTCATCGGGCATGTTGCGCAGGGGCAAAATGCGATGCTGCATCCACCAGGCCAGGCCATGTGTGTAGTCGGTCAGACTCGTTGCAATTGGCAACACATGGGCAATGGTTTCGGCCAAATCACCCACAGCCTGGTAGCTTTCCTCGAACAGCCAGCCGGGCAAACCACTGACCTGCAAGGCCACTTCACGCAGGGTGCGTGTGGGCACGGTGCGTTTGGGCTTGCCGCCCGACAAAAAATACACGACCCACGCAGCGTCACCTGAAGATGCCTTCTCGAAGTACGCACGCAAGGCCTGCACTTTGTGCAAGGTTGAAGTCGAGCCATCCAGCTCGGCAAACAATTCCGCAAACTGTTTCATGCCGCGGGCTCCTGTTCGGCAAGCGGCTGGTCTCCTTCGCCCTCACCACCGTATTCGGTCACAAAGGCGCGTGCATTCAATCCCTGTTCCTGCAACCAGCGCACCATCACCTGCACATAACCGTGGGTCACAATCACGTGCTCTGCACCTGTGGCCCCAATGGCACACATCAGGCCGGGCCAGTCGGCGTGGTCCGACATCACAAAACCCCGATCCACATTGCTTCGCCTGCGCCCGCCACGCAACTGCATCCAGCCCGACGCAAACGCATCGGAATACGCACTGCCAAATCGCTTCATCCACGCTGCACCTTGGGCAGCGGGTGGTGCAATGGCAAGGCAGGTCTTGTAAACAGATTTGTCGAGCACCTCGCTCACGATGAAGGTATCGGGCAGCTTCACACCCGCATCGCGATAGGCTTTGTTCAAACCCTCGCACGCGCTGTGGCACACAATGGGGCCAATACTTGAATCAACCCCGGCCAGTATTCGCTGCGCCTTGCCAAATGAATAGCCGTACAACACACTGGCCTTGCCCTGTGCTGCGTTGGCCGCCCACCAGGCGTTCATTTCTGCGTAAATTTCAGCGTCGCTGCGCCAGCGGTAAATGGGCAAACCAAACGTGGATTCGGTAATGAAGGTGTGGCACTTCACGGGCTCAAATGCTTCACAGGTCAGGTCCGGCACCACCTTGTAATCGCCACTGGCCACCCACACTTCGCCGTGGTATTGAAGGCGAATTTGGCACGAGCCCAACACATGGCCTGCCGGGTGCAGTGAAATTTTTACGCCGTTGTGAATAGTGCTTGCGCCGTAGGGCAGTGTGTCCAAGGCAATGTTGCCCAAGCGCGTGCGCAAAACGCCCTCACCCGGCGCAGCACACAGGTAATGATTGTGCCCAGCACGGGCATGGTCAGCGTGTGCATGGGTAATGATTGCGCGGTCTACCTTGCGCCACGGGTCGATGTAAAAATCGCCCGGTGGACAATACAAGCCTTCGGGGCGACTGACCACCAAATCCATGCTGCACAACCTTCAAAAAACAACGCTTAATACCGGCTGCCAAAAGCACCCAAAAAAACCGCCAGCAACATCAATTTATAGCACACCCAACTCAGCGCCCGCGCCTTGAAAGGCCGTCGGGCATGATCATGTGGCAGCACCTGGCGCCCGCCCTGTTCAATGGCCTGCTTCAATTCTTTTTTCAACTGGCACGCGAATTCCCGGTTGCGAACAATCACATTGGCCTCGCGCGCAAACAGGCTGCTCAAGGGGTCCAGGTTCGACGAACCGACGGTGGCCCAATTTGAATCAATGACCGCAACTTTGGCATGCAAAAAACCGGGCAAGTATTCATACACTTCCACACCCACTTCAAGCAAGCTTGAATACAGGTACTGCGTTGCATAATGCTGAAAACGGTATTCAACCCGCCCCTGCAACAGCAGCTTCACTACCACGCCGCGCTTGCGTGCAGCAACAATGGCATTGCGCATTTTACGGCCAGGCAGAAAATAGGCATTGGCCAGAATCACCGTGCTTTGTGCACGCCCAAAGGCCTGCAAATACGCGCGTTCAATGCGCCGGGGCAAGCGAAAATTGTCGCGCACAGCAAGCTGTACTTTCACCTTGCCTGCAACCGGCGGCATAGCCTGTGCGCGGTGCTGTGCAAGCGTGTCGCGGTATTGTGCAATGCGCTTTTTCCACCAGTCGGAATTGAAGGTGTCAGTTACCTTGCCACCTGGACCAATTTGTAACCACAACCATTCCATGCTGTGCCAAATGTCGTGCACCACGGGGCCTTGCAATGCCACCGAGAAATCATATCGCGGACCAAGATCCTGATCCAGAAGGTCAATGTTCACTTGCAAATCCCGTGCGCTCAAGGCACCCGATTTACCAAATGAAAAGTGCACGGGTTTTTCCACCCGCGCGTTGGCCCGCATCAATTCTTCGCGTTCATTTTCGTGATTCATGTCATCAATCAGATTGATGCCACCCACAAAAGCTGTTTTCCCGTCGACTGCAATCATCTTGCGGTGCATGCGCCTCAGTCGCTTTGGGCTGGGTTTGAACACAAAGCCCTCCGGGCGAAACACCCGCACTTTTACACCGTGTTGTTTCAGGCGGGGCACCCAGATTTGAATCCCCTCGGTGCCGCCAAAACCGTCCAGCACCAAACGCACTGTGACACCACGTGCCACCGCATTGCACATGGCTTCACAAAAAGCCTCGCCAACCGAATCATCGGCGAAAATGTACGTTTCAATGCGCACTTCCTGTTTGGCCTGTTCAATGGCTTGCAAGGCCAGGGGAAACAGGTCCACACCGCCCACCAGCAACTGGGCTGAATTGCCATCGCGTTCAGGTGCCGCGGGGGGCAGCATGCTCAAGGCCATGCGTACTCCAGGTCCACCACAAAAGGCGCATGATCAGACAACTTGGCCCACGCGCCGCCGTGCAACACCGATGCTTCATGCACCTTGAAGCCACGGGTGAACACCCGGTCAAGACCCAGAAACGGGAAACGGCTGGGAAAGCTTCCCACGCGCGCAAGGCGATTGCTTTTGTCCAGCGGCATCACTTCGACCGCATTCAAACCTTGCCGCAAAATCGGGCCCAACCTGCGTTGCCAGTCATTGAAATCGCCCGCCACCACCAAAGGCGTACCAGGGGGCACGTGGCTGGCCACATGTTCAATCAACTTCGAAGTTTGGCGAATGCGGCTGCGATACAGCAAACCGAAATGCGCCACCATGGCATGCACGGGGCCGGCCGGCGTTTTCAAACAACAGTGCAACAGACCGCGCTGTTCCAGCCGGTGATCAGACACATCCTGATTCAGCATCCATTCAATTTCGTAACGCGACAACAAAGCATTGCCGTGGTGCCCGTGCGAATACACGGCATTCATGCCGTAAGCGGTAAAGTATTGTTGACTGGCGTGGCCCAACAGGTTGTCAAGCGCAGAAGGGGTTTGGGCCAGAAACTCATGCTGCCCACCCTCGGGCCAGTGTTCGAATTTGCTGGCGTGTTTGTCGTGGCGGCCCTGCACTTCCTGCAGGAACACCAAATCAGCATTCAAGGCATGAATTTGATCGCGCAAGGCATGGATGGTCAACGCCGGTTTGCGCAGGCCCATGACCCCCTTGTGAATGTTGTAGGTTGCGATTCGCAGTCGCATTACATGCAATACATAGAAAATTTACCGGTAAATTACCAAGTCAATTCAAAACCTGTCACAAGGACAGGGTATTGAAGCCGAATCAGGGTTACCCCTAAACTGGCGTTGTATATATTCAAAACCACCTACGCAGTTTAAAACCGTTTCTGGCAGCAACTACACACCGTATATGAAAAAAGGGGCCCAAGTGGCCCCTTTGTATTTTTCAGGCAAGCATGTTTGCCAACGCCAGTATGGCCTGCGCATTGTTGGGTGAAAAACACCTTGCAGCAGCCTGCTGTGCACCCAGCCAGGCATAAGCCACATGTTCATTGGCTGCAAGCCGGGGTTTGAAATCAGTCGGCACACACACCATGAACCAGTGTTCGGTGTTGTGGGTCACGCCTTTCGGATAGCGGTGGCGCCAATGCTCAAAAATTTCATACTGCAAACTGTGTGGCCAAGGGCGCAACAGGCCGGGTTGCAACAATTCGCCGGGTGCTGCATCAATTACTGTGGGGCAATCAACGGGCGAGGCCTTGAAACCGGTTTCTTCTTGCAGTTCCCGCACTGCCGCCTGCAGGGGCGATTCTTCCGGGAAATCAAGACTGCCCGTTACAGATTGCCAATAGCCGGCTTTGTCGGCCCGCTCGATCAATAAAAAATCCCCGCTCGGGCTGACCATCACGACCAGCACCGACACGGGGATTTTGTTGCCGCTCAAAACGCTTATTAAGCCACGTTTTTGGGCTCGGCCTGACGCACACGAATATGCAGTTCACGCAACTGCTTTTCGTCCACGGGGCTTGGCGCCTGGGTCAGCAAGCACTGCGCGCGCTGGGTTTTCGGGAAGGCGATTACATCGCGAATACTTTCGGCACCGCTCATCATGGTCACAATACGATCCAGGCCAAAGGCCAAACCACCGTGAGGTGGCGCACCATATTGCAGCGCGTCCAGCAGAAAACCAAACTTGGCCGCGGCTTCTTCTTCCGAAATGTTCAAGGCGCGGAACACTTTGCTTTGAACCTTTTCCTTGTGAATGCGCACCGAACCACCGCCCAGTTCCCAACCGTTCAACACCATGTCATAGGCTTTGGCGATGCACTTGCCGGGGTCCGTGGTCAGGTAGTCTTCGTGGCCGTCTTTCGGGCTGGTGAAGGGGTGGTGGCAGGCCACCCAGCGGCCGGCTTCCTCGTCCAGTTCAAACATCGGGAAGTCGATCACCCACAGGGGTTCCCACTGACCTTGTACCAAACCGGCCTTCTGGCCAAATTCGCTGTGACCAATCTTCAGGCGCAAAGCACCGATTGCGTCGTTGACAACCTTGGCTTTGTCGGCACCGAAGAACAGAATGTCGCCATCGGCAGCACCGCTGCGCTTGAGCAACTCGGTCAGCGCTGCGTCGTGAATGTTTTTCACGATCGGTGACTGCAGGCCCTCGCGGCCCTTGGCCAGTTCATTGACCTTGATCCAGGCCAAACCTTTCGCGCCATAAATGCCAACAAACTTGGTGTAGTTGTCAATTTCCGAACGTGGAATTTCAGCGCCACCCGGTACACGCAAAGCCACCACGCGGCCATTGTCCATGTTGGCCGGACCAGAGAACACCTTGAAATCAACATCTTTCATGATGTCGGTCAATTCGGTGAATTCCATTTTCACACGCAGATCGGGCTTGTCTGAACCAAAACGGGCCATGGCCTCGCTGTAAGGCATCACGGGGAACGGGTTCTGCAATTCCGCATCCATGGTCTGCTTGAACACCTTGCGGATCATGTCTTCGAACAGGTCACGAATTTCCTGCTCGCCCAGGAACGAGGTTTCAATGTCGACCTGGGTGAACTCAGGTTGACGATCAGCACGCAGGTCTTCGTCACGGAAGCATTTGGTGATTTGGTAGTAACGGTCGTAACCCGCCACCATCAGCATTTGCTTGAACAACTGGGGCGATTGCGGCAGGGCGAAAAACTCGCCGGAATGCACACGTGATGGCACCAGGTAATCGCGCGCACCTTCGGGTGTGCTTTTGGTCAACATGGGGGTTTCAATGTCGACAAAACCTTGCGCGTCCAGGTGCGTGCGAATGGCCATGGCCACTTTGTAGCGCAACATCAGGTTTTTCTGCATTTGCGGGCGGCGCAAATCGAGCACACGGTGGGTCAGGCGCGTGGTTTCAGACAAATTCTCATCGTCCAGCTGGAACGGGGGCGTAACAGACGCATTGAGTATTTCCAGCCCCTTGCACAACACTTCCACTGCACCACTTTTCAGGTTGCTGTTTTCTGTGCCCGCAGGGCGCGCGCGCACCAAGCCTTCCACGCGCACACAGAATTCGTTGCGCAGGGTTTCAGCGGTGGCAAACACATCGGCCAGATCGGGATCGCACACCACCTGCACCAAACCTTCACGGTCGCGCAGATCAATAAAGATAACCCCGCCGTGGTCGCGGCGACGCTGTACCCAGCCGCACAGGGCAATGGTTTGGCCCAAATAAGCCTGTGACACATTGCCGCAATAATCAGTACGCATTTTCATGAATTTGGTCTTGTTTAATTAAGTTGAGTCGACACGTCTTCAGAGGGTGCAACCACCCCCAAAGACACAATGTACTTCAGCGCCTCGTCCACAGACAAACCGGACGGACGCAGTAATTTTTCGGGCACCATGATCACGTAACCTGACGCGGGGCTTGGTGATGTGGGTACGTAAACCGACACCAATACACCCTCATCTTGCAGATTGTCCAGCAACACCAGAGGTGGTGTTCCTGTCACAAAACCCAAGGCCCACACGCCGGGGTGCGGATACGGCACCAAAACAGAACGTGTAAACGCTTTACCGGAAGAACTTAGCAATGTGTCCGACACCTGCTTCACACTGTTGTACACAATCTTGAACAACGGGATTCTGGACAATACCCAGTCGCCTGCCTTGAAAAGCGAGGCACCAAAGTAATTCGCCGCCAACACGCCCGTTCCAAACAACACAGCCAAAGTAAGAATAATACCCAGGCCCGGAATGTGAATGCCCAACAAAACCCGTGGATGCAGGGAATCGGGCAGCAACATGAGTGTTTGGTCCATCAAACCAACGACCAAAACCAGCACCCAAAGCGTAATGGCCAAGGGCACCCAGATCAACAGACCCGTAAGCAGGTATTTTTTGACAAGTGTGGCGTTCAACAATGATCCTTTAAGTGGCATCGGTACTGGGGGCCGGCGCTGCGGGAGCCGGAGCCGCCGTTGCCGGTGTTGGCTCGGTACCTGAATTGCCGCTGGCCGCAGCCGTGCCGCTACTGCCACTGTTGCCGCCACGGAAATCCGTGACATACCAGCCCGAACCTTTCAACTGAAAACCAGCGGCTGTCACCTGTTTGGCAAAACTGGCCTGCCCGCAGGCGGGACAATGGGTCAAGGGTGTGTCACTGAGTTTTTGCAATACATCTTTCTCGAAACCACACGCTTCACAGCGATACGCATAAATTGGCATTTCCGCTTCACTCACATATACAAACGAAAAACCCCCCATTATAAGATGGAAGGCTGCAGAACTCCAACACCCTGAATTTCAAAGACAAAAAAAGAGCGCATTCCTTTCGAAAAGCGCTCTTTGTGTCGGTGACACTGTACTACACCGCCCCCTCTAGCAAAAAGGGCGGTTGGGGATCAACAAGCTCTTAAGCGGCTTGGTATCCAGCCTCCTCACGCCTTTGTTCTTTCGCTTCCCAGCGGTTGGCCCGCTTGAATGTGCCTAGGTCATTGAACCGCACGCCGTTGGCCCGCATTACCTCGTGGCCCTTCCTGGCTGTCATTTGGCGAATGTAGAACGGATCGCGCACTACAAAGTGGTGAATGCCGTGCGTGGAGCCAAAATTGAAGCAAAACAGGTGCGGAATGATGAACCACTTGCTGTTCAACACCTGGCACTGTTGTACGAAGTTACCGTCTTCAATGTCGCCAAAATAATGCATGTTCGAGCTGATGAAGTTGATCGAGAACGAACGCAGCAGGTTGGGGGCAAAGATCAGCACCGCCACTGTGTTGGCCGTGGCCACCAGTTCAGGCGTTACAAATGCGGGCCAGGGCACGCTATAGCCCACCGCCCACGCTGCGGCCTCAACGGCCCAGAAGGCCACATAAGCATGCCAGCCGGCGTAAAACACCGTGGCCAGGGGGAAATTGCCAATCGCACCGCGCATCAGGGCTTTCAGGCGCAGGTGCTTGGGCACTTTCATGATACGCAGCACCACTGACAGCTCCAGGTCCAGCATCATCAACAGGCGCAAGGGGGTAAAACGCTCGCCGTTGGTAATGGCACGTTCTTCCAGGTCGGTTTCCGTGCCGGAATGCTTGTGGTGGTGCAGGTGCAGGTGGCGGCGCAACCAGGGGTTGATGGTGCTGGGGCGGCAAAACCACACCAGTGTCATCATCAGGTTGTGCATGACCTTGTTTTTGCGGAAATACATGTAATGGATCAGGTCGTGTTCCAGTTCATGTGTGAAGCTGAGAAACACGGCAATCACCGGAATGGTGACGTACCATGCCAGCATGCCTTCCAGATAGGCCCAGCCTGTCAACACCGCACCAGCGATCGAGAACAGCAAGATAGCCATGCCGATGAAGTCCTGGTGTTTAAGAATGGGGTATTTGGCGCGAATGCGGTCGCCTTCAGCGAGCACTGCGGTTTTAATGGTGGCAATGCGCTTTTGATCCAGTGCATTGATGTTGTTCTGCTTGATTCGGGAACCGCCTTCGGCTTTGGCTGGCTGGCTCATCAGCTTTTCACTCAAACTTGACATACTGTTGCCTCTTTCTACTTTGGCTTTTGGTGATTGAAGTATGCTTGGGGTTCTTCGGTAAAGCTTGTTTTAACACGACAATGTCATGACCTTCGGCGCCAAAATAAAGAATCCATGAACAACAAAGCGTCCAATTCGACCACGAGCACCCCAACAGCCTTGGCCAGTTGGATGCGTGGCCTTGCCCGCGAGCTGGAACTGCAAGGTTGTGACGCGCCTTCCTTGTTTGCCCGGGTGGGGCTGGATTTTTCCTTACTGAGTTCACCTGAGGCCCGTTACCCGGTGCACCAAACCACCCTGCTGTGGCAAGAAGCCGTTCACGCCACAGGCGATGAAACACTGGGCCTGAAAGCCATACGGCACATTACCCCTGCCACATTTCATGCCGTGGGCTTAAGTGTGATGGCCAGCGAAACACTTGAGCAAGCCTTTGGCCGCATGCGCCGCTTTGCCGACCTTGTGACCGACGCCAGTGAGATTGATTTGCTGAGCAGCGATTCGGAATTCGTGGTTGAACTGAAACTGAAGGAAGGCGCACAACCCGCCCACCAGTCCACCGACGGCTTTTTGTGCCTGCTGGCCAATGCAGGAAAGGGCTTGGGCGAACCGGGGCTGATGCCCCTGCGGGTTGAACTGAGTCGGCCTGAACCCGAGCCACAACACAAAGACTACTTTGAGCGCAGTTTCGACGCCCCCCTGCTGTTTGGCTGCAAGGCCATGCGCCTTGTATTTGCCCTTGCCACCGTGCAAACCCGGCTGAAAGGCGCAAACCCCCTGATTGCCGAACACCTGGACCAAGCCAGCCTTGCTGCCATTGAAAGGCTTAAGCCCGCCAACAGCGCAAGCCGATTGTTGCGCACCTGGGTGGTTACGCAACTGGACAAGGGTGCGCCCAGCATTGAACTGGCGGCCGCGCACATGAACATGAGTGCACGAAACCTGCAACGCAAACTGGCCGAGGAAGGCAGCAGCCTGGCCGCGATTGTGGACGATATTCGACAAAGCGAAGCGCAACGCCGCCTGAAGCACACCCAGGAGTCCCTGACCACAATTGCGCTCGACCTGGGCTTTTCCGATGCCTCGGCCTTCAGCCGGGCCTGCAAACGCTGGTTTGGAAAAAGCCCCAGCGATATTCGGGGCACAAACTGAATTGATTTGCGGCAGGCCTTACCGACAAACTGATCGATTGATTGACCCGAAGATCAGACATGTACCTAATCACAAAACTTGGAACAGTCTGCGACAGACAGGAAACTCCTGCACGACTGTTTTTTTCTATCTATTACAAAGTGCAAGACCGCGCTTTCGCTCTCGCCTCAAGCTCCTGGCTTACTGAAACAAAAAAATGCAATCGATTTAATGCCCGAAAAGACACATGCATCCAAACAAACCGAAGGCAACGATGGGCTTGAGTTTCTGCCAGATTCCGAACAAAACGGAACGTTGCAATTCGGGGAAATTTCCAGACTAGAACAACTTGGCTGGGCCAGGAACGCGGCACTTATCCTTTCGGGATGCAATACGGGCTTGATTTTGGGAAGAGGATGCTCGCCCGCTCAAGCATTGGCCACCCAACAAAAAGTAAAAACCTTGGGTCAAAACGGTCTGTTAGGCGGTGGAAAAAGAATTTCAGGGCAGATTTTCAGACCATGAAGGCGAAACCAATGTATCGAAATATCATTTTCTGGTTGGTTCATGCGGTTGGGTTGCTGATATGGCTGGGAATAAGTTATCGCCTGCTGGATCAGCCACAGAACTATTGGGGTTTCAACATCATGTGGACTCAAGCAGTTTTCTTCGTCAACATAATAATTGTCTTGCTATCAAAACCGGATTCCCGCGGCGCAATCTGCTTCAACGTGGCATCCATCTTGTTAATCAACTTTCTTTTTTATTTCAACGTTTTGGTGCCCTATGAGGTTTGGCTGGATCGCTCCATGCCAACACGCTTTCAGTTCAGTTCACCTTTTTAATTCACAGCATCATAATGGGCAAATGAACTGACTTCACCCTGCTTGCTCACCAGCAACACGTCGTACTCGGCGCGTTTGCCGGGGTAATCGGGGTGTTCCATGCCGGGCGACCCCATGGGCATCGCAGGCACCGACAAGCCCACCACACCCTCCGGCTTTTCAGTCAGCAGTTTTTTGATGTCTGCCGCAGGCACATGTCCTTCCACTGCATAGCCACCCACGCACGCGCTGTGGCAACTGCCGTAACTTTGTGGCATACCCAAGGCAGCGCGGAATGAATCGGTGTTGTTCACATTGTTCACCTTCACGGTGAACCCATTTTCTTCAAGATGTGTAACCCAGTCAGCGCAACAGCCACAAGTGGGTGTTTTCCACACCTCAACAAAGTTATCGGACTGCTGGGCCGCTGGCATTGATGCAACACCTGCGGTGTTTTCCGCGTCACTGCACGCCACCAAAAACAAAGCAAAACCAACCGCCAAAAACTTCTTCAACGCTGCCATGATCAACCTCTTTAATTATCACTAAATTGACTTTACCTGATTTGAACATTTTGATTCTTCGATCGGAAGTATAACCAATGAGTGACTCGATACGTTATTCAGTGCAAACGCTGCTTGCGCAGGCGTGAACAATAAACCCCGGTTATCAGAACTGCATTGGAAAGACCCACGCCATGAATCAGCCCTCAAGCCACCCCACATGGAACTCACTCGATGGTGCGCGCGCCCTCAGCATTGTGTGCGTGATGGCATGCCACCTGCTGCCGCTTGGTCCCAAAACAGTTTTTGATTTGAACATTGCTGCGGGTCAATTTGGCATGGCCATTTTTTTCTCGCTGTCTGGTTTTCTGATTGCTCACAAACTGATTACAGAACGATCACTGTTTGAGTTCGCAGTAAGCCGCTTCATGCGAATTTTTCCATTGTTGTGGCTGTTCCTGTTGATCGACTTTGCAGTGCGGCTGCCCGAGATCAACATTCAAACAATGGCCGCTCATTTTCTGTTGGTCGTCAACAACTTTTCCGATCACTATTTCAGGGAAACAGAACACCTCTGGAGTCTGTGCACAGAAGTTCATTTCTATGCGCTGGCTGCGCTGTGCGTTTTAATGTTCAAGCGCGCAGGGCTGACGTTGCTGGTGATCACTGGTTGCATGTTGAGCATTTATCGCTTTCATGAGCAGGCCTTGTTCAATACCTCCACGTTGTTCCGGCTCGATGAATTGCTCATCAGCCTAAGCCTTGGTTTGATCTGGCACTCTGATTCACCCGCTTCCCGGCACTGCAAGAAACTGCTCGCCACGGTCAATCCATTTTACGCAATGGTAGGCCTGGCTGTTGCCAGCCTGGCACCACCAAGCCCTGTACTTTTCATTTTGCGACCCTACATTGCAGCCTTGTTCGTCGGTTCACTGATCTTCAATACCCAGGCAACAACCAGCCAGATCATGGCCAGCCCGACATTGACGTGGCTTTCACACCATGCATACGCCTTGTACATCATCCATCCGTTCCTGCTTCTGACCTGGCTGGGATCAGGCGACAAAATTACCATGTACCTTAAACGTCCACTGCTTTTCGTCGCTCTGTTTGCTTTGGCATACCTGTCAACGCGCTACTACGAACAATTTTTCGTTCGGCTGGGAAAACAGTGGATCACGCACAGAAGAAAAGCCAAAACAGCCATGTCCACCCGTCCCGCAGTCAGCAACTAGCAGCAGGGAATTTCTGTGTACAGGCTATTTTCAGTTCAGCTTTGAAGCCATTTTGCTCAACGGGTTTGCCACAAACTCTTCTTCTGGATAGACAAGAGCCCTTGCTCTGCCTTCCTTTCCATCACCGGCCGTTTTTCGAACCGTGATAACAGTTCGGGTGTGTTCGCCAGGCCAGGTGAATTTCACAGAATCACCATTGTTCAGCCAATGTGAATTGAATAGCATCCGTTTGCCCTTGGTGCCAAAAATCTTCAGCTCCATCTGAATGCCTTCGCTTGCCTTGAACTGCAATGCATAACTTTTTCCAGCTTTCATTCGAGCCCAGTCCACAGCACTGAAACTTCGGTTGTTGCGGTGCTGGAATTCCGATCCTGCAGATGCATCGTCAGTGATCACCATGGATTGCGTCCAGGTGTCGTAGCGTGCCTCGCCTGATCCTTCGGTTTTCACCCACGGTCCGCGCATGGAAATCAAGTTCAAATTTTCAACTGCATCAAATTCCTTTCCATGCCCGTCAACCCAACCCTGAACAGCCACAACCTGACGCAAGGCTTTCTGAATTCGCTTCAGGTCTTTTGTTACGGAGGCGTCCCATTTGGGCTTTTGGAATTCAAACTTTGAACCATTCTCGACATAGATATAAAAAGGCGTGCCGTGATTGCGATCAACCACGTAAGCACCGTACACTTTCAGTGTTTCAGCTATTTTGCGCAAGCCCGGATCGTTGATCAAATTCGTATCAAACTCCTCGGGAAGCATGAGCAACGCACCTTCAGGAATACCACCAGTGTTTTCTTTCCACGTTCGGTCTGCCGATGTAGCAGGAAATACATAACCCGTTTCGCTCGACAAACCATTGTAAGTTAGCGACATGGCCAGGGCATGGCGGTAAAGGGGCTGACCGTCATTGACCTCGTGCCTGCGGACAAGGCCCGCCATGGGCGGCACAGCGGCTGCGCGCGCACCTTGATAGTAGTGGGATGGGTCGCCCCAACCACGCCCATCCAGCCGCGTCCATGCATACATGGAGGCTGTCCAGCGACCTTCCTGGTCTTTTTTCAGATTCAGAAATGAATGAATCACACCGTCTATGGGATCCACAATATCTGCGTGCCCGTCGCTACCTCGGGCTGGAATGGTTTCGCTTGGCCAACGCGGAATGGTGACATTCGGAATGAACTGTTCGCCATCCAGTTCCCACAAACCTGGCTTGCCCGCAATACCAAACACTTGCTGGGGTGAATCATTTTCATCAGCCAGAAATGCGGTGGTTGAGTACGGACCCTCGCCAACCAAAGGGCGATAAGTTGAATCGGGAATTTGGAAATCCCCAAGCTCGACGCCAGTGGGTCGAGAGTTCCAATACGACTGCGCGGAAAACGGACGCTCGAATGTACCAAAACCAGCAGCCGCAGAACCTCCAGTTTCTGGCTGTTCTGCCTGGGTTTTGCAAGCCACGGACAAGACCGCAGAAAAAAACAGGCACAAGACGAGGCTCGGTCTTTTTGGTGTCGATCTGATCAGATGGTGTTGCACAGTCTACTGGCCTCGCAACATGGCCATGGGCGTTTTTGCCACCAAGGCAAGGTCCCTTACAAATGAGGCCTGTTCAACATACATTGCATCGTACCTGGCTCGACACGCGAAGGTGGTGTCGTGTCGTGCATAGACCTGCCAGAACCCGGTCAAGCCTGGTTTGACAGACAGGTATTTTGCGAGCGCCGCATTGGTGTACAGACGAATCTGCTCCCGTGCAAAGGGTCGTGGGCCTACAACGCTCATCGTGCCATTCAACACATTGATGAACTGGGGTAGCTCATCCACACTGGTGCGTCGCAACCACTTGCCCACCCAGGTAACTCTCGGGTCTGACTGCAATTTCTGAGTCGTCTTCCATTCATGTGCAATTTTTGGATCGGTCGCAATGAGGTGTTCAAGCACCTCTTCGGCATTGACGACCATGGTCCTGAATTTCCAGCAATCAAATGATTTACCTTTCAAACCAACCCTCCTCTGGCTGTAGAAAACCGGGCCTCCGTCAAGAGACACCAACAACATGGCAATCAACAAAACCGGTGAAAAAAACATCAACACCAGCAAGGAGAAAACCACGTCGAATATCCGCTTGAGTGAAGACCGAAGGTATGGGACAACTACGAACGCAGAAATGTGCGCGTAGTTCAGATTGTTTAGTTTCATTTCACAAGCCTCAAATAATGAACAACAAAAATCGCACCCTTTACAAAATTAAAAAGGTAAAAAGTACGGTGATGATTGTTTCCTCGCGCCTGCTTGATGGAGCTACATCAATACAAGAAATTTCTTTTAGTTTTTATTTCCCTGTTGCTAACGAGTGACTTTGAGATTTGGAAAACAAAACGATCGAAATCCATGTAAATTTCTTCAAAACACTCTGAATATTTGGTCAAAAATTCAGAATGATTTGTGTTTGAAATGCCTTCGAAGTTGCTTATCGTGGTTCGCAGAAAAACGCGATCAGGAATTGATACGCAAGATTTTTTGTATCGCGGGACTCAGGTCTGTATCGGGTCCAAAGCTCCACGAACCCTTTACAAAATAATTCGAATGAAGATAGGTTATGAAGCGGTCAATCGCAGGGGCATCGACTGGCCAGTTGCCACGTTTAAGTTGCTGAAGAAAGTCAGTCGTTTGACCTGTTGTACGAACTACTCCACAAATTTCATCGCGTGAATAAAAACTTTCACCAAATACTAGCGTGGGTTTGTGCGCAGCAATCGACTGAAGCCCAACTGAAGAATTTACAACCATGACAAAGTCGCAACGCTCGAGCAAAGGCTGCACCGGCTCAGCACCAACCCAGTGAACACCCTGCATTTCCGCGGCCACATCGGCATAACAAATTCGCCGCATGTCCACTGGATGAAGTTTCACCACAATGTTGTAATCAGGACCAAATACAGCGCGAATGCGCTGATAGCAGTGAAGCAAAAAATCTTTGGGACTATTGAACAGTTTTGAATTCAGCAGGATTTGTGTGTCGTCGTGTACTTGCAGCACCACCAGTGCAAACGGTTTTTTTTGCGCAATAATTTCGTCGCTTGTCGAAAGAGGCAATGTCATTTTCACGGCCTTGCGAACCTGCTGATCACGCAACTCCGGGTATTGATCATAAAATTTTAAATTTGCCAAAACCTTGATTTTCAAAATCAGGCGCTGAAAAAAATGAAGGTGAACAATATTTGTTGGCGTGGTTTTCTCAACTTTTTTTTCTGTCATCACACGCGGTGAGTCAACATTCCATTGGCTGGATGTTACATCGCAAAGACTGGACTCGGCATTGACACCCTTCGGGTCAATTTGCAGAGTATTGGGGAAATATCCATTTTCAATATACACAGTTTTCAGTTGGTGCCTGTCTGCCACAAGTTGACAGATCTTTCCCAGACAATCGCTTCCGTTCCACATGACAATGCAAGTGATTTTGCGTTCAAGCACCAACGATTCAAGTTGTCGATAAATCAGGTTCACCCTTCGACGCCACACGGCATCTGTCCCGCCGTACTTGGCTTTCATGAAGCCGTAAACCGAGTAATACTGCGCATCCGACTCAAACACATCCGCACATGGACTTGCCTCTTCGGCCAGAAGTGTAACCAATGAGCCACTCGATACGTTATTGCTTGCAAACTCGGCTTCAGCAGGCGTGACCGCAAGATAGGTTGGCGTGTATGCGTGCTGGGCCTGAAGGGCCCGTGCCAGTACAATCAAGAACGGACACAAGCCCAAGTAAGTGAGTGGGTACAAAACATTGTGCATGGTGCAGACCTTTAAGTTAATGATGAGTAAATTCGGACGTTGAACTGGCGCATGCCACAATGTAGCGACAATTGCCAATCAACACTTTTTTCGAACCCTTGATTCAAATAACGACGATGTCAAATTTACGGTTACTCGTGGTAGGTGGTGCGGGCTACATTGGCTCTCACATGGTCAAGCAGCTCGCCTTGGCAGGCTGCAACGTTACAACACTCGACAACCTGGTCAGCGGTCACCGGGATGCGGTGCTGCATGGTGATTTTGTGCATGCCGACCTGGCCGACAAAAATTCGCTGACCCAGCTTTTCAAACACCAGCAGTTTGATGCTGTGCTGCATTTTGCGTCCTTCATCCAGGTGGGCGAGTCGGTTCAAAAACCAGCCCTGTACTACGAAAACAACGTCACCAACACACTCAATTTACTGAACGCCATGAACAATGCTGGCGTCAGGCGTTTCATTTTTTCTTCAACGGCAGCCACTTTCGGCGAACCGCAATACACACCCATCGATGAACAGCATCCACAGATGCCGATCAATCCCTACGGGCGAAGCAAGTTGATGATTGAGCAAATTCTCAACGACTACGACCATGCTTACGGACTGAAATCGGTGTGTCTGCGTTACTTCAACGCAGCAGGTGCCGATCCCGATGGACAACTCGGTGAAAGACACGATCCGGAAACCCACCTGATTCCGCTGGTGCTTCAGGCTGCATCGGGTCGCAAGCCTTTCATTTCGGTGTTCGGGCGCGACTATGACACACCCGATGGCACCTGCATCCGGGATTACATTCACATCAACGACCTGTGCGAGGCCCACTGGCTTTCCTTGCAAACCCTGCTTGACGGTGCCAACAGTCAACATTACAACCTGGGCAATGGCCAGGGTTTTTCAGTACAGGAAGTGATTGATTCCGCGCAACGTGTCACCGGCAAACACATCGAAGTTGTGGATGCACCCCGGCGTGACGGCGACCCTGCGAGACTTGTGGCAGACGCCAAATCTGCCCGTTTGAACCTGGGTTGGTCGCCGCAGTTTGCAGAACTGGATGTGATGGTGAAGCACGCCTGGAACTGGGAACAGAATCAGCACGGAGCGAAAATTTCATGACGGTAATTCGAAAAACCCTGTTTGAAATAGAGTTCTCTGCGGTCACGCAAACAGAGGCGGCTCAAACCATCCTGCAGTGGGCAGAAGACGTGCAAGACGCCCCCAGAAGAGTTGTAACACCCAATGTCAACTTGACGGTATTGCAATCGCGCAATCCTGAATTTCGCCGGGTGCTGAACGAATCGGACCTTTGCCTGGTGGACGGGAAACCCATTCTTTGGGCCTCCCGGCTGTTCAAGGTTCACCTGCCCGAGGTGGTGACCGGCAGCGATTTGGTGCCCGCCGTATTTGCTGCGCATCAAGCCCGTGCAAACGGCAAACCTTTGAGAGTTTTTCTCTTGGGTGCTGCGAACGGTGTGGCGGAAAATGCCGCAATGAAAATCATTGCCCGGTATCCGTCTGTACAGGTGTGTGGTGTGTACAGCCCCCCCTTCGGTTTTGAAAGGGATGCGGCAGAATGCGGGAAAATTTGTGAGCGAATCCGCACGGCCCAAGCCAGCATTCTGGTGATTGGACTTGGCGCGCCGAAACAAGAATTTTGGGCGGCCGAGCACCTTGGAAAAACCGGTGTGAACGTAGCGATTTGTGCAGGCGCAACCATCGACTTCCTGGCTGGCGAAAAATTGCGGGCGCCCGTCTGGATGAGGCGCTACGGCCTGGAGTGGCTGTTCAGAACGCTGACAGAACCCAGGCGACTCGCGAAACGATATCTGCGGGACGGCCTGGCCTTGCCTGGTTTGCTGTGGTCGGAATACCAACGCCAGAAAAAGCTGACATCGCGCATTTTATAAATCGCTGTGCGCTGGCCGTTTTACAATTCGGGCCGGATTGCCCACCACTGTGCAACCACTAGGTACATCGGATAGAACCACTGCCAGCGCACCAATTTTAACGTGATCGCCAATGCGAACCGGACCAAGCACATGGGCGCCTGAACCGAATTCAACATGATCGCCCACAATAGGCGCACCACTTCCGTTGCCTTTGTCACCCAATACAACGCCCTGCCGAAGGGTGCAATTGCTACCAATCACCACCTCGGGGTGAATGAAAATTCCACCAAAATGCCAGATCCGAAGCCCCGGGCCGATGCGCGAAGACTTTGGCAAACCAATTCCGGTCATTGTTTCCACCAGGCGCTGCAAAAACCAGTACCAGCGCAGCATCCATTTTTTGCGCAAACCATTAGGGCGCTGATCAATTCGACGACCAAAACGATAAACCCAAATGGCCCAAAGAGACTGTTCCCGCAGCAATTCGCGTTGGCTGCCGCCAACCCGCTTCAAATCAAACAACCAATCTTGATCCATATCGGCACAGTACCTGGAAAAATAATTCCCCAACTCTACACCACACAAACCTGCACGCACGATCGGGTCGACCTGAACCAAAAGCAATTTCAAATTGCTTGTTAGCCAATTCGGACACTCGAGCGTTAACTATGCTGTTCTAAAAAATCAGGTATTCCATAAAAATCATGGCGCACTACCTTTTAGCGATGCATACCGCGTGGCGATATGGCAGCAAACCACTTTTGACGCTGCTGTGTTATACCTCGGCTACCTTGGCCGCCAACCCTGTTTATGGTGCTTCGTCAGAAGACGATCCGGGGTTTGCGCCGTTTGCCAGAGTGGACTACACCTATGATTCAAATCTGCTGAACAGAAGTGATGAAGGTGATGGGCCCGAACCGCAGTCCGACCAGGTCAAACGCCTTGCACTGGGCACACTTTTTAATGCTCAATTGAGCCGCCAAAAGTTCTCGGGGCTTATGTCCCTTAGTGACACACGCCACCAGCGATTTACCGAACGCAACACCGATGGATATGCCTATCGCTTGCGCTGGGACTCCGAGATTGGAAAGACAATTCTCGCCGCTGTAGAAAAAGGGGCCGTGTCCGATCAAGCTCCTATTCAAACGGGGCTGGTGTCAGCAACTGTTCGAAAACAAGACACCGAACTGGCGTCGCTCACCTGGAATTTTCATGCCAACTACGCGGTACTGAGCGAGTACAAACGCACAGAAACCCGTTTCGAAGGTGCAAGTGACAACAACGACGCCCTATTGAACGGCTTGAATCGAGACGATCAGTCTGGCTACATTGGTCTGGCCTACCAACCGTCCTCTGGCAGTTCGTCGGCGATTCTGCTCAAACAATCCAGCGGCTTCTTTCCATCGCGGCAAATCATCGGACCTGGGCAAACCGTGTCCAACAACTTTGATCAATCCGAAGTTGAATGGCTGACCCGCTGGAATTATTCAAAAATAACAATGCTCACGCTCTCGCTTTCTTCGGTGGACAGGCAACATGACGAACTTCCACAAAGAGATTTTTCAGGCACCAACTACCGGGTGGCCATGCGTTACGAACCAACAGTGAAAACGAGTTTTGACCTGATGGTGGGCAAGCAGCTCGTGGGCGTGTCCGATGCCACCAACTCGGATGCATTGGCCAGGCAAGTGGGGTTGGGCATGCAAATGGAATTGACCAGCAAGCTTTTTCTTCAACTGGGCTACATGCCACAGAACCTGGAGTTCAACGGTACAGACGGATTCAGTACCGTGCCCCGCACGGAACGCCTGAAAGAGAGCCGAATCGGGCTGGAGTTTCAGATGGACCCAAGGTTGAAGCTGGGGGCAAATCTGCGCCAGAGGGACAGAGACAGCTCCCTGCCAAACCTGGACTACACAGCACACTCGATGAACGTATTCGTCAAGTATGAGCATTGACAAACCATGGCCTCACACCCAATAAGGAGGAACCCAACAATGAACCGGATCTTATTTTTAATCATACTTCTTGTCACACTAACCCCCGTCCATGCAAACGAGCAAGGCGAGGATTACCGCCTCGGTGGCGGCGACCTGATCAGGGTCAGCGTTTTTCAAAACCCTGATTTTGACGGGGAACGGCGCGTGTCCGAGAACGGGGAGATCACCTTCCCGCTGGTTGGTGCCGTGTCAGTGGGTGACCTCACGGTTCGGCAAGCCGAGATGGCCATTGCAAAACGCCTGAGCGACGGCAAATTTGTTGTAAGCCCCCAAGTCTCGATTTTGCCCCTTGAAATGCGCAGCTCCCAAATTGCAGTGCTTGGCTTTGTGACAAAGCCTGGCCGTTACGCACTGGACTCGCGAAACACAAGGCTAACAGATGCACTAAGCCTGGCAGGTGGCATCATCCAGTCTGCCCCGGCTGTCAGCCTCAACGGTGGCGACATCGTTGTAATCAAAGGCAAGCGCGACGGCAAACCGTTTCAGAAAACTGTTGATCTGCGGGAAGTGTTTCTGCAAGGCGATGATTCGCTGGACGTGTATGTGCGCGGTGGCGACACGATCTACGTGGACAAGGCACCCCAGTACTACGTATACGGAGAAGTGCTGCGGCCCGGCGTGTACAAGATCGAAGCAAACATGACTGTCCGGCAGGCACTGGCGCAGGCTGGTGGGTTGACGCCGCGTGGCTCCCAGCAGGGCATTCGGATTTACAGGAAAGACAAGACGGGCAAGGAAGTCGTGATCGCGCCCGATCTTGATCAGCCCCTGCTGGACAATGACACCTTGTTTTTCAAACAAAGCTTTTTCTAATCCAGACAGACAGGACAATACCCATGAACCTTGAGCAACTACTTTTGATTTTCAAGGCCCGCATTCGAGTCATACTGCTTACCTTTTGCATTGTGGTAACAGGTGCGCTGGTGACTAGTTTTCTGCTGCCAGATGAGTACAAAGCGGACGCCACGCTGGTGGTGGATGTGAGATCACCCGATGCTGGACTGGCCAACGCAGGACTTCCATTCACATCGCCCGCCTTCATGAACACCCAGGCGGAATTGGCCGCATCCGGGCGGGTGATCGAACAAACAATCTCGCTGCTTGATCTTCAAAACAACGAGACTTTGCGGGCTGAATGGGAAATAATCGGCGAGAACCGGCCCGACTTCGGGCTGTGGCTGGCTGCGCACGTCAAAAACAGCGTAAAGGTTTCTCCGGGCAAAGAAAGTAATTCCCTGAACATTACGGCGCTAAGCAACGAGCCACAGCTTGCCGCAGACCTGGCCAATGGCATCGCCCAGGCTTACATCAACACCTCCAGCGACATGAGCACCGCGCCAGCCAAGGCCTACACAAAGATGTATGAAGAGCAGCTTCAGGAAGCGCGTGAAGAACTGATTGAGGCACAAACGAAATTGTCCGAATTTCAGAAAGAACGTGCAATCGTCATTGCGACCGACGATCAAATTGATGTGGAAAATGCAAGGCTGGCTGAACTATCAAGCGCCCTGACGCAAGCACAAAACAAGCGTGCCGAACAGGCTGGAAGGGCAAGCAGCTCAGGCGAACAGGGTTTGCTGCAAGACCTTGGCAGCAACACAGTGCTCAACACAATGCGAACGCAACTCCAACAAAAACAATCCACGCTGGCTGAAGCGTCTTCGAGGATTGGCAGCAACCACCCGGAATACATTCGCCTGAAAGCCGAAGTAGACGCACTGCAAAGCAGTGTTGACACCGAAATCCGTCGAAGCAATGCCACGCTGCAGGCCAGTGCACGAGCGTCAGCCGCCCAGGAAGCATCCATTCGGAATGCGCTGGAAACACAACGAGCAACCATTCTGAAACTTGCTGAAAACCGCGATTTGGCAGCGACATTACAACGCGACCTTGAAGCAGCGAAAAAGCAGTTCGAACTACTGGCTTCCCGAACCAGCATGTCGGAAATTTCCAGCAAACAAACCGCCGCCAATACCTTTCTGGTCAGTGAGGCCAGTGTGCCAACCCGGCCACGCGCCCCGGGAATGTTGATCATCGGAATCAGCGCCTCACTGTTTGGGCTATTGCTTGGCTTGGCTCTTGCCTTCGCCATGGAATTTCTTGATCACCGCGTGCGGTCTGCTTCCGATCTACGCTCGATGGGTATTCCTGCACTTGCCAAGATTTCTACAAGCCGTGCAAACCGTGGAATGCGTCAACTGAACTACACCCAAAGGTGAACCACACCATGAAAGTCAGAAACAATCTGGAAACCCCACAGATTACCCACGTGGAAGGCGATACCTCGCAGTCTATTGGACACATTCTGGTAAGGTCTGGACGGCTTAGCCCAGAGGCTGCCGAGGAAATACACCGCAGGCAAAAAGACAACGGTCTTTTGTTTGGTGAAACGGGCATTGCGATGGGCCTGCTCAGCCGGGAAGACGTGGAGTTTGCAATCGCCTCGCAATTTGACTATTCAGTTCTCAAAAGAGGCAGCAGCAAGATTTCCGAAGACCTTGTGACAGCCTATGACCCCTTCGGGCCGGGAGCAGAATCATTCCGCGAATTGCGCACCGAATTGTTGCTGGGCTGGTATGAAGCGGATGAGAATGCAAAAATTCTGTCTGTCGTCAGTCCACGGCGTGGCGAGGGCCGCAGTTACGTTGCGGCCAATCTGGCAGTTTCATTTTCGCAACTTGGCCACAAAACCCTGCTGATCGACACCGATTTTCGCAATACCAGGCTTCATGCATACTTTGGCGTGCCCAACCGGCGTGGGCTGTCCTCCCTGCTTCAAGACAAAAGTTCTTTCAACTTTTTTCTGCCCGTCAATGGCATAAACAATCTTTTTATTCTGCCTTCGGGCCCCTTGCCGCCCAACCCGCAGGAACTGCTTTCGCAAGGTGCCTTTGCGAACCTGCTGACCGAATTCACCAACTATTTCGACATCCTTATTCTGGACACCCCTGCTGCGCTGATTTACGCCGATGCAACTGCGATCTCCATGCGATCCCATGCATCCATCATGGTGACCCGACAAAACCACACCAAAGTCGCTGAACTGACACACCTGAGCGACAACTTGCAGCGACACGGGGGGAAAGTTCTGGGGTCTGTTTTGCTGGACTTTTAGATGCAACAGATGAATTTCGCAACACATTCAAACCAGTTTTTATATGGGCTGGGGCTAATCGCCGGAGTTGCAGCCTTGTTGCTGTTTGGGGCGGCGGTAGGTTTGTACGCGAACAGATTTGGCGAACACATGGTATTGATGCTCGGAACGCCCTTGCTGATTCCGCTTGGCCTGTTGCTGTTTGTGAATCCGCGTTTGTTGTTTTATGTGCTGATCGGCACACGCTGTGCACTTGACCCGGTTCTGGAATCGGCGCGCTTTTCATCCAGTTTCGGATTGGGTGCATTGCTCAACATGCTGCTGGTTGCCTGTGCAGTGATGATATCCATTCAGGGTGACAAGGTCAGACTGAAGCAAAGCATCTTGTTGTGGGCACTTCCGCTTCTGGTGATGGTTTTCGGCGTGACCTATGCACCCGATACCCTTGCGGCACTGAAACGCCTGATTGGCTTCATCAGCTATTTTTCGGTCTTCACCATTGGCATGATTCTGTTCGAGGAAAAAAAGCTGCGCACCCTGCTTCGGGTTGTCGTGATGTCCTCGGCCTTGCCCATTGCCGTGGGCCTGTACCAGTTTGCCACCGGATCGCTGGCGGCTGAAGGTCGCCTGGCCGCCACATTCACCCACCCCAACATTTTCGCCTTTTATTGTTTGCTGGTTTTGATTGCGCTGGTCTACCTGCGACGAACATCCGCAGGCCCAGGCGAGAGCGAACCGGGGTGGCTGGAGTCAGCAACACACTCCGTGCTGTTTGTATTGCTGTTGGTATCGATCGTGCTGACCCAAACACGCAGTGCCTGGGTGGCGCTGACGTTAATTGCACTAACCTACGGCGTGGTGTTTTCCAGAAAAACCTTGTTGTGGCTGTTCCTTGGCCTTTTGCTTGCAGCACTGACCCCAGAGGTTCAGGAACGCATTGTTGACTTGTTCAGTGGCAATGAGGTGGCAAACTACGGCAAGCTCAACTCGTTTGCATGGCGACAATACATCTGGGAAAGCGGCCTGAACTGGATGGATACTTCGCGCTATTTGCTGGGGTACGGGATCGGTGGTTTTTATCATTACTCCCCCGAATTTTTCCCGCTTTCTGGTGGCACCCACTATGGTGCCCACAATGTATTTGTTGAACGCTTTTTCGACGGCGGGGTACTGGCGGTCAGTGTCTTCTCGGTCTTCTTTCTGGTCCAGATACAAAAGGCATTCGCTTTGATCCGGCACGACCGCTTCACCGCACTGGTCTACCTGGGAATGATTCTGTCTTACCTTACCTTGAACGCTTCGGACAACGTGGTCGACTACCTGGCCTACAACTGGTACTACTGGGCAGTGGCGGGTGCTTTCTATGCTGCGGCGTGCCAGGCCACATCAAGCAGACTTCGCCCATGAACGCAAAATCACTTCGCGGTGCCTACCTGATGGTGGCTGGCAAAGGATTGTCTGCACTGATCGGATTGGCCAGCATGCTGATCCTGGCCCGCTTGCTGGAGCCTGAAGATTATGGTCTGGTGGTGCTGGTCGAGGCTGCGCTCACCCTGCTGGCTGCCGTCACTGAACTTCAGATGATTTCTGTGCTCATTCATCTTCCCAGGGTGGACGACGAACACTTCAGCACCACGTGGACCCTGAACCTGATACGCGCTTTTGTGCTGTGTTCACTGGTGGTTCTGATCGCACCGGGCATTGCCGAATTCTATGACGACCCACGTCTTGTGGATATCGCATACGTATCCAGTCTTTCACTGTTTCTCGGGGCCATGCTCAACCCGAAAATGGCCCTGCTTGTCCGCGACCTTGATTTCAAGAAAGAGTTTTTACTCGGGCTGAGCCAGAAGATTGCCGGCTTTGTGGTCACCGTGATCGTTGCTTACCAGCTACGGAACTACTGGGCCTTGGTGTTGGGCACCCTGGCCACGCAAATTTGCGGGCTGGTGGTTTCGTACTGGTGTTACCCGTTCAAACCGGCACTGACCTTGAGCAAGGTGCGCGAACTCTGGGGATTTTCCATGTGGCTTTCTCTGGCCAATTTTGTGAAAACACTGAACATCAAGCTGGATCAATTTGTGGTTGGTAAAATGTTCAACCCCAGTGTCACGGGTGTGTATTCACTGGCCACGCGTCTGTCCACCGTGTTGTTTACCGACACGCTTGGCGCAGCGCTTCGCGTTGTGTCGCCCAGCCTTCGCGCACACTCGCACAACCCCCTTGAATTGAACAAGGCCTACCTGAAAACACAAAGCCTGGTCACCCTGATTTTTTTACCCGTGGCCAGCATCACCAGCGCACTGGCTTCACCGTTGATTGATTTGGCCCTGGGGCCAAAATGGATTGACGTCATTGATGTGTTCCGTGTTCTGGTGCTTGCTTTGTGTCTGGAAGCCATCGGCGGCGTGGGCCTGTCGGTTGCAATGGCCACACTGAACACACGGCTCGCATTTTATAGAAACCTGGTCTCCATTGCAGGTCGCGCCGCTTTCATGACCATCGGGCTTTACGCCGGTGGCTTTTATGGTTTGCTGCTTGGGCGGGGCGCCTCGGCCCTGCTCGATCTGCTGTTGTATTTCGCAATTGCGGGAAAAGTCACCGGCCTGTCCATTCGAAAGCAGTTGTGGCTGAACTGGCGCACCGTGCTGTCGTGTGCACTTGTTTACCCTGTGCTGTATGCCTTGCAAACACCACCCTGGCAATCGATTGGCAACTCCAGCCTGTTACAAGCCTTCTGGTTGCTCGCAATGATTGGCGCGGGGCTGCTTATGCAAATGGGTGTGCAGGGCTTGCTTTGGATTCTAAGCAACAGGCCCGACAGCATTGAACCGATTTTTCTTGCCTACCTGAAAAGCAAATTTATTCACAGGGGAATGCGAAGCGCATGAACACGAACAAGGTTGCCTACCTGATCAATCAGTATCCCAAAGTAAGTCACACCTTCATTCGGCGCGAGATTCTTGCGCTCGAATCGTTGGGGCTTCACATTGGTCGGCTGTCCGTGCGGGGTTGGAACAACCCGGTCGCGGACCCCGTCGATGAAACCGAGCGGCAGAAAACCTTTTACCTGCTTCAGAACGGTTTGTTCGGTCTTGTCGGCGCCAGTGTTGCCGTGTTCATTGAGCGACCCCGCCTTTTTTTTAAGGCCTTGCGAACCGCTTTTTCCATGGGCATTCGAGCCGACCGCCCTTTGCCTTTTCACCTGATGTACCTGCTGGAAGCCTGCAAGGCATTGCAATGGTTGCGCAAAGAAAACATTGGGCATGTGCATGCACACTTTGGCGCCAATTCCACCGAGGTGGCCATGATGATTCGCCTGCTCGGCGGCCCCACCTACAGCTTCACCGTGCATGGCCCCGAAGAATTTGACAAGCCCGAATTCATTGGACTGGGCACAAAAGTTGAGCATTGCGCCTTTGTTGTGGCCATCACCTCCTATTGCCGCAGCCAGATTTACCGCTGGATTCCCCAGACCAACTGGAACAAGGTCAAGGTAGTCCGCTGTGGCATCGAAGCGGACTTTCACCGCAATTTGCCCAATGCATTTCCCAGCGAACCGCGACTTGTCTGTGTGGGGCGTTTGTGTGAACAGAAAGGGCAGCTGATTTTGCTGGCAGCGGCTGCGAAGTTGAAAGAACAGGGCATGGACTTTCAACTGGTGCTGGCCGGTGACGGAGAAATGCGCCCAGAAATTGAGCGGCGAATCGACCAACTGGACCTTCGCAACAACGTGCAGATCACCGGCTGGATCAGCAGCGAGCAAGTGCGGCAAGAGATATTGAAATCACGGGCGATGGTGTTGCCCAGTTTTGCAGAAGGCTTGCCGGTTGTGGTGATGGAAGCCATGGCATTGAAACGCCCTGTCATCAGCACTTACATTGCCGGCATGCCCGAACTGGTGATTCCCGGTGTAAACGGATTCTTGTGCCCGGCAGGCGATGTGAATGAATTGGCAATGCTGATGGAAACTTGCCTGAAGGCAGACGAAGGCACGCTGCGCGAACTTGGAGACAATGCGCAGCGTGCTGTGCTGGAACAGCACCACATCCTGACCGAAGCAGGCAAACTGGCCACGCTGTTTACAACACCGCAGGGTCAGGAACATGCAACAGGGGGCGAAACACTGTGATGTGGATCCTGAACATGCTGGTTGCCCTGCCCGCCATCTTGCTGACCCTGCTCGCGCTGTGGTTCGGCATGCAGGTTGTGGCCGCCTGTTGGCCGGGAAAGGCGCAACCTCGCCAAAGAACAGCTGCACGCAGGCGGCTTGCTGTTCTTGTTCCGGCCCACAATGAATCAACAAACATGATTCCCACATTGCGCGCTATTCACTCACAAAGCCTTGCGGGATTGCGTGTTCTTGTGGTGGCTGACAACTGCAGTGACGACACGGCACAGGTGGCGAAAGCCGAGGGGGCCGAGGTGATCGAGCGAAGCGACCCGACACGGCGCGGCAAGGGCTATGCCCTTGATTTTGGAATTCAGCATTTGAAAGCGAGCCCACCCGACACGGTCATCATCCTGGATGCCGACTGCATCCCGGAGCCCGGTGCAATCGCTCGCATGGCCGAACTGTCCACACAAACACAACGCCCGGCCCAGGCGCTTTATCTGATGAAAAGCCCAAGCCCGCAATCAGTTAAATCGAGAATTGCCGAATTCGCGTGGCTGGTCAAAAACCATGTTCGCGCGCGCGGGCTTCATTGGTTCGGGCTGCCCTGCCAACTGACCGGATCTGGTATGGCCTTTCCATGGCGCGTATTGCAACAGGCGCCTTTGGCCACTGGCGAAATTGTGGAAGACATGAAACTGGGAATCGCATTGGCAGCACGCGGATACGCACCCGTGTTTTGCGAACAGGCGGTGGTCAGCAGCACCTTCCCGGCCAATGAGGAGGGCGTGCGTTCGCAGCGCGAGCGCTGGGAACACGGTCACCTGGCAATTATCAGGAACGAAGGTTTGCCCAATTTGGGCAGGGCATTGCTGAACCGAGACTTGAACCTGTTTTTCTTGGCCCTGGATCTTTGCATTCCACCCTTGGCTTTGTTGGTCATGCTGAACATGGCCTGGCTGATGGTGGCCGGTGTTTATTGGGCTTGGCTTGGCAGCGCATGGGCACTGGCAATCAGCGTGATTGGCATGTTGATCACGGTCGCATCGGTTGCTTTGGCCTGGTACAAATTTGGCCGGTCTGTGGTGTCTGGCAGTGACCTGTTGCGGGTACCGGTTTACATGCTGTCCAAACTGTCGGTGTATGCTGGTTTTCTGTTTCGCAGACAAACCACCTGGGTTCGCTCCAAACGGGACAACGAACCCAAATAGCCCCCTGACTCAACACAGGGAGTGCCAAATTATTCGGGCACTTCGTTCAAGATCGCACGAATCACGGTTTTTTCGCCAATGCCACTGACCACACCCAGAATGGACGCGCCGTCCACCGTGGGCCAGCGGAAACGGTAGGTTTCACCATTGCTTAAGGCCCGGGAATGGAACTGTTGAACGCCCCCGCCCCAATACCGCAGGTAGGCGCGGCCGCCATTGCTTGCCTCAACCCGGAACTCATAGAGCCTGCCCTTGACAGGCTTGGCCCACTTGACCCGGGAAATGGCCCGGTCTGACGAACTTTCCGCCGTGTAGGCTTTGTTTGTTGGACCAAACACCACACTTTGCAACGCCGATTCGAAAACAGGAAACGTTTCTCCCTGCACTATCGGGCGCCATGGACCGCGCATCGACGCCATGTTCAGCGGGGCCAGCGAAGCCACTGCTTCGCCCTGGCTGTTCACCCAGTCCCTGGCATAGGTCACCTGCCGCAAGGCCGCCCGAATGCGTTGCAAATCGTTGGCCACAGCAGAATTCCAGCCCCCCTTATGAAGGTTGAAGTCTGAACCATTTTCAACATAAATGTAAAAAGGAGTGCCCACGTTTCTGTCCACCACGTAAGCACCGTAAGTTTTCAGTGTGTTGACCACCTTTCGCAAATCAAGGTTGCTGATTTTTGTGGCGTCAAATGTGGGCGGCAACATCATCAGGGCGCCGGTTGGAATTCGCCCCGTGTTGTCCTTCCAGGTGCGGTCACCCGAAGTGGCCGGAAATACATACTGCTCGTACTCTGACATGCCATTGTAAGTTAGCGACATGGACAGCGCATGGTTGTACTGGCTTGCCCCATCGTTGATTTCGTGCTTTCTGATCAGCCCTGCCATGGGCGGAATTCCCGCAGCCCGCGCACCCTGAAAATAATGCACGCCATCGCCCCATCCGCGCCCGTCAAGACGGGACCAGGCGTACTGAACCGCAGTCCAGCGTCCATCGGTGTTTCTTAACTGCCAGAAAGAATGGATGATCCCGCTTTCAACATCAACAATGTCTGCGTGCCCGTCTGTTCCGCTGGCAGGAACTGTCTCGGCTGGCCAATGGGGAATTGTCACCGAGGCACGGTTCATCTCCGCGTCCGGATCCCAAACACCCATGGAGCCCGCGGGTGGATAAACGGTAACAGACGCATCATTTGGACTGGCCAGAAACGCTCTGCTGGAGTACTTGCCAGTACCGACCATTGGGTAATACGTGGATTCCGGAATGACGACATTGCCAAATGCAACCTGTCGAGGACGAATATTCCACAGCGAATTCACAGAGAAAGGTCGCTCAAAGGTAGAAAAATCGCTGGCCTGATAAACAGATGGTTCTGGAACCTGTGGCACCAGCAAGCCGGTGGAAGGACTTTCTTTCTTGCAAAATCCGCTTGAAATGCTGACCTGACAAATTGGTTCAAACACTTGGGCTTGAGAAACTTTTGCTTGAACAGTGAATGCGGTGATCAATAAAAAGGTGGTGTGGAAAATGAACTTGGGGGGTACGGCTAGATTACTCATGATGTGACTTTCGCTCAATGCAATGTGGCTTACAAACTGCCTGCGGCAACAACACGCGGGCAACCTGCCGACACAAACCCTTGATAAAAAAGGATTTTTTAATCGGCAATCTGCACTTTATAGAGGAAAAAAAATGCCTGATACATCAAGAAGCAAACCAATTTGGCGCGTGATTAATGATTCAAAGAAAAAAGTGTTAAGTATTATGCTTATGCTTCAGGATAATTTTCACAAAACATAAATCATAATTTACAAACCAATTGCCATATTTCAAACATATGGTTGTTAATCAATGAATTCAACTCACCAAGAATTCAGTATCAATCCAGTTCGGCAGTAACAAGCGCACGGCATCTTGACTATTCAGTGCCCCAACGCCTTCCGGCGTTCCGGTGAAAATCAAATCGCCCTCCTGCAAGGTAAATACCTCGCTTAAATAATGCACGATGAAAGGGATGGAAAACAGCATTTTACGTGTGTCGCCATGTTGACGAGGTTGCCCGTTCAGGTGCATCTGGAATTCAATGTGATGGACTTGTTCAATGTACTCGGCCGGAACAAACTGCGTCACCGTGGCTGCACAGTCAAAGCCCTTGGCCACCGCCCAAGGCAAACCACCTTGCTTGGCTTTGGTTTGTAAATCACGTGCGGTCAGGTCCAGGCCCAGCCCATAACCTGCAATGTGGCTCAATGCCTTGTCTTCAGGAATATTCTTGCCACCCTGCCCCACCAGCAATACCAGTTCGGCTTCGTAATGCACATCGCGTGAATGCGCGGGCAGCACAATGGGCGTGCCCGGCGGGTGCAAGGCCGAGGTGGGTTTGATAAACACCACGGGGTCTTCTTCCGGGCGGTTGCCAAGTTCGGCAATGTGGGCCGCATAATTTCGGCCAATACAAAAAATATTGCGAACCTGAACTGCTTTTGCTTGCTGGGCCAGCAAGGTGACATGGGGCATGGGTTTAAATTCCTTCTTCTTTCAAAAATGGACCAAAGCAGGTATCCAGTTCAGCCTTCTGGCACATCATGAATTTCGCGCCCGACACATGCATCACGATGTAGTTGGTGGCCACATTGCCGTTGGGCACCACATTGCCCATGCAATCGGCTTCGCTGTTGACCTGAATCACCGTGTCAACCCACTTGTAGAAACCTTGCTCGTCGGGGCGCAGGCTGATGTCATACCGGGTTTGAACCACCTGTCCGCCACTGAGAATTTGTGCAGTGCCGTCGGTACGAATGTCGTAAATTTCAGAACAGTTTTGCTCGGGTAAATTGATGCGCCACAAACCCACCAGCGGGTGTTCTTTGGGCAGTATGGGTTCGGCCTGCAAAGGAGAAATCAGCAAGGCTGCGCTCGCGCAGGCCAAGAGGGAAAAACGGTACTTCATGACAAACCTCTGCTGCAATGGTTGGTGCAACAAGCATACTAAGTTGACACGCACACCGCAATCACCGCTGAATTCGTTGCCATTTCAACAATGTGTCAATGTCCTGCGCCCCGCGTAGTTCTTTATGGGCGCGCTGCTGTAAAGCGTAGTGATCATACTCAGCGTAGGCTTTTTTCTCAGCCTGATGTTTACCCACTCGTCCAGCATCTGGTAGCACGTCGCGATCATTAAACTTTAAAAACTGCTCAAGCTTCTCAAGCCAATCACGCAAGAATACTTGCTTACGCCGCATCGCCTGGTCTTCAGCAAAATTCAGCCACATACTGACAATCCGATTCAATTCTACGATTTCAGCTTCACTCAAATAATTCTTGGCAACAGTTACATCAGCCTTCCGAACCTCACTTCCCTTGAAAGTACGTAACCCCATGTCGGGTTGATTGGCATCCACTCACTCGTAAATGAGCTCTGCTGCTGTCTTGCCTGAACAGGCAAAATGCAGTTTGTTTTGAATGGAACTGGTTAGTTTGATTAAGCGATGGCTCGTAATCGGCTGCAAGCGTACTGGAGGCCCATTTTCGGAATTGTGTCCCACGGGGGGAGCGACCGAGGTCCCCCTGAAATTGCAACGACGATTTGTCTGTGGGCATTTAGTTTGCTCCATCAACAAGGCTTTTAGAGCTTAGTTGTTAACGCTTGCCACGTTAAACCAAGTCCCTATTAAAAAAACCCCACCAAGCGATCAGCTCGATAGGGTTTCCTGACTGCCAAAATAATACTTTTATCCCAATCAAAACGGAATATCGTCGTCCAGATCGGCCACGCTTTGAGGTGCCGAGCGCTGCGGTGCGGGCGCAGACGAACGCATGCTGCTGCCACCGCCTGAACTGCCACCTGAGCTGCGGCTTGGTGCAGGTGACTGATCAAAGTCATCACCACCGCCCATGGACGAACCACCGCCACCGCCGCCGCCTTCACGACCACCCAGCAACTGCATTTGATCCGCAATAATTTCAGTGGTGTATTTGTCCACACCCGACTGGTCTTGCCACTTGCGGGTTTTCAGGCGCCCTTCAATGTACACGGAGCGGCCTTTCTTGCAGTATTCACCTGCAATTTCAGCCAGGCGACCGTAAATGACCACGCGGTGCCATTCGGTTTCTTCGCGTTTTTCACCTGTGTTTTTGTCTTTCCAGTTGCTGGACGTGGCCAAGGCCAGGTTCACCACGGCACCGCCATCGGGTAGATAGCGCACATCGGGATCTTTGCCCAAATTACCAACCAGAATTACCTTGTTTACTGAGGCCATGGAATGAAATGCTCCTTAAATTCTTGAAATGAGTATTGAAATGCATTTAAGTGGGGCTGGCTAAGTGTGACTGATTGAGCCATCGACGGGTGCCTGTTGTGCTGCAGCCGCCGTTGATGCTCGCGGGGGCAGGGCTTTGATGCCCACAGCCAACAAAAACCACAACACAACCAACAACAACACGCCTTCAAACACGCCTTGCGCACCCAAATGGCGAAAGGCCAAACCACCCAGCGCGCCACCGGCAAAAAGCCCCAACGCTTGAGAAGTATTATATACACCCAAAGCCAAACCCCGGTGACTGAGGGGTGCCACTCGTGATACCCACGAGGGAAGGGTAGCCTCGAGCAAATTAAAGCCCACGAAGTAAGCCAACAGCAACACAACCACGGCCCAGCCTTGTTCTGCAAACAACGCCAGCCCTAGCAACACCGCCCCCATCAGTCCAATTGCGCCCAACTTCACCAGTTTGGTTTTTGCTTTTTTCTCGGCCCACACCATCAGTGGCACCATCAGCAGGAACGAGCCCAACACCACAGGCAAGTACACTTTCCAGTGTTCTTCGAGCGGCAATTCCAGGCCACGGAGAAGCAGGCTGGGCACCACCACAAACAAGGACATTTGGGTCAGGTGCAAGGTAAAAATACCCAAATTCAAGCGCAGCAGGTCGGGCTGAGTTAACACAGCCCAGCCATCTGCAAAGCTGCCTTTCAGCTTGGCCTCCTGATCCGCCAAATTCGGGGTGGGCAACAGCCAGATCACCACCCCAATGCCCAGAATACTGAGCCCCCCAGTGATGCCAAACAAACCACTGAGCCCAAGAAACTTGTACAGAATTGGCGCAAAAACCAGCGACAGGGCAAAGGTAATCCCGATGGATGCGCCAATCATGGCCATGCCTTTTGAACGCACTTCATCGCGGGTTACATCGGCCAGCAAGGCCGACAAAGCGGCTGAAATGGCCCCTGCCCCTTGTAGCGCGCGTGCCCACACCAGCTGCTCGACCGTTTCGGCCACATAACCCAACCAGCAACCCACGGCAAACAACAGCAAACCGCCAATGATGATGGGCTTTCTGCCAATTTTGTCGGAAGCCCAGCCCAGTGGAATTTGCATGCAGGCCTGCGCCAGCCCATAAATGCCCATGGCCAGGCCCACCACGCTTAAGTTGTCGCCCCCTGGCATGCCTGCTGCATGCAGGGAAAACACCGGCAGGATCATGAACATGCCAAACATGCGCAATGCATAAATGCTGGCTAGCCACACAGCGGCTTTGCGCTCGGCGGGCAACATTTTGAAAGCATCGGGGGCGGTGTTACGGCTCATGTGTTATTGAAATTCAAGGGCTTGAACAACCCGTGTAGATGTGTTGATCCGGGAAACCGTCTATAGTATCAGGTTGGCCGCTGATTCCATTTGCTGTACCGCATGAACTCCATTCGCATTCGTGGCGCTAGAACCCACAACCTGAAAAACATTTCGCTTGACCTGCCCCGCGATTCCCTCGTGGTGCTGACCGGGCTATCCGGGTCGGGCAAATCAAGCCTGGCTTTCGACACCCTGTATGCCGAAGGCCAGCGCCGCTATGTTGAAAGTTTGTCGGCGTATGCCCGCCAGTTCTTGCAATTGATGGAAAAGCCTGATGTCGATTTGATCGAGGGGCTTTCCCCGGCCATTTCCATCGAGCAAAAGGCCACCAGCCACAACCCGCGTTCAACCGTGGGCACTGTGACTGAAATTCACGATTATCTGCGCCTGCTGTTTGCCCGTGCCGGCACGCCCCGCTGCCCTGAACACGACATGGAACTGAGCGTGCAAACGGTTTCAGAAATGGTGGACACGGTGCTGGGCTGGCCGGAAGAGGCCCGCATCATGATTTTGGCGCCCGTGCTGAACCAGCGCAAAGGCGAGCATGTCGATTTGCTGAACGACCTGCGCGCCCAAGGCTTTGTGCGCATTCGTCTGAAAAAAGGCCCACAGGACGCCCCCGAAATTCTGGAACTGGACAAACTGCCACCGCTGGACAAGCACCACAAACACAACCTGGACGTGGTGGTCGACCGCTTGAAGGTGCGCGTGGACGCCCGCCAGCGCTTGGCTGAAAGTTTTGAAACCGCATTGCGCTTAAGCGATGGCAAAGCGATTGCCGTGAATCTGGACACCGATACAGAAACCGTGTTTTCCAGCAAATTTGCCTGCCCGGTGTGTGATTACAGCCTGACCGAGCTTGAACCCCGTTTGTTCTCGTTCAACAACCCGGCCGGTGCCTGCCCGGTGTGTGATGGCTTGGGCCATGAAACCTTTTTCGACCCGCTGCGCGTGGTGGCCCATCCAGATGTTTCACTGGCCGCGGGCGCGATCAGCGGTTGGGACAGGCGCAACGCCCTGTACTACCAAATGATTCAAAGCCTGGCAGCCCACTACGGGTTTGATCCGGAATCGCCCTGGAACGAGTTGCCGGAAGATGTGCAACAAGTGGTGTTGTATGGTTCTGGCAGCGAACAGATCACGTTTACTTACTTAAGCGAACGCAGCAAGCCAGTTGCCAAAACCCATGCCTTTGAAGGCATATTGCCCAACCTCACCCGCCGCCACCGCGACACCGATTCTTCAGCTGTGCGCGACGAACTGGGCAAGCTAATGGCGGTGCGCAGTTGCCAGGCCTGTCAGGGTTCACGCCTGAAAACCGGCGCACGCCATGTATTCATTGGCGAGCACGAACACCGCAAAGCCTTGCACCAGGTTACCGAGCTGCCGATTCACAAAGCGCTGAACTACTTCGAGGCCATGCAGATGCATGGCGCGAAAGGGCAGATCGCCGACAAAATTGTGGTGGAAATCAAGGCACGTCTGCAGTTTTTGAACGACGTGGGCTTGAACTATTTGACGCTGAACCGCAGCGCCGATACCTTGAGCGGCGGCGAAAGCCAGCGCATTCGACTGGCCAGTCAAATTGGTTCCGGACTGACCGGCGTAATGTATGTTCTCGATGAACCCTCCATTGGTTTGCACCAGCGCGACAACGACAGGCTGATACAAACCCTGTTGCGCCTGAAGAATTTGGGCAACACCGTGCTGGTGGTGGAACACGACGAAGACGCCATTCGCTGCGCAGATTACGTGGTGGACATGGGCCCCGGCGCGGGCGAACACGGCGGCCAAATTGTTGCGCAAGGTACGCCTGCAGAAATTCTGGCCAGCCCCGAATCGCTAACTGGTCAGTACCTGAACGGCAAGCGGAAAATTGAACGCTTAAGCCCCATGCGCAAACCCGACCCGGCACGCATGCTGTCCATTCACAATGCCACCGGCAACAATTTGAAAGACGTAAGCGCCAGCATTCCCGTGGGTCTGTTTGTGTGTGTCACGGGTGTTTCCGGTTCAGGCAAATCAACACTGATCAACGACACCTTATTGGCCGAAGCCGCGCACCAATTGAACCGCGCGCACAAGGAAGGCGCGCCGCATAGCCACATCAGCGGGCTTGAACATTTCGACAAAGTAATTGCGGTTGACCAAAGCCCCATTGGCCGCACGCCACGCAGCAACCCAGCCACATACACAGGCTTGTTCACACCGATTCGCGAATTGTTTGCGGGTGTACCGGCATCGCGTGAGCGTGGCTACGATGTGGGCCGCTTTTCGTTCAACGTGAAGGGTGGCCGCTGCGAAGCCTGCCAGGGCGATGGCGTGGTGAAAGTGGAAATGCACTTTTTGCCTGACCTGTATGTGCCTTGCGACGTGTGCCACGGCAAACGCTACAACCGTGAAACGCTGGAAATCTTGTACCGCGGAAAAAGCATTGCCGAGGTATTGGAGTTGACCGTTGAACAGGCGCTGGAGGTATTCTCGGCGGTGCCCAACATTGCGCGCAAACTGCAAACACTGATTGATGTGGGTTTGGGGTATATACGCTTGGGGCAATCGGCCACCACGCTGTCGGGCGGTGAAGCACAGCGCGTGAAGTTGTCGCTTGAACTGTCGAAACGCGACACAGGCAAAACGCTTTACATTCTGGACGAGCCCACCACCGGCCTACACTTTCACGACATTGCGATGCTGCTGAAAGTGTTGAATCCGCTGGTTGAACAAGGCAACACGGTGTTGGTAATCGAGCACAACCTGGATGTAATCAAATGTGCAGACTGGGTTCTCGACATGGGCCCAGAGGGTGGCGACAATGGCGGCATGCTGATTGCGCAAGGCACACCGATGGACATTGCAAAAAACGCAAACAGCCACACCGGAAAATTTCTTGCACGGTTTTACAACGATGAAGCTGACAAGGCGCAAAGGGTCAGTGGCTCGCCCTGACAGACACGAATCAGGACTGAAATAGCTGTGTATTTTGAGTCATGTACAATAGGGAGCTCTTTAAAGCAGTGGGAGCACCATGAACGAACAACTCGAAACCCTATTCAAATACATCGAACCAGCCAAACTGCTGGACCTTGGTTTGCAGGCCACAAAGTTTATTCTGGTCATCGTCGTAGCGCTTGCCGTACTACGATTGGTGAAAACTGCAGTCGACCGCGTGGGCAAACGCATGCAGGCGCGTAGCAGCAGCACTCTGGACGATCAAAAACGAATTGAAACCCTGATGCGCGTGCTGAAGTACGTGGCCAATGTGGTCATTTTGCTGCTGGGCGCATTGATTGCGCTGGGCACCATTGGAATTTCAATTGCCCCAGTGCTAGCCGCCGCCGGTGTGGTGGGTTTGGCAGTTGGTTTTGGCGCGCAAAGCCTGGTGAAAGATTACTTCACCGGCATTGTGCTGCTGATTGAAAACCAGATTCGCGCAGGCGACTTCATCGAAGTTGGCGGAAAATCAGGCACCGTGGAAAACGTGACTTTACGTTACGTTCGCCTTCGCGATGCGCACGGCAATGTGCACTTTGTTCCGAACGGTCAAATTGATTCGGTCACCAACTCCACCATGGACTTTGCCTATGCTGTAGTTGATGTGGGCATTGCCTACAAAGAAGAAGTCGACGCAACCATTCAAGTCATGCAAAAAGTGGGTACTGAATTGGCAGAAGACAAGGAATGGGGCACGAAGATTACGGAACCCATGTCTACCTTTGGCGTGCAAGAACTTGCTGATTCAGCTGTGATTGTTCGCGTTCGTTTTAAAACGCTGCCGGGCGAGCAATGGGGTGTACGCCGCGAGTACAACAAGCGCATCAAGGCGGCATTTGACAAAGTTGGCATCGAGATTCCATTCCCCCATGTCACCATGCTGAATAGCTGAAAATGCTGTCGTAGTGGGGCAGGCATACCTACAGTAAGGGATTTACACGCAACGATTATTGAATGAGAATGATTTTCATTCAATAAGGAGTTGCCGTGGTTTTTCCGAGCCAGTCTACCTGCCCCTACTTCCCAAGCGACGTTTCGCCACCACTGTCGCGTTATGATTTTCAACACAAGATCAGCCATGTCTTGGAAGGTCTGGCGAGCACATTACAGCGCGCAGAATCGCAAGTCACCTACAATCTGAACGCCAACGATGGCAGGTTGGGACATGTCTCTCAACAAGCTTTGGATAAATCCGTCACATCGGCCAAGCAAGCAGTACTCAGGGCGTTTGATCAACAACATCAAGCCAGAAAGCACACCGGGCAATCTCGCCTTGAACTGGTTCGTACCCTGAATTTGGAGCCTGATGCACGGGGCGATGACAATCCATTGAATGCATTCAATGTCGAAGAATCCCTGCTGCCGCCATTGGCTTCATCGAGCCCAGGCAAGGCTCGCAGCCAGCCATCGAACAACTCTCAAAACACAAAAAGCAAGGCAGAAAAACACCACAGCCACGAGCATGAGCACGGGGGCGGAATTGTGATCGACCTGGACGAAGCAGCCCATGGGGCCTTTGCATCCAGCAAATATCTCAGCGAAGTAGCTCAGGGCAGGCCTGAAACTGTGGCCGCTACATTCAAGGAAAATGCTGCGCAGATGGGCGAGCAACCCATTCGTTACTTGGGCAAGGAACTGACCGAAAGCGGTGTCACAGAGTTTGCAACTGCGGCAAGTGCAGGTGCCCTGATGCTGCCGCTTGCAGCCTTGGCAGTGAAGGCTGGGGTTGAGGAGTGGCAACACAGCGGCCATGAGCTTAAAGAACTAAATGCCCTGCGCCTTGGTCAAGAAGAAGAACTTACACAACTTCAAGCTACAACCCACGGTCTTGATTCAAACACGCTGTTGAAAACACAAGTTCAGGCGCAGGAGGTGCGTCTGGACAAAACAGCGCAAGCCATCCGGCAAACCAGGAAAGACCGTGAAATCGGTGCAATGTCTGCTGCTTCCGGACTGACCATTGGACTAAAGGCGCTCTCAGACCTCGCCTTGAAAATATCCATCGGAATCAAAGGGGCGCTAACAGGCAAGGGATTCTTTGCACTCAGTGAATCTGCACAGACTGGTTCAACTGCTGCTGGTGCTGCCGTAGGTTTCGGGATTGCAGGCACATTTGTGCTTGGTCCATTGGCGGGTCTTTTTGCAACAGCCTTGGGTGCATTCTTTACGATTAAAACCATGGGCAAGTTTCGACAACTGAAGCATGACTTCGCACACCTGAAAGCAGACATCAAAACGGATGCGCTAACGCGGACTGGCAATGCCAGTGAAGCGTCTGAAACCTTGCGCAGTTTTCTTATTCGCCAAGGTGAGAAACGCATTGGATTCTTCAAGCGATTTGCGCGCTGGAACAAAGCCTTCATGGTGGGTAGCGGTCTTTACGCGGCCAGCGCCGTCACCAAAGCGGTGGTAGTGGGGGTGGCTGCGGCAGGTGTAGTTGCTGCTGCGAGCAACCCGATCGGTCTGGCCGTTCTAACTGCGGTAGGAATTGTTGGGTCACTGGCCATGGGGGTTGCTTCCTTCAGTTTCTTCCGCGGACACGGGAAACAAAGCAAATACACCGGTGTAACAGCCGCTGACCATGCGTGGGTGGACAGAAAACTGATGACTGAGTTGCACGGTATGCAAACTGCCAACATTTACCATACAGCATTGGGTGAAACCGAAAATATGAGAACCGAACACGCTGGGTTCGATATGGCAACCACCTGCCTAAAGTACCTGAACACACAGAAAAGATTGCTACGGGAATTTTTGGGACATACCGCCCAGTCATGCAACAAGAAATCACCCCTGAACAAGAAGTTGAGCCTTTGGCAACACCTCGGCGGTCGAGTGCTGAAAAACAAAGAATTACGTGCCTTTCTGGCCACAGAGAATGGCAAGCAGAGGCTGAAGGATATGGTGAAGCATTCCTTGATTGCAAAAAGCCAAATGTTGTCGGAGAAACTTCGGCACCGTGAATTGCTGTTGCAGATTGCCAAAAACGAGGTAAATGGTGCACTTTTCAGCAACAATCCCCCGGTAAACAGCAGCGATGCTCAAAACACACTCACCCAGTTAAAACAAGTTGGGGAGGTGCTGCAACGCTTGGACGGGGAATACGGTAAAGACCAGGCCGAACTTGAATTAAGCCTACTACGACTGAAGAACATCGAGTTCAATTCGGAACACAGCGTACTGAGTTTGGCAGAGTACCTGGACGCGGGCAGCAACCACAAAGCCGTCAGTAAATACCTTCATCAAAAAATGGATGGAAACATTCGTCAGGCCAGAGGAGTGCTGTTCGAATCCCAGCTAGAAGGTGCCCGCTTGCGGGACAAACAATTCAATGCCCTCAAGGAAACCAAATAATGCAGTCACCAATCACGGGCCCCCAGTTAACCCAGCAACTTTAATTTTTACTCCATGGACACACAATGAAACGTCGCGACTTTTCAAAACTCATCGTTACCCTACCTGCCTTCGCTTCGCTATCAGGATGCTGGATGGAAGTACTCAATCAATATGAACAGTTCAACCTGGCTGCTGACGATGCCAGTCGAGCAATGTTCTCCCCAAAACTGGCAAACTTCGCTGAGTCAGGTGGCTTTAAAAACGCTTGGGGAATTGCAATACGTCCAGCAGGAGCGGGTGGCCATTTTTGGGTGACTGCGGGTCGATACTCTTATCAGTTTCTGGGCGATGTGACCCAATCCCCAGACCCCACCCTGAGACAGCTGACACAAGACAATCTTAAGCTGGTAGAAATACCGGGCATCTCAGATGAAGGTGGATTCTCCACCGGCACAGTATTCAACGGCGCAAATTTGAACAGTGATCAGTTTTTGATCAAAAACCAAGCTGTGATTGTGAACGGTCAAACCATCTCACTGAGCGGTTCAGCGCGTTTTCTGTTCGCCACAGACACTGGGGTCATTTCTGGCTGGACGGAACGAGACCCAAGTAACCCGGGCAAACCAGTCCGAGAAGATGGCCCCGCAGTGGTGACGATTGATGACAGAGCAAACGGTGCCGCTTTCTTCGGCATAGCGCTTCGCCCCGACAATTGGTCCACCCTGTGGGCAGCCGACTTTGGCAAGAACCCCAGGTTGCGACAATTCAACGACCAATGGGAGGAAGTTGAATTAAAAGGTTTCGTGAACCCATTTGCCAGCGGGCCAAACGGCAAAGTACTGCCAGGTGATTACGCACCGTTCAACGTACAGGCCTTGCAGGTTCAATCGCGCTGGTTTGTTTTCGTAGCCTATGCAAAAACACAGGCAGATCCAGCCAATCCTGCTGCTTTTCTGCCAGGCGAAGAAGATGCTCTAGACTCCACCCACGAAGGCAACAAACCCAACAGAGGCAAAGTGGTGATGTACGATTTGGAAGGATATTTGATTCAGGTCTTTGATGGGAAACGATTGAACGCACCTTGGGGAGTGACGATTGCCCCCAGTGGATTCGGCAAATTGTCCAACAAACTCTTGGTTGGAAACTTTGGCGGAAAGGGAAAAATTGCTGCCTATGACATCGCGACGGGTCGCTTTGAGGACTGGGTGAGAGACACCGTAGGCAAACCAGTGCAAATTCCTGGTCTGTGGGGTTTGCAATTTGGAAATGGAGCCAGCCTGGGTGACAGCGATGCACTTTACTTCGCAGCCGGGCCTGGTGAGGAAACACAAGGCTTGTTCGGAGTTTTGCGCCAAGCACAAGTACCAATGCCTACCTAGGACCAACCTTGACGTCAACCTTTTTCAGGGTAACGTCAAGGACTGAATAGCAAAGGATGCCTTAACGCGGCAATACAGTAGCGCCCATCAGGAACTCGTCCACTTCACGTGCAGCCTGGCGGCCTTCGCGAATGGCCCACACCACCAGTGACTGGCCACGACGCATGTCGCCCGCAGCGTACACTTTGTCAACGTTGGTTCGGTAACAGCCATCACCATCGGTGGTGGCTTTTGCATTGCCACGGTTGTCTTTCTCAACACCGAAAGCATCAAGAATGCTTTTTGCGGGGTTGGTAAAGCCCATGGCAAACAACACCAAATCAGCCTCAACCATGAACTCTGAACCTGCAACTTCCTGCATTTTCATTTGACCAGTGGCGTCGTCTTTCACCCATTCAACCTTGGCACACTTGGCAGCTTTTACATTGCCTTTGCCATCGTCGATGAATTCTTTGGTGGTCACAGCCCAATCACGTGCCACACCTTCTTCATGTGAGGAAGAGGTGCGCATTTTCATGGGCCAGTAAGGCCACACCAAAGGCTTGTTTTCTTCTTCGGGTGGTTGGGGCATCAATTCAATTTGCGTAACCTGCTTGGCACCATGGCGGTTGGATGTACCCACACAATCGGAACCTGTATCACCACCACCAATCACAAGCACGTTTTTCTTCGTGGCCATGATTTGGTCTTTCAACTTGTCGCCTGCATTCACTCGGTTTTGCAGTGGCAGGAATTCCATTGCAAAGTGAACGCCTTTCAACTGGCGGCCAGGGATGGGCAAGTCGCGTGGTACTTCTGAACCACCGGTCAAAATGACAGCGTCGAACTGCGCCATCAATTCTTTCGGTGTAATGGTTTCTTTGGCCAAATTGGTGATGCCGCCCTCTGCCAGTTTCTCGCCCACAAACACACCGGTTTTGAAGGTCACGCCCTCTTTCTGCATTTGATCCACGCGACGGTCAATGTGGAATTTTTCCATCTTGAAGTCGGGGATGCCATAGCGAAGCAAACCGCCAATGCGGTCGTTCTTCTCAAACACGGTGACATCGTGACCAACACGCGCCAGCTGCTGTGCAGCAGCCATGCCTGCGGGGCCTGAACCCACCACGGCTACTTTCTTGCCGGTTTTCTGAGCAGGCGCCTGTGGCACCACCCAGTTGTTTTCCCAGCCTTTGTCGATGATCGCGTGTTCAATGCTCTTGATGCCGACTGGGTCTTCGTTGATGCCCAAGGTGCACGCAGCTTCGCAAGGTGCCGGGCAAATGCGGCCCGTAAACTCGGGGAAGTTGTTGGTGCTGTGCAAAGTGTGCAACGCCGCCTTCCAGTCTTGCTTGTAAACAAGATCATTGAAGTCGGGGATGATGTTGTTGACCGGGCAGCCGTTGTTACAGAACGGAATGCCACAATCCATACAACGCGCACCCTGAATTTTGGCTTCGTCGTCGTTCAGCGTAATAACAAATTCTTTGTAGTGCTTGACGCGCTTTTCGGGAGCCTCACTGGCTTCCTTCAAACGCTCAAATTCCATAAATCCTGTGACCTTTCCCATTTTTCTAAATCCTCGTTAACAGGTTGGTTCTCAAGCAGCCACTGCAGGTTTTTCCTGCGCCACCACATACAGTTCTTTCAGGGCGCGGCGGTATTCTGTCGGGAATACTTTGACGAACTTCTTGCGCTCGGTGCCCCAGTTTTCCAGAATTTCCTTGGCGCGTTCGCTGCCGGTGTAACGGGCATGGCGTTCGATCAGGCCTTTCAAAATCACCTCGTCAGGCTGACGGTCCGCACCACGTGCGGGGCTGTGCCAGATTTCGCGGTTGCTCAAGGCTTCCTGTTCGGTCGCAGACACCACTTCTTCCAGCTCAACTTGCGCCATGTTGCAACGCTTGGCGAACAGGCCATCAATGTCGTACACATAGGCCAAACCGCCGCTCATGCCAGCTGCAAAGTTGCGGCCGGTTTCACCCAGCACAACCACGGTACCGCCTGTCATGTATTCGCAACCATGGTCGCCAGTGCCTTCGATTACCGCAGCTGCGCCAGAGTTACGCACGGCGAAACGCTCGCCGGCTACGCCGCTCAGAAATGCTTCACCAGCGATTGCGCCGTACAGCACGGTGTTGCCCACAATCATGTTTTCCTCAGACAAACCGCGGAAGTCATTGGTGGGGCGCACAATAATACGGCCGCCACTCAAGCCCTTGCCCACGTAGTCGTTGCCTTCACCCACCAGGTCGGCTGTTACGCCGTGTGCCAGGAAAGCACCAAAGGATTGACCGGCTGTACCGGTGAACTGAATGTGGATGGTGTCGTCGGGCAAACCAGCGTGGCCGTACTTCTTGGCCACTTCACCAGACAACATGGCACCTGCAGTACGGTTCACGTTTTTGATTGGCGTGATGAAGGAAACACGCTCGCCTTTTTCCAAAGCAGACTTGGCCAGCTGAATCAATTTCTGATCCAGTGCCTTGTCCAAACCGTGGTCTTGAGTACCAGTGTGCAGCAGCGGCTCGGAAGTACCTTCCGGCACCCACAGCAGGCGACTGAAGTCCAATCCCCTTGCTTTCCAGTGGGTGATGCCTTTCTTCATGTCGAGCAAATTGGCTCGGCCAATCAATTGGTCAAACTTGCGAATGCCCAACTGCGCCATGATTTCGCGCACCTCGTTGGCCACGAAAAAGAAGTAGTTCACCACGTGTTCTGGCTTGCCGGTGAACTTCTTGCGAAGTTCAGGGTTTTGTGTGGCAACGCCCACGGGGCAGGTGTTCAAGTGGCACTTGCGCATCATGATGCAGCCTTCAACCACCAGCGGTGCAGTAGCAAAGCCAAATTCATCGGCACCCAGCATGGCACCAATCACCACGTCACGGCCGGTTTTCATTTGACCATCCACCTGCACACGAATGCGGCCACGCAAGCCGTTCAACACCAGGGTTTGCTGCGTTTCAGCCAAGCCCAGTTCCCAGTTGGTACCTGCATGCTTGATTGAGGACACTGGTGACGCACCTGTACCACCGTCTTGGCCAGCGATCACCAAGTGGTCGGCTTTGGCTTTGGACACACCTGCGGCAATTGTGCCCACGCCCACTTCTGACACCAGCTTCACGGAAATGGAAGCCTGTGCATTCACGTTTTTCAGGTCGTGAATAAGCTGCGCCAAATCTTCAATAGAATAAATGTCGTGGTGCGGGGGTGGGGAAATCAGGCCCACGCCAGGCACGGAATAACGCAGCTTGCCGATGTAGTCAGACACCTTGCCGCCGGGCAGCTGGCCGCCCTCACCGGGCTTGGCACCTTGCGCCATCTTGATCTGGATTTGATCAGCGGAAGTCAGGTATTCAGCGGTTACACCGAAACGGCCAGAGGCCACCTGCTTGATGCGCGAGCGCAGTGAATCGCCTTTCTTTAAGGGGAAGTCTGCAACCACCACGTCGCCCAGGAAGCTCTTCAGTGTTTCGCCATCTTGAATCAAACCTTGACCGGGGCCAAACTTTTCAAGACCTGCGCGCAGTTCGGCGCTGTAACGCTTTTCGTCTTCGCCACCTTCACCTGTGTTGCTTTTGCCGCCGATGCGGTTCATGGCAACAGCCAAAGTGGAGTGCGCTTCAGTCGAGATGGAGCCCAGTGACATGGCACCAGTTGCAAAACGCTTCACGATTTCTTCAACAGGCTCTACTTCCTCGATTGGAATGGCTTTGGTCGGGTCAATCTTGAATTCAAACAGGCCACGCAAGGTCATGTGGCGCTTGCTTTGATCGTTGATGATCTGCGCGTATTCCTTGTAGGTGTTGTAGGTGCCAGAACGTGTGGCGTGCTGCAATTTTGCAATTGCATCGGGTGTCCACATGTGTTCTTCACCGCGGGTACGCCAGGCATATTCGCCGCCTGCGTCCAGTGCACCAGCCAACACGGGGTCGGGGCTGAATGCGGCCTGGTGAATGCGAATGGCTTCTTCTGCCACTTCAAACACGCCAATCCCTTCTACCTTGGTGGGTGTACCGGCAAAGTACGCGTCGATGAAGGACTGGTTCAAACCAACCACTTCGAAAATCTGCGCACCAGTGTAGCTCATGTACGTGGAAATGCCCATTTTGGACATCACTTTCATCAAGCCCTTGCCCACCGCCTTGATGTAGTTGTACACCGCCTTTTCCGGGCTCAAATCGCCGGGCAGGCCTCGGGCCATGTCAGCAATTGTTTCCATGGCCAAATAGGGATGCACGGCTTCTGCGCCGTAACCAGCCAACAGGGCGAAGTGATGAACTTCACGGGCTGAACCGGTTTCAACCACCAAACCTGTGGATGTGCGCAGGCCCACTTTCACCAGGTGCTGGTGAATGGCAGAAACAGCCAACAGCGCGGGAATGGCCACGTTGTCGCGGCTCATCATGCGGTCGGTGACAATCAACACGTTCACGCCTTGCTTCACAGCGTCGCGGGCTTCGGCACACAGGGAAGCGATGCGCGCTTCAATGCCTTCCTTGCCCCAGGCCACTGGGTAACAAATATTCAATTCATGGCTGGTGAACTTGCCGCCGGTGAACGCTTCAATGTTGCGGATCTTCGCCATGTCTTTTGAAGTCAGCACAGGCTGTGACACTTCAAGGCGCATGGGCGGGTTGATGTTGTTCAGGTCAAGCAGGTTGGGCTTGGGGCCGATGAAGCTGTTCAAGCTCATCACCAGGTTCTCACGAATCGGGTCGATCGGTGGGTTTGTAACCTGTGCAAACAACTGCTTGAAGTAGTTGTACAGCGGCTTGAGCTTGTTGGACATCACGGCCAAGGGGCTGTCGTTGCCCATGGAGCCGGTGGCCTCCTCGCCGTTTTGCAGCATGGGGGCCATCAGGAATTTCAGGTCTTCCTGGGTGTAGCCAAAAGCCTGCTGGCGATCAAGCAGGTTTTCATTGGGCTCAATGGGCTCAGGCTGACCTTCCACTTCATCAAGCTTCACACGAATGGTGTCAATCCACTGCTTGTAAGGCTTGCCCGCGCTGAGCTGGTTCTTCAGTTCATCGTCGTTGATGATGCGACCCGCTTCCATGTCGATCAGGAACATTTTGCCGGGCTGCAGGCGCCACTTTTTAACAATCTTGCTTTCTGGAATGGGCAAGGTGCCAGATTCAGAAGCCATGACAACCAAATCATCTTCGGTCACGATGTAACGCGCGGGGCGCAAGCCGTTGCGGTCGAGTGTGGCGCCAATTTGCTTGCCATCGGTGAAGGCCATGGCGGCGGGGCCGTCCCAGGGTTCCATCATGGCAGCGTGGTACTCATAGAAGGCGCGGCGGTTGTCATCCATCAGGGTGTGCTGTTCCCAGGCTTCCGGCACCATCATCATCATGGCCTGGGCAATTGGGTAGCCGGCCATCACCAGCAGTTCCAGACAGTTGTCGAAACAGGCGGTGTCAGACTGGCCTTCAAAAATCAAGGGGTACAGCTTTTGCAGGTCGTCGCCCAACACGGCGCTTTTCATCACGCCTTCGCGTGCGCGCATCCAATTGAAGTTGCCCTTCACGGTGTTGATTTCACCGTTGTGAGCCAACATGCGGTAGGGGTGGGCCAGCGGCCACTCGGGGAATGTGTTGGTAGAGAAGCGTTGGTGCACCAGTGCCAATGCAGACACGCAACGCGGGTCTTTCAGGTCGAGGTAATACTCGCCAACCTGGTTGGCCAGCAGCAGGCCCTTGTACACAATGGTACGGGCGCTCATCGAGGGGCTGAAGTATTCGGTGCCGTGCGCCAGGTTCAGATTTTTAATGGCGTGCACCGCGCGCTTGCGAATTACGTAAAGTTTGCGTTCCAGCGCATCGGTCACCATGATGTCGCGGCCACGGCCCACGAACACCTGGCGAATCACGGGTTCTTTCAAACGCACTGTGGGGCTCATGGGCATGTCGGCATTGATCGGCACATCGCGCCAACCCAGCAACACCTGGCCTTCGGCTTTCACCGCACGCTCAATTTCCTGCTCGCAGGCAATGCGTGAAGCGGTTTCTTTGGGCAGGAACAACATGCCGACGCCGTATTCACCGGCGGGTGGCAAGGTTACGCCTTGCCTGGCCATTTCTTCACGGAAGAAGGCATCGGGAATTTGAATCAGGATACCGGCACCGTCGCCCATCAAGGGGTCGGCACCCACGGCGCCACGGTGGTCCAGGTTTTCCAGAATTTTCAGGCCACCGGCAATAATGTCGTGCGTACGCTTGCCTTTGATGTGCGCCACAAAGCCAACGCCACAGGCGTCGTGTTCATTGCTGGCGGAGTACATGCCTTTTTCTTCGGCAATCTTTCTAATGTCTTGTTGCATGGAAAAGCCCCTGATTTCAGTACGTTGGTCACTTTACTGCAGTGCGGCAAGATTCTCAAGGAAAATAAATGGGGTCTGACCCCATTTATAAACACCTACCAAATTCAGGGGATGTTAATTAGGGACACACAGATAAAGGGCGCACTTAATTTGTGCTTTCTGGAGTTTTTATTGGACGTCCGCGGGGCCTGGGGCGAACCGGGCGGTTCGCAAGGTCTTGAATTTGCGTACAAAAAGCATCGTCGCTCCAAAGCCAACCTTTTTGCAAGCACTCTGTAAGATTGGCACCATCCCCCTCGCTCAAGCCCTGATCACTGAACTGACGGTAACGGCTTTGACGCTCAAAGGGCGTGTTGCCCAATTGCCAATACACGGGCAAATCGCTTAACCAGGCTTCATTCACCACGCCAGCGTGCGCGGCAAAACTACTCCAGGGGTAAGTAGCCAAGTCAGGGGCACCCGCAGCACGCGTGGCCATTTGTTCGACAAACAGGCAGGCCTTCAGGCTGCGTGAACCAGGTTGAACCACGGTTGATTTGAAACGTGGCTCCCAAAGCGCACTGGAATTAACCGCTTGCACTTGCCGCACCGCAGGCGAAAAGCGGCGATTGAGGTTCTGTATAAACCGCCCCACACGCTGTGCCTCTTGGGCAGAAATCATGAGCAAGGCCCCAGCGGGCACCATGCAGTAAGCATGCAGAGCCACCCCTTCCTCAGTTGCGCTCAAGGGCAACTGGGCATGAAACAGCTGAAAGGCCTCGCGGTTTTTGAACACATCCTGCCCGGCAATGCCCTGCAATTCGAGCACCATGGGGCATTCAGGGATGAACAGGCGGGCCTGGCGAGCCATTTGAGAAGCCTTAGGACTGAATGCCGGGAACGGTCAGGCGCTGGTGTTCTTTCATGGCATAGCGGTCAGTCATGCCGGCAATGTAATCGGCAATGGCGCGGGGCACATCGGCTTCGGATCGACGAAAGAATTGTGGGGGCAACAGGCGCGGATCTTCCATGAAAATCTGGAACAGGTCTTCCACCACGCGGCGCGCTTTTAATGTGGCGCGCAAGACTTGGTAGTGCTGATACAGGGCTTTGCGCAAAAACACTTTCAGCTCGTGATTCAACTCGGCCATTTCTCCGCTAAAACCAATCAGCTTGTCGGCCAACTGCACATCGGCAACGCTGGTCGGTTTCATCAACTGAATTCGTCGCTCGGATTCATGCAACAAATCCTGAACCAGTGCGTTGATGATGCCGCGCACGGTTTCGTGAATCAACCGTCGACCATCGATGCTGGGGTGGCGGGCCATCACCCGATCCAAGTGAATTTTGAACAACGGTACCTCAGCCGCTTGCTCAAGCGTGATCAGGCCAGAACGCAAACCGTCGTCAATGTCGTGGTTGTTGTAGGCAATTTCATCGGCCAGGTTGGTGACTTGCGCTTCAAGCACCGGGCGGCGGTTGCTCAAAAACCGGTCCGCCACTTCACCCAGCTTTTCAGCGTTGGGCCTGGAACAGTGCTTCAAAATGCTTTCGCGGGTTTCAAAACAAAGATTCAGCCCATTGAAACTGGCATATTTTTCTTCCAGTTCGTCTACCACGCGCAGGCTTTGCAAGTTGTGCTCGAACCCGCCGTACGGGGCCATGCATTCATTCAGTGCGTCTTGCCCGGCGTGGCCAAAAGGCGTGTGGCCCAAATCATGGGCCAGCGCAACCGCCTCGGTCAACTCTTCATTGAGCCCCAGGTTGCGGGAAATGCTGCGCGCAATTTGTGCCACTTCCAGGCTGTGTGTTAAGCGGGTTCGGTACAAATCACCTTCAGTATTTACAAACACCTGGGTTTTGTATTCAAGGCGGCGAAAGGCAGCGCTGTGAATAATGCGGTCACGGTCACGCTCAAATTCGGTTCGGCCTTCCGGGCTTTTCTCGGGGCTCAGCCGGCCACGGGTGTTCGTGGAACTGACAGCATAGGGGGCCAAACCAAGTTCAAAGTTACGCACTGTTAGTCCCCTGCCCCCATTTCCTGCAACGTTTGCCGCACCAGCGCCTCGTCTGCGGGCGAGGTGGATGCACCACCCAGCCCGTTAAGTAACACGTACTTGATTGAACCGGAATCGGCTTTCTTGTCGTGCGCCATCAGTTCCATAAACTTTTCAACGCCCAAACGTGGCGGGATGGCCGGCAAACGGGCGTCAATCACAACCTTTTTCAGGCGTGCTGCTTCTTCGGCGCTTAAACGGCCCATGCGGCGACACAAATCAGCGGCAATCACCATGCCGCAACCCACCGCCTCGCCGTGGTACCACTGACCATAGCCCATGCCCGCCTCAATGGCGTGGCCGAAGGTATGACCAAAATTCAGAATGGCGCGAATACCGCCTTCTCGTTCGTCTTTCGACACCACATCGGCCTTGATCTCACAAGAACGCTTTACCACCAGCGCAAGCAGTTCCAGGTCGCGATTCAACAGGGCTGGCATGTTGGCTTCGACCATGTCCAGGTATTCAGTATCGGCAATCGCCCCGTGCTTGATGATCTCTGCCAGGCCGCAGCTCAGTTCGCGGTCGGGCAAGGTGTTCAATGTAGAAATGTCGGTCACCACCATTTGTGGCTGGTAAAACGCGCCGATCATGTTCTTGCCCAGTGGGTGGTTGATGCCTGTTTTGCCACCCACGGAACTGTCCACCTGGCTCAGCAGCGTGGTGGGCATTTGAATAAACGGAATTCCACGCATGAAGGCCGACGCAGCAAAGCCCCCCATGTCGCCAATTACACCACCCCCCAACGCGACCAACACGGTTTTGCGGTCACAGTGGTTTTGCAGCAAAGCGTCAAACACACGTTGCAGGGTGGGCCAATCTTTGAATTCTTCACCATCAGGCAGGCTGACAGTGTGGACAAGTTTTGCACCCGCCTCTTGCAGGGTGGCTTTCACCTTGTCTGCGTACAAGGGGCCGACCGTGGTGTTGGTGCAAATCATGACCACCTTGCCCGCCACATGAGGGGTGAATAGTTCAGCTTCGCCCAGCAAACCTGCACCAATGTGAATCGGGTAACTGCGGTCACCCAAATCAACTTCCAAAGTGTATCGACTCATTCTGTTCCAGTTGCCTTTTGTTCAATTCCGGGTGCTTTCTGACCCAATTTTAAAGCATGGCTGATTTTGTGAACAATTTGGTACACAGGTTGCCGGCCAGTTTCAACAACCACGGTCGCACACTCTTTGTACAACGGCAAGCGGGCAGCCAATAGTTCCTCAATTTTGCGTCGGGGGTTCGGCCCTTGGAGCAAAGGCCTGTTTTTGTCCAGGCGCGTGCGCTGATAAAGGTCTGCAGCGGAAGCACTCAAATACACCACGGCACCTATTTGCGTTAGCATCTCGCGGTTTTCAGCCGCCAACACGATGCCACCGCCAGTGGCAATAACCTGCCGCTCTTTTCCAACAAAACTGGCCAGTGCCGTCGACTCGCGTCGACGAAAACCGGCTTCGCCTTCAATTTCGAAAATGACGGGAACACTGACACCCGTTTGTTGCTCGATCAGGTGATCGGTGTCAGTGAATTCCCAGGACAGATGTTTGGCCAAGGCCTTGCCGACTGTGCTTTTGCCGGCACCCATCATGCCCACCAGCACAATGCATTGATTGGACACTTCGTTGAATCTTTGTAAACAATCAAATCATTGTACGGTAAAGCATGTGCTATTGGTCTGTCAGCACAACTGGCGTCAAAAAGATTAACAGCTCAGCACGGCGCTTGCTGTCGGTTTTGCCTTTGAACAGCAAGCCCAAACCGGGAATGTCACCAAAGAAAGGCACCTTCTCGTTCAACTCATTGTCATCTTCTTCAAAAATCCCGCCCAGCACCACAGTACCCCCATCGGCCACCAACACCTTGGTTTTCACCCGACGCGTGTCAATGGCGGGGCCATTGGCGGTTGTAATGCCGATGGAGTCTTTGGCTATGTCCACATCCAGCAACACAGTGCCATCGGGCGCAATCTGGGGAGTTACAGCCAGCTTCAGGTTGGCTTCCTTGAATTCCGTGGCAGTCGCACCACTGCTGGTGGCGATCTGGTACGGAATTTCCGTACCCTGCTCAATCAAAGCCGGCTCTTTGTTGGAAGTAATGACCCGCGGATTTGATACGGTGCGAATCTTGTTTTCAGTTTCAAGGGCGCGCAGTTGCAAGTTGATCAAGCGGGTCGAATTGGCATTGAAAAGGGTATACGCCAGTGTGGTGGAGGCGCTTGGCCCACTGTCGACAAACCCTTTGTTGCCAAACTGGTCGCCAATGTCGGTGAACGCGGTGGCACGCGAGGAAGCAGACTGAATACGCACCCCAAGGTCCTTGGACACTGACGTGTCTGCCAACACCACGCGTGCTTCAATCATGACCTGTTTCACCGGCTTGTCCAGCCCAGTGACGATCATGCTGATCCTCTCCATGCGGGTTGGCGTATCCTGCACGAAAATCTGGCTGGTTCGCTCGTCGGATATCAAGGTTCCGCGTGACGACAGCAACCGGGAATCTTCTGATTTGATCAATGCAACCAAATCTGCGGTTTTTTGGTAACTGATCTGAAACACTTTTGACACCAAAGGCTCCATGTCATCTTGAGCCCTGCGATTGGCAATCTGAAACTGATCGTTGCTGACATCCGCAGGCGTCGACACCAGCAGCACATTGCCAGACTGACTCGACACCAACCCTCTGGAGCGCATGACTATATCCAAAGCCTGATCCCAAGGCACGTCTTTCAAGAACACAGTTACTTTGCCTTGAACCGAATCGCTCAACACAAGGTTCATTTTCGTGAAATCAGCGAAAACCTGCATCACGGTTCGAATGTCGGCATCTTTGAAATCAAGCGTAATGGGGCGCCCACTGTAACGGGCCACCGCGCTTGGCGCGTTTGCTGCGGCGCCCATCTCCAGTTTGCTGGCCTGCCCGGCACGCTTGTCAATTGGCGTAACTTCCACCTCCACAACGGGCCCATGCTGCCGAACAATGTGCGTGGCATTGTTCAATTCCATCTGTACCAACAGGGTTTGATTGCCGGGTACCAAGGTCAATGCCTGGACCGGAGAATCGGGTTTGCCTGGCAGCTGCTTCGGCACCCCTGGCTTGACTCGGGCGTTTGCGAACCGAAGCCGCAAACGCGTGTTGTTCAGCACCGCATCGGCCACAATTCCACTGCGATCAAACTCAATACGAACTACCTGCTTGCCGTTTTGCTCGCTTACATTCCAAGTGTTCAGTATCGGCCCTTCTTCCATCACGGCTGGTTTGCCCAGCACCTCCTGGACGGTTTGCTTCAAGGCGCTTTTCCTGGGCAGTACCGCCGCCTGCCCGCCACTGGGCACAAAGGGTTTTGGGCCCGAGAAAACCAGTTTAACCACTCGATCCGACTGGCTGGTCTGAACCTCGTAATTTTGAGCCATCTCGAACACCAAACGGCTTTTTCCGCCCGACGCAATCAACTGGGACTTCTTGATTCGACTGTCAGAAGCAAAGACAACGGGCAAAGATTCGTTGCTTAACTCAGCAGAAAAATCCATGACTTGACGCGCCGGGTTGGCGATTCGAAACAAGCCAGGCTTGTTTTCCAGCGCTTGATCAAACTGCAGAATCACCTGGGTACGGTCGTCAAGTTCTTCCACTTTGACATCGATGATCGTCAGCGCCAAAGCCTGGCCGGTCAGCACAAAAAACAAACCAGCGCCCAATAAACCATTTCTCAGAAAACAAACAAGGTGTTTGATTGATTCAATAGCCATCAAAATTCTCCAGACGAAACACCAGGTATCAAGTTCAGTTCCAGGCGCTTGCCTCCTGTCTTCGTATCCAGCGGCATCAACACCACCTGCCCCCGGCCAAAAGCCACCACTTGATAGGTGCCCAACACGTAACTGCCTAGCCCCACCACATGGTCTTTCTCACCATCGTTCAAAATCGCGACCCGCTGACCGGAGGACTCAATCAAACCAGTCAACTGCAACGACTCGGCAGACAAACCATACGCTGCCACCTGACCCTGCTCCGCCAATGAATTGACACTGGACCATTCAAACAAGCGGCCAGTGATGGCGGGCAGTCTTGACGAATCCGGACTGAGAGCCTCGGGCTGTGGCGCGGCCACAAGACGCCCCACAGCCCCCCCCGCACCTTGCCGCCCTTGATTAAGCCGCTGCTCCAACCCTTTCAATGCAACGGCATGACGTTCTGCAGGGTCTTCCAGTTCAGGCAACACCGGAACCAGCAACAAAGAAAACAGAAATTCAATCATTTGGTATCCCCCTGCCCGGACTCGCCAGGTGGGGAAAGTGGTGCATTCGCTGAAAGCTGGGCAAAGGCATTCAATTCGCCATTCAATTGCCAGCCATCAGAATCGGGCAAGACAGACATTTCAAACTCCTTCAAGCTGACCTGACGACTCAGACCTGCAATGTGGTTGGGCAACCGGGAAATCGCGCCCCCTTCTCCACGTACCCGAACCTTCACGGGAACAATCCGCATCACTTCCTTGTTTACAGGCGCCTGTGGTGTAAATTCAGACAAACTCAGCTTCTGCCCCAAAATCATTTCATTGATTCGCCCCAGCAATGAAGCCAGTTCACGCTCGGTGGGCAAGGCCATGGTCAACACCGGCAGCTGCGCCTCCAGTTGCGCCAACCTCTCTTCGATTGCTGGCGCCTCCAGCAACAATTGCGACTGAGCATCAAGTCGCTGCAAAGAATTCCGAATGTCCATGTCAAGCCGGAAACTTGTATCAACATCCTCCTTCCAAAACATCAGGAAACACACAACGACCAGCAAAACCCATGTACCCAGTACAACAAAAATTCGATTGGAAACACTGAGAAGTGGCAGATCTTCCAGCAAGGTCCGAAAATCCCGCTCATCTAGGCGCATCGTTACCTCCTCGCAGCGATGCCTTGATCTCAAACAGGTGTCGCTGGCTCGCTTTTTCACCGCCGCCAGTCGCGGGCTCTGTCAGCGTGATCAGATCGACTGAATGAAACAGCTCATTGCCTGCCTCCATCTGGTCTACCCACGCAGCCAAGCCAGACACAGCATCAGTAAATCCGTTGACCGTCATGACGTCTTTTGCTGCAGACACCCGCGTGATGGACACACTGTTGGGCACCGTGCCGTCCAGAAACGACACCCACTGACTCGCCAACAGCGACTCCTCCTCAACAGCTTTCAAGGCGCTGACCTGACGATTGAGCACAGCCAGGCGATCTTTCATCGCTTGAACTTCCTGCGCCCGGGTGGCCACCTCAGACTCCATCGCCGACAGGTTGCCCAAAAACTGCTCCTTCCTTGCAACACGATCCGAAAACTCACTGCCCACCGAATAGCAAAACAACAAACCCGCCAAAAGCCCGGCACACAACTCTGCCACTACGCGTCGGCGGCGTTTGTTCTCACGAAGCACCCTGTAAGGGGACAAATTAAACAGAATCACTCGCATGGCATGGCCTCCAGTGCGCCAAATGGCACAACGTCATCGTGCCAATGCAACTGCAACTCCCTGCGCGGCGGAACATCCATTAAACGCGGCGACAGGGTTTGGCTTCGCCTGACCGTTGCTTCACACCCCTTGGTGTACATCAACTCCCCACCCAGAATCAGTCGCACCGAGGCGGATTCCTCCGGTGCCCCATCGCGCGTCCAGGTTGATACAAGGCGCTCTAGCGCGGAAACAGCTTGCACCACGGAAAATCCTTCCTCGCTGTGTTCCCAGCTTTCATTGAACAACACACCTTGAGAAAAAACAGCCAGCCGAATACGATGACGAGACAACTCCCCGTGCAGCAGAAACCGGACATTGGACATTTTCAAAGCGTCAGGCACCATTTGCAGGTAGCCGTTCATGGCAGCCACTGAATCCAGCGTAATTCCCAAACACGTCAAGCTACAGGCCTGGCAGGCCAACAGAATTTCGTCGACCTGCTTTTGATCAATCCCAGCCACAGCAAGGCTAACACTGCCATCGGAAAGCTCGGCCTTGATCTGCCAGTCAAACGCAGCCTCCCGTTCCGACTCGCCCGCCGCAGCTTCCATCAATTCCTGAATCTGGTAACGAATTAGACCCTCGCGCTCGTCCTTGGCCACACTGATCTCACCCAGATACGCATGTTTGGATGGCACCGAAACCACCACATACAACGGGCGCACCGACGACACAGGCAACTGGCCCAACGAGTCGCCCATCGCCTTTTGGAGTGACGAGGATGTCAACAGAGCCTCGCCCAACGGAGCAATACCCAAGGCACACCCACCCGAAGCGTGAATCGATTTAAAAGAGAGCCGATCCCGCCGTTCAACTTCTCCATACACCCAGCGACAGTGGTCACCGCCAAACGAAAGGGAAAGGGCATGTGGCGCACTCCCCTGCAATTTCAACAACAATGAACGAATGAATTTCATGAATAGACTCTGTGCAATATAGAGCTTCAGAGTAGAGAATTCAGACAGGCTAACTAACCCTCAATAGAGTGCCCAACCAGAAGGGGGAGATCCGAGATTTCGCCTCCACAGGTCAACGGCCTCAATTTCCAGTGCGTTGGCAGATACAATGTAGGCACTGCCACCAATCTTGCAACGACCTGTGAATTCAAACAAAACCCGCCGCCAATCCCAACAATCCGGCTTTATCGCATCCGCCCTCACCGTACTTGTCGGCTTGGGCGTGTCCGCCGTTCTCTTGGTGAGCGTCGCCCTGGCACTCATTTTCCCGAAGCTTCCAGATCTGGACACCCTGACCGACTACCGGCCCAAGGTACCACTTCGCGTGTTAACTACAGATGGCGTACTGATCGGAGAATTTGGCGAGGAAAGACGACGCCCCGTGGACATTACAGAAGTGCCTGTGGTGATGCAACAAGCGATTCTGGCGGCAGAGGACGACCGTTTTTACGAACACGGCGGCATCGATTTCATGGGCGTTGCCCGTGCGCTGGTTACCAACGTCACATCGGGCGGGCGGGCGCAAGGCGCCAGTACCATCACCATGCAGGTTGCACGCAACTTTTTTCTAACCCGCGACAAAACCTGGACTCGCAAGCTTTACGAAGTACTGCTGGCCTACAAAATTGAAGACAACCTGTCCAAAGACGAAATTCTGGAGCTGTACATCAACCAGATTTACCTGGGTCAGCGTGCCTACGGGTTCCAGTCCGCATCACAGGTGTATTTTGGCAAACCCCTTCGTGAAATCAACGCAGCCGAAGCTGCCATGCTGGCCGGCCTGCCCAAAGCCCCGTCTGCCTACAATCCGATCGTGAACCCCAGTCGCGCACGCATTCGGCAAGAGTACGTACTGCGTCGCATGCACGATCTCGACTACCTGGACGACGAACAGTATGAAGAAGCGCTGAAAACAGAACTGGTGTATCGCAATCGCAAAGTCAACGGGGACGACGTGGAGGCCACCACCGGCCTGACCATCAATGCCGACTACGCGGCAGAAATGGCCCGCCAGGCCGTGGTTGAAATGTACGGCGAGGAAGCCTACACATCTGGCATCACCGTGACCACCACCCTGATCGCCAAGGAACAACGCGCTGCCCAGCGCGCATTGCGCAACACCGTCATGGACTATGAACTGCGCCAATTCTTCCGTGGCCCCGAAGGTTACATTGAGCTGCCCAACGACCCCAAGGAAGCCGAAGAAATTATTGGCGACAACATCAGCGATTACAGCGACTACGGCTTTCTGCAAAGCGCCGTTGTGCTGTCGGCCAGCCCCACCGAGGTGGTGGTATCACAGGGCGCAGGCGAACCATTGAAGCTGACTGGCACCAGCTTGAAACCCGCAGAAAGCTGGCTTAATGAACGTGCACCAGCCAACAAACGCCTGAAACGCGGCGCAGTGGTGCGCATTTTGAAGCGCAAAGACCAGCCACCCATGTTGACCCAACTGCCGGAAGTACAGGCCGCATTCATTGCCATCAACCCGAAAGATGGCGCAATCCGTGCACTCTCGGGTGGATTTGAATTTTCGCGCAACAAGTTCAATCACGTCACGCAAGCCACACGCCAACCGGGCTCTGCTTTCAAACCATTTGTGTATTCCGCGGCGCTTGAGAAAGGCATAACACCCACTACACTGGTGGCAGACGAACCCATTTTCGTGCCCGCCGACACCCCCGGTGGAAAAGACTGGAGCCCCAAAAACTACGACGGCAAGTACGATGGCCCCATGCTGCTCAAAGAAGGCCTGGCCAAGTCCAAGAACATGGTATCCATCCGCGTGTTGCAGGAAATTACGCCGCAATACGGCCAGCGTTGGGCCACACAGTTTGGCTTTCCTGCCGCCAATGTGCCGCCCTACCTAACCATGGCACTGGGTGCGGTCACCACCAACCCGCTGCAAATGTCCAGCGCCTTCGCGGTGTTTGCCAATTCAGGCTATCGCGTCAAGCCGTACCTGATTGAAAAAATCATCGATGGCAGCGGTCGCATTGTCGCCCGCGCACGCCCTGCGGTGGCAGGCGAGGAAGCCAACCGGGTTATCGATGCACGCAACGCATTTCTCACAACCCGCCTGCTGCGTGAAGTCATTGATCGCGGCACAGCCACACGCGCCAAAGTGCTGAACCGTGGCGACATCGTGGGCAAAACCGGCACCACCAACGACAGCCATGACGCCTGGTTTGCTGGCTACAACAGCGACATTTCAGCCGTCGCCTGGGTGGGTTACGACCAACCAAGAAACCTGGGTGCCCGCGAGACAGGCGGTGGATTGGCCCTGCCCATCTGGATCGACTACATGAGAGTGGCGCTGGCCGACTTGCCAGAGAAACCACAAGCCGTGCCCGCTGGAATCGAATACATTGATGGCAACTACTACTACTCGGAATACACACCGGGCTCGGGGATTGCCCGAATTGACGTGAATGGCGGCGGGGACGATATACCCAGCCTGTTCGACTTCCTGAAAGGCCTGGGCGGCATGCTAGAAGGCGGTGGCAACCAGGGATCAAGCGGCAGCAGCAACCCTCTGACAGGCGATGGCACCACCCACACCGAACCCACACGCAAAAAAGACCCGCCCAAAGATGACATTGAGCGGCTGTTCGGAAATTAAGCGCTTGCGCTTAAAATTTGGGGCAAACTTGGCCGATCTGCCCACTCAACAGATCAACAAAGTGGGTTTTAAAAGGTGTCTTGCTGCGGGTATCCAGCCACTCACCATTTGAATACTGGTAGTGAAAACCACCCGATTTCGCAGCCAGCCACAGCTCGTGGTTGGCCACCTGGCTGTTGAGGATCATCTTGCCTTTGTCTTCAAAATCAAGGGTCAATACATTGCCCGAGCGCATTGAATCTGCATCAAGGTCCAGCGTATCGACCAAGGATTCAATATACTCTTCTACTTGAACCAAGGTGGCATCCACCACCGCCTGGAATTCCGTGTCTGTCATGAAAAAATCACCTTTAAGAACATTGGCCATTGTCACCCTGTTTGTACTGGGCCTGAACGCCTGTGGCCAACGCGGCCCGCTTTATTTGCCCGAACCGCCACCGCCCATGCCAAAACCCGCAGGCTACGACAAACCCGAACAACAGCAAAACCGCTAAACCCACAATTACCGAGCAAATTTTACCGTGCAAAACAATTCAGTGAACCCCAGCGACCTCAACCCACACTTGCAGTATGACGCCGCAACAGGCGAACTTCAGCTCGAGAACACCGAGCTTTCGGGTTTGGCGCAGGAATTTGGAACACCCTTGTACGTGTACTCCGCCAGCTCCATCAAAGCAGCCTACCGTGCATATGCAAGCGCCTGCCAGGGCTTGGCACTGGTCACCATTTGTTATGCGGTTAAAGCCAACTCCAACATTCACATCCTGAAAACACTGGCCCAGGAAGGCGCCGGGTTCGACATTGTTTCAGCAGGTGAACTGGCCCGCGTCATTGCCGCAGGCGGTGACCCTCAAAAAGCCGTGTTCGCAGGCGTGGGCAAGTCCACACAGGAAATTGAATACGCACTGGGGCAAGGCGTGGGCTGCTTCAACGTCGAATCAGAAGCCGAAATGGAACGTGTTGCGCAGGTGGCTGAAAAAATGCAGCGCAAAGCCAATGTGTCACTGCGCGTGAACCCCGATGTGGACGCCAAAACCCACCCCTACATTTCCACCGGTCTGAAAGAGAACAAGTTTGGCGTTTCAATGAATGCAGCCAAACGGGTGTACCAGTTTGCCCATGCACACCCTTGGTTAAACGTACACGGCATTGACTGCCACATCGGCTCGCAACTGACAGACGCCAGCCCCTACTTCGACGCGCTCGACCGCGTGCTGGCACTGCTTGACCAGTTGGCCGCAGAGGGAATTGAGATCAACCACCTGGATTTGGGCGGCGGCATCGGTATTCGCTATCTGAATGAAACACCACCCAGCCCAGCAGACGTGTTGCCCAAATTGATCGCCAAGGTGAAGGCTTGGGCGCAGACCAAAAATCGCCCCATGCCCAGCCTGTCATTCGAGCCAGGTCGTTCCATCGTGGGCAATGCCGGTGTACTGCTGACCCAGGTCGAATTCCTGAAAGAAAACGAAGGCAAGCATTTCGCGATCGTGGATGCAGCCATGAACGACCTGATGCGCCCGGCCATGTACAAAGCGTTCCATGGTGTGGTGGCTGTGCAGCAAAACCCGCACGCCACTGCGCAAGAATACGACGTGGTTGGCCCCGTATGTGAATCAGGCGACTGGCTGGCCAAAAACCGCACCCTGGCCATTGAACAGGGCGATTACCTCGCAATATTGTCCGCTGGTGCGTACGGCCAAACCATGGCCTCTAACTACAACAGCCGTGGCCGGGCCGCCGAAGTACTGGTAGAAAATGGCAAAGCCACCTTGATACGGCGACGCGAAACCATCGAGGACCAGCTGCGCCCTGAACTGGACGTATAAAAAGGTTACAGTTCGCCGTAGGAATGCAGGCCCGACAGGAACATGTTCACGCCCAGAAAAGCAAACCCCGTCACCAGCAGCCCCACCAACGCCCAGTACGACGCAACCACGCCACGCAAGCCTTTCACCAGGCGCATGTGCAACCAGGCCGCATAGTTCAACCACACGACCAGCGCCCAGGTTTCCTTGGGGTCCCACTGCCAGTAGGCGCCCCAGGCTTCAGCTGCCCACAGGGCACCCAAGATGGTCGCCACAGTGAAGAAGGCAAAACCCACTGCGATCGACTTGTACATCACGTCATCAAGCACTTCAAGCGGTGGCAACGCATCGGCAATTCGCCTGCGGGCCAACAAAATAGCACCCACCACCACGCAGCCAATTCCAAAATACATGGCCCAGTAAACAGTTACCCCACCACTGCGAAACACCAACGGCTCCAGAAACATCAACACACCCAAGGCACCCGTTGGAATCAGCGCCTTAATGCTGGGCGCGTGGGCATGTACCTTCAACAGGTAAGCAAACGCCACCATGGCCGACAATGAAAACGTGCCGTAACCAATGAAGTTGGCAGGCACATGGATTTTCATCCACCAGCTTTGCAAAGCAGGCACCAAAGGCTGAATGGCATAAGCCTGGCGCTCAATGCCGTACCAGGCCAGAAAGCCCACAGCAGCCACCACCACCAGCATCACGAACGCACCCAACTGGCGGGTTTTGTACACCTGCTCGTAAAACAGGTAATACATGGCCGTGATCAACGCAAACAGAACAAACACTTCATACAGGTTGGACACAGGAATGTGACCCACATCCGCACCAATCAGATAGCTTTCATACCAGCGAATGAACATGCCGGCAAAACCCATCACCACCGCACCCCAGGTCAGGGCCGTGCCCACGAAACTGGCCGTGGGTGAACGCCCCACCAAACCAATCCAGTAAGAAACCGTGGCCACCACAAACATCACGCCCATCCACAAAATTGCGGACTGGCTAGAAAGCAAATACTTCAGGAAAAACCGTTGCTCCGCGGCAGCCAAATCACCACCATAGCTTGAAATGGCCAACAGGCTTAAACCTGCCACTGTCAGGATCAACCACTTCAGCGAACCCCAGCGGTAAGCCATGTAAGCCGTCACTGGCACGCAGCTCCACAAAATGCTGATTTCGTAGATGTCCATAAAACTGTGGTACTGCTGCGAGGCATATCCCGCCGTCGCCGCCAACAAGGCCGCAAAAGCAAAATCGCTCCAATGAAACGATTTTGAAAACCAGCCCGCCTTCTTTGTTGGCAAACCTGGCTTTTCACCCCCGGGTGCCTGGTTGATCCACGTCGAACTCATACCGCATCTCCTGCACTGGCCACTTTTTTGGAAGCCCTGCTATTCAATTCATTCACAAACTGCTCGTACTCTTTCTCAAAATCCATGGTCCTGCGTGTAGTCGACATGCCCATCATCACTTTCGAGCCACCCTCATCATCCGTCACCCAGAAAAACGCTCGGCGTTCACGGATGTAGAACATTGAAAATACCCCGATGCACAAGAACAAACAACCCAGGTACACAATCCATTGTCCCGGTGCCTTGGCCAACTGAAACACACTGGCCTTCACCTCGTCAAACTGGTCCAGCTGAAACATCACAGGCGCGCCATACAGCGACAAATCCGACAAGGCAATTTGCGCATCCTGCACAAAGCGGCCATGCACTTCATCAGGTACAGCCGCTTGTAAATTCGCCGTGGTGCGGGAAAGTTGGTACACCTCCCACATGGCACCCTGCAACAGGCGGATAATCACGTCGCTTGCCCGCTCACGCTCACCTTCCGGCACAGTGGACTCAATAAACTGCGCAATGGCTGGCAAACCGGAAAGTCCGCCATCCGTGCCAGCAAACCGTTCCAGCGCGCGCCGGGCGCTGTCAGCCACACTGGCTACCAACTGAGCAGAATCTGGCCGGTCGCCAAAAGCCTGTTGTGCAAATCGCCTGGCCGCGGTGTCGCGAACCTGCGCACTTTGCAACGCCGCCCGGAATCGCATGAAGCTGTCCAGCTGATCATTTTCATCCACAGGCAAGCGCAGGTACTTGAAACCATCGGCAGGGGTGTCACGCACACCCGCCAAATAATAACGGCCACCGTCCAGATTAATGGGCAACATGTAATTGTGAAACTCACGGGCCTGCCCGGACTGGTCACGCAACTTGTAAGTAATGCTGGGGCCTATGTTGGTGAACTTGGTTTTTGCGTCTTCTTTCACGCCGGGGCCCAGCACGCTGGCCAAATTTGTCTCGAAAGGCGACAAGGCATCAGCATTGCCCAAAGTCAGATCGTCCACGCTCACCTGATCGGAATTTTCAACCGGCAGCGCTTCCACATTGATCGACTTGAACGCAGTGAATTCGATTTTCATCTGCTCATTCATGTCGCCTTGAAGCTGGCTTAAATCACGGCCACCGCCCACCACGCCATCCAGATCAAAACGGTAATCGCGCGCACCGCTCAAAGGAATGCCTTTCAACTGCACTTTGGTTCCACCATCGTCGAAGCTGGACTGGTAAACAGTCACCCCCTTGTAAATCAAAGGCTTGTTCACCTCGATGGTCGCCTCAAAGCGCTCTTTGGTTTCCGGATCAAACACCACCACATCACTGGCGAACAGTTTGGGCATCCCGGTGCTGTAAAAATCGATGCGAAATTCTTTCAGGGTCAGTTCGAAAGGCAGGTCTTGTACCAGCAGGCCATCGTCAGTGTTCAACACTGCAACGCGGCTGGTTTCCCCCTCGGGAAGCAACAAGTTGGCACGGTAACTGGGGTTGGACACCGCCAAACGGGCCGTGTCCGGAATCCCCGCATTAATTTCCGCACCACTTACCGGGGTTTTGCCCGTGGCCCACACCGCCACCTGCAACGGCACCCCGCTGTCGAGCAAGCCACCAATACAAATCACAATAATCGACATGTGCGCGGCAATGTAACCAAAGCGGTTCGCACTACCGGCCTTGGCCGCAACCATCGTGCCATTGGCACGCACCGACTGCTTAACCTTGAACCCCTTGTGTTCAAGCCACTCGGCAATCACGCCGGGCAAGGCTTGCGGCTTTTCATCGAAGCGGCCCTCCCAACGGTGGGCAAACGCCTTCAGGCTGCTTTCGCGCATGTTCTCGCGATACACCCGCATTTCCTTGATCATCTTGGGCGTGTTTCGGTACACACACAAAGAGGTGGATGCCACCAGAAAAGCCATCACGGCAATAAACCAAGGGGCGTTATAAATGCGGAACAGCCCCAAGGGCTCGAAAAATGACGCCCAGAAAGGCCCAAACTGGTTGACGTAGTTCACCCAGGGGTCCGCCTGCCCCACCACCGTACCAATGGCCGAGGCGATACAAATCAGGGTCAGCAGGCTGATGGCAAAGCGCATCGAACCCAACAACTCCATCAAACTGGCCCCAAACGACTGTCTGCCCGTACGTTGCGGGCTTAAATTGTCGACTATGTCCCCTGAACTACTCACGCGCTTCCCCGTTGTTGATTGCCCCTTCGACCGGCTCGAAAAAAAAGGGGCTAACCTTTAGCCCCTTTTTGACCGGCGGTTGCGTCAAATGTTCAACGCAAACCTGCAATGTAATCTGACACCGCTTTCATTTCCTTGTCCGACATCTTGGCAGAAATCACGCTCATCTGTTCGCTGTTGTTGCGCACACCGTCGCGGAAAGCCACCAACTGGCTTTCTGTGTACTGTGCATGCTGACCACCCAGGCGCGGGTATTGGGCGGGAATGCCTGCGCCGTTCGGGCTGTGGCATCCAGCACAGGCCGGGATCTTTTTGTCAGCAATACCGCCACGGTAAATCTTCTCACCCAGTTCCAGCGTGTCTTTGTTCTTGGCTGAACTCAAAGTCTGCTTTTGCGCCGCCAGGTAGGCCGACACGTTTTTCATGTCTTCTTCTGACAAACCAGCGGCAAAACCGGCCATGATCGCATTGTCACGCAATGGCTTTTCACCGTCTTTGCCTGCCTTGAAATTGCTCAATTGCTTGTACAGGTACTCAGCATGCTGACCGGCAATCTTGGGGTAGATAGGCGCAGAAGCATTGCCATCTGCACCGTGGCACGCCACGCACTGCTGCATGATTTCCTTGCCCTTGGCCAAATCGGGCTTGAACGCTTCAACAGGGTCGGCAGCAGCTTGGGCCACAGACATTGAAAACATCAAAGCGGCAAACAGAGAACTCAGTTTTAGCGTTGTCAGCTTGTTCAGCATGGTCAAAAACCCATCAAAAAGTGCATCAATAAATAGTAAGGCAAACCGAAAATCTGCATCCGCGCACCCAACAACAATGTCAGGCATCAGCAAAGTTTTCACAAACCCTAGATTATAACCACTCAAGGGCCTGTCTTGCATCTAAAATGTGCGCATGACAATCAATTTCCACAACACGCATTTCGAGGTGTCCGCATCTCGCATGGCCGAATGCCCGGGCGCCAGCGTCCCCGAGATCGTATTTGCCGGGCGCTCCAACGCCGGCAAGTCCACGGCCATCAACACCCTGTGCAAGCAACGGCAACTGGCCTACGCCAGTAAAATGCCGGGGCGCACACAGCTTCTTAATTTTTTTCACGTCATCGAACAGGCCGAACCCATTGCGCGCTTGGTCGATTTGCCCGGTTACGGCTTTGCCCAACTGGCCCAAACCAGCCAAAGCGTGTGGGACAAAGAACTGGGCAGCTACCTGGCCGACCGCCCAAGCCTTGTGGGCACCGTGCTGATCGTTGACTGCCGCCGCGGCCTGCTTGAACTCGATTATGCGCTGATCAAATGGGTTGGCCATCGCCAGTTGCCGGTACACATCCTGCTGTCCAAAGCGGATAAATTTAACCGCCAGGAGCAGGTTCTCGCCCTGCGCGCCACCCAAAAGGCGCTTGATCCGTATCGGGTCAACGGCCATGAAATCACCGTTCAACTGTGGTCCGCATTGAAGAAAATCGGCATGGTTGAACTGGAAACCCAATTATCCAACTGGGTTCGTCCACCCGTGGCCGACGGCGAGTCCGACCACGCACTCGAACACTGAATCACAGGCAAGCACCATGACCCAACACCTGTACCACCGCCCCCGCCGCCTGCGCCGAACAGAAGCCCTGCGCCGTTTGGTCAGCGAACACACGCTGTCTGCGGCCGACTTCATTTACCCGGTATTCGTGGTGCCCGGCAACAATAAACGCGAGGCCGTGGCCTCCATGCCCAGCGTAGAACGCCTGTCGCTCGACCTGCTGTTTGCCAAAGCTGAAAAATGTCTTGAACTGGGCGTGCCCGTCATGGCTCTGTTCCCCGTCATTGAAACCGGGAAAAAAACCGCCGACGGCCTGGAAGCCACCAACCCTGAAGGCTTGGTACCTCACGCCGTACGCCAACTGAAAAAACGGTTTCCGGAACTGATGCTGCTGACAGATGTGGCGCTCGACCCCTTCACCAGCCACGGACAAGACGGCTTGATCGACGACAACGGGTACGTGCTGAACGACGAAACCGTGGAAGTGCTGCAAATGCAGGCCTTGGTCCAAGCCCAGGCCGGCGTGGACATCGTCGCCCCCAGCGACATGATGGACGGGCGCATCGGCGCCATTCGTGAAACCCTCGAAGCCAACCGCTGCATACACACCAGCATCATGGCGTATTCTGCCAAATACGCCTCAGCCTTCTATGGTCCGTTTCGCGACGCCGTGGGCTCCAGCGGCAACCTGGGCAAAAGCAACAAAAAGGTGTACCAGATGAACCCCGCCAACAGCAATGAAGCACTGATGGAAGTGGGCATGGACCTGGACGAAGGTGCCGACATGGTCATGGTCAAACCGGGCATGCCCTACCTCGACATTCTGTGGCGAGTGAAAGAAAAATTTGCACGCCCCACTTTTGCATACCAGGTCAGCGGTGAATACGCCATGATCAAGGCCGCCGCACAAAACGGCTGGCTCGATGAAAACGCCGTGGTACTTGAATCACTGCTGGCCTTCAAGCGAGCTGGCGCCGACGGCATACTCACCTACTTCGCACTCGACGCCGCACAACTGCTGAAACAAGGGTAAAGCGCATGGGCATCTGGACGCATCTGGACCAACACAACATCCGACAACTGGACGATGCACCCGCCGCGCTACCCAAAGAGGGTTTTCTGTGGCTGGACACCCAACTTGACGAAGACCTGATCTGGGTGCCCACTGCAGAAGCATTGTTGGGGCTCAAGCTGGATGAACTTCACCTGGAAGACCTTGGCAACACCTTTCACCCCAGCCACTTCGACATTGGCGACGGTTACAATATTCTCATTATCCGGTCCCTTTCCAGCAAGCCCCTGTTCGACGAAAACAATCGCCTCAGCATCAAAACCCGCCCGGTGTTTTTTGTGATCACACCCAAGCTGTTGGTCACCTTTCGCCCGAAAGACAGCCGCACGTTCGCCATGGCTCGCAAATTTGTGGACAGCGCGCCCCCGAAAACGCTCGACGAAATCGAAACCTTCCTGAAATTCAAACGCCCACCCGCCTGCACAGATGAACTGATGATTCAACTGGTCAGCAATCTGGTCGACCGTTTTATGGAAACGCGGATTGAAATTTCGGAACAACTGGATCGCTGGCAGCGCGATTTACTGAATCCGCGCAAACGCTTTCAAGACTGGAATGCACTCTTGGCCGCCCGCAATGAAATGAACCGACTTGAATCGGTTGCTCAAGACCAACGCGACGCACTGACCGACTGGCAAGACGACCAGGAACGCGAAGGCCGCATGGCCGCATCACTTCAGGTCAATGCCCGCGACACACTTGAACACCTTGAACGCGTGGTCAGCCTGACCCGCCGCCTTGGCGCAAACACCGAAACAGCCGTTCAGCTTCATTTTTCCGCCACCGCGCACAAAACCAATGAAATTGTCACGGTATTGACCATGTTGACCGCCCTGTTCATGCCACTCACTCTGATCAGCGGCATATTCGGCATGAACTTCGGGAAAACTCCCCTGCTGGAAAACCCAAACGGCTTCTGGATCACCATCGGCCTGATGGGCCTGTCCAGCCTGATATCACTGGGCCTGATTTTCTGGATCAAAGGGCGCAACCACCTCGGCAAACCGTAAGCGTTACAAACCCCGCGCCTTACAAGCCCAGATTCGGGCGAACCTGAGCCAATGTTTCGTCAAACCGACGCGCATTCTGAAAGCCAATCACGGTGTGAATTGACTCAATCTTGCCCGCAGGGAAAAACAGAATGGCAGGCGGACCGAACAAATTAAATTGTTTCAATAAAGCGCGATCGCCTGCTGTGCTGTCAGTCACATCCACCTGAACCAGGCGGACCCCCTTCAACTTCTCTTTCACGTTTGCATCGGTCAAGGTAAACAGCTCGAACTCTTTGCAACTGACACACCAGTCCGCATAAAAATCCAGCATCACTGGCTGCTTGCTGGCCGCAATCAATGCCACCGCCTCTTCACTGGGTACTTTCTCAAAATCCGGCTTGCCTAGCGTATTTGCAGCCACAGCGCCAGATGCGCCAAAGCCAGCCCCACCCAAACCAGCCAAAGGCTGCAACAGGCTGGAGGAACCCGAGAACAACCCCATCAGGTAAATCAAAGCCAGCAGGGAAAACATCAGCCCGAATGTTTTGCTCAACACCCTGCCCCGCGTGCCCATGGTGGCCATACTGACCGCACCATGAAACAAGGCAGCCGCCACCATACAGGCCAACAACGCCCACATCGCCATAATCAGCCAAACAGGTGTCACCGGTGTGATGGTCCACACCGCCACAGCCAGCAGCACAAAGCCAAAGGCAGCCGACACCCAGCTCATCCAGGCGCCTGCCTTAGGCAATGCAGCACCAGCACCTGCCGCAAACAGCACCAGCGGCAAACCCATGCCCAAAGCCAGCAAAAACAAGGCCGCACCGCCCAACACTGCATCACCACTTTGCCCAATGTACAACAAGGCGCCCGCCAGAGGCGGCGCAACACAAGGCCCCAGCAGCAATGCGGAAAGAACCCCCATCACCAACACCGGAACGAACTGGCCACCTTTTAAGCGCCCGGTTTTTTCCTGCAACCAGGATTGAAAACTGCCAGGCAACTGCAACGAATAACCCATCAGCAAGGCCACGCCCAACAAGCTCAAAATACCGCCAAAAGCCCACAGCACCGCCGGTTGCTGCATGGCCATCACAAGGCTTTGCCCGGTCAGGCCAGCCAGAACACCCAACAGCGCATAGGTCAGCGCCATACCCAGCACATACACAAGGGCCAGCGCCATTGGCCGGGCCTTCCCGGCCACAGCACCCGCACCGTGCCCCACCACCAAACTGCTGACAATCGGCAGCATCGGCAACGTACACGGCGTAAATGCCAGCAACAAACCCAAACCGAAAAATACAGGCAACACCACCAACCAGGACTGGTCTGCCAAACGGGACGCCAAATCCCCGGCCTCATCCGCAGGCAAGTTACCTGGCGCACTGCCGGGGGTAGAAACATCGTCTTTCTTTCCAAAAAACGACCCCATGCCGCCACCGCCCAACACACCGCCCAGCAAACTGCCTTCCTTGAAAGCCACGGGCGTGGTCATTGGCGGGTAACACAAGCCCGCATCGGCACAGCCTTGCGACACCATCACCGCGGTTGCATCGGCGAGTGAGGCGTGCCCAAGGCTGTAACGAATCTGAAAAGCGATCTCGCCCCGCAAAGCCTCAATTTCCTGATTCAGAAACTCATCAAACTTCCGATCCCCACGGGGCAATTCCACGAATTCGAACACCGGTAGCTTGTTCGGATTCTCAAGCGCAAACCGCTCCCGGTACAAATAATATTCTGGCGCCACAGTGGCGCGCACATCGATCAGGCAATTCTCAACACAGCTTGGGTCCTGTGCACTCAACTTGAACTGAAACGCTTCCTCAGGCGGTAAAAAGTCATTGGTCTGCGCTGTTGCCAACCCCGTCCACATCGCCACACACAACATACCCGCTTGAAGCGCATTTACACAGGCTTGACGAAAAACGCTCATGCCTTGCCCCCTACACTTGCACGCACCCAGTCCAGATAAGGTGTATGCCCATCTGCCACTGACAATACAATCAACTCGGGCACCGCATAGTCATGCCAGGCCGCCACTGTTTTCTTCAAACCTTCAAGCTGTTCATCTGCACATTTCATCATCAACATCCATTCCGTGGCATGCGCTATATCGCCTTGCCACTCGTACACCGATTCCACAGGCCCCACAATTGTTGCGCAAGCCACCAACTTCTCTTTCACCAGTCTGTTTGCCAAAGCCGCCGCTTTTTCTTTCGAATCGATCGTTGTGTAGGCTACCCAACAGCCCGTCATGTCTGCCATTGCCTCAACCCCTGCGTTTAAACCGGCGCTCGGTCAAATAAATTGCCAAGCCGATCCCCAGAACTGCATAGACAGCCATTTGCGCCAAAAGTGCCGCCAACCCACCAAATTCACGTGCATAAATACCACGCAGTGCGTCCACCACCACCGACAAGGGCATGTAATCAGCAATGGCCTTCAACCAGCCTGGCAACTGCTCCCGCGGGAAAAAAGCACCCGACAAAAATGTCATGGGCGTCACCACCAGCGTGAAATAAAACATGAAAAAATCATAGCTTGGCGCACGTGCATTCACACACAAGCCAAAACCAGCAAACATCAGGCAAGCCAGAACCAGCACCAGCCACGACAACAACCAGAACTGCAAGTCGCCAATGCCCAACAAAGCAATGATCAACAACATCGCCCCCGTGCTGATCAAACCCTTGCTGGCGGCCCAAGTGCATTCACCCAACACAACCTCGCGCAGCCGAACCGGTGTGTTCATGATGACTTGCCAGGTTTTCTGGGTGTGCATCCGCGAAAAGGCAGAATACAAAGCCTCAAAGGTGGGTGCATTCATTGCGCTGATACTGACAGCACCCACAGCGAGATAATTCAGATAAGGCATTCCCCCAACGTTTGGAAGCATGGAACCCAAACCCAGGCCAAACGCCATCAACGCCATCACCGGATCAACCACATTGCCCAACAGCGAAGCAAAAGCCAGTTTGCGCCACACCATGAAATTGCGGCGCCAAACCTGAAATACGGCGTGAAAGTTAATCATCGCGCAAGGCCCTGCCAGTCAAACTGAAAAATACATCCTCAAGGTTTCCAGGCCGGTAAATGTAATCCACATCGTCCTGAGGCAATGCCTTCATTTGCGCCAAAACCTGATCCGCCAATTCATTCCTGAAAAAATAAGTCTCCCCCCGTTGCTCAATTGCACCTCGCAACTGACGGTGATTAACATCGACCCAACGTTGTGCCCCGATCCCCCACAATTCCAGCACCGCATAACCCACAACATCCCGGATCAGCGTCAGCGGCTTGTCACACACAACAATATTTCCATGATCCAGCACCGCAACCCGATCAGCCAAACGCTGCGCCTCATCCATGTAATGGGTGGTCAACAACATGGCCACACCCTGGCGCTTCAAATCCACCAAACGGTCCCAAATCACATGCTTGGCCTGCGGATCCAGCCCGGTAGTCGGCTCATCCAGAAACAGGACACCGGGGCGGTTAATCAAGGCACGGGCCAGCATCAAGCGCCTGCGCATGCCGCCGGACAAGGTGCCCACCGAATCATTGCGCCGGGAATTCAATTGGGCGAACTCGAGAAGTTGATCTGCACGCTGGCGCAGTTCTGTGCCATGAATCCGAAAATAGCGCCCAAAAACCAGCAAATTCTCGTACACAGTGAAATCAGGATCCAGTGCATCGTATTGAGGCACCACACCCACAGCCTGTCGTGCCGCATGCCCAGCCTTCGGCATGAGCTGACCCAACAGGTGAACCGTGCCGCGGTCTGCGTCTGCAAGGCCCAGTGCCAGCGAAATCGTCGTGGACTTGCCTGCACCATTGGGGCCCAGCAAAGCCACACACTCCCCGGCAGCCAGGGAAAAATTCAAGCCTTTGAGTACAGGGCGTCCCGAATAGGTCTTAAACACATCGGTCAAACGCAATACATCTGAAGCAATCAAATCAACACATCCATTTTTTGCCATTCAAACACTTGTCTACACAAACCATCCAAGACGCTGCGGACAAACAAAAAAAGCCGAGTCAGCATAAGCTAACACGGCTTTTTCGAATCCGAATTTACAGCAATTCAATCAATCGAAATTATGCAAACCGAATGACCCCGGTGCAAGCATTCCGATCAAGCAGAATTAAGCCTGTTCTTCAGCAATCTCAACGATTTCAGCGGTCTCGGGGCGATCCACCAACTCAACCAGAGCCATCGGTGCATTGTCACCCTTGCGGAAACCGAACTTCAGTACGCGCATGTAACCACCTGGGCGGGCAGCATAACGTGGACCGATCTCGTCGAACAACTTCAATACCATTTCACGGTCGCGCAAGCGGCTGAAAGCCAAACGCTTGTTTGCCAGTGTCGGTGACCTGCCCATGGTGATAATGGGTTCTGCAATCTTGCGCAGTTCCTTGGCCTTGGGCAGCGTTGTTTTGATCACTTCATGACGCAACAAAGCGTTGGTCATGTTTCTAAACATAGCAAGGCGGTGGCTGCTGGTGCGATTTAGTTTACGCAATCCATGACGGTGACGCATTTTAAATATCCTTCAATCTAACAAACGCTAAGCTCAGGGCTTATCGAGACCGGCGGGTGGCCAGTTTTCCAATTTCATACCGAGTGTCAAACCGCGTGCGGCCAACACCTCCTTGATTTCGTTCAGAGACTTTCGACCCAGATTCGGGGTCTTCAGCAGCTCGTTTTCCGTGCGCTGAATCAAGTCGCCGATGTAGTAAATGTTCTCAGCTTTCAAACAGTTTGCAGAACGCACCGTCAGCTCCAGGTCGTCTACCGGGCGCAACAGGATTGGATCAACCTGCGGTGCACGCTGGGAAACTTCTGGTTCCGCCGTGTTTTCCAAAGCAGCAAATACTGACAATTGCTCAACCAAAATACGGGCAGCAAGGCGAATTGATTCTTCAGGTGACAACACACCATTGGTTTCAATCGACATCACCAAACGGTCCAAGTCGGTACGCTGTTCAACACGTGCGCTTTCTACTGCATAAGACACACGCTTAACAGGGCTGAACGACGCATCCAGTACAATGCGGCCAATCGCCTTGCTTGGTTCATCGGGGAAACGACGAACTGAACCCGGTACATAACCACGGCCCTTCTCAACCTTGATCTGCATGTCCAGCTTGCCGCCGTGCGACAAATTGGCGATCACGTGATCTGGATTGATGATTTCCACATCATGTGGCAACTCGATATCGCCCGCAGTCACAACACCTTCAACTTCACGCTTCAAGGTCACTGTAACCACATCACGTGATTCAAGCTTGAACACAATCCCTTTCAGGTTCAGCAACAGGTCAACAACGTCTTCCTGCACACCATCCAGAGTCGAATATTCGTGCACCACACCAGCAATCGACACCTCGGTGGGTGCATAACCGATCATGGAAGACAACAACACACGACGCAGGGCGTTGCCCAGAGTATGGCCATAGCCACGCTCAAACGGTTCCATCACTACTTTGGCGCTATTGGGGGCGACTGTTTCGACCTCAACAATACGGGGTTTTAGCAAACTTGCATTAAACATTCAAAATCCTTTTCAATACCCTCGGCTCGTTACACCGATAAGGCTGGGGATCAATTAATCAAATTAACGTGAGTACAGTTCCACGATCAAACTTTCGTTGATCTCTTGGGACAGATCTGCACGGTCAGGAACGCTCTTGAAAGAACCTTCCAGTTTCTTGGCATCTACATTCACCCACAAAGGGAAACCCATTTGTTCGGCCAATGTTACAGACTCCACAATGCGTACCTGAGTCTTCGACTTTTCGCGAATGGAAATGACGTCATTCAACTTCACGGAATAGGAAGGAATGTTAACAGCCTTGCCATTGACCAGAATCGCCTTGTGGCTAACCAGCTGACGAGCTTCGGCACGTGTAGAGCCAAAACCCATGCGATAAACCACGTTATCCAGACGAGATTCCAACAACTGCAGCAATGTTTCGCCGGTGTTGCCCTTGCGGCGTGACGCCTCAGCGAAGTAGCGACGGAATTGCTTCTCCAACACGCCGTACATACGCTTTACCTTCTGCTTTTCACGCAACTGCTGACCATAGTCAGAAGTACGTGCGCCGGAGGTGCGGCCATGCTGGCCTGGCTTGGAATCAAGCTTGCACTTGGAATCGAGACTACGGCGTGCGCTCTTCAGACTTAAGTCTGTGCCTTCACGACGTGACAACTTACATTTTGGACCTGTATATCTAGCCACTTGAAACCTCTTTCATTACGCGATGTGAATCGCTTCAGTCCGCCAAATGATCTGGCGAACAATGGTCTTAAAAATTAGATGCGACGACGCTTGGGAGGACGACATCCGTTGTGCGGGATCGGAGTGATATCAGAAATACTGGTCACTTTGATACCCAATGCATTCAAAGCACGTACGCTGGATTCACGGCCGGGGCCAGGTCCTTTGATAAGCACTTCAACTGTCTTGATACCGCATTCCTGTGCAGCCTTGCCAGCAACTTCAGCAGCGACCTGAGCAGCAAAGGGAGTGGACTTGCGTGAGCCCTTGAAACCCTGAGCACCCGATGTAGACCAAGCCAAAGCATTGCCCTGACGGTCCGTGATCGTGATGATGGTGTTGTTGAATGAGGCGTGTACGTGCGCAATACCGTCAGAAATATTCTTTTTGACTTTTTTGCGTACGCGGTTATTCGCTGTTCCTTTGGCCATTTGGCTAACCTTCCTATGATTACCTGATTATTTCTTCAGTGCGATACCAGCACGCTTCGGACCCTTGCGAGTACGAGAGTTTGTGCGGGTACGCTGACCACGTACAGGCAGACCTTTACGGTGACGGAAACCACGGTAGCAACCCAAGTCCATCAAACGCTTGATGTTCATGGTTACGTCGCGTCGCAGATCACCTTCAGTCAGGTACTTGCCTACTTCGTCACGCAGCTTCTCCAAATCTGTGTCATCAAGGTCTTTGACCTTTTTGGACTCAGGAATTGAGGTCACTGCACAAATCTTCTTGGCGGTGGAACGACCAATGCCGAAAATAGCAGTCAGACCGATAACGGTATGCTGGTGGCTTGGAATGTTAATGCCGGCAATACGAGCCATTTAAATCCCCTTTTATTAACCTTGACGCTGCTTGTGGCGCGGCTCAGAACAAATCACGCGAACAACGCCTTTGCGCTTGATCACTTTGCATTTTCTACAAATCTTTTTCACAGAAGCCTGAACTTTCATGGCGTAACTCCAAAAAGAACCAATTTACTTGGCTCGAAAAACAATTCGTGCTCTGGACAAGTCGTACGGCGTCAACTCAACCGTCACCTTGTCACCAGGAAGGATACGAATGTAATTCATGCGCATCTTGCCCGATATGTGACCAAGCACCACGTGACCATTTTCCAATTTCACTCGAAAAGTGGCGTTAGGGAGGTTCTCTACTACCTCTCCCTGCATTTGGATAACGTCGTCTTTAGACAATCACTACCTCGTTAATCCAGAACCTTTGAAGCTTGATTTCTTCAAAAGGCTGTCGTATTGCTGAGACATCACGTAGGCCTGAACCTGTGCCATGAAGTCCATCGCAACAACTACAATAATCAACAGAGATGTACCGCCAAAATAGAACGGAACACTCAATCCCAAAACCAGAAATTCCGGCAACAAACACACCAAGGTGATGTAAGCAGCGCCAACCAGCGTCAAACGTGTCAACACCTTGTCGATGTAACGAGACGTTTGCTCACCCGGACGAATACCTGGCAAAAATGCACCACTTTTCTTCAAGTTGTCTGCAGTTTCACGACTATTAAACACCAAGGCGGTGTAAAAGAAGCAGAAAAACACAATGGCAGCGGCATACAGCAGCATGTACAGCGGGTGGCCTGGAGACAATGTCTGAGACACTTCCTTCAAAAAACCCACCACGGCACCGTCGCCTGAACCAAACCAGCTGGTCAATGTTGCGGGCAACAAAATAATGCTCGACGCGAAAATGGGAGGAATAACACCCGCCATGTTCAACTTCAAAGGCAAATGAGAAGTTTGTCCCTGGTATATCTTGTTACCGACCTGACGCTTGGCGTAGTTGACCGTAATCTTTCTTTGACCACGCTCCACAAAAACAACCAGGTAAGTCACTGCAACAGCCAACACAACGATCATCAGCGCAATCAGTGAACTCATCGCACCGGTACGAACCAACTCAAACAGTCCGCCAATTGCGCCTGGCAGCCCGGCAGCGATACCTGCAAAAATCAGGATCGAAATACCATTGCCCAAACCGCGTTCGGTAATTTGTTCACCAAGCCACATCAGGAACATGGTGCCGGTGACCAGCGACACAGCCGTTGTAAAGCGGAAAGCCATACCGGGATCAATAACAAGACCCGCTTGAGACTCCAAAGCCACGGAGATGCCGATGGCCTGGAATGTTGCCAAGAAGAAGGTACCGTAGCGTGTGTACTGGGTAATCTTGCGACGACCCGCCTCACCTTCCTTCTTCAGGGCTTCAAGCTGCGGAACAACAACGCTCGCCAACTGCATCACAATGGACGCCGAAATATACGGCATGATGCCCAATGCAAAAACAGTAAAACGGGACAAGGCACCACCGGAGAACATGTTGAACATGCCCAGAATGCCGCCTTGCTGACTGTCAAACAACTGCTTCAACTGAGTCGGATCAATTCCCGGTACGGGAATGTGTGCGCCAATACGATACACAATCAGAGCCAACAACAAGAACACCAGACGCTTTCGCAAATCTGAAAACTTGTTGGACGACGCCAATGTAGATGGGTTAAAGGCCACGCGATGCTCTCTTAAGCGTTAATGGTGCCGCCAGCTGCCGCGATGGCCTCTGCTGCGCCCTTCGTTGCCTTAATGCCGTTCAATACAACAGCACGCTTGATCTCACCAGCCAGGATCACCTTGACAGCCAAAGTTTGAGCGGGCACAAGACCCGCCTGCTTCAACGTCAAAATATCCACTGAGTCCACCGCCAACGTATCCAGATCGGTCAAACGGATCTGGGCATTGAAAGCCGCAGTACGGGATGAGAAACCACGCTTTGGCAAGCGACGATGCATTGGCATCTGGCCGCCTTCAAAACCTACTTTATGAAAGCCACCGCTGCGTGACTTTTGACCCTTGTGACCACGGCCAGCAGTTTTACCCCAACCGGAGCCAATACCTCGGCCCACACGTTTGCGGTTGAACTTACTGCCTGGTGCAGGTGCAAGTGTATTCAGTTCCATTATGCAGCCTCAACTTTCAACAGGTATGACACCTTGTTAATCATTCCACGCACTTCGGGCGTATCCACCAGCACTCGGCTGTGATTGATACGACGCAGACCCAAACCACGCACAGTAGCGCGATGTGATTCCTTGGTCCCGATAATGCTCTTAACCAACGTAACTTTTACAGATGCGCTCATGATCAAGCCTCAAATAACTTTTCAACTGACAAGCCACGCTTGGCGGCAATTTCAGCTGGGGTTTGCAACTTGCCCAAGGCATCCAGGGTAGCTCGCACCAGGTTGTAAGGGTTCGATGAACCGTGGCTTTTTGCCACGATATTGCGAACACCAACAACTTCCAGAACAGCACGCATTGGACCACCGGCAATGATACCGGTACCTTCTTGTGCGGGGGCCAAAAACACCTTGGAGGCGCCATGCTGGCCGTACACGATGTGATGGATTGAACCATCACGCAAAGATACCTTTTCCATCTGGCGGCGCGCCTGCTCCATGGCTTTTTGAACAGCCACCGGCACTTCACGGGACTTGCCCTTGCCCATACCCACACTACCATCACCATCGCCAACTACCGTCAACGCTGCGAAGCCGAGGATACGACCACCTTTAACAACCTTGGTCACGCGGTTAACCGCGATCATTTTTTCTTTCAGGCCGTCATCACGCGCTTCAGGCGCGGCATTTTTACCTTGCATTCTTGCCATGATCACTCCTTAGAATTTCAAGCCGGCTTCACGCGCAGCGTCAGCCAGTTCTTTTACGCGACCGTGGTAGGCAAAGCCTGAGCGATCGAAAGCAACTTCGCTGATGCCTGCGGCCAAAGCCCGCTTGGCAATTGCAGCACCGACCAAAGCGGCAGCGGCCTTGTTTGAACCGGACTTGCCTGCCAATTCAGCACGCAGGTCTTTGTCGTTGGTAGACGCAGACGCCAAAACCTGACCACCATCCGCAGAATGAACTGCGGCATAGATGTGGGAGTTGGTACGGAACACACACAGACGTGTTGCACGAGCAAGTGCGATACGGCGTCTGGTTTGTTTTGCACGACGGGCACGTGCTTCTTGTTTGGTTTCCATAATTTACCTCTTGGTGCCTTATTTCTTCTTGGTCTCTTTGATAACCACACGTTCATCCGAGTAACGCACACCCTTGCCCTTGTAGGGCTCTGGTGGACGGTATGCGCGGATTTCAGCGGCAGTCTGACCAATCACTTGTTTATCGGCACCCTTCAAGATGATCTCCGTGGGCGTTGGCGTTTCAGCCTTCACACCAGCTGGCAATTTGTGAATGACAGGGTGAGAAAAGCCCAGCGCCAGGTTAATCGAATCACCCTGAATAGCCGCCTTGTAACCCACGCCAACCAACTGCAGCTTGCGCTCGAAACCTTTGCTTACACCGTTGACCATATTGGCCAACAGAGCGCGCGCAGTGCCGGCCTGTGCGTTCGCCTCGGTGGTATCAACAACCGGCTTGACAGACAACACGCCATTTTCGAATACTGGCATCACCAGTGAGTTGACATTCAGCTTCAGCTCAACATTGCCGCTTTTTACTGAAACAACCTGACCATTCACGGTAATCTGTACGCCTGAAGGCACAGAAATGGGAGCTTTCGCTACTCTTGACATTTCATTACCCCTTTAAGCCACGTAGCAGATAACTTCGCCGCCAATACCAGTGGTACGGGCCTTGCGATCAGTCATCACGCCTTTGGATGTTGAAACAATCGCCACGCCCAAACCGTTCATCACCTGAGGAATTTCGTCTTTACCTTTGTAAATACGCAAACCGGGTTTTGAAACACGCTCGATCTTCTCGATCACGGGGCGACCCGCGTAGTACTTCAATTCAATTTTCAAAACAGGCTTTGCTGACTCGCCAACAATTGAGAAGCTCTCAATGTAACCTTCGTCTTTCAAAACCTGCGCAATAGCTACCTTCACTTTTGAGGAAGGCATCTCAACCGAAACCTTGTCAACACCCTGAGCATTGCGAATGCGGGTCAACATGTCGGCGATTGGATCACTCATACTCATAATTAGAACCCCTTACCAACTTGCCTTAGTGATTCCAGGAATCTCACCACGCATGGCAATTTCACGGATCTTGTTACGGGCCAAACCGAACAAACGGAATGTGCCGCGGGGACGACCAGTCAATTCGCAGCGATTACGCTGACGAGTTGGGTTCGCGTTTCTTGGCAGCGCCTGCAACTTCAGACGCGCCTCATAGCGGTCTGCTTCGCTGACCGACTGATCTTTTACAATCTTGTTCAAAGCCTCACGCTTGGCTGCATACTTCTTGACCAAGCTGGCGCGCTTTTTCTCGCGATTAATCAAAGCTAGTTTTGCCACGTCACACCTCAGTTACGGAACGGGAACTTGAAAGCGGCCAACAAAGCCTTGGCTTCATCGTTGGTACGCGCTGTCGTAGTTACGCTGATGTTAAGACCCCGAAGTGCGTCGATTTTATCGTACTCAATTTCAGGGAAAATAATCTGTTCTTTGATACCGATGTTGTAGTTGCCACGGCCATCAAATGACTTGCCGGACACACCACGGAAATCGCGAACACGAGGAAACGCGATTGTTACCAAACGGTCCAGGAATTCATACATGCGGTCACCGCGCAAAGTCACCATACAACCGACTGGATAACCCTCACGAATCTTGAAACCCGCAATCGCCTTCTTCGCTTTGGTAACCACTGGCTTTTGACCAGCAATCTTGGTCAGATCACCCACAGCGTGCTCAATGATTTTCTTGTCATTCACCGCCTCACCCACACCCATATTCAGAGTGATCTTGGTAATACGAGGCACTTCCATAACGGACTTGTAACCGAACTGGTTGGTCAGCTGACTAACCACTTCGTTTCTATAAAACTCTTGAAAACGTGACACGACGGCCCCCTTAGTTTGCCAACTGGGCGCCGGTTTTCACCAGAACCCGCACGGACTTGCCATCCACCTGCTTGACGGCTACACGAGATGGCTTACCTGTCTCTTTGTCAAACAAGCTGACATTGGACTGGTGGATAGGCATTGTCTTGTCAACAACACCACCAACATCTCCCTTCATAGGATTTGGCTTTTGATGCTTTTTAACGATATTCACACCCTCTACCAAGAGGTATTCATCGTTCACACGAGAAAGCACAACACCTTTCTTGCCCTTGAACTTGCCGTTAAGCACCAGCACTTCATCGCCTTTACGAATTTTGTTCATAATTCCCTCACAGAACTTCTGGTGCCAACGACACGATCTTCATGAACTTTTCATTACGAAGTTCGCGTGTCACTGGGCCAAAAATACGGGTACCGATGGGCTCTAGTTTTGCATTAAGCAAAACCGCAGCATTGTTGTCGAACTTGATCAACGCACCATCGGGACGACGAACGCCCTTGGCCGTGCGAACGACCACTGCGTTGTAAATTTCGCCCTTTTTGACGCGACCACGTGGGGCCGCATCCTTAATGGTCACCTTGATGATGTCACCAATGCCCGCGTAGCGACGCTTGGAACCACCAAGGACCTTGATGCACATTACAGAACGCGCACCCGTGTTGTCGGCCACATCTAGCCGTGATTGCATTTGTATCATGGATTGTCAAACCAACTTAATCGCTTTCGCAACCAGTTTTGGTCCCGCATGGGTTGAAAAGATAGCCTGCTATATTAGCAGGCTTGAGTTACTTGAGCAAGACAAAAATCAGATGATTTTCGCTTTCTCCAATACTTTGGTCACACTCCAGGACTTTGTCTTGGAAATTGGACGACCCTCGCAGATCTCAACCAGATCACCTTCCCCGACTTCATTGCTTTCGTCGTGAGCAGTGTACTTGTGAGACTTCACGATATATTTACCGTAAATCGGGTGCTTGATCCGGTTTTCAACCATCACCACCACCGATTTGGTCATCTTGTCGCTGACCACACGCCCCACCAGGGTGCGCTTCAAACTTGTTTTCGCTTCGGTGCTCATGCGGCCCTCTTCGATTGTGTCATCACTGTTTTTACACGGGCGATGTCTTTGCGTACTTTTGCCAACTGGGAGTTATTGGTCAATTGCTGCGTAGCAGCCTGCATGCGCAGAGAAAACTGCGCGCGCAACAACTCTTCCAACTCTTTCGTCAATTCTGCAGCGCTTTTACCGCGCAATTTAGAAGCTTTCATTGCTTAACTCCCAATCTGACGTGTTACGAACACGCAAGGAAGAGGCAGTTTGGCAGCCGCAAGGCGGAACGCCTCGCGTGCCAGCTCTTCGCTTACGCCGTCCATTTCATAGAGAACCTTACCCGGCTGGATTTCAGCCACATAAAACTCTACGTTACCTTTACCATTACCCATGCGCACTTCTGCGGGCTTGTTGGTAATCGGCTTGTCCGGAAACACGCGGATCCAAATCTTACCGCCACGCTTGATGTGGCGGACCATGGCTCGACGGGCAGATTCGATCTGGCGAGCGGTCAAACGACCGCGACCAGTTGATTTCAGACCGTATACACCAAAAGAAACACTTGCACCACGAGTGGCCAGGCCAGTATTGCGACCTTTGTGTTCCTTTCTATATTTGCGACGTGATGGCTGTAACATCATGCGCTCCCAGATTACTGTTCTGAGGAAGTGCTTGCAGCGCCTTCCTCTTTGTTTGCACCACTAGCTGCTGCGCTAGCACCTTCGGGTTTGCGCGCCTTGCGTGCACCGGCCGGGCGGGTAGAAGGACGACGCGGACGACGCTCTTCTTTTTCTGCCTCAACTGGCGCTGCCGCTACATCGCCGCGACCCAATGTGTCGCCCTTGTAAACCCAGACCTTGATACCAATAATGCCGTATGTTGTCGCAGCTTCGCTGGTTGCGTAATCGATGTCGGCACGCAGTGTGTGCAAAGGCACGCGACCTTCGCGATACCATTCTGTACGCGCGATCTCAATGCCATTCAAACGACCGGACGACATGATCTTGATACCCTGCGCACCCATGCGCATCGCGTTTTGCATCGCACGCTTCATGGCGCGACGGAACATAATGCGACGCTCCAGCTGCTGGGAAATGCCATCAGCGATCAGTTGCGCATCAATTTCAGGCTTGCGAACTTCTTCGATATTCACATGCACAGGAACACCAACCAATTTCTGCAAGCTGGCCTTCAACAATTCAATGTCTTCGCCTTTCTTGCCGATCACCACACCAGGACGTGCCGAGTAAATGGTAACGCGGGCGTTCTTGGCCGGGCGCTCGATCAGCACACGACCAACAGATGCGTTCTTCAGCTTCTTCTTCAGGAAATCACGAACCTGGATGTCTTCAAGCAGCATCTTGGAGAAATCCCGGTTCGATGCGTACCAGCGAGAAGCCCAGTTGCGTGATACTGCCAGGCGAAAGCCCGTAGGGTTAATTTTCTGACCCATGTAACCCCCTTAGTTTCCAACCGTCACATAAATGTGACTGGTCTTCTTAGTGATACGATTGCCGCGACCTTTGGCGCGCGCTGTAAAGCGCTTCAACACAGGCCCCTCTTCCACGTAAATGGTTTTTACCTTCAATTCATCCACATCTGCCCCGTCATTGTGTTCGGCGTTGGCGATAGCACTTTCCAACACTTTCTTCACAATGCCAGCCGCTTTCTGCGGAGAGAAGGCCAGGATGTTCAAGGCCTGATCAACCTTTTTGCCACGAATCAGATCAGCGACCATTCGGCCACGCTGAGGAGACAAGCGAACACCCTTTAAAATTGCACGAGTTTCCATTTCCTACCCCTTATCGCTTGGCCTTCTTGTCAGCCGCATGACCCTTGAATGTGCGTGTCAACGCAAATTCACCGAGCTTGTGGCCAACCATGTTTTCGTTGATGTACACAGGCACATGTTGCTTGCCGTTGTGTACCGCGATTGTCAGACCAATGAAGTCTGGGAGCACAGTCGAACGACGCGACCAGGTTTTAATTGGACGCTTGTCCTTGGACGCTGCGGCAGCCTCTACTTTTTTGATCAAGTGGGCGTCGCAAAAAGGACCTTTTTTTAATGAACGAGACATATCTGTTTACCCCACTTAACGCTTGTGACGACGCTGAACAATCATCGAATTGGTACGCTTGTTGTTGCGCGTGCGGTAACCCTTGGCTGGCTGGCCCCAAGGGCTAACTGGCACACGGCCTTCGCCGGTTTTGCCTTCACCACCACCATGTGGGTGGTCTACAGGGTTCATCGCAGTACCACGCACCGTCGGGCGAATACCCTTCCAGCGTGTTGCACCAGCCTTACCCACTTTCTTCAAGCTGTTTTCTTCGTTGCTCACTTCACCAATGGTGGCGCGACATTCGATGTGCACACGGCGAATTTCACCGGAGCGCAAACGCATCTGGGCGTAAGTGCCGTCACGTGCCAGCAACATGGCGGAGCCACCTGCTGAACGCGCAATTTGAGCACCCTTGCCAGGCAACATTTCCACGCAATGCACTGTAGTACCTACAGGAATATTGCGAATTGGCAATGTATTACCGATCTTGATTGGCGCTTCGGAACCGTTCACCACGGTTTGACCCAATTGCAAGCCGCGAGGCGCAATGATGTATGCGCGCTCACCATCTGCGTAGCAAATCAAGGCAATGTGAGCGGTGCGGTTAGGATCGTACTCGATCGTTTCCACTTTCGCAGGCACACCATCTTTGTTGCGCTTGAAGTCAACCATGCGATAGTGCTGCTTGTGACCACCACCCATGTGACGGGTCGTAATACGACCGTTGTTGTTACGGCCGGCAGTCTTGGATTTCTTTTCGAGCAGCGGAGCGTAAGGCTCACCCTTGTGCAAATGCGGGTGAACCACTTTCACCATGGCACGGCGACCAGGCGACGTTGGTTTTAATTTAACTAATGGCATGTTACGCAGCCTCCGAGAAATTAATTTCCTGACCAGCTTTCAGCGCAACGTAGGCTTTGCGCACATCGGAACGACGCCCGATGGTGCGGCCAAAGCGCTTCTGCTTACCAGCAATATTCACTACACGCACGGCCTCAACTTCCACCTTGAACAACAGCTCAACAGCAGCCTTGATCTCTTGCTTGGTTGCAGTAGTGCAAACCTTGAAAGCAATTTGCTCATGCTTGTCGGCCAACATGGTGCTCTTTTCAGAGACGATGGGCGCCAACAGAATTTTCATTAAACGCTGAGTGTTCATGCGTACATCTCCTGCAGTTTGTCGATTGCAGCGCGAGTCGCAACCACTTTCTTGAAGTAAATCAAGGAAAGAGGATCGGCGTAGCGTGGCTCGACCACTGCCACGTTGGGCAGGTTTCTGGATGCCAAGTACAAGTTCTCGTCCACTGAATCCACAATCATCAGTACGGAATCAAGACCCATGGTTTTCAATTTCTGATCAAGCAGCTTGGTTTTGGGAGACTCGAGATCCAAAGACTCCACAACCACCAAGCGACCCTCACGGCTCAATTGAGACAAGATAGAGCAAACACCAGCGCGGAACATTTTCTTGTTAAGCTTCTGCGTGAAGTTCTCGTCTGGAGAGTTCGGGAAGGTTTTGCCGCCTCCGCGCCACAATGGGCTGGACACCGCACCGGCACGCGCACGGCCCGTGCCTTTTTGCTTCCATGGCTTGCGTGTCGAAGCACGCACTTCCGAACGGTCTTTTTGCTGACGCGTACCCTGACGAGCATTGGCCTGATACGCAACAACCAGCTGATGAATCAGCGGCTCGTTGTACTCACGACCAAACACCACATCGGACACCTGAACAGTTTGAGAGGCCTGCCCAGAATCACTAATGACTTTCAATTCCATCTGGTTCCCCTTACGCCTTTGCCTTGACAGCCGGCTTAACCAACAATTGGCCACCCTTCGATCCGGGCACTGCACCCTTGATCAAAAGCAAACCACGCTCGGCGTCTACACGCACAACTTCCAGATTCTGGGTAGTACGATTTACGTTACCCAACTGACCAGCCATGCGCTTACCAGGAAATACACGACCTGGATCCTGGGCCATACCAATGGAACCAGGTGCATTGTGCGAGAGCGAGTTACCGTGAGATGCGCGCTGCGAACTGAAGTGGTGACGCTTGATGGCACCACTAAAACCCTTACCCTGCGTTACGCCACTTACGTCAACTTTCTGACCTGGAGCGAAAATTTCCGCAGACACAGCAGCACCAACCCGCAGATCAGCAAGCTTGGCGGCGTCAACACGAAATTCAACCAGGGAAGAAGCTGCTTCAATAGAAGCGGCAGCAAAATGACCGGCCTGCGCCCTGACGACGCGGGAGGCTCGCTTGGACCCGTAGGCCAACTGAACGGCTGTGTAGCCGTCTTGTGCGAGTGTTTTGAGCTGCGCAACACGGTTAGAAGACACATCAACAACAGTTACGGGAATAGATACACCCGCGTCCGTAAAGATGCGCATCATGCCGATCTTGCGACCAATAAGGCCTAGACTCATGATTTCTCCAATTTCGGCTACGATTGGCCGAATGATTAAATTCTATCTAAAGCTAACCTTTTGAAAAGGTTAGCCAAAGATTATATGCGTTAATTTGATTTACTGCAACTTATTTACTGCAATTTAATTTCTACATCTACGCCAGCAGGCAAGTCCAGCTTCATCAAAGCATCCACAGTTTTGTCTGTTGGATCAACAATATCCATCAAACGCTGGTGGGTGCGGATCTCAAACTGGTCACGCGAAGTTTTGTTCACGTGCGGCGAACGCAAAATGTCGAAACGCTTGATGCGCGTCGGCAAAGGAACCGGGCCTTTCACCACAGCGCCCGTGCGCTTTGCAGTTTCAACGATTTCAAGCGCAGATTGATCGATCAGCTTGTAATCAAACGCTTTCAAACGAATACGGATTTTTTGCTTGTTTTGTTGCTGAGTCATCATTTTTTCCTAAAGAGCTAAACGAGCGTGACCAAACTTAACTTTCGGCTCACCTCAAAATTGCCCGCACCAATGAAGTCAGTGCGGGCGTTCCACAAGCATTACTTGGTGATCTTGGCCACCACACCGGCACCCACTGTACGACCACCTTCGCGAATCGCGAAACGCAAGCCTTCTTCCATCGCAATCGGGGCGATCAATTCAACATTGATCGACACGTTGTCGCCTGGCAGTACCATTTCCTTGCCTTCAGGCAGGCTGATTGAGCCCGTTACGTCAGTTGTACGGAAATAGAACTGGGGGCGGTAGTTGTTGAAGAATGGCGTGTGACGACCACCTTCTTCTTTGCTCAATACATAAATTTCTGCACTGAAACCGGTGTGCGGCTTGATTGAACCAGGCTTGGCCAATACCTGACCACGCTCGACGTCTTCACGCTTGGTACCACGCAGCAACACACCCACGTTGTCTCCGGCCTGACCCTGATCCAACAGCTTGCGGAACATTTCCACGCCGGTACAGATTGTCTTGACCGTGTCTTTGATGCCCACGATTTCGATTTCTTCGCCAACCTTCACCACACCACGCTCGATACGGCCTGTTACCACAGTACCGCGACCGGAGATGGAGAACACGTCTTCGATTGGCATCAGGAAGGTGCCATCTACTGCGCGCTCGGGTGTTGGAATGTAGGTGTCCAGGGCTTCGGCCAAACGCTTGATCGCGGCCTCACCCAAATCACCCGTGTCGCCTTCCAGGGCCAACTTGGCTGAACCCTTGACGATTGGCACGTCATCACCAGGAAAGTCGTACTTTGAAAGCAGCTCGCGCACTTCCATTTCAACCAGCTCCAGCAGCTCTTCGTCATCCACCATGTCGCACTTGTTCAGGAACACGATGATGTAAGGCACGCCAACCTGGCGAGCCAACAGGATGTGTTCGCGAGTCTGGGGCATGGGGCCATCAGCGGCCGAACACACCAGGATCGCGCCATCCATCTGCGCCGCACCGGTAATCATGTTCTTTACATAGTCGGCGTGACCGGGGCAATCCACGTGCGCGTAGTGACGTGATTCTGTCTCGTACTCAACGTGCGCCGTGTTGATCGTGATGCCGCGCGCCTTTTCTTCCGGGGCCGCGTCAATCTGGTCGTAGCCCTTCGCTTCACCATGACCGCTCAGGCGGGCCAGTACGGTTGTGATCGCCGCTGTCAATGTTGTCTTGCCATGGTCTACGTGACCAATCGTTCCAACGTTTACGTGTGGCTTCTTGCGCTCAAACTTTTCTTTTGCCAT
>NZ_DAIUBR010000007.1:0-110714 GCF_036846585.1 Limnobacter sp. | reverse complement strand
TAAAAACCCCAATTTGTACTTATCTCAACTGTTCAGTTTTGCCGGGCCACTTCTGGGTTAAATTCAATTACTTCGCTACACAAACTCGCTTGGTGGGTATAGCTCTGGAAACAGGTACATCAGTATTCCGCTTGGACATTCTGGGTAAAGGGTTCCTTTTTCGCTCGGGCTGCTGATCAGCTTGTGTTCAAACAGCGGCTTGAAATACTTTCGTGTGGTGGCGGGGGATTTGTTAATCACATCGGCCGCAGCACCCCGGTCAAGTTGCCCGTCAATCAGCAGCCGCTCATAAATTTTGAAGTGTTCGGCTTTCAGGTCTTTGTATTTCAGGGCAAAGGCCAGCCGTGCGTTGTCAATCATGGTGCCAAGCCGGAAAAGCCCTGCCATGAAGTTGGCTTGGTCAATTCCTTGTGTCGCACAGTATTCGACAAAGTCGATCAGGCCTTTCTCGGTCAGGTTGCCTCGCCCGTCCAGGTCGCCCATGCGCGGTTGGTCAGCGTTGTGTAGTTTGGCCTTGTATGTGTCGCCTTTGTTGCGTGCAAAGCCCCTTGACATAGACCACACGGAGAAACCCGGCAGCGCACATTCTGAAAGCCATTTGTCCAGAAAAATTCGGGAGATGCGTCCGTTGCCATCTGGAAACGGGTGGATCCACGCCAAGCGGTGGTGTGCAATAAAGCCGTGTGCTATGGCTGCCACGCGGTTTTGTCCCTGCATTTCTTTTTGCAAGAACGGGGAGTACACCTGTTCAAACCGTTCCATAAAGCGTGGTACTTGTTGTGCGGCGGGTGGAATGTGCTCTCCGACCCGCACCTCTATGTCGCGGTATTGGCCTGGGATCATGGCTTTGCTGGTGCCTTCAATAGTCAACATGTCTTCGGGAAGGCCGGTGCAAAAAATGTGGTGTGCCTCCAGAATAAAGTTGTTGATGCCCATTTGGTGCAGGTTTGCGGTTTTGGCCCATTCGGTGGTGCCTATGTGGGCTTTGGCCAGTGTGCGTAGTTCTTCTTGCGAGTAGCCCGATTCTGGTTTTGTTTTGTTTTGTGCTGCCTGTAATGCTTTTTCAATGTCGATTGGCAGGGTTCGATGGCCTTCAATCAGGTTGCTGTAGTAGCAGTTCATGCCCTGAACCAGTGTGGCCAGGCGTTGTTGAATGGAGGCGGGAAGTTGCGGGTAGGCTTCGCCAGATGCAGCAAGCAGGTCGGAAACAAGACCGTACAGTTTCTCGGTCACGCCCTGGCGAAAGGAAAGTGACATGGGTTCCATGGACTGAATTCCCGATGGGAATGGGCTGCGCGTAGACACCTTGGAACCTTAGTGAAAATAATTTCCCTTAATTTATCACAAAACGAGCGATCTTGTTGTCGATAATTTTGCTAATTTCTGGGTGGTGTTTTATTTCAATATGTTGATTAATATGAATATATTTATTTTATTTTCTGTGTAATTTTAAATGTAAAATAAAAACTAGCGATGTTTTTATCGATCAACCACCCGATGCAACACCCACCCCGCAGCCACGCTAACAACCCACGTGGCCACAAACGCAAGCAACATTTCAGCAACACTGGTCAAGCCCAAGGCGATCACCACCGAGCTTGCAAACACCAAAACACCGTAGTGAATCAAAAACACCGAGTATGAAATGTCGCCCAGCCAGCGCACTGGGCCTTGAACAATCAAAGTGACAAAGCGCTCAATCTGCGCACTGTTCATCAATAGCAGTGCGGTAACACCGGTTAGCAACAGGCGTTCGCGCCACTCAATCCACATGGCAATGCCCAGAACACAGGCTATCAGCAAGCTGCTTAATACAATCTTGCTTTCCCGCTGCGCCCAATGGGCCACAACACCCAGGCCGTATGCTCCGAAAAAGTACCAGGCCCATTCATCGTGTTCGGCATTCCTATTCCACATCCACAGCGATGCAAGTGCCATGGCGCTTGCCAGCAGCAACAGGGCATGGGCAGGTTCAAGAAACTTCAACTGCCCGGTTTTCTGGCTTGCCCAAGCAATCAACACCAGCACCGCATAAAGCTGCAGGTCAATGGCCACGTACCAAACCCCGGCCGACAAGGCTTCCACGCCCACAATGTCGTGCAGCAAAAACACGTGGGCAAGCAGTTGCGCCAAAGTGGGTAAATCAGAAATTTCACTGTGCATTGCAATTTTGCTGCTCAGCCAGCCCAGCAGCACGGCCACGGCAATGGCTACCCAGAATGGTTTGGCCAGGCGCAAATAGCGTTTTTTGAACAGGGGCCAAACCGCCACGTCTCGTGCCTTCCCCAGCAAACCCAACAGGGATTGCGCTGCCAAAAAGCCGCCAATTACCAGAAAAATTTGCACCATGTAGCGGCCTTCATCAGCAATCAAACCCAGCAGCGCAGGCCACTCGGCCTGCAAAACGGGCGACATGGGGGTGTACAGCAGCAGGTGGTGAATCACGATAATTTGTGATGCAAGCACTTTCAGCAGGTCGATGGTTGAGTTGCGCACGGGGCAAATGGCAGGTGTTGGCAAGCTGGCAGTATACGGCCTGAAACAGACCCCCTTCGCTGTTTTGAAGCCACAGTTTTGCACCAACTTGGTGCCAATGGTGGATCTGCGCGCGTATTATCTTTGGCATGAAACTGTCTATCCGTGCCCTGCGCGCCTTGTCGGTGTCGCGGTCCATTCTGGGCTTCGAGTCCAATTCCACCAGCCCCCGCGAGAAGGCGATTTCCGGGCTGGGCGCTTTCTTTGGCATTTTGATGGTGTGCTGGGTGTCCAGCTTGGTGGTGCAGGGCACCGATGCAATTTTGGTGGTGGCGTCCATGGGGGCCACGGCGGTGTTGTTGTTCGCGGTGCCGCACGGCACGCTGTCGCAACCCTGGGCCTTGATGGGCGGGCATTTTGTGTCGGCGCTGATTGGGGTTACCTGCGCGCGCCATGTGCCCGATCCATTCCTGGCGGCGTCGTTGGCGGTGGGGTTGTCGGTGGGTGTGATGTACTGGGCGAACTGCATTCACCCGCCAGGCGGTGCCACTGCGTTAACTGCCGTGCTGGGCGGTGAATCCATTGCCAACCTCGGTTACTGGTACATGATTTACCCTGTGTTGTTGAACACACTGGCCATTTTGTTGGTGGCCATCAGTTTCAATGCGCTGTTTTCATGGCGGCGTTACCCCAACCACTTTGCACGCAAACAGAAAAAGCCAGTGGAGGCTTTGTCAGAAACCGGGGCCAGCCTGACGCACGAAGATTTCGCTGCCGCCATTGCCCGCATGGATTCGTATGTGGACGTAAGCGCCGATGTGTTGGCCGAGCTGTTTGAGTACGCAACCAAGCACGCCGATGAACAAAGCACCCACCCGCAAAGGTTGACGGTGGGCTCGTTTTACAGCAACGGGCAAGTGGGTTACCGCTGGTGTGTACGGGAGTTGCTTGATATGTCCTTGACCACGCCTTACAAGGGCGAGGCGGGCCAACAGGTGATTTTCAAGAACGTGGCTGGCGCTGATTTGTACGAAACCGGTTTAAGCAATGTCGAGGCTTTCAAGCGTTGGGCCCGTTACGAGGTGGTGCTGCAAGATGGCCGCTGGTTGCCGGTAAAAGCGGTTTAGTAAGCGATGTTCAGCGAATCCAGATGTTCATGCAGAATGCGGCGAATTTCAACAATGGCCTCGGGCTTTTCCTGCACGCTGTGCCATGAATTCACCACCAGCTCTGAGGCTGCACCTTCCAGCTTCGCGCTGGCGTAGGGCACCACGCCGTCACTACTTGCTTCCAGAATAACGTCCGGTGTGTAGTTGCCCATAATGGAGTGATAAATCACTTTCTCTGCAATTGGCAGCTTCGATGATTCCCGCACAAAGGGGTCTTGGTCGCTCAGGTTTTTGATGCTGTTGATCGATTCAACCAAGGGTTCATTGGATGCTTCATTCGGGTTCACCAAAAGCTGCCCAATTTCAGTGGCGCGGCTTAGCACGGTGGCGGGTAAGCGAATGATGCCTGACACGAAACGTGCGAAGCGGTTCTCTGCATAGGGCGTGCCGCGGTGCGGCGCTGCGATGAAAATGGCGCGTGTGGGTTGCGGCATGGCAGAAAATATTACGTATGGTTCAATTTTCTGGCGCAGCTTTTTTTCGCGTTGTTGCGAAATGTTGTAACGCTCCAGCACCGATTCCCACAACTGGTCACCAGAATTCGACACCATCAAACGGGCCAATACGCCACCCATGCTGTGGCCAATCAAGACCATGTCTCTGGATGCCCTGCGGTTGCCTTGGGGGTCGAAGTTTTTCAGTGTTGAATTCACTGCCTCGCGAATTTCACGGTTATTGAACGGCAGCGGTAAATTCGTGGGGTAGTACACCTGCCAAATTTGGTAGTTCTGGCGCAGCTCTTCATCGCCCAGTACCTCGTTGGCCACGTTCACCCAGGCTTCGGGGCTGCTGGCCAAACCGTGCAGCATCAAAATAACGCGGCGGTTGGGGTCGAAGGGTTGCATCAGATAAATGCGGGGCTTTTCCAGCGTTTCACTGCGGCCAATCAGTGACAACAAACTTTCCTGCGCAAAGCCTGACCGCGCCAGCCAAAGTCCGTGACCCGATGTGAAATTCGCTGCAAGCGGTACACGAATGCCGCGCACGTCGACACTTGCACTGCGGTGCGGGTCGAAGCCCTGCAATTCCACGCGGTTATCCGCCAGCACGGTTTCAATGCTGTCGCCGGGAAAGCGCAACATCACGGTGACCGAGGGAAATGGTGTTTCGCTCCACGGTTTGTTTTCATCTTCGCGCTTTACCACCGTGCGGGCAAACACAGCAACCAATTCAGCACCCAAACCGTCGCGGCGGTATTGGTTGCGCAAACCTTTGAACGTGAGGGACGATGCTGCCACCAATTCGTTTGGAAGCTGCCCCTTGTGGCTCAGGCTCAGGCCTGCGGTGCTACCCCTAACCTGCCAGGGGGCGAAATCGAGCAGGTAGGTTTTCTCTTCTGACACCGATTTTTCAAGCTGATCGCGGTAGCGGTTGAACAAACCCACCACAGCCTGTTGCGTTGAAAAATTGTAGTAGTCGCGCACTTGGGCCTGCCGGTCTTCCAGCGCACGCAGGTCGGGTGTGCGGTTGGTGAAAAACAGGTAGGAGTAAGCGTGTTTTGCACTTTCCAGGTAAGCCGATAATGTGGCGGTTTTCAGGGCATCGTTTGCAGGCTCCAGTTTCTGGGCCTCTTCATTTTGCAAGGCTTCTTGAAGCCACAGTTCGGAAATGGTGGACAGGCGTTGCTCATCGCTTAATCCGATGGATGCGATCAGTGTCTTTCGGCAGGCAGACTTATCCGTGTTGCAGCGGCCTTCGTCGGTTCCAACCACTTGCAGTGCGGTGCGCGCAGAGGCACTGAGCTTGCCGGTGGTGAGTACATCGCCACGGCGGGCCGACAGGTAATCTTCCGAACTGACTGAGCCTACGCTGACGATGGCGCAGCCCGACACGGAGAGTGCAAGCAGAGTGGCGGTGGCGAGGTGGGTGAAGTTGAACATGTGCTGCGGATCAATTCTAATCAAGATGTTGATACTACGCCCAAATCTCACCACTTAACTTCCACGCCTGCGTAAACGCTCCTGCCTTCACCCGGCGCAAACTGCGCCGAATCCGCTCCATTCGAATTCACAATCACACCTGTGGTGGCGGCATACACTTTGTTGGTCAAATTACGGGCATCCACAAACACACGCAATTTGTCGCTGAATTTGTAAGAAGCATTCAAGCCCAACAGCAAGTAAGGATCTGTCACCAACGTATTTTGCAAATCCACAAAATAACCCTGTGGCACATACTCAATGTTGGGGGAAACCGTCCATCCCTGCGTGTGTGAATAATCCAGCTTTGCGCGCAGGTACTGTTCTGGTATGCCGGGAATGGCAGCATCGCCATACACGCGGTCTTTGTCGAAACGGAAACGTCCGAAGGTATACGCCAGTTGCCAGTTCAAGGCATACTCCTTCGACAAACCCATCAACGGCCCCGTCAGCCCAATTTCAACACCTTGGTGCACGGTGTCGTCTGCATTCAAAATGGCGCTCAAGCCTGGCACAAGCGGGTTGAGCTGATAGCTCACAAACTCATTGTTCAAGCGGCTGTAATAGATGCTGATGTCCCAGCGAACACCATTGGCAATGCCGCGGCTTCCCACTTCGAAAGTGCTTGATTCTTGTGCTTCAAGCGCACGCGTTGGGCTGGTTTCAGAAAACGTGGGGGGCTCAAACGCCCGGCTTAAGTTGCCGAATACCTGTACATTCTCAGTGGCTTGCCAAAGCAAGCCGGTTTTCGGGCTGAACTGCGCATAGCGGCGCTGGTAGCTGCCATCGCCATCGCTCAAAAACTGATCATTTGCGGCTCGTGTGGCGTGGGCCCATTGCAGGCCGTTGATCCATTGCAGCGAACTGTTCACGTGCAACCGGCTTTCGCCGTACAACTCAACGTTGTGTGCTTTCTGGTCCTCAAAACTGCGAAGGCTGATTCGCTGCCCTTGCTGGTGGTTAAAAATACGCGCTTCTGTAACACCGTGCACCAGGTTGTATCCCAGCGTGGTGTCGTGCCGCATGTTCCACAATTCACCCTGTGCAATACGGTTGCCAAAGGTGCCAAGGTCGCGGGTTTGCTGGTCAATCAAACCAAAGCTCAAAGGGTGGTACAGGTTTTTGTCCACGGCATACAGGCCTGTATTGTATTCAACGCCTGCCGTGGAAATCCACGTGGTTTTGTTGGCCACACGGGTAATCAGAAAATTGCGCTGCGAATTGCTGCCCGCTGAGGCCTCATTGGCCTGTGTGGGGTCAGTTTGTAGTTGTGCCTTGGTCAAGTTGCCCGGTAATTCCTGATTCATGTCGCCGTGAATTACATAGAAACGCGTTTCCAGTTGCGGGTTGATTTTCAAACCCACATTCGCATTTAAACGTGTGTTTTTCTGTCCGCTGAATTGGCGAAACCCGTCAGAACGCAATTGCGACAGAGACGCAAAATAATCCCAATCCCCGACCACATTGCCCGTTTTGAATTGTGCACGGGCAAACCCGTGGCTACCCGCATCCAAACGCACAACGCTGTTGGGCGTGGTGTACCCGGTGGGCGTTGCGAAATTGATTGCACCCCCCAAGCTGGCCGCGCCGTACTGCAAGGCATTGGCGCCTTTGTACACCTCCACGTGTTGAAGGGCCAGCGGGTCAATGTCTTGAAAATCAGATCCACCGTCGGCGAGATTGATGGGAATGCCATCCTGTAGCAAGCGAATGCCCCGCATGTGAAACGTGCGCGACAAACCCGATCCCCGAATGCTTAGTCGCGCTTCCTCATTGACGCGACTTTGCGCAAACACGCCCGGTGTAAAGTCCAGCATGTCTTTAATGGTCACGGATTTGCCGGACTCGAAACTTTCTGCCTTCACCACTGCAGTGCCACCTGCGGTTTGTGCCAGTTTCTCCTGCGCAACCCGTACGCTGGCTGCGCTCAATGCCTCGTGCTGCGCATTCACTTCAACTTCGTCAAGCGCAGGGTTTGCAAACAAAGCGTGTGAACAGGAAGCAAGGCCCAGCAGCAAACCGAGTTGAAGGGGGCGCAATTTGAAGGGCTTGTGTACTGGCATCACGTATTCCGGGCAAGGTAGACCAACCCGGTTTATACGTCAGCCTTGCCGTGTCGGGAATGCGGCATATTGTCGCAGCGACGCAGCGCAACAGATGATTTCCCCACGGCCATTGAAGAAGCCACTTAGAATGTCAGCATGAAAATCATTTCCCTTTCCGAACACCACCCTTTGACGCGCCTGTGGACCGAAGGCCTGGCAGACCAAAGCGATCCATCCGTGCGCCGACAACAAATGGCCACGGTGATGTGGACGCGAATGCTTGCACTTGTCGCCCAGGTGTTGTTGTTCGCTGTGGTGGGCTTCTTGCTGAAAGTCACCTTGCCCTGGCCCGTGTTGGCAACCATTTTGGGTGCGCTGGCTTTGCTCAACGCAATCACTTTCGTTCGGCTGCGCCAAGGCAATGCGATCGGCAGTTTTGAAGTTGCAGCGCAATTGTTTGCTGACCTGTCAGCCTTCAGCCTTCTGTTATATTTTACGGGTGGCGTTACCAATCCTTTTGTGTCGCTTTACCTGCCTTTACTGGGTTTGGCTGCAGCTTTGCTGCCTTGGGTGCAGGTGGCATTTCTGGCATTTTTCAGTGTGATGGCCTACACCGTGTTGATGAGCAATTACATGCCACTGGTGCTGGCCAATCCAGACGATGGTGTGCATTTTCACTTGGTGGGGATGTGGCTGAATTTTCTGGTCAGCGTGCTGATTCTGGTTGGTTTTGTGGCGCGTCTCAGTTCTTCCATTCGAAACCGCGATCAAGCCCTGGGCCGTGCGCAAAGCCGTTTGGCCAGTGAATCCCGTTTGGCGGCGCTGGGCAATCAGGCCGCCTCCATCGCACACCAGTTGGGCACGCCTGTTTCTACAATAGCCACCATCATTGCAGACTGGAAAAACGATCCGGCCATGCAGGCGAGTTCACGCGAAATGAATGTTCTGGGTGCACAGGTGAAATCGATCACCGAGACACTTGCCCAACTGCGTACGCAAATTGATGTCGACCCACGCCACAATGCAGATGCACAACTGATCAAACCCAGTGAATGGCTGCAAGCCACATTGTCGGTTTGGCGAACGCGCAACCCGCAGCACGAGGTGCGCCTGCTACCCAGCATCGCATCAATTGCAGGCGTGTTCAAAGTGCGCAAGGAATTGCTTGAACTGGGTTTGATCACCCTGTTGGACAATGCCGCGCAAAGCCAGCAACGCGCAAACGTGCAGGCTGTGTTGCAAGTGGGCATGCAATGCGACAGCACCAGCCTGACCCTGTTTGTGAACGACGCGGGCGGTGGTGTGGATGCAGAGCTGCTTCCGAAAATTGGACAGCAATTGTTTCAGGACAACGGGCAGGGCATGGGCTTGTTTTTGCTCGCCAACCTGCTTGAACGTGAGGGTGGAAAGTTGAACCTTCGCAACCTGAACCCCGGCGTGTGCGCCAGTCTAAGTTTGCCGGTGTTGCCCCTGTGAACCGATTCATCCTGATTGTCGATGACGATGAAATATTTGCCACCACGTTGGCGCGTTCCTTTGCGCTCAAGCAAATTCAAACCTGCGTGGCCTTGAACAAAGAGCAAACTCTTCTGGCGGCTGGCCAGCAACAGTTCACCGACATCACGCTTGACCTGAATCTGGGCGAACAGTCCGGCTTGCAACTGATCACGCAATTGCGCAAGCTGCAACCCCAAGCCAACCTGTTGGTGCTTACCGGGTATGCCAGCATTGCCACCACCGTGCAAGCCATCAAGCTGGGGGCCGACAATTACCTGGCCAAGCCCGTAGACAGTGCAGCCATACTGCGCGCGCTGGACGAAGACGTACTTGATTTCAATGTGAACGAAACGGATTCCGCTGAATTTCAAACCATGTCCGTGTCGCGCCTGGAGTGGGAACACATTCAGCGCGTGTTAAATGAACACGACGGCAATGTGTCAGCCACCGCGCGCGCCTTGAACATGCACCGGCGAACCCTGCAACGCAAATTGACAAAGAAGCCCGTGGGGCGGTAGGCTCACGCCACGTGTTTTCCGCAGCACGCCTTTTTTATTGTGAAGTCGGGGAACTTTAAGTCTGTGATAGGCTCACTTTATAGACCCCCTCGCAGTTTTCTTTCAACAACACAAAAAGACCACCGACATGACAGCAACCACAATTCAATGGATTGCCGCCTTTCTATTTGCCGGCGCGCTTGTTCACACCTTTTCTGCCAGCTACTTTGAGCACCTGGCCCACCATAGCAAACACCACAGCGGCTTGTTTCACTTGCTCGGCGAAGTTGAGGCCGTCTTCGGCATCTGGGCTTTGTTTCTCGTTGTGGCCATGGCCTTCGCGGTCAATCTGGATTCCGCAGTGGAATATGTGGACACCCGGCATTACACCGAACCCCTGTTCGTATTCGTCATCATGGTGGTGGCGGCAAGCCGCCCTGTGCTGGATGCTTCCCGATTGTTGGTCGAAGGCTTGGCGAAGTTGATGCCTGTCAACAAGGGTGTTGCATTCACCTGGCTTGGCCTGTTCATGGTGCCCTTGCTGGGCAGCTTCATTACCGAGCCAGCGGCCATGACACTGGCTGCACTGTTGTTGCGTGATGTGCTCTTTTCCAAATCAGTGCCCAACTTCATTCGTTACTGGGGCCTGGGCGTGCTGTTTGTGAATATTTCAATCGGTGGTGTGCTGACCTCCTTCGCGGCACCGCCAGTTTTGATGGTGGCCAGTGCCTGGAACTGGGACACCCCTTTCATGGCCGCAAATTTTGGCTGGAAAGCGGCAATCGGTGTGTTCATTAATGCCACCATGTTTATTTTCTTCGCTGCCAAGCATCTGGGCGCTGAGGTGAAAACGCCCGAGGCCTTGGGTGAAGACGGTCAACCACTGGCCCCCGTGCCTTGGTGGGCCATGGTCATTCATTTGGCTTTCCTGGGTGTTGTGGTGTTGTCTGCGCATCACCCCGCAGTGTTTCTCGGCGTGTTCCTTTTCTTCCTGGGCTTTACCGCTGCGTACAGCACATTTCAGTCGCGTTTGCTGTTGAAGGAAGGTCTGCTGGTGGCGTTCTTCCTCGCAGGTTTGGTGGTGTTGGGCGGCATGCAGCAGTGGTGGTTGCAGCCTGCGGTCAGTGACCTGAATGACGGTGTGCTGTTTATCGCAGCCATGGCGTTGACCGCGATCACTGACAACGCCGCGCTTACATACCTTGGTTCGCTGATTGAGGGTACTTCTGAAAGTTTCCGCTACGCCTTGGTGGCGGGTGCCGTGGCCGGTGGTGGTTTGACGGTCATTGCCAATGCCCCCAACCCTGCTGGGCTGTCACTTTTGAAACGGCAGTTCCCCGATGAAGCCGTGTCAGCAGGGGGCCTGTTGGCCGGGGCTTTGGGGCCCACGGCAGTGGCTGCAGCGTGTTTCTGGTTTCTGTAAAAGTTTAGTTAGCGGCCAAAGGGGCTGACACCGATCAGGTAAACATGCAACCAGGCCGCAAAAATCAGCCAGCCCAACACGCCCACTACTACCGTCATCAAGGTGCCCACCTTGGTTGGGCCATCTCCTGCAAAGCCCATGGGAATGGCACGCCTGCGGGCTGATTTGAACAGCAGCACTGCCCACACCAGGAATGATCCGAACAGGACAATGTCGGCCAGTGAGCCATTTGCGATCAAGTGAGCCAGCGCCCACACTTTCACTGACAAGGTCATCGGGTGCTGCAGCTTTGCCTTGATATGGTTCATGGGCACATAGCAGGCCGCAAGCAAAATCATGGAGAACAACATCAACAGCGCTGCAATATGGCGCATGGCGGCAGGCGGGCTCCACACAAAAACCGGATCAAGCCGTGCCTGCCCATACCCGTACACAATCAGCACCAAACCGACAATGGATGCCACGGTGAAAAGGGTGCGGTATTTGTCTTTTCCAAGCCGGGCCATCATGCCTGAACGCCTTTGATCATTCGGAATGCGTACGGCATGCATGCCTAGAAACAGCACCAGCCCCGCGGTTAATATCAACAAGCCCATTCAGTTCTCCTTTTTGTGGTGAACCGATTATGTCACAGGCTTACGCAGCGCGCCGTGTTGCCGGTTTTGGTGCGAGGGTGCCGAGCGATTCAGGCTTGGGCAGCATTCGGGCAAGGAATGCTGGAACCCGTTTCAGCCCCAGCACATTGTTTTCGCGCGCACCGCCTTCAGTAAACACGCGGGTTCTCATGATGTAATCAAACCACGGTCGCGTGACACACCAGTTGGCGCCGGGGTTGTTGCCCATGTGGTGGTCGTAATGCCAAGGCACACGTTGTTCGCCCCACGCTGGGTTCATGTGGCTTTTTTTGTGCACCCGATAATAGTTCAAGCTGCAATACCACAGCGTGCCTACAAAAAATGGTGCCACTGGAAATAGCGGGGCAACTGCCACTGCACCGGCAATCAAGGCCCAAGCCTCTTTGCCCTGCGCATGTAGCCCCAAGGGGAAGCGTTCATAGTTCGGATCGTAATAACCATGCTCGCGAACTTCTTTGTGGTGCTCATGAAAATGAAAGGCCCAGAATGTGCCTCGTTTTTTACCCAAACCATGCAGCACGTATTTGTGCATGCTCCATTCCACTGCGTTGGCCGTCAAAAGGCCCAAGGGAATTCCCAACATGAATTAGTCTCCGATTTGCTTGTTATGATTGACCCAGCGCCATATTCAGCGCGCGACTACCCAGCTCAACATGTTGCCGTGCCAACACCTCGCAGCGTCGGTGTTCGCCTGATTCAATGGCCTGTGCCAGTTGCGCAAGCGTGGCCACATCCCGAAATTCGTCTTGCATCACCAGCGTCAGCGTGTTCCAGGCGGCCAGGTAAGTTTGGTTCATGGAATTGAAGGCCAGTTTGAACACCACATTGCCGCTGCCTTGCACTAACAGCGCCCAAAAATCAAAGGCCAATCGCTGAAGTTCCGGTAGCTCGCTGGTGCGTTGCATTTGATCAAGCAATGGTTTCAGCTTTTCAGCCAGCGCCTTTCCGCCATGAACGGCGGCTTGCCCGGCCACCACCGGTGCCAAGGCTTTGCGCATGGCCACAATACCGCGCGCTACTTCCAAATTAACCTGGCCTTGAGAATTCACCATCAGGCTGGGCAGCAATTCCAGCCCGCCTTCGGCCTCAAAGTTTTCTACCTGTGTGGCACCGCCATGTCGCACCCGAACCAAGCGTGCCTGTTGCAGGCGTTTGATGGCCTCCCGCACGGCACCGCGGTTTACCTTCAAGGTTTCAGACAACTCCCGTTCAGAAGGAAGTTCAGTTCCAACTGGTAATACCTTTTTAAGTATTCGATCCCGAAGTTGAATATACACTTGCTCAGAAATCGAAATTTTTTGAATACTTTCCATGGCTTGTCTACTTTTTTATAAACTGGGTTGATTCTGGTAAACTCATCATACCAGTGTAAATTAAAAAATCAAGCAGGTCTGCAACGGTTGGGCAAGGGCTCGGCATGGTTTCTATTTGTCGTACACTATTCGCTTGTGTACAACGCATTGCCCCGTGAACAACCGCATCAACCCAGCACAACTTGCCCGAACATCGAACGCCGCATTTCTTCGGGATGCATTGCTGCGCACGCGCGAACGCACTTTGGGTTTGCTGGCCGATTACGTGGCCGCACTGGGCGAAGAATGCCAGGTACCGCGCCGCCCGGAACTAAACCCGCCATTGTGGGAGCTGTGCCATGTTGCCTGGTTTCAAGATTGGTGGCTGGCCCGCAACCCGGACTGGGCTTTGGGTGTGCAGTGCCGCCACGACGCATCCAAACTTGAATCCCGCCTGGCCAATGCAGATGCCCGCCTGAATTCAAGCACCATTGCGCACGACACCCGTTGGGAAATTGGCCTTCCCAATTTATACGGCACCCGCGAATACCTTGCGGCGTCGTTAAAAGACACACTGCAACTGCTGGAAAAGGCCGATGAGCTGTGTTGCAAGCAGCCCGCAAAAGCCGACCTGTATTTGTATTTTTTCCGGTTGTGTGTGTTGCACGAGCAAATGCACAACGAGGCCGCCGTGTTCATGGCCAAGCAGTTGAATATTCCCTTGAGCCAGCGCCACGCACAGCGCCCCGGCGTACCGGCCTGTGGTGATCTGCAGCAATTGCAAATGTCCGCAACACAGTGGACCCTTGGCTGGCAAGGCGATGGTTTTGCGTTCGACAATGAAGTGCCGGCCTTTACTGTGCAAATCGACGCCTTTGAAATAGACTCCCGCCCGGTGTCGTGGGCGCAGTTTCTGCAGTTCACCGAGAAAGCCCGACATGCCACACCGCCTTTTGTTGCCTTCAAAAATGGCGACTGGATTGATCAAAGTTACGGGCAGCAACTGCCCTTGAACCTGAATGCACCGGCAGAAAATATCAGCTGGCTGGATGCACAGGCTTACTGTGAATGGGCGCAACGCAGGCTACCCACGGAGGCAGAATGGGAATACGCCGCGCACACGCAGGTCGCCATGCAATGGGGTCAGGTGTGGGAATGGACGGCCAACACTTTCCTGCCCTTCGACGGGTTCGAAATGCACCCTTACGTCGATTATTCCAAACCCTGGTTTCACGATCGCAAAGTGTTGAAAGGCGCAAGCTGGGCCACCTCGGCTGAAATGGTACATCCCAAATACCGCAACTACTTCCAGCCCGACCGGCAAGATGTGTTGTCCGGTTTCCGAACCTGCAGTTAAATACAACAGACTGACCCATGCGATTGCATTTAGCCCTGCTTACAGTTCTTGTCCTTTCGGCCTGTTCATCATCCAGCGCACCCCCTGCTGGTTTAATTGCCTACAGTTGCGTGACCGGTGAAGCCTTGCATTTGATGGCCTTTGATCCGCACCCGGCGCGGCGTGCGTGGGCCACGCTGGGCGGTGGTGCGAAGCCAGGTGAAACCCCGACCCAAACTGCCATTCGGGAATTCACCGAAGAATCAAATTGCGCCTACAACGCCGAAGAACTGCAGGCGGGCGAATTGAGAGGCCCGTCCATTTCCCCTGGCGTGCCGTTTCACCTGTACACCACCGAAGTGCCGTTCAAGCCGGTGGATATCATCGCCCAAACTCGCCAGTGCGTCGACATTGAACGCAGCCAATGGGTGTGGGTTCGCCACCTTGATTTGGTGCGTGCCCTGAATCGGTTTGATGGATCGGAAGATGCAGCCCTTATCTTGCCCACAGTGCAAGGTGAACCATTGCAAGTGTCCTTGTGGAATCGTGGTGTGGAATCGCTTAAAAAAGCCCTGCAGGATGGCGTGCTGCCCGAAACCATCAACTGCAATCCCACTCAGCTTTCAAGAGGCGTTTGAAGCAGAACGGAGTGGGGGACATTTTGGGGGGTGGTGATTTAAATCGTTTGAGCTAAAAATTCAAATCAATCGCAGTAGTTGATGCTTCCTTTTCAAGGAGATTACGATGGCTGTTGATTTGCTCATTCGGGATGGAGATCCCCATTGGTATTTAAGTCCCGACATCTGGGTTGTTCCCGGGAGCGACCCGGCTGGTTCACCAGGTAGCCCGGTCGCAGGGCAATCTGCCTACCTCTGGGCACGTGTGGCCAACAACGGTAGCACGCAAGCCAACGGCGTTCGAATTGATTTTTACTGGGCCAACCCGGCGCTGCAAGTTACGCGCAGCAATGCGACTTTGGTGGGCTCGGCTTACGCAGACGTACCCGCCGGTGGCCAACAAAATGCTTTGTGTCTGGTGCCATGGGTTCCGGTGATCGTAAACGGTGGCCATGAATGTTTGGTGGCAGTGGCCAATCATCCGGGCCATTCTTTGCCCAGCCCCTTGCCTGATGCATTTGACCCGCCGACCTATCCACAGGTCGCGCAGAAAAATCTCACAGTCATTCAGGCCATGTCGGCCCGTGCATTGATGTTTACACTCACGGTGTCTGCTTTGCCGCGTGTTGACAAAACAATCACAGTGACTGCCGAAGTGGGGGGTAAGCTGGATGAGAAAACCCTGCTTGGTTTGGGTTTGAAAGGTTTCAAACCCGCTCGAAAATCCATAGTGGAAGTGGGGCTTTCTGATGCGCCGCGCACCGTCTGCGAGAAAGATTCCATTGGTGAAGGCCGTTTGAAAATGCAGATTCCCAAAGGCACAAGCGCGGGTTTGCATGTGGCAGTTCGCGCCAAAAATATTGCAGCGAAGGAATACCAGTTTATCCACATCGTTGAGCGCACTGGCCAAGAGGTATTGGGTGGGCTCGGTTTTGTTGTTGTAGGCAATGCATCAACAGAAAAGGAGACTGCAGCATGAGTGCCACCCCCCTGCAAGTTCTGACACGTCCATTTGCGATTGAGCCCGTTACCAACATCATGTTGCCTGACGGTATCTTCGACAATGCCATCTACAATTTGCGCATTGCTTGCCACTACACCAATATGTCCGGCGCAACGCTGAACAATGTCACCATCTATCTCGAAAGCGTTGGTGATCCCGGCATTGTACCGGTGGCAAAAACTTTTCACTTTGCGTCCATTCCTGCTGGCGCAGCTGTGCTGGTGATGTGGGATGCGAATTTCAAAAATGCCACACCGGGCAAACGTTTGGTGAGCTTTGTTGCCAAAGCCGATGGATTTGACTCCCGGCGCACCATTCAACAAATTTTTGTTTCGCAAACCCGGTTTGATTCTGCTTCCAACACCTACACCTGCAGTATCGAGGAAGGTGTGCTTACCATGTCGAACATCAGTGCCATTGTGCAGAATCCGAAATGGGGGAAAGACCGCGAAGGCAAGTGCGAATGCCCACCTGATTTTGGGCCATGGATACCCACAGGTGTCACACTGGCCTGGTCACCGAACCCGGCTTACAGCGGCATGCATGCGGAGTTGCCGTTTTCTGATCCGTGGTGGAAAGTACTTGCTATCATTGTTGCCGTCATCGCGGCCATTGTTGCCATAGTTGCTGCAGTAATGGGAGCGGGTACCGCATCATTTGGGGTCAGTGGAACATTCGAGGAAACCGATCCGTCCATCGATTGCTGTACCCCCGATGTGGACGCCGGGCCTGAAAAAGAATTTACGGTTGCTGGTGTAGCGTCTGTGGTGGCCACTGTCGCATTGGGTGTGGCCTTGTCTGATGAAGCAGACCCATTCTGGCGAGGACAAGCCCACACCCTACCGAGGGCAGACGAACTGACTGTGGGCGAAAAGGTGGTTGCCAAATGGAAATTGCCTGACGCGCCAAATGCGGGAAAGGCATACACCGCTGATGTTGAATGGACCTACACCCGCTTCACCACGGGGAAAACCTACGAGTATTCAGTTCGGGAAACGCAAACGAACATTCATTTGTCTGATGGCGTGGAACTAGAAACGCCTGTGACTGTTGGATTGGGCGAACCTTTGTGGATTCGAGCCAAGTTCATGCGCACAGAGGGCAAGTTTTTCAAAGGCACAGACCTGTACGCCTTCGCACTGCTGCGTTCCCCAGGGGGGCTTACTTTCGTTGTGCCTTTGACTGATGATGGCTTGGGTTTTGATCCGGGGGCCAATGATGGTGTTTATGCGGGCTCTCTGGACATTAAAAAAGCCATGCGCCGCTTGTTGCAATACAGGCTGGATCCACGTGGCTTGTGGCGCGTATATGCGTTCGCCCAAGACGTGAACCTGACCAAACCCGGCACACCACCTGAAATTGCGGCCCAACACATCGGCGGCTTTTTTGTGGCCAGTGCCGTGTCCATCACCTTTGATCCAACCTTGCCTTGCCCGCTAACGGCACAGGGCTCAATCACGGTGGTTTAGAAACGCAAAACTTTGCATCGACAATGCGGTGTAACGCACATCGTCAGGCAATGCGTCCACCCGTGAACCGGTTGATGCCGCGCCCATTGCAAATGGCAAGGGCAGGTAATGGTCGTCATCCGGGTGGGCGCGTGCAAAGTGTGGTGCACCGAATTCAGCTTCGGCAATCGCTTTGCGGTCTTCCGACTGCAAGCGGTTTTGTATCCAGTTTGTGAATTCACTTACATAGGCGGGAGCAGGTTCGCCCCGCTGATCACCCCGCAAATCCATGTCATCAAAGTTGTGCGTCAGGCTGCCACTGCCCACCACCACAGCGCCATGCTTGCGCGCAAATTGGCCCACAACAACGCCAATGTCCATGGCGGTTTGCCCATTCCATTGCGCGGGCATGCTCAGTTGCAACATGGGTGGGCCGCCGTTTGGAAACAGGTGAATGTAAGGCACCCACGCACCGTGATCAAAGCCTTGCTGGGGGGCAAGCTCAGCAGTCAATTCTGCAGCCAGTTCCGCGGCCAATTGAGGCGCACCGCAAATCTCCGGTTTCAAGGCATACAATTCTCTGGGGAAACCATTAAAGTCGTGCACAATCACCGGCGCTTCATGGCTGGTCACCGCCAACTTTGCGCTGCGCCAATGGGGGCTTAGCACAATCAAAGCCTTTGTGTCTTGCGCGATCAGCTGCTGTCCAAGCTGTTCAAGCGCTTGGCCGGGCGATCCGGGCTCCAGTGCATAAGTGGGTGCCCCGTGGCTGACAAATATGGATTCAATGCGATGGCTCATCGTGAACGAAGTCTTGAAACATGATTGCTTTAGCTTAACCCGACTATCTTTCCAGATCGAGGTAACTTTTTTGTACGACTCGCCGAAACCATCTGTACAAGTTGCCAAGACCATGCATTATTGACAACACACTGCGTAGAAAAACCAAGGAATTGACATGAAAAAAATAATACTGCTGCTCATCGTGGCGGCTGTTGTGGCGGTCTTTGCCTTTGACCTGCACAGCCTGCTCACGCTCGACAGTCTCAAAAACAGTCTGGGGCAGTTCCGCGAATTTCAGGCCGAATCGCCATTCATGGTTGCAGGTGTTTTCTTCGCCGCCTACGTGCTGGTTACAGCATTCTCAATTCCGGGTGCTGCAGTCATGACCCTGGCAGCGGGTGCCTTGTTCGGTTTGCTGCAAGGTTTGATTCTGGTGTCATTCGCATCGACCATTGGCGCCACGCTGGCCTTCATTGGCGCGCGGTATTTGCTGCGCGACAGCGTGCAGGCCAAATTCGGCAACCGTTTGAAAGCAATAAATGAAGGCGTTGAACGAGAGGGCGCTTTTTACCTGTTCACACTTCGACTGGTGCCCGTGTTTCCATTCTTCCTGATCAACCTGCTCATGGGTTTGACCAGCATGAAAGCGATTACTTTTTTCTGGGTCAGCCAACTGGGCATGCTGGCAGGCACCGTGGTGTATGTGAATGCGGGCACTGAACTTGCGCAAATCGACAGCCTGGGCGGTATTCTTTCACCTGGCCTTATCCTTTCATTCGTGCTGCTTGGCATTTTCCCGTTGATCGCCAAAAAAGTGACCGACAAAATCAAGGCTCGCAAGGTGTATGCGCAATGGAATAAGCCCGCGAAATTTGACCGCAACATGGTGGTGATCGGTGCTGGAGCAGCCGGCTTGGTCAGCTCCTACATTGCTTCTGCCGTCAAAGCAAAAGTAACCTTGATCGAAGCCCACAAAATGGGTGGCGATTGCCTGAACTTCGGTTGCGTGCCTTCCAAGGCCCTGATAAAAAGCGCCAAGTTGGCTCACCAAATGCGCCACGCCGCGAAATACGGCTTGCACGCCACCACACCCGGTTTCAGTTTCAAAGTGGTCATGGCCCGCGTGCACAGCATCATCAAAGCCATCGAGCCGCACGACAGTGTGGAGCGTTACACAGGCCTGGGTGTGGATGTTATTCAAGGCTACGCAAAAATTATCGACCCGTGGACCGTGGAAGTAAAACACAACAGTGGCGAAACCAGCCGCCTGACTACCCGCAGCATTGTGATTGCCGCAGGTGCCGAACCCATGGTGCCACCTTTGCCTGGTATTGAAACCAGTGGCTACCTGACCAGCGACACCCTGTGGGATGAATTTGCCAAGCGCGAAGAGCTGCCCAAGCGCCTTGTGGTGCTGGGTGGCGGCCCCATTGGATGTGAACTGTCGCAGGCTTTTGCGCGCTTGGGCTCGAGGGTCACGCAAGTGGAGCTGGCAGATCGGATTATGGTTCGCGAAGACCCTGAAATTTCAGCCATGGCGATGGAATCGATGCGTGCTGATGGTGTGAATATTCTGATCGGGCACAAAGCAGTTCGGTTCGAACGCAGGGGCGAGCAAAAAATTCTGGTCACCGAACACAAAGGCAGCAACGTTGAAATCGAGTTCGATGACATCATTTGCGCGGTGGGTCGCAAAGCACGCCTGAAAGGCTATGGCCTGGAAGACATCGGTGTGGAAACCAACCGAACCGTGGTTACCAACGAATATCTGGAAACCCTGTACCCGAATATTTTCGCCGCTGGCGATGTGGCCGGGCCCTACCAGTTCACGCACGTGGCGGCACACCAGGCCTGGTACGCCTCTGTGAATGCCTTGTTTGGGCACCTGAAAAAATTCAAGGCCGATTACTCGGTCATTCCCTGGGCCACGTTCACCGATCCCGAGGTGGCACGCGTTGGCTTGAACGAGCAAGATGCCAAAGAACAAGGCATTGCGTACGAAGTAACACGCTACGGCATCGACGACCTGGATCGTGCGATTGCCGACAGCGATGCACACGGTGTGGTCAAAGTGCTCACCGTGCCGGGCAAAGACAAAATTCTGGGTGTAACCATTGCAGGCGTGCATGCAGGTGATCTGCTTGCGGAATTTGTGCTGGCCATGAAACACGGTTTGGGTTTGAACAAAATTCTGGGCACCATTCACACCTACCCTACACTGGCTGAAGCGAACAAATATGCAGCAGGAGAATGGAAGCGCGCGCATGCACCACAGAAGCTGCTGGTGTTGCTGGGCAAGTACCATGCGTGGCGGTTGGGGTAACCTGCACGTTACAATGAGTAATTACATGCAGCACCCAAGGAGCAAACCATGACCACATCCAGCACACCTTACGATCTCATCGTTATTGGCGGCGGCTCCGGCGGCGTTGCCAGCGCCCGCCGTGCGGCAAGTTACGGCGCCAAAGTGGCATTGATCGAATCCAGCCGCCTGGGTGGTACCTGTGTAATCCGTGGTTGCGTGCCCAAAAAACTCATGATGTATGCCGCGCAGTTCGGGCAAACCTTGCGCGAAGGCTTGCAGCCGGGCTGGCAAGTGGCCCAGGCCGATTTCTCCATGGCCCAGTGGCAGGAAGCCAAAGGCAAGGAAATCGATCGGCTTGAGGGCATTTACGCCCGCATGCTTGAGAACAGCGGTGTGGAAACCATTCGTGGTCACGGTGTGATCAAGTCGGCCACCGAAGTGCGGGTGGGCGATCGAACCATGTCTACCCAGCGCATCCTGATTGCCAGTGGTGCAGCACCCAACCGCAGCGCATTTGAAGGACTTGAGCAGGCCGCCACATCGAATGAATTGCTCGACCTGTCTGTGCTGCCTAAAAAAGTTGGCGTTATTGGTGCGGGTTACATCGCGCTTGAGTTCGCCTGTATCTTGCGCGGTCTGGGCTCTGAAGTGTCGGTATTTTATCGTGGCGATCTTCCACTGCGCGGCTTCGACGAAGGCATTCGAAACCGCTTGGTCACTGCCATGGCCTTGCAGGGAATCGAGCTGTTTCCCAATACTGATTTTCAGGCACTTCGCAAGCAGGGCGAGGGGTTTGATCTGCAAACGGCAGCAGGCGTGCACGCCTTTGATTTCGTGTTGAATGCCACTGGCCGCAACCCGAATACACAGGGCTTGGGCCTCGAAAATATTGGCTTGCGCACTGGCCCAAGCGGTGAAATTGAAGTCAACAAATACAGCCATACCGGAATTAAGGGTGTGTATGCCGTTGGCGACGTCACCAATCGAATGAACCTCACCCCGGTGGCCATTGCCGAAGGGCGTGCTCTGGCAGAAAACGAATTCAATGGCAAAGACATGACGGTAGACCACACCAGCGTGTCCACAGCCACCTTCACATCGCCACCCATCGGCAGTGTTGGCTTGACCGAAGAGCAAGCAGCCAAACAGATGCCAATACGTGTGTATGAAACAGAATTCACACCCATGAAAACCAAATTTTCTGGCGGTGAACAAAAAACCTATATGAAGCTGCTGGTGGATGACGCCACCGACCGTGTCGTGGGTATTCATATGTTGGGCGACGATTCGCCCGAGATGATCCAACTGCTCGGCGTGCTTTACACCATGGGTGCCACCAAAGCCGACTTTGACAAAACAATTGCAGTGCACCCCAGTTCTGCCGAGGAATGGGTGTTGTTGCGAGAGGTGATTCGGAGGGTGGGTTAACTCTGTTGGTGGTGGCGCACTCCCTTTTTTGATAGTTCGCAGGGTGACTGGTAATGTTCAACAACTCAAACTTATTGAAGGCATCTATAACTCATGAGAAGCCGACTGGCGCAAACCGGGGTAGTTCCTGCCGACCGATTTAAGCGTAGAGTCGATTTTTGTAAGGCTGCCCAATAATGATCACATACATTTTTCTTGCTTTGTCTTTAACCGTATCTTGGGCGGTGGCTGTTGCATCGCCAGTGAAGCCTTATCTGGATTCCATGATTGTGGAGGCAACCACTCTGCGCACCGAGAGTTCTCTCATTTTACGGGTGATCCAGTTCAATTCAGAAGTCCGTTTGTTGATTGGTGGTTCTTGAGCTGTTTTTCACACCGTCAAGTCACCTGCTGGATCAGGTGCTTGTAGAACAATCACTAATCTTAAGGGATGGTGAGCGTTTGAATCTGGATCAGGTCAGTGCGGTTTTCCTCAGTGATTTTAAATTGAGCAAAGATTCGTTGAGTTTGCAAATTGAATATTTCCCTTTGACCGAAGTGGGTTTCGATGTTGAGTGTGTTTATCAGATTCAATCAAGTCGTTTCTCCAAGCCAGTTTGCGAAAGGGTTGTAGAGACCCCCTAGCTGCCAGCTTGTGAGGGATTCTTATCCCTCTCTCACTCTATGTGGTGATGTCACTCAGGTTAGACCCATCGCCAACTTCATATTTGGTTGTTAGAGTCCCGCATGGTTTTACCATTCGGGGCTTTGCACAACGTGTCTTTTTCATTTCTTCCACCGCCATCAGCAGGGCTGCCAGAATCGTTCAGTGCGACGGTTCCCGCCTGGGCATTGCCTTTCGACAATGGCGAATGCGGGCCTGATCTGGAATACGACAATGCATTCCTTGAGTTGCAGCAAGCCGCGCGGGGCAGGCCGGAAACTCAATTCGAGCCTGCCACCCCACCAGACTGGAATGCGGTTGAAACCGGTTCATTGGCCCTGCTTCAGAAAAGCCGCGATTTACGGCTGGTGGTGTTGTGGGCCGAATCCCAGCTCAACCTGAAAGGACTTTCCCGCTTGCCGGAAGGCTTGAATGCATTTGCAGCTTTGCTGGAAACTGCATGGCCCTCTGTGAACCCCCGGCTGGATGACGGCGATCCCTATGCCCGCTTGAATGTGGTTGAAAGCCTTGGTTTTGGTGGTTCTTTCTTTCAGTCCTTGCGCAATTGCGTTGTGGTACGCAACCCGCGCATTGGCGAGATCCGACTGAAAGACTTTGAAGTGCTTACCGGCAATTCACCTGGTACGGAATTGCCGGTGGTGCGCGAACAAGTCGAGCAGTTTTTTCGTTCTCCCGAGGGAATGGCGATTGAACTGCGCAGCGTGGTGCAGGAAAGCCTGTCTGCCTTGACGCGAATTCTCGCTGCATTGACTCCCCATGTTGACATGGACCGTTTACCGCAACTGCCTGAACTGAAAGCGCTGCTTGGTTATCTGCAATCCTGCCTGCCACTTCAGAAAATGGAACAAACCACCGACGCAATGCCACCAAGTGGTTTGGCTGATTCAACTTTGAATGGCGATCAAGCGACAAACGCCCGGCAGGTGGGGTTTAACGGCGCGCAGGGAATTCAGTCCCGTGCGCAGGCATTGGCTGCCATCGACCAGGTGTGCAGTTATCTCGAACACGCCGAGCCCACAAATCCCGCGCAGCTTTTGCTGAAGCGTGCACGCCGCTTGATCGATAAAAACTTCATGCAGTTGATGAAAGACCTTGCGCCGGAAGCATTGGCCGAGGTGGCAAAAATCATGGGGGTCAATCCCGATTCTCTCGAGCAGGAAGATGCATAAAGTCGCCCTGCGTTCAACCACTCTTACTTGCGAGATTTTTCAATGAGCGGACAAAAATTTGTAGGGCGCAACCGTGCACCACGCGTGCAGATCGAATACGACGTCGAAGTGTATGGTTCCCAGAAAAAAGTGCAACTGCCTTTTGTCATGGGCGTGATGTCTGACCTGTCCGGCAAGTCAGAAGTGCCACTGGCGCCTGTTGCTGAACGTGACTTCCTGGAAGTCGATGTCGACAATTTCGATGCCCGCATGAAAAGCATCAAGCCACGCGTGGCTTTTCATGCCCCCAATCACCTGACCGGTGAAGGCAACATGGCAGTCGATATCACCTTCGAATCCATGGACGATTTCAGCCCCGCTGCCATTGCCCGCAAGGTTGAGCCGTTGCGCAAGCTGCTCGAAGCCCGCCAGCAACTGGGCAACCTGCTGACCTACATGGATGGGAAAAACGGTGCAGAAGCTCTGTTGGCAAAGCTGCTGGCCGACCCGGCCCTGCTGAAAAGCCTGTCGGCTACACAGAAGCCTGCTGAATCAACTTCTTCTCAAGGTGAGTAACCATGTCTGAACAACTGCAAAATCGCGCGCTGGATGTGATCGAACTGGAAGGCAGCGAACTGTCTTCCCTACTGCAAAAAGAATTCAAGCCCAAAACCGACGAAGCGAAGTCTGAGGTGGAGTCTGCGGTGCTTACCTTGGCGCAACAGGCATTGGAAGGCGTTGAATTGATTGGCGACGATGTGGTTGATTCCATCGAGCGCATGATTGCGGCCATTGATCAAAAACTGTCCATACAAATCAACGAGATCATTCACCACGATGACTTCCAGCAAATGGAAAGCGCATGGCGTGGCCTGAATTACCTGGTCAACAACACGGAAACCGACGAATTCCTGAAAATCCGTTTCATGAATGTGTCCAAAACCGAACTGGCCAAAACCCTGAAGCGTTACAAAGGCGTGGCCTGGGATCAAAGCCCCGTATTCAAGAAAATTTATGAGCACGAATACGGCCAGTTTGGCGGCGAACCCTATGGTTGCCTGATCGGCGATTACTACTTCGACCATTCCCCGCCCGATGTTGAAATGCTGGGCGAGCTTGCCAAAATCAGCGCGTCGGCACATGCACCTTTCCTGTCGGCCGCATCGCCCGCCACCTTGCAAATGGATTCCTGGCAAGAACTGGCCAACCCGCGCGACCTCACCAAGATTTTTTCCACGCCCGATTACGCAGCGTGGCGCAGCCTGCGCGATGCCGACGATTCCAAATACCTGGGCTTGAGCATGCCACGCTTTTTGGCACGTCAACCCTATGGTGCAAAAACCAACCCGGTTGAGGAATTCGCCTTCGAAGAAGACACCGGTCTGGCCGATCACAGCCGCTACACCTGGGCGAACTCTGCATATGCCATGGCGGTGAACATCAACCGTTCATTCAAGGAATATGGCTGGTGTTCGCGAATTCGCGGCATTGAATCGGGCGGCGCGGTGCCCAATCTGCCCACGCACACTTTCCCGACCGATGACGGTGGTGTGGACATGAAATGCCCCACTGAAATTGCCATCTCGGATCGCCGTGAAGCAGAACTCAGCAAAAGTGGTTTTCTGCCCTTGATTCACAAAAAGAACAGCGACCTGGCTGCTTTCATCGGTGCGCAGTCCCTTCACAAGCCGGCTGAATACGAAGATCCCGATGCAACAGCCAATGCCAAATTGGCAGCACGCTTGCCCTACTTGTTTGCAACCTGCCGTTTTGCGCATTACCTGAAATGCATCGTGCGCGACAAGGTGGGTTCATTCAAAGAACGGGCCGACATGCAGCGCTGGTTGCAAGACTGGATCATGCAGTACGTCGATGGCGATCCTGCGAACTCCTCCGAGGCGGTGAAGGCCTCCCGCCCACTGGCCGCAGCCGAAGTGGTGGTTGAAGAAATTGAAGGCAACCCCGGCATGTACGCATCCCGTTTTTATTTGCGCCCGCACTACCAGCTAGAAGGGCTTACCGTGTCTTTGCGTTTGGTCAGCAAGTTGCCATCCGCCAAAGCGTCTTAAAACTTGAACTATTAACCAATCAATTACAGAGGGAATCAAATGTCCGTAGACATGTTTTTGAAAATCAAGGGTGTGGATGGCGAATCCGTGGACAGCGTACACGCCAAGGAAATTGATATTGCAGCCTGGAGCTGGGGCATGTCCCAGTCCGGCACAACCCACGTGGGTCGTGGCGGTGGTGCAGGCAAGGTGAGCGTGCAAGACATCAACGTGACCAAGTACATCGACAAAGCCACGCCCAATCTGATCAAGGCCTGTTGCAACGGCAAACACTTTGACGAAGCAGTTTTGACTGTGCGCAAAGCCGGTGAAAAGCCTTTGGAATACGTTGTTTTGACCATGAAAGACGTGATCATTTCCAATGTTAGCCAAGGCGGATCTGGCGGTGAAGACCGTTTGACAGAAACAGTGACCCTGAACTTCGCTGAATTCAGCTACGTGTACGTGCCACAGAAGAAAGATGGCGGACCCGATGGCAAGGTTGAAGCGACTTTCAACATCGCAACCAACTCCGAGAAGTAATCGGATAGCCAGGAAACACAATGTCGAAAGTCGATATGTTCCTGGCTCTGGAGGGTTCCCGTCAGGGAGCCATCCAGGGTGAAAGCCAGGTCGGTGGTCACATGGGTGAGATTGAAATTCAGGGTTGGTCCTGGGGCATGTCCCAGCAAGTCCACTCGTCTTCCCAATTGGCATCCAAAGCCTCGGTGCGAACAATCAATGTGCAAAAAGCCATTGACAGTTCAAGCACCGCCATCATGAGCGCCTTGAAGTCTGCCGAGATACTTAGCAAAGTGGTACTAACGTGCCGCGACCCCGGTGGAATTTTAACCATTGATTACCTGCGCATTACCTTGCGAAAGGCCCGCATTTGCGATTATGAAATATCGGGCAGCGCAAGCGAAGGGCGACAGGTCAGTGAATCTTTCTCCATGGCGTTCAAGGAAATTGAAGTGGTGTACACCCCCAAATCAGCCGCCAATCTGAAGGCTGGTGCATGCACTTACATTGACGTGTATGAGTAAATCCCGAGACGCGCTGCAACCCGCTTTGCTGGATCGTCTGCAAGACGACGAGCCCTCGCGTCAAACTGAATCGTCGAACAGCCGCTTCATCACCAAAGAGGCCTTGCGCCACATGGTGCTTCGGGATCTTGAGCAGTTGCTCAATGCCACCCGCGTGATTGAAAGCAAACACCTGCAGCAGCAACCGCAGTTGCTCAACTCGGTGCTTGCCTATGGCATGCCGCCGGTGGCCGGACAGGTCGCATCGATGATTGATGTCAAGGATTTCGAGCGAACCGTGGAAGATTTGATCCGCCGTTTCGAACCACGCATTGATGGTCAATCCCTCAAAGTGCAGGCAGAAACCCAGCAAGGTTTAATGCATTTGCACAATGTGATTGGCTTGCGCATTTCCGGTTTGTTGTGGGCACAACCTTACCCCATTGAACTGATGTTGCGCACGGAAGTGGATCTTGAAACCGGCAAGGTGCTGCTAATGCCCCTGTCCGGTTTCTGATCACACAGAACCTGCCCACCATGGATCCGCGGCTGCTTCAGTTTTATACCCAGGAACTTGCCCACGTGCGCGACACCGGGGCAGAGTTCGCGCATCGTTTTCCGAAAATTGCGTCTCGCCTTGCGATGGACGCCACTGAAGTTCATGACCCCTACGTGGAGCGCTTGCTTGAAGGCTTCGCGTTTCTTACTGCGCGTGTCCAGCTTCGCCTGCACGAAGAGTTTCCGCGATTCACCGAGCAACTGTTAAACCGCATCAGCCCGAATTTTCTTGCGCCCGTGCCCGCCATGGGGGTGGTTCAATTCAATCCGAACACCATTGATGCAGCCTTGAAGAAAGGCATTGAAGTCAAAGCGGGCACCGTATTGCAAAGCCAGGTGGCCAAAGGCATACAAACCCCGTGCAAATTCAAGGTGGGGCATTCAGTCACGTTGTGGCCACTGGCCATTGCCAGTATTGAACATGGGCCTTTCAAGGGGGTGCCCCCGAAGGTGCAGGGGCATGGGGTGGTGCGCTCGGCCTTGCATTTGAGAATTGAAAACACCACGCAATCGCCCATGTCGCAAGTGCCCCTTGATGCCCTTGACCTGCATGTCAGTTGTGGCGATGAATATGCCTACACCCTGTTTGACCGGGTTTGCTACAAAACTGCGTTGGTGGGTATTCGCGTATCGGGGCAAAGCACTTGGACTTACCTTGCGCGCGAGCAACTTCAACCCTTGGGGCTGAGCGACGACGAAGCCCTGTTGCCTGCAGATGCAATGCAATTCAGTGGCACCCGTTTGCTCCAGGAATTTTTTGCATTTCCCCAGCGTTTTTTGTTCTTTCGAATTCAGGGCCTGCAGCGTCATTTGGCTGATTGCAATCAGCCTGCGTTCGAGCTGGCTTTGTGTTTCACTGACCCGAATCCTGAACTGGACCGGGTTGTCGATACCGATTCACTGGCACTGAACTGCACCCCGGTAATCAACCTGTTCGAGCAAAGCTGTGACAGGGTGTTGCTGGACGAGCAGCTTCACGAGGTGCACGTGTTGGCCAACCGCAGCAAGCCCCAGGATTTTGAAGTGCACAGCGTGTTGAGTGTTCAGGGGCATGGGCAGAACCGGGTGCAGCCAGTTCCCACCCTGTATGGCAACACCGAAGAGAACGATCCCGATTTGCCCCGCTTCATGTCCCGGCGGGTGCCCACACAGGTTTCCGAAAAACAGGTCCGCGAAGGCGGGCGTTCCTCCTACATTGGCAGCGAAGTGTACCTGGGGCTGACACTGCCTACGGGTGAGCTGCTCAAGGGCCACGGTCTTCAGCAACTGGCTGTTCGCGCATTGTGCACCAATCGCGATTTGCCCTTGTTGATGCCCGTGGGGCAAGGGCCAACCGATCTGGCCTGGCCTGGCAATTTGCCTTTGCAATCCATCCGTTTTTTACGTGGCCCCAGCCGCCCGAAGGCACCTACACACAGCGGGCAGGCCAGCTGGCAATTGATTGAGCATTTGTCGCTGAATTACCTCGGCCTGATTGATCAGGGCGATTCACAGCAAGGCAACGGTGCCGCTGCGCTGACCCAGTTGCTTGCGCTACACGCAGACCCGGCACAGCCGGCACACCAGCAGATGGCACGTGCGGTGCAAGGTGTTGAATCGCAACCCATGGTTGCACGCATTGTGCGGCAAGGGCGACCTGCGGTAGTGCGTGGTTTGCACGTGGTGCTGACCGTGGATGAACTGGCCATGCAGGGCGCGGGCGTGGCTGTTTTGGGCAGCGTGCTTGCACGCTACCTTTCCGCGCATGTGTCGGTGAATTCGTTTGTGCAAACACGTGTGCGAACCCAGCACACCGGTGCGGTGTTTGACTTCCCGGCCATGTCGGGAAACCGGCCATTGTTGTAGTGGCGGTGTGAACACATGAGCAGGTCGCTTCCCCCAGCCCCTAATTTTTTCGCACTGTTGCGGCAAATCGAACATGCCAACCCGGGCAAGCCCTTGCTGGGAACTTCACTGCGCTTGCGGGACGACCCCATACGCCTGGGCCAACACCCGCACCTTGATTTCGCCACACAAGATTTTCAGCGTGAGGAAACCATTCAAGCCGGGCGTCTGGGCGCTGTTCAGAAACTGTATGTTCAAAACTTCGGTTTACTTGGTCCAAATGGCGCGCTGCCTTTGCATTACACCGAACATGCTTACACGCGGATTCACCACTGGAATGACCCCACGTTTTCTGAGTTTCTGGACGTGTTTCACCACCGCGCTTATCTGCTGTTTTACAGGGCATGGGCAGAATCGCAGCCGCACATTGGTTACCACCGCAAATCACACAACCCGTTTGCGCAACGCCTGAACAGTTTGGTGGGTCACGGGGTACAAAGCAGTTGGGGGCGCGAACAATTGCCCACACACTTTCGAGCTGGTTTGGCAGGGCACTTTAGCCGCAGCACCAAAACACAGGAAGGTTTGGCCTGTGCCTTGTCCGCGTGCACCGGGCAGCCAGTTCATGTGAAACCATTTCAGGCGCAGTGGTTGCAGTTGCCGAAGCAGGCGAGCGTGCAAGCCTTGGGCAGGGGTGCCATGCTGGGCAGCCGGGTGTGGTGTGCGCAAAGCAAAATCATCATTTGTGTTGGCCCCATGCCGTATTCGGCCTACCAAAAGTTGTTGCCCGGCACGGCAGGGCGCATGCAATTGATTCAAGCCACCCACGCGTATTTGGGCCTTGAATTTGATTGCGATTATGACATTCAAATCAACACCAATCACATTCCCCAAGCCCGTTTGAATGGTACGGCCCAACTGGGTCGAACCGCATGGGCGGGTGAAATGCGCATTCACCAGCGCCAACAACTGCCTGCCAGGGTGCGCATGAAATGCCCCGCTGTGCCTTCCCAATCTTCCTTGTCCCGGAGTTCCGCATGAGCAACATCAGCCGTGTTTCGCTGTTCGCGAAGTTAAATCCAATTGCATTCAAGTCCGTTGAGGGCGCCACCGTGCTGTGCAAGTTGCGTGGCAACCCGTATGTGGAGTTGGTGCACTGGGTGGCACAAATTCTTCAGCAAGACGACAGCGACTGGCATCACATTCTTCGCCACTTCGAGGTGGACGCAGGGCTGTTGCTTGCCGATGTGCAGCGGGCACTGGAACGCCAGCCCGGCGGGGCGCAAGGCATTTCCGATTTGTCGGAATCCATTACCAATGCTGTAGAGCGGGCGTGGGTGTATGCCTCGCTGATGTACGGGGTGCACAAAGTGCGTACTGGCCATGTGTTGGTGGCCTTGCTGAAAACCGATTTTCTGACACAAGAGTTGTTGCGCATTTCACCGCGCTTCAAACAGATCCGCGAAGCGGTGCTTAGTGAAAATTTTGCAAACATGGTTGAGCATTCCGCAGAGCATGCTTTGCACAATACCGATTTGCCTCAAGGCGCTGTACCCGGTGAGGCCAGTGGTGCAATGCATGCTGCGCAATTGGGTGGTGAAGAGGCATTGAAACGCTACACGGTGGACCTGACCGAGAAAGCGCGCAAAGGCGACATTGATCCGGTAACAGGGCGTGAACTGGAGGTACGCCAGATCGTCGATATTTTGTTGCGTCGCAGGCAGAACAACCCGCTGATCACCGGTGAGGCGGGTGTTGGAAAAACGGCTGTGGTGGAAGGGTTTGCCCTGCAGGTGGTGGCGGGCGATGTGCCCCCCGCTTTGAAAGACGTGCGCATTCTGACCCTGGACCTGGGTTTGCTGCAGGCGGGTGCGTCAATGAAAGGCGAGTTCGAGCAGCGCCTTCGGCAGGTGATTGACGAAATTCAGGCCAGTGAACAAAGCACGATTCTGTTTATCGATGAAGTGCACACGCTGGTGGGTGCCGGGGGCAACCAGGGCACCGGCGATGCAGCCAATTTGCTGAAACCCGCCTTGGCGCGTGGAACGCTTCGCACGATTGGCGCAACCACGTGGGCAGAATACAAAAAGTACATTGAAAAAGATCCGGCGCTGACCCGGCGCTTTCAGGTTGTGCAAGTGGAAGAGCCTTCCGAAACCAAAGGCATCGACATGCTGCGCGGCTTGGCCACGGCCATGCAGGCCCATCACCGCGTGTGGCTTTTGGATGAAGCCGTGCAGGCGGCAGTGCGTTTGTCACACCGCTACATTCCGGCACGGCAGTTGCCCGACAAAGCGATCAGTCTTCTGGACACGGCCTGTGCGCGCGTGGCGGTTTCCCAGCACGCCACCCCGGCACCGATTGAACTGATTCAAAAACAACTGAACGCGCTGAATGTGGAGCGTGAGGCGATTGAGAAAGAATCGGCATTTGGTCGTGAACATGCATTGCGCCTTTCTGAAATAGAGGAGGCTGCCGGTAAGCACCGCACTGAACTTGAGCGGCTTCATTCACAATGGGAACAAGAAAAGCGCATTCTGGATTCCTTGTTGACGCTTCGTGGGCAGGTTGAAAATGCGAACGCTGATGTGCAAGGCATCGAGCAGGCGCAGGCCAGTCTTGAACAATTGAAAGCACTGGAATGCGAAATTAAAACCCTGCAAGGTGAAACACCCATGATTCACCCGCAGGTGGATGCGCAGTGTGTGGCGTCGGTGGTGGCAGACTGGACGGGCATTCCGGTGGGTCGCATGGTGCGCAATGAAATTGAAAACGTGTTGAACCTGGCCTGTGCACTGGGGGCGCGAATTATCGGGCAGCCGCATGCGCTGGAAACGATTGCGCGGCGTATTCAAACCAACCGTGCCGGGTTGGACGACCCCAACAAACCCGTGGGCGTGTTCATGTTGGCAGGCACTTCCGGGGTGGGCAAAACGGAAACCGCATTGGCACTGGCCGAAAATTTGTATGGTGGTGAACACAATGTGATCACCATCAACATGAGCGAATACCAGGAAGCACACACGGTTTCATCGTTGAAAGGCGCACCCCCCGGCTATGTGGGTTACGGCGAAGGTGGGGTGTTGACGGAGGCTGTACGCCGCAAACCTTACAGCGTGGTGTTGCTGGATGAAGTGGAAAAAGCCCACCCTGATGTACATGAACTGTTTTTTCAGGTTTTCGACAAGGGTTGGATGGAAGATGGTGAGGGGCGCCGGATTGATTTTCGCAACACCCTGATTTTGCTGACCACCAATGTGGGTACCTCCACCTTGATGGCGTTGTGCAAAAAAGGGCTACAGGACGGCGCAGAAAACCCTGCACCCGAGGAACTTGTGCAGGCCTTGCGTGCACCCATGTTGCAAGTGTTTCCACCTGCGCTTCTGGGTCGACTGGAAGTGGTGCCTTACTACCCACTTTCCAGTGCCATGCTGGCTGAAATTGTTCGTTTGCAGCTTGCTCGAATTGAACAGCGCATTGCCAGTGCCCATCGAATTTCCGTGAGTGTTGCGCCGTCGGTGATTGACCGGATTGTGGCGCGTTGCAATGAAGCCGATTCAGGCGGGCGAATGGTGGGGGCAATTTTAAGCAACACCGTATTGCCCACTGTCAGCCGCCGGCTTTTGCAGGCCACTCTGGAAGGCAAGCCGGTGACCCAATTGAGTATTGACACCGATGGCAATGAGTTCACCTACCACTATCACTAACACCTTGCAGTCGCCCGCCCGGCGCAATGCGATTTGCCGCATGTTGGGTTTGGCAGGCCTGCTGGCGGCGGCACCCGTAGTGTTCAGGCGTGCACATGCCTCCAGTTCTGGTGAGCACCGCCTTGCGCTGCTGATTGGCAATGGCGATTACCCGGCACCTCACGATCTGCCGCCCATTCACAAAAATGTGATGGACCTTGGGGAAGCCCTGGCATTTCGCGGCTTTGATGTGACCCAGGCCATGAACCTGGATGAAGCCAGTTTGCAGATCACCGTGACAGAATTTGTAAGGCGCGTGGCCGCCGCACCCGACAATTCGGTCACCCTGTTTTATTACGCTGGGCATGGTTTGCAAGTTGATTCCAATAACCTGTTGTTGGGTTCGGGTTCCAACCCCACCGCGTCACGGCAAGATTTGGTGTCGCGTTCACTGGTGTTGCAGCAAAAGTTGCTGGCCGCATTGCCACCACGGCCCGAAGCGTTGAACATCACAGTGATCGATGCATGTCGAACCGATTTGCGCAATGCCTTGGGCGATGGGGAGGGTTTGAACCAGATGGAGGCACCATTGGGCAGCATGGTGTGCTTTTCAACCGGGGCAGGGCGGCCTGCCGTTTCGCCTGCCAGCGCCGACCAGAATACTTTTTACACGGCATCGCTGGTCAGGCAGCTTCTGGAGGCTGCTGATCACATTACATTCAATGACCTGTTTCGGATGGTTAAAAGCGATGTAGAGCGCACCATGTTGAACCACCCATTGTCTGCGATTCGACAATTGGTGCAATACCCTTTTATCGCGGACAACACGCGTGTTCAGGTGCCCTTGTCCTGGCGCGCGGAAACGCAACTGCCCGTGCAGCAAGAACCAGTGGATCCGCAGGAAGACGCGGCGTGGCTTGAAATTCAAAATGCGCAATGGCCTGTTGATTTGCTCAAGCATTGCCGAGCGTTTCTTGAAAAGTACCCCCACAGTGCGCAGGCGAAGTCAGTTGCCTTGTACCAGGCTGGTGCGGTTGATTCGCTGAGGGTGTTGCGGGCCAAGGAGGTGAAGTTGTTCAAAACCAGCTTTGTGGTGCCAAAAGAAAAGCTGGCTAGCACCAGCAAGCATGAATTAAGCCGCGCTGCCCGTGGCGACAAAGATGCCGCAGCACGGATAGCTCGCCTTCACCGCGAACTGGATACCGAGCAAGGGCTGTTGCGGTACATCGGTTGGTTGCAATACGCCAGTGGCTTGGGCAACGGCATTGCCAGCTATGAATTGGCCCTTTATTACCGCGAAAGCGCCCAGCCCTTGATGGCTGCGCAAGCTGAAGCGCGGGCGCGGCAGTTGGGTTATTCGCCCCCCCGTGCCCTGGGGCATGAGCGAAAGTGAAAATGGCACGGGTTTTCCGCTGTTCTTGCTGTTTTGCAAACGGTTTGGAAGGTTCACACTGTAAGCAAGTGAAAAAGGAACCAAAAAATGACCCGCCGCGTGTTTGCCCTGTTGCCTGTTGCGTTGACCCTTGGCCTGCTGGCTGCCTGCAACCCCCGAACCAGCCTGAACCACGAGAATTTGCTCAAGGGCGCGCGCGCCGAAACATTCATTTTGAACCATGGTGCGCTGTGCGCCCGTTTGCCCAGCCCAGAGGCCATTGACCAATATTCCCGCAATGCAGTGCCTGCCAACAGTGCGGTGGCTCGCGATGTAAGGGCATGGGATTTGTCTGGCCTGCTGGACATTATGCAAACGCGCGATGGTCGCTGGGTCATCATGCCTTCCCAGGGGTTGAAAAAACTGGAGGGCGTGCATTTCAGGCAAGGCCCCCAAGGCGACAACGAAGCTCTGTGTTTCGGGCGGCTGTGGGTTGAAAAAACCGTGGATTATCTTCAGAACAAACCATTTGGTCTGGATGACGCGGTGTCTGCCCGGTTCGAGGCCACTTTGAAAGACGCCCACATGCTGAATCACTTCAAGAACCTGAAAGTGGAGTCGTTCGACCCCAGCGTGTTTACATTAAGTTCAGGCACTGCTGTGGCGGCCACGCTGCAGCCTTCGTTTGTCATTGAAATGGCGCTTCGCCCCACCAACACCGGTTGGTATTTGGCCAAAAACGGGGCGCAGTGAATTTGTGCTGTGGCTCAGGCATAATTTCCGTGTGAAAGCATTCATGTGGGAATACCCGATTTGAGCCGAAGTAAAAACAGAAACCCCGAACCTGCCAAAACACCGAAAGGCACAACCGACTTTTCAGCGCCGGGTGCGAAAGTGCGCATTGACAAATGGTTGTGGGCTGCACGTTTTTTCAAAACCCGTTCGCTGGCCACCGATGTGGTGGAAGGTGGCAAGGTCAAGTGCAATGACGAGCGCGTGAAACCAGCGTATGGCGTGCAGGTGGGCGATGTGCTGACCGTGCCCGTGGGTTGGGACGACATGGTGCTGGTGGTGAAAGGTTTGGGCGACAAGCGTGGCAGCGCGACCATTGCGCAGGGCTTGTACGAAGAAACCATGGACAGCGCGAAAAAGCGCGCTGAGCGTGCGGCCAATCGCAAGTTGATGAAAGACCCTGCATTGGAAATCAAGGCGCGGCCCACGAAACGGGACCGCCGCGTGATGGACGACTTCAAGTGGGGTGACGAGTAGTTTTTCGGTGTTGGGCGCGGGTTTTAAACTTTCCCGGCCAGTGATTTTTCAATCAGCGCATGCAGCGCTGCGAAGTCGGGTTCGCCAACATAGGTTTTGATGATCTCGCCTTTGCGGTTGATCACGTAGGTGGTAGGCGTAATTTTTACGTCGTGAAAGGCTTTGGCAATGCTGCCCGAGACATCAAGCGCTACGTCAAACGGTAGCTGCCGGGTTTCGGCAAAGTTCACCACGTAGTCGGGGCGGTCGTAGCTCATGGCCACCGCAATCGTTCGAAACCCCTGGTCTTTGAACTTGTTGTGCGTGTCGACAATGTCGGGCATTTCCTTCACGCAGGTTGGGCAGTTGGTGGCCCAGAAGTTCACCAGCATCACCTGCCCTTGGTAATCGGCAGGCGTAATGGTCAGGCCCTTGATGGTGGTGTAATCCACCTGCGGTGCCTTGTCGCCCCCGCAGGCGGCCAACAGGGCCGCCAATGCAAGGGTTGAACACAGGGAAATAAACTTCTTGATCATGTTTTAACGGGGGCCGCTGTCAGCCGGTGGTTGGGTTCCGTTGTTTGGAGTGGCCGAGAGGCGGGAAAGTTCAGCTTCCGAAATCAGTTCAAGCACTTTGACCACTTTCACCACGCCAGGCACGCCTGCGGCAATGGAGGCCGCGCGGTTGGCTTCTCGCTCAGTGACCAGGCCCATCAGGTAAACCACACCGGCTTCGGTGGTGACTTTGAATGAGTTGGCGAAAATGTCTTGGGCATCCAATAGCGAGGCCTTGACTTTGCCAGTGATGAAGGCGTCGTTTGAGCGGGCCGACAGCGAACTTTTGAAGCCGACCTGAATGTCGTTCACGATCAGGCGAATGTTGGGCAAGGTGGATACGCGGGCTTCAACCTGGCTGCGTATGGTTTCGTCAGGTGTTTCACCGGTCAGCAAAATTTGGCGGTTGTACACGGTGGCGTTGATGTGCACTTTTTCACCAAAGCTTTCGCGGATGGCGCTTTCTGCTTTCACTTGCAGGGTGCGGTCTTCAACCTGTGTGCCCACGGTGCGGCGGTCGGCTGCGGCCAGTGAACCTGCTGTAATGCCAGCCATGGCACCTACAAAACAGCCGCCCAGCAGCGGCGCTGCCAGTGATGCCACCAATATGGCGCTGATGGCAGAAGACTTGGTGCGGGCGAAAAACTGGGATTTACGACTCATTTTCTTCTTCTCCAAGTAGGCTTAGATCGATGCCATCGCAAATGCAATGGATCGCCAGCAAATGTATTTCCTGAATGCGTGCAGTGCGCTTGTGTGGAACGCACACATGCACATCGCTTTCTTTCAGTTGTTGGGCCATTTGACCGCCGCCTTTGCCGGTGAGCGCGACAATGTTCATGTCGCGTGCTTGGGCGGCTTCAATGGCCAGTTGTACGTTTTTCGAGTTGCCGCTGGTTGAAATGGCCAGCAGCACGTCGCCGGGTTGGCCGATTGCAGCCACTTGCTTTGAAAAAATTTCATTGAAGCTGTAGTCGTTGCCAATTGCCGTGATTGCCGATGAGTCGGTGGTCAGGGCAATGGCAGCCAAACCCGGGCGTTCACGTTCGAAACGCCCCACCAGTTCGGCGGCAAAGTGTTGGCAATCGCCAGCCGACCCGCCGTTGCCGCATGCCAGTACTTTTCCGCCGTTGGTCAACGCATTCACCATCAGCTCAATGGCTTGGGCAATGGGACCAGACAGTTCTTCGGTGGCTGCCTGCTTGGCAGCAATGCTTTCATCAAATTGTTGGGTAATGCGTGTAATCAGGTCCATGGCGACAGGCCTTCTGGCGGTTATCGAGCCTTCTATTATAGGTGAGCCGCTTGCAGGCATTTTGCTTGGTGTAGCGGTTTGATCCGGGTTTAGTTGCTGATTTGCCACGCATTTTGAACCCAAAGCGTATCTGTGCCGTTTTCCAGTGCGACCACATCAAAACGCAGGTGCTGGAACTTGCGTTGACCCTGCTGCACCCACCACAACTTGGCGCAACGCGCCACGCGGCTTTGTTTTTGGCGGGAAATGCTTTCAAGTGCGCCGCCATGGCGGCTGTTGCTGCGCAAGCGCACCTCGACGACCACGGCTGTGTCACCTTGGGCCATGATGAGGTCGATTTCGCCGCAGCGGCAGCGGTGGTTTTGGGCAACCAGTACCAGGCCTTTGGATTCAAGCAGCCGAAGGGCCTGTATTTCAGCTTGTTGGCCTTGGGCGAGAATGGCCAGTTTGTGCGCGTTGGGTTCAACGGGTGTGTTTAGGGTCTTTTCTTTGGGGGCAGACCAAGGAATTGTGGGTTTTCGTGTTCTTGATTTGCGTGTGGCCCATGGAATGCCGGACAATTCAGGAACTTTGGATTTGGGTGTGAACGCCATGCAGAAAGCCGGTGATGGGGATGTTGTGAAGGATGCAGTGAATTCTGACGCAAAGGATCAGACAAGGCGTGAACCCTCACTCTATGTGGTGGCAACCCCCATCGGCAACATGGGTGATCTAAGCTTGCGTGCCCGCGCGGTGCTGGAGCAGGTGGACCGAATTGCTGCCGAGGACACCCGCAACACAGCCCGCATGCTGGATGCCTTGGGAATCAAGAAGCCATTGATGGCACACCATGCCCACAATGAGCGAGAGAGCGCACAAGGCGTGTTGGCGTGTTTACAGCGGGGTGAGTCGGTGGCTTTGGTGAGCGATGCGGGCACCCCTGCTGTTTCCGACCCCGGCGCAGTGGTGGTGCGTTGCGTGGCCGAGGCCGGTTTCAAGGTGGTGCCGGTCCCTGGTGCCAGCAGTGTGTTGGCGGTGGTGGCGGCCAGTGGACTGGTGGATGGCGCTTTTACTTTTCGGGGTTTTCTTCCCGCCAAGGGCAAAAGCCGGCTGGATGATTTGAAGAAATGGCTCGCCTGCCCAGAACCCCAAGTTGTTTTTGAAGCACCTCACCGCGTGATGCAATTGGTGGCCGACCTGGAGGCTTTGGGTGCGGGCAATCGCGACATGTGTGCGGGGCGCGAGCTGACCAAGCAGTTCGAAACTTTTTACCGTGGCATGGGCGATGTGGTGTTCGAGCAGGTTCGGCAAGATGCCAATGCCGAGCGTGGTGAGTGGGCGTGGGTGATCGGGGCTAGTTCTGTTTCTGAAAGCGACGCTGAAACTGCCCAGGCCAGTGCCGACCTGGACACGTTGCTTGGCTTGCTGTTGGCCGAACTGCCTTTGAAAACAGCGGTGGCGGTGGTGGTGAAGGCCACTGGCTTGGCCAAAAATACTGTGTATGACAGGGCGTTGGTGTTGAAAAGTGCTGGTGACTCTTGAGCTGAAGTGGCGTTGTTCATAATCACCGGCCCAGAAACGATTTCTGCTTAAAAAAAGCACGCCAACCAAGGTCAACGTGCTTTCTCGCACCACACCAGCCAATCGAAGGGGTTAATCCCCGTACATGCGCTGTTTCAGTTCACGACGTTGCTGGGCTTCCAGCGACAGCGTGGCTGTTGGGCGTGCCAGCAAGCGGGCTACGCCGATGGGGTCACCTGTTTCTTCGCACCAGCCGTATTCGCCAGCATCAATTTTTTGAATGGATTGCTGAATTTTTTTCAGCAGCTTGCGCTCTCGATCGCGGGTGCGAAGTTCAAGTGCGTGCTCTTCTTCGATGGTGGCGCGGTCTGCGGGGTCGGGTACCACGACAGTTTCGCGAAGGTGCTCGGTGGTTTCGCCTGCATTGGCCAGCAGTTCTTTTTCCATGTCCTGCAGGCGCTGGCGGAAAAAGGCAAGCTGCACCTCGTTCATGTAATCGTCTTCTTTCATCGCGAGCAATTGCTTCTCGGTGATGACTTGCGTCTTTTCAGTGGTCATAGCACAGCCTCTAGTCCTTTGGTTTTTTATTGACTATATACCAGTATATCCGCTATCGGGCCAGACAAAGCTCTAACCCTTGGGTGATAAATTCCTTGGGGAGTTTACGCCCAATAAACACGATTTTGCTTTCTTTCTTCTCGGCACTGTCCCATTTTCTGCCCCAGTCCAGCCCCATCAGCATGTGAACACCCTGAAACAAGGCGCGTCGGTCGCTGGCCTTGATGTTCAATATGCCTTTGTAGCGCAGCATGTCGGGCCCGTAAACCTGGGTGACCGAGCCCATGAATTCTTCAAACTTTTGCCCATCGAATGGCTTGGTGCTTTTGAACACAAAGCTTTGAATTTCATCGTTGTGAGTGTGTTTGTCTTCGTCCAGAAAATCGGGCGCAATGTCCAGAATCGAATTCAGGTTAAAGCCGCGCACATCCAATAGCTTGTCGATGGGGGCCACGCCAAATTCAGAAATCATCATTTCGGCGCGCGCATTCATTCTAACCAGGCGACGTTTCAGGGCGGTGACTTCGTCTTCCGTACACAAGTCGGTTTTGGACAGTAGAATGCGGTCGGCAAAACCCACTTGTTGTTGAATTTCCCGGTGCTCATCGAGTTGCTGCATGCCGTGTTTGGCATCGACCACGGTAATGACGGCGTCCAGAATGAAGCTTTCAGCCACCAGGTCGTCGACGAAGAACGTTTGTGCCACGGGGCCGGGGTCGGCCATGCCGGTGGTTTCAATGACCACGCGGTCGAATTTGATGGTACCTGCCAGGCGCTTGGCGGCCATTTCGCCCAGAATGCGCACCAGGTCGCCACGCACGGTGCAGCACAGGCAGCCATTGTTCATTTCAACAATGTTTTCCTGTTCGTTTTGCATCAGCAGGTCGTTGTCGACACCTTCTTCGCCGAATTCGTTTTCAATCACGGCGATCTTCATGCCGTGGTTTTCTTTCAGGATTCGGTTCAGCAAGGTGGTTTTTCCACTGCCCAGAAAACCGGTGAGAATGGTGACTGGGATCATGTTGTGGGCTGCTTTGTTCATGGTGCTGTGTGCTGCAAAAATTGGGTCAACGATAGAAATGGGGTTGCTTGTGCGAATTTAAAGGGTCAGCTTGTGATTAAGCAGCCTTAAAAGACCATACGCCTTCAATGGTTGACCGCTTCACCAAACCTTTGTACCACAGGTAGTGCAGGTGGGCGATGGACTCGCCCATGGCGAAGCTCATTTGGTGGCCGTCCATTTCGCGCCTGAACAGCACGGTGATGGCCTGGCGGGCAGTCAGCGGTTTTTCCTTCAATGCTTCAAGCAATTCATTCAAACGGTGGTCGTGGTGGCGCAGTAATTGTGCGCACCGGTCGTGCACGCCTTTGAAGGGTACGCCATGCGAAGGCAGCACGGTGAGTTGATCCGACAAGTGGGCCATGCTTTGAACCGATTTTAAAAACAGCAACAGAGGGTTGCCTTCGGGTTCAATGCCGTACACGCTCACGTTGGTTGAAATGGTGGGTAGAAGCATGTCGCCGCTGATCATCAAATTCAGGCTGTCGCACACCAGGCTGATGTGTTCCGGGCTGTGCCCAAAACCGGCGTGGCAACGCCACAAGTGGCCGCCAATCTCAATTTCATCGTCATGCTGAATGCGCTGGTAGTTCAACGGTGGTTCGGGCACCAGTTTGGAGAACAGGCCACCGCGGGCTTCTTTGGTTTCATCGGCTTTTTTCTCGTTCACCAGGCCATGGCTTGCCATGAATGTGCCCAGGGTGTTGCCGTCAAAGCCGGGCAGGTTGGCGCACAGGCCGCGGGCCATGAAGTATTCGCCGGTGGACATGTGCACATGCACGCCGTGGCGGCGTGCCAGCGGGCCAGCCATGCCAATGTGGTCGGGGTGGGCGTGGGTGCAAATGATGCGGCCCAGCGGCTTGCGGGTGAACAGGGTTTTTTCGATTTCTTCCCACATGGCGGCCACTTCAGGCAGGCCGGCGCCGCAATCCACCAGGGTGTATTGGTTTTCTTCCTCGATTAACCACACATTGATGTGATCGAGCGCAAACGGCAGCGGTAACCGCAGCCAAAGCACACCGGGTGCAACGGGGGTTGGCTGGCCCAAAACGGGCGGTTCAAACAAACGTTCAATTCCCATGAGGTTTCTGGTGACTTTTCAGCCATTTGTGTGGATCAAGGGGCTGATTGTAGGGCATCATTTCAAAAAAACATAACTTCTGCGGAGACTTTGATATGTTGAATTTGCCCGGGCTTCAGTTCGATCTTGGAGAAGACATCGACGCCCTGCGCGATGCGGTGCAAACTTTTGCCCAGAAAGAGATTGCGCCTTTGGCTGCAGAAATGGACAAAACAGACCAGTTTCCCATGCATTTGTGGCGAAAAATGGGTGACATGGGGCTGTTGGGGCTGACGGTTGAAGAAGAACTGGGCGGCAGCGGCATGGGCTATTTGGCCCACATGGTGGCCATGGAAGAAATTTCGCGTGCCAGTGCTTCAGTGGCTTTAAGTTATGGTGCCCATTCCAACCTGTGTGTGAACCAGATTCGTCGTAACGGCAATGAATGGCAACGCAACACCTTCTTGCCCAAGCTGATTTCTGGCGAGCACATTGGCGCTTTGGCCATGAGCGAACCCGGTGCGGGATCAGACGTGGTTAGCATGCAGCTGCGCGCCGACAAAAAGGGCGACAAATATGTGCTGAACGGCAACAAAATGTGGATTACCAACGGGCCCGATGCCGATGTATTGGTGGTGTACGCCAAAACGGATTTGGCCGCAGGGCCGCATGGTATTACGGCCTTTTTGATTGAAAAAAGCTTCAAGGGTTTTTCAGTTGCGCAAAAGCTCGACAAGCTTGGCATGCGTGGCAGCCACACGGGCGAATTGGTGTTCGAGGATTGTGAAGTGCCCGAAACCCATGTGCTGGGCAAAGTAGGCCGTGGTGTGAATGTGCTGATGAGCGGGCTTGATTTCGAACGCGCTGTGCTTTCCGGTGGCCCACTGGGCATTATGGCGGCTGCCATGGACGTGGTGGTGCCCTACGTGCATGATCGCAAGCAGTTTGGCCAAAGTATTGGTGAATTCCAGTTGATTCAAGGCAAACTGGCCGACATGTATTCGACCATGATGGCCACCCGCGCTTATGTGTACCAAGTGGGCAAGGCGTGCGACAAGGCCACATCGGAAACAGTGCGCAAGCTGCGCAAAGACTGTGCGGGTGCCATTTTGTTTTCGGCTGAGAAAGCCACCTGGATGGCGGGCGAGTCCATTCAAATTCTGGGCGGCAATGGCTACATTAACGAATACCCTTGTGGCCGTTTGTGGCGCGATGCCAAGTTGTATGAGATTGGCGCAGGCACCAGTGAGATTCGCCGCATGTTGATTGGCCGGGAATTGTTTGCGGAAACCATGTTATGAGTAGTCTGCCCCTGGATCTGAAAACGCTGGAAGAAGATTTTGGTGAACTCAGCGAAACCAGTCACCTGAGCGAGGACGAAGAGCGCGAATTGTCCAAAAAAGTGGCTTCTGACCTTCTGGCAGGCTTTGACAAGCACTACAGGCTGTTTCGTTACTGCGCCCAGCAAACCAAAAAACTGTTTGAAGAAGGCGACTGGCATTTGATTCAACAACTGGCCCGTGACCGGATTGATTTTTACGACGAGCGAGTGAAAGAGGCGGTGGACCTGTTGCGCCGCAACTATGGTTCGCTGTTGATGTCGGAATCGGTGTGGGCAAAAATCAAAACCCGTTTTGTGACCTATTTGGTGGATCACAAACAGCCCGAGTTGGCGGAAACATTTTTCAACTCCGCGGTGACAAAAATTTTGCACCGCGATTATTACCACAACCGGTTTTTGTTCGTGCGCCCCGCAGTAAGTACCGATTACGTGGAAAGCGACCCGCCTTCCTACCGCAGCTATTACCCGGCCAACCCAAAAAGCGGTGGCTTGCGCAAAACACTGAAGCGCCTGGTACGTGACTTTTCACTGAATGCGGAATTTGTGGATTTGGAACGCGACTTGCGTTACGTGGTGCATGCCGCGCGGCAAGTGATGCCACGGCCCATCAAGGTGGATCCCGATTGCCAAATCCAGGTGCTCTCCAGCCTGTTTTTTCGAAACAAGGGTGCTTACGTCATTGGCAAGTTTATTAATGCCAACATGCCGCAGCCTTTTGCCATTCCCATTTTACGGGATTCGTCGGGCAAGTTGTACATCGACACGGTGCTGTTCAATGTGCAGCAAATTGCCACGTTGTTCAGTTTCACGCGCGCCTACTTTTTGGTCGACATGGAGACGCCGGGCGCATACGTGCAATTTTTACGCACCCTGTTGCCCAACAAGCCCAAGGCCGAGATGTACACCATGCTGGGTTTGCACAAGCAGGGTAAAACTTTGTTCTATCGCGATTTCTTGCACCACCTGAAACATTCGCACGACGAGTTTATTGTGGCGCCCGGTATCAAGGGTTTGGTGATGGCGGTGTTCACGCTGCCTTCTTACCCGTACGTGTTCAAACTGATCAAAGACAAAATTGCGCCCAGCAAAGAAATTGACCGGGCGGGGGTGATGCGCAAGTACCAGTTGGTGAAAGAACACGACCGCGTGGGCCGAATGGCTGACACTTGGGAATACAGCCATGTGGGTTTGCCGCTGAACCGGTTTTCACAGGAATTGATTGACCACCTGAAAGACACTTGCGAAAGCTCGCTGACGTTTGAAGACGACACAGTGGTGATCAAGCATGTGTACATTGAACGGCGCATGACCCCGCTGAACATTTACCTGCAGCAGGGCACGGATGCAGAAGTGGAGCACGGCATTACCGAATACGGCAACGCCATCAAGCAACTGGCGGCAGCCAATATTTTTCCGGGCGACATGCTATTCAAGAATTTTGGTGTAACGCGTCTGGGCCGGGTGGTGTTTTACGACTACGACGAAATTGAATACATGACCGATTCGAATTTCCGTCGCATTCCCGATGCGCCCAACCCCGAGGCAGAAATGTCTGCAGAGCCGTGGTACACCGTCGGTCCGAAAGACGTATTCCCCGAAGAGTTTGGACATTTCTTGTTGGGCGACCGACGGGTACGAAAAGCATTTTTGAACCGACACCGGGATTTGCTGGAATACGAGTTTTGGCAGGAACGTAAGGACAGGATTACGCAGGGGCATATTGAGGACATCTTCCCGTATTCCGAGGCAGTGCGGTTTACGAACCGGTTTATCAAAAAGCGCTGAAATCGGTGCCCTGTGCTTGTTGCGTGAAACCCGGCCGGTGTATCGGTCAACTCGCGTCGGTCGGGTCTTGGGTGTCGCGAAGCGAGAACATTGAAGCCTTCATTCAAACCCACTACCGAGTTGGCCGAACCCGCGCTGTGGCAACATCAATTCACTCGCCGCTATTTTCTCGGGCTGAAACTTGTTCACCGGCACATCCTGTTCGTATCCAATCGCCACGCCACACAACAAGTTGTATTGCTTGGGAATTTCAAAGTGTTTGTCCAGGGGGCTGCGGAACAAGCCCAACGCACCTTGCGCGCATGTGCCCAAGCCTTCATTGGTGGCGGCCAGCATTAAACTTTGCAAAAAAATACCGGCGTCCAGCGCGCTGTAAATGCCCACACCTTGGTGCACAAACACGAAAGCGGCGGCAGGTGCACCAAACATGCGAAAGTTCTCTGCCATGGCCTGGTCGCGGGCTTTCAGGTCGTTTCTTTCTACGCCCAGCACGCCATACAGGCCTTTGCCGCATTCAACCCGGCGGGCTTGTAGGTCTTTGGGGTAGTTCACCACGGGCTTCACATCACCATCGGGAATGCCTTTGTTGCGGCTCAGCAGCCCTTTGATTTGCGCCAGCTTGCCACCACGCTGCAGTTTGATGGTTTCCTGAAAGCGCCCATACAGTTCGCTGCGCAAATTTTCCAGTGTTTCGCCGGTGGCCAGGGCAATTCGGTAGGGGTGCGTGTTGGACCAACTCGGTGACAGTGCAGCCTGTTGAAGTAGACGATCCAGCACGTCTTGGGGCACTGGTTTGGGGTCGAACGCGCGCACGCTGTGGCGCTGTTTCAGTGTTTCAAGAAATTCCATTTTTCCTTGCTCTGTGTAATAGTTGGCCCAGTTTAGAGTATTTCTTACTAGCCAACAGACCCGGCTCGCCACTATTCTCTCAACTGACAATACAAAAAGTCACATAGACGGTCACATAAGGGGAACAAAGCAATGAACAATCCACACGTAGACGTGCTGATTATTGGCGCCGGTTTGTCTGGCATCGGTGCAGCTTGCCACATCAAGCAAAACTGCAAGGGCAAAAGCATCAAAATTCTGGAGCGTCGCAAAGCGATTGGCGGTACTTGGGATTTGTTCCGCTACCCTGGCATTCGTTCTGATTCCGACATGTTTACTTTGGGTTACAGTTTCAAACCCTGGAAGGGCGAGAAAGTATTGGCCAACGGGCAGGAAATTCGCGAGTACGTGACCGAAGCCGCCAAAGAACACAATGTAAGCAAAGACATTCAGTTTGGTTTGAAGGTAACCGCCGCCAACTGGGATTCCCAAGCCAACCAGTGGACCGTGGAAGGCATTGTTGAGGAAACCGGCGAGAAGCAGGTGTTCACCAGCAACTTCCTGCTGGGCTGTACCGGTTATTACAACTACGACAAAGGCTACAGCCCCGAATTCCCTGGCATCAAGAATTTCAAGGGCACCGTGGTGCACCCACAGCAGTGGCCTGAAAACCTGGACTATTCCGGCAAGCGCGTGGTGGTGATTGGCAGCGGCGCAACTGCCATTACGCTGGTGCCGGCCATGGCCGACACCGCGGGCCATGTGACCATGTTGCAGCGTTCGCCAACCTACATCGCATCCATTCCTTCTGTAGACCCGGTTTCCGTGGTGTTGAAGAAGTTCATGCCCGATACCTGGGTGTACAACATTGGCCGTGCCCGTAACATCGGATTGCAGCGTTTGATTTTCAAGCTGAGCAAACAACGCCCACAAGCGATCAAGCGCCTGCTGTTGGGTGCAACCCGCGCACGCATGGGCAAGAACTTCGACATGAAGCACTTCACGCCCAGCTACAACCCTTGGGACCAGCGCCTTTGCGTGGTGCCTGATGGTGATTTGTTCAAGGTGTTGAAGAAAGGAAAGGCCGACATTGTGACCGATCACATTGATACCTTCGTTGAAAACGGGATCAAGCTGAAAAGCGGCCAGGTGCTGGAAGCCGACATCATCATTACCGCCACCGGGCTTGACCTGCAAATTCTGGGTGGCCTGACCGCAACAGTCGATGGCACGCCTGTGAACGTGGGCGAGGTGATGAGCTACAAGGGCGTCATGATGAGCAGTATCCCCAACTTTGCGATGGTGTTTGGTTACACCAATGCATCGTGGACCTTGAAAGCCGACCTGGCGGCTGAGTTCGTTTGCCGTGTGTTGAACCACATGGACAAGCACGGCTACACCCGCGTGGTGCCCAATGCCGAAGGTGTTGAAACCGACGACACGCCGATGTTTGACCTAGAGGCAGGTTACATGAAGCGTGCCGCTGACCGTTTGCCCAAGCAAGGCCCCGCCGCACCGTGGACCGTGGTGAACAACTACCTGGCCGACCGCCCGGTGTTGAAGAAAGGCAAGCTTGAAGACGGTGTGCTGGAGTTTGTGAGGGAAGGTTCTGCGACTGACAATAAAACTTCGGCCCGCAAGGTGCAGGCCAAGAAGGTCACCAAGCAGGCTGCTTGATAGAACGATTGGCGGCCAGCAAAATAACAGATTCTTTGAAATCAGAAGCCTCTGGAAACCTCTTTGATTTGCTGGCCGTCAACTTTAACCCACCCTTTTGAATCGCTGATTTTCACTTGAATCCAGCTTTCCGTAGTTGGTTGACTTGTTAGCTTCCAATGGCGGTCCGATTCTATTGGGCACGAATTGCTCTCATTCACGGTTTGCTTGATTGTTATCAAGCAGTTTCCCTCAGCCATCCACATCAGTAACGTAGGCTTATCATTTGCGGTAATCTTTTTCTCAACCCATGTGATTGATTCGTCGTAATACCGATCTGTTGGCAAGGTGTCGATTTCGCCAAACTCTCTGACCTGTATCGATAGATTTCCTTGCAGCTCGATTTGTCCCGCTTTCAGTGTGCGGGTAATCGCATGCTCAAAAGTAAGCGCCTGCTCTTTCGAAATAGATGCTTTGTTGGCAATCGCGGAGCCTGAGTCGGGGGATTCGCGCAGTTCAATTTGATTCGCGGTGGTTTTGTATTCCGGGCGACCTTCACCCACAAAGTTTTCATATACAAATGATTTTTGGGTGGCGGTAGGGTCTGCCGTACACGCGCTAATCGCCAGCAAAATGCCGGGGTAATAAATTTGAGATCCTTTGAATTTTGTCAGCACACTACCGCGGTTCTAATAGGCAACTTTCCGTCGCAATAATGTTTGGTCTGCATTTGAAGTCATGATGTTGAAGAGGGTGTAGGCCGAAGAGTAACAATTGCACCTAGGATTGCAAAAAGTTACCCTGGTCTGATGAATCCCTCATTTAGAACCCGCTTCTGTACCCCAAGCGATTTAACCCACGCGTACCACGCATGGCGCGTTCGCTGCGAAATTGCACGGCTTGTTCCATATTGCTTTCGCTGAGGTTACCACCCAGTGGTGTGTCGAACCCTCTGTTCAAACCCCGGCTGGCGCGTTGCGCACGTGCAGTGCGAAACTCGGCAACTTGTTCCTTGTCCACCTCAAATTCGCCGCCCAGGGGTGTTTCAAGTGTGCCGGTGTCGAAGCTGTCTAGGCTGCGGTTCAAGCCCAGCAGGTCGTCTCTGCCAATTGTTAGCAGGGCTTTGGCCAGCGGAAAATTGCCTTGTGTCCGAATTTCATCGCGCAGGGTGTTCACGGCCAGAATTTCCTCGCCGTTCACGAAGTAGTCGATGGGACGGGGCACATCGGGGAATCGTTCAGCCAAGGCGGGTTGGCCAAGCAGGGCGCTGGCGGCGATGGCGATGCAGGGCAATATACGTTTGAGCATGGCGACTCCAAGAGTGAGGGCGTCTTCATCATCTAGAGTGATGCTTTTGTGATTATCTTGTCCATCGGGCTTACCCTTCACTATAAATAGGTATTCCGTCCGTCGTTCTAGATGTGCCCGCTCGGCAGGCTTGCTCAATTTCGCCTAAGATTGAATGCCATGAATTCACCACCATTACTTTGAGCAGCCGAGCCAATTTAGACGAATCCCTGCAAGAACTGCCCTACGCTTGGCGGCGCGTGGTGATGTTCGCCGACAACATGGCCCAAGCCAGAGTGGCCGATGCCATTGGCCGTAGCCCCAAGCAACAGCTGACCTGGATCGGTTTGGCCGCTTTGCCGCTGTTGCTTCCCTTTGGAATTCCGGGTGTTGCCACCAGTTTGGGGTACGTTACTTTTCTGCTGGGTTTGGGCTATGCGCTGGGTTTTGGCATGCCAATCCCCAAGTCGATCGGCGAGAAACGCTTGCCACCCAAGGCAGCAGGCGTGCTGAAGAAGTTCCTGGGCGTGTTTATTCGCAGGGTGGCACCCCACAGCAAACCGCGTTTGTACGTGATGAGCCACCCACGCATGCGCCCGGTCAACGGGCTGGTGCTGGCTTTTGCGGGGCTGACCATGGCGGCACCTGTGCCTTTTGCTTCTTTCGACAATGTGCTGCCCGCCGCCGCCATGGTGTGCATCACCTTTGGTTTGCGGGTGCGTGACGGCAGGCTGGTGCTGGCCGGTTATTTGTTCACAGCACTGGCTGCCCTGCTGGTGGCGCTGTTGTGGTGGGGCGGTTATGCCGTGTTTTTGTGGGTTTCAAAGCAACCGTGGGTCAGCCAGTGGCTAGGTTGGCTTTTTTCCTGATAAGGCGCAAGCAAGCCCGTTAACTTCACGCTAACTTCGATAGAATCACTGGAACACCCCCAATCTGGAGCCAAAAAGCACCATGACTACCAAACAAACGATTGATTTCTATTTCGACCTGACCAGCCCCTACAGCTATGTGGCTGCCGAGCAAATAGAAGAAATTGCCGCCGCTGGCAAGCGCACCGTGAATTACAAGCCCACCCTGCTTGGCTTTGTGTTCAAAAGCACAGGCAACACACCGCCCATGATGAACCCCGTCAAGGGCAAGTATTCTGCGAAAGACTTTGCCCGCACGGCGCGCTTTCATGGCTTGCAAATCAATTGGCCCAAGAAATTCCCGATCAATGCCACCACCGGTTCACGCGCAATTCTGCATGTGTTGAACACTCAGCCCGAGAAAGCTGGTGCGCTGACCCGGGCCCTTTACAAGGCTTACTTTGTAACCGGGCAAGACATCACCGAGGACAACGTGGTGGCTGAGGTGGCCACATCAATCGGACTGGACGGTGCTGCCTTGGTGGCGGGTGCGCAAACCGATGCAGTGAAAGAACAAATGAAAGCCGCGGTGCAGGAATCCATCGACGCGGGCATGTTTGGTGCGCCGTATTTCGTGGTGGACGGCGAAGCCTTCTGGGGCCAGGACCGCATGGAGCATTTGCGCCGCTGGGTTGCACAGGGGCCATTCTAAACATGGCCGTGCTCGATTCCAACAACGTTAAAAACCGCCCCGACTTTGCTGCCAATCAGGCTGCATTGAAGAAACTGGTCGACGAGCTGAAAACCAATTTGGCCGTGGTGGCGCAAGGCGGTGGCAAACAGGCCAATGAACGCCACACCGCACGCGGCAAGCTGTTGCCCCGCGAGCGGGTGGCTGGTTTGCTCGACCCCGGTTCACCTTTTCTGGAACTGGCACCTTTGGCTGCATGGGGCATGTACGGTGGCGCAGCGCCCGGTGCCGGCGCCATTGCAGGCATTGGTCGCGTAAGTGGTGTGGATTGCATGATTGTGTGCAACGATGCCACGGTGAAAGGCGGCACCTACTATCCACTTTCCGTGAAGAAGCACCTGCGCGCACAGGAAGTGGCGGCTGAGAACAACTTGCCCTGTATTTATCTGGTCGATTCTGGTGGGGCCAACCTGCCCAACCAAGACGAAGTGTTTCCCGACCGCGATCACTTTGGCCGAATTTTTTTCAACCAGGCCAATATGAGCGCACAGGGCATTGCGCAAATTGCCGTGGTCATGGGCAGTTGCACCGCCGGCGGCGCTTACGTGCCCGCCATGAGCGACGAAGCCATTATCGTGAAAAATCAGGCCACGATTTTTCTGGGTGGCCCACCCTTGGTGCAGGCCGCCACGGGCGAAATTGTGAGCGCGGAAGAACTGGGCGGTGCCGATGTGCACACAAGGCTTTCCGGCGTGGCCGATCATTTGGCCGAGAACGACCAGCATGCCTTGGAAATTGCCCGCCGCATTGTGGCCAATTTGGGTCGCCCCGAGAAGCGCTACCCTTGGGCTTTGAGTGAAACCAAAGAGCCCCTGTACAGCGCCGAAGAAATTTACGGCATTGTGCCGACTGACGCCAAAAAACCGTTCGATGTGCGCGACATCATTGCCCGCATTGTAGACGGCAGCGAGTTCGATGAATTCAAGGCCCGCTTTGGGAGCACTTTGGTGTGTGGCTTTGCACGCCTGTATGGCATGCCGGTGGGCATTGTGGCCAACAACGGCATCTTGTTTTCTGAATCAGCCCAAAAGGGCGCGCACTTTATTGAGCTGTGCTGTCAGCGCAAAATTCCGCTGGTGTTTTTGCAAAACATCACCGGGTTTATGGTGGGCAAGAAGGTAGAAAACGAAGGCATTGCCCGCCATGGCGCGAAAATGGTGATGGCGGTGGCCTGCGCCAAAGTGCCCAAATTCACGGTGGTAATTGGCGGCTCCTTTGGTGCCGGCAACTATGGCATGTGTGGCCGCGCGTACAGCCCGCGCTTCATGTGGATGTGGCCAAACGCCCGCATCAGTGTAATGGGTGGTGAACAGGCCGCAGGTGTATTGGCCACCGTAAAACGCAACCAGATTGAAGCCAAGGGGGGCAGCTGGAGCAAGGAAGAGGAGGCCGAGTTCAAGGCACCCACCTTGAAGCAGTTTGATGAACAAAGCCAGCCATATTACGCCACTGCAAGGCTTTGGGATGATGGCCTGATCGACCCTGCAGACACGCGCCGCATTCTGGGCATGGCCATTTCCGCCAGCCTGAATGCAGATATTCCGGAAACAAAGTTCGGCGTGTACCGAATGTAATTCCAACAATAAAAGAACGGAGACACTGACGTGAGTGAACTGTCGACTGAAAAACCCGTGATTGAAACCCGCAAGGGAAAATCCGTGTGGTTAACCTTGAACCGCCCGCAAGTGAAGAACGCCATGAACGGCGAAATGATTGCCATGTTGGTCGAGGCCTTTCAACGTTTGGGCAGCGACCCCGACACCCGCGCCATTGTGCTGGCGGGCAACGGTGATGCGTTTTGTTCAGGTGCTGATTTGGGCTACATGATGCAAATGGCCCAGCAAGCCGCAAGTAACCAACAAAGTGGAATCACTCTCACAAGCTTGTTTCGCGGCATTGCCGAATGCCCCAAGCCGGTGGTGGCCCGTGTGCATGGCTTGTGCCTGGCCGGTGCAACTGGCCTGGTCAGCGCCAGCGACATTATTGTGGCCAGCAACAATGTGAAGTTCAGCCTGCCAGAAGTGAAGCGCGGTTTGATACCTGCCACCATCAGCCCCTACGTGGTGCAAGCCATGGGCGTGCAGGCTGCGCGCCGCTACTTCATTACCGGTGAAACATTCACGGCTGAAAAAGCCTGTGAATTGGGCATGGTGCATGAACTGACCACACCCGACATGCTGGACGCCAAGCTGGAATCGATTCTTGCAGAGCTTGGCAGCTGTGCACCCGATGCCATGGCAGCTTGCAAAAAACTGGTTCGGGATGTTTCCCGCATGGACATTTCTGCCGACGAAACACATGCTGAAGTTGCTGCACGCCTTGCTGCTGTGCGCGGCAGCGCCGAGGCAGCAGAAGGCATGATGGCATTCATGGAAAAACGCAAACCAGTGTGGATGAATTAGTGCTTGTTTAGAAGCGGTAAGAACCCGCGACATTTACACCGTCGATTTCAGCGCCTTCATCGCTGTAAAGGTTTTCGTAGCCAATTCGGAAGTTCAGAGGACCTGTGTTGTACATGACGCCAAATCCATAACCCAGGCCTGTTTCAGATGCACTGGCCTGAAAACCAGGGCCGCTGGCGGTCAGTTTGGTTTTGCCAGCACCGATTGAGCCATAAAGTGAAAAACCGGTGGTGATGATTGGTAAACGGCCAATCAGGTTAATGCCAAGGTAGTGGTCAAGTTCCATGCGAACATTGCTTTGGGTTGTGCCGCTGGTGCCCTTCAAAGCCTTGGCTTCAAGCCACACATTGTTCGTCAGGGGGATGCCTGCGTTGACACCGACTGCATCTGTTCTCCAGGTGGTGTCGGGAAGATTGTCGAATTTTATTTTCAACGAGGTGTGGGTAAGCCCGATGAATGGTGAAGGTTTGTGCGTTGCGTCTTGTGCAGAAGCGGGCAAGGCGAACAGTGTTGTGAAAGAAGCAGCCACAGCCGCTGTGAAGAAAGTTTTGATTTGCATCAGTTGAACTCGATTGATTGGAAAATGGAATGAAATGGGGCGTGGTGAACAAGAGATTTACAAACCACAGACTTCACTTGGTAACAAGCAATGGGCTGAAAGTTCGCTTAAAGGACAGTGTGGCCCGCATCGGTCACTTTTTGTTCGGCACGCCTGGTGGCGTGTGTGTTAATCCTATAATCAGAAAAACCCGGGCCCAGGACCCATTGCAAGATGTTCACCAAAATATTGATTGCCAACCGGGGCGAAGTTGCCCGCCGAGTCAACCGCACCGCGCAAGCCATGGGCATTCAAACCGTGGCTGTTTACTCCGCGGCCGATGCGCAAGCTTTGCATGTACAGGAATGCAATGAAGCCGTATGCCTTGGCGAACCCGAGGCTGCGCAAAGCTACCTGAACATCGACAAAGTGATTGCCGCTGCAAAGCAAACCGGCGCGCAGGCCATTCACCCCGGCTACGGGTTTTTATCCGAGAACGCGGCTTTTGCACAGGCCTGTGCCAATGCGCACATCACCTTCATCGGCCCCGGTGTGGAGGCCATCCGCATCATGGGCAGCAAAAGCGAAGCCAAGACCTGTGTACAACCCGCAGGCGTGCCGCTGATTCCCGGTTACTTTGGCGCAGACCAATCGCTGAATACCTTGCAGTTGGAAGCTGAACGAATCGGTTTTCCGCTGATGATCAAGGCGGTGGCAGGTGGTGGTGGCAAGGGCATTCGAATTGTGAACAGTGCTGGCGACTTGCAGGCCGCACTTGAAAGCTGCCAGCGCGAAGCCAAAAACGCATTTGGCGATGCCACCGTGATGCTGGAAAAGCAAATCATCAAACCGCGCCACGTGGAGGTGCAGGTGTTTGCCGACACGCATGGCAATGTGGTGCATTTGTTTGAAAGGGATTGTTCAGCCCAGCGTCGCCACCAGAAGGTGATTGAAGAAGCACCAGCATTCGGTCTTACCGAACAACAGCGCGAAGCCTTCGGGCGCACTGCAGTGCAAGTGGCCAAGGCTGTGAATTATGTGGGCGCGGGTACTGTGGAATTTTTGCTGGATGCCCGCGGTGAATTCTATTTCATGGAAATGAACACCCGCCTGCAGGTGGAACACCCGGTTACAGAAATGATCACCGGGTTCGATCTGGTGCAATGGCAAATCGAAATTGCAGCCGGTTTGCCGCTGCCAGCCACGCAGGAAACCATTCACATCGACGGTCACGCGTTTGAAGCACGCCTGTACGCAGAAAACCCCGAGCAGGGGTTCTTGCCGGCCATTGGTATGGTTGAGTTGTGGGAGGTACCGGATTCAATCGAGTTTCGCACCGGTACGCATGCAGGCCGAACCGCCGGTATTCGTTTGGACTCTTCCATGCGTTCTGGTCTTGCAGTGTCGCCGTACTACGACCCCATGGTGGGCAAGTTGATTACCTGGGCACCCACGCGCGAAGCGGCTTTGAACAAGCTGGCCGATGCCCTGGCACAATTGCGTTGTGTTGGCGTAAAAAACAACCTGGCTTGGTTGCGCAGTTTGTGCCTGCACCCGGAATTTGCAGCAGGTGGATACGACACAGGGTTGATCGACAGAATGACCATGAATACAAAAACCCCGGCAAGCAGCATTGAAACCCACACGGTGCAGGCCTTGGCTGGTTTGGCGCGCTGGGCCTTGCACAGCCAAATCAGGCACAAGAAAACCAGTGACCCGCTGGCCATGCTGGACGGGTTTTATTCCAGTGCGCCCCCGTTGCGCGAAGACCGATGGGCAGAACGCGATCATATTTTTGCGACCCATACCCACGTGGCTGCGCAAGGCGATGTTGTGCACATTCAGTGCCGCGAATTTGCATTGATTTGTACGTTGCACAACAGTGGCAATTTGATTGCCTTGCCCCGCTTGAAAGGCACCATCACAAATGGTGCGAATGCAGGCAGCGTATTTGATTTGATTTGGCACGGCGACAACCTCAGCGTGCACGTGGGCGCAGAACAAGCAAACCTGCAATGGCAAAACCCGGCGCACATTCACGCAGACCAGGGGCATGACGCACACGGTGTGGCCGCCCCCATGCCGGGCAAAGTATTTGCCGTGTTTGTGAAGGTGGGCGACACTGTGAAAAAAGGTCAGCCCCTGATCGGCCTGGAGGCCATGAAAATGGAACATACCCTGAATTCACCTTGTGATGGCGTGGTGCAAACCATTCCCCACCCGGTGGGTGATCAGGTGACGGAAGGCACAGAGCTTATTCATTTTTCAGACGACGCCAAGTCAACATGAGCATGATCAAACTTCCCACCCAAGTCACCCTCGTCGAAGTCGGTCCGCGCGATGGCCTTCAGAACGAAAAAACACCCATTTCCACAGCCATCAAAGTGGATCTGTGCAAGCAGTTGATCCAGGCAGGTATTCGCAGGCTGGAAGCAGCAGCGTTTGTGTCGCCGAAGTGGGTGCCGCAAATGGCCGATGGGGCTGATGTGTTGGCTGGTTTGAAAGCAATGCCAGTGCTTGAAAAATACAAAGTCGCCTACTCGGCCCTGGTGCCCAACTTGAAGGGCATGGAAGCCGCCATTGAAGCGGGTGTGCAGGAAGTGGTGGTGTTCACCGCGGCGTCGGAAGCCTTCACGCAAAAAAACATCAACTGCACCATCGCAGAAAGTATTGAGCGTTTCAAGCCGGTGGCTGAACTGGCCCGCGCGCACAATATTCATTTGCGTGGCTCTATTTCATGCGCACTGGGTTGCCCTTACCAAGGCGATGTGCCCATTCAAAGCGCGGCTGAGGTGGCCTTGCGCCTGCAGGGCATTGGCGTGCAGGAATTCGATGTGGCCGACACCATTGGCGTGGGCACCGCGCTACGGGTTAGCCAAGTGTTTGAAGCCGTGGGCCACAGCGTGGGGCTGCAACATGTGGCGGGCCATTTTCATGACACCTATGGGCAAGCACTGGCCAATATTTTGGCGGCACTGCAACTGGGTGTGGCCACCTTCCACAGCTCGATCGCTGGCCTGGGCGGCTGCCCTTACGCCAAGGGTGCCACAGGCAATGTGGCCACTGAAGATGTGGTTTACATGCTGCATGGCATGGGCATTGAAACCGGGCTGGATTTGAACAGGCTGGTGCAAACAGGTGCCTGGATATCCGGCAGCATTGGCAAGCCTTACATCAGCCGCGCAGGCCGCGCGGTGTGGAACAAGCTTCAGTAAGCAGCATCATTTTTTGCGCATTCTTGGAATGGCCATGAACACCCCCACGCCACGCTCCTCAATGCCAACGCCCGTGTACAGTTCAATGCGAATGGACTTTGCGCGTATTTTCATGTGCGCCAAGCCGCGTCCTCGGCCAAGCGTGTTGGTGGGCATGCCAATGCCATCGTCGCTGATGTTCAACAATACCTTGCTGTTCCCTTCATCCCACCGCACGCTCAATTCAATTTTCGACGCCTTGGCATGTTTCAGGATGTTGGCAAAAACTTCTTGCACAATGCGAAGCAAATCGAACAGGTCGCGCGAACTGTAACCCTCCAGTTTTGGAATGTCGGTCACGGTCCACAGCAAGGTCACCCCGCAGGCTTTCAATCGGCGTTCATATCGCCAGCGGAAATTGCCCAGCAGTGCCAGCAGGTCGTCGCTTTGCGGATCCAGCGAATCAATGGCCATGCGAAGGTCATCCAGACATTCCTGCAGTACCTCGCGCATTTCCTCTTGGCCCAGTGGCCGGGTTTCAGTCAGGTTCAGGGCCGACACAAGGCTTGATCCCACGCCATCGTGAATGTCTTGCATAATGCGCCGTCGCTCATCATCTTGTGTGCGTTGCTGTTCAATTTTGCGAAGCAGGTTGAATTGGTGAAACAGCTGTTGTTCCCGCACGGCCAGCTCTGAATTCAAGAATTCGTTGGATGTTTCGAGGTCTTCCAGCAACGACTTGTAACGTCGGAAGATGATCCAGCAAGCAGATACAAACAGCAAAATGCCCGTGTACTGTGACAGCAAAACCGATTCAACCGGCAAGGTGCCCAGCATGATGCTCAGGTCGCGAATGCTCAACAACACAAACAACATTGAACTGCACCCAAGAATGGCACCTTCGAAATTCTTGTGTTGCCAGGATTGGCCAAGCAGCATCAAATTCAAAACAAATATGACTGGAATAATGGGCAGTAGCAGCCAAAAAGTGAATTGCAATATTTCCTGGCTGCCAGCCCCGAAGGTCAACACGGTCACTCCGATGGCATACACCCACAGTGCCTTGCGAATCCACATCCGCTTCAGGCCCATGTATTGAATCAGGAACAGGCCGTACAGGCATGCAAACCATGCGTGCAGGCTGTGAACCAGTTGCCCCCATTGTGCGTGTGGAAGTGGGGTCCAGTTCAAAAAATAACCCGTGTTGCGCAGGGCAAAAATGATCACAGCCAGGCTGAGGAAAAAGAATCCTTCCTGTTCGCGAAAAACCTGTGCAAAAACCAGCAACAACAAACCGCTGCAGAAAGCCACGAGCGTGGCCAGCATCGAGCCGGTAACCTGCCAGCGGTAAGACGAGGCATAAAGCGGTTCAAGCAATTCACTTGGGCCCAACCACACACGGCCCAAGCCGCTGCGGTAGTTTTTGTAGCCAGCCACCTGGATCAATAGCACATTGTTGTTCTGGTTCAACAGGGCGGGGGAAAACTGAAACAGATAAGGGTAGTTCCAGTGGCGTGCAATCTCGCCGCGCATCGAACCATGCCCGCCGATCCAGTGGCCATTCAGGTACGCGTGTGCGTTCATGATCGCTTTGGGCATGAACAGCGCGTCGGGTTTGGGTTTCGCCGGGTCGAGGCGGAACTCGATCTGGTACCAGCCTTGCCCCTCGAAATTTTGCTGTGTCACATCCCAGGAGTCGGGAAGAATGACTGTTTTCTTCCCGCTTCGCTGCAATACTTCTTCTGCTGTAAGGTCTGGGTTGCCGGAAAACAGTACGCGGGCGTGGTCAAGCAGATAACCAGATTGCCGTGTGCTGTCATTGCCCAATGCATGTAGGGGTGCGTTGAATGTGCCCCACAATACGATGAACAGGCTCAGCATGAATAGCAGGGAGAATCGCCAGGCGAACCAGGTATCGGTGGTTGTTGGCTTCAAAGGTCGAGAAGCCCAAGCATGGTTGCTTCGTACACTGCTTCTGAGCGGCTGTGTACGTGGAGTTTCTTGTAAATGCGTTTCACGTGGGTGGCCACGGTGTGGGTTGAAATACCCATTTGTCCTGCAATTTCATGCGCGGTGAAACCACGCGCCACTTGCTGCATTACGGTCAGTTCACGGTCTGTGATGCAGCATGCTTTCCGGGTTTTATCAAGGTCGGCCATGGCTTGCACGTGGAGATGTTCAGTGATACTTTCTTGCTGGATCTTGAACAGCAGTTGCCGTGCAATCAGCGGGCTGATGGGCGAACCGCCGTTGGCCACTTCCAGAATGTGTTCGATTAGTTGGTCACTGGAATAGTCTTTCAGCAAATAACCACTTGCGCCGGCTTCAAGGCTTCGAACCACGTGGTCTTCATCGCCAAACGTGGTGATCACCAAACATTCTGTTTCTGGTTTGTTCTTGCTCGACCAGTCAATGATCTCAATGCCCGATGAGTCTGGCAAACCAAGATCAATCAACACAACTTTGGGGCTGGTCATGAACAGCAGGGAATAGGCGTCCTGCGCTGTGCTGGCCACGCCCAGCAGCTTCAACCGGGTGGATGATTCGATCACGCGGACCAGGTGATCCTGGGTTGCAGGTTCATCCTCGACCAGGATCACGCCGAAAGGCTTTGATTCAAATTGATCCAGGTCTTGCGCGTTCATCGGTGGTCAGGTTTGAATGGTCAACGGTAATTTGAGCAGGTATCGAGTGCCAAGCCCGGTTGCGGTTGACATGTCGATGCTACCCCCCAAGCTGGCCGCACGTTGCTTGAGGTTGTTTAAACCTCGCCCTGCGTGCTGAGCGTCCAGTTCAAATCCTACCCCGTTGTCCAGTATCTGCACACCCACATATTTTGGTCCCCTTGACACCTCCAGGCTTACTTCGGTGGCCTGCGCATGCTTCAGGATATTCGTGAAAATTTCCTGAACAATACGCAGCACATGCAGGCAGTTGCGCGCATCCAGGTAGGGAATTGCAGGAATGTCTTCATCAATTGCCCAATGCAGTCGAATGCCGGCACTTCGCATGCTGTCTGAAATCCGGTAGCGAAATGCCCCCAGCAGGGTTGTCAGGTCTTGCTCAATGGGCTCAAGCGAATCAATGGTCAATTGCAAATCCCGCAACCCCGATTCAAGCAGATTCAGCGTGTTTCGTCTGTTGAAATTAGACGATTGCAGGTGGTGAATGGCTGCCACAAGGTGTGCGCCCAAACCGTCGTGCATGTCGGCCATCAAGCGTTGCCGCTCAGCCATTTTTACTTTGTCTTCATCAATTTTCTGAAGGCGTTGATACTGCTCGGCCAGTTCGGCTTCACGTTCCATCAACCGGCCTTGCAGCGTTTCGTTGAATCTGTCAGATTCTTTCAGCATGTTGCTGTAGCGCTCGATCAAAAAATAGCTCATCGCAAGAAACATCGCGATGCCCATGTACTGGTTCAAAAAGTATCCGTCGAACGGCTGGATACCTGCCAGAAACAGGAGGTCTGACACGCTGAGCGCCATGAAACACAACAAACCAAATCCAAATGCATGGGGCGCCAGTGACTGTTTGCTGTTGCCGTGAAGCACCAGCAGATACACGTTCCAGGTGTACATGCACAGGCCCAGAACCCCGTAGTAGGCCACCAAGCGAAGCGCCCAGTTTTCATTGATCAGCAACAACACCGGAAAGCTGAGGGAGTAAGTCCACCATATTTTCCATTCCAGCCGCTTTCGCGACACCTGGCAGTACAACAAAATCAACAGCACAATCAGGCTTGCAAACAGCAGCAAACCGCCTTGCGTGATCTGGATCCAGGTGCCGTGCCCAACTGGAGGCACTGTGGTCAGAAAGGCAAGGTTTCGAACCCCCCACAAAAAGCAGGTGGCGGCCAGCAGCATGAGCAAACCGCTGCGCGATTTTCCCATGCCAATGAGAATGCTCAGCACGATGCCCGCACCCAACACAAAAGCGGTGCTCAGGTAGACCGAGGTAACTTGTACTTCGTAGCGTGAACGGTAGGCTTCCCGCAGGTTTTCGTCGGAACCCAGCCATACCGAGGATAAACCGGCCAGGTAATCCGGAAAAGCGCGCACCTGGATTGCCACCGTGTTTTGACCGGTTTGAACCATATGGGGGCCAAGGTTTACAATCTGCGGCCGGTTCCAGTTGCGTTCAGCAAATTCACCGGTCATGGGGCCAAAAAAAGCAATCCGTTCGCCATTCAGGTACACCTCGGCATTCATGGCGAATCGCGGAATGTAAAGTGCCTCCAGCCTGTTTTCGGGCAGGGTTGTGAAGTCGAATTCATACCAGTAAAAGCCGCCTGGGCTGCTCAGCATGTGGTCGATGCGGTGGGGCAGTTGCACCCGCAAGGCCTGTTCCAGCGCTTTGGGTGGGCGGGTTTTGTATGCGGCCTGTTCGGAAAACCGGGCGACTTTGACTTCAAGGGCGCCGGGGTCTGTGGGTGTGGCTTTGGAAATTTGATAAAACAGGATGGCAGCGCCCGCCAAGGCGATCAGTGTGGCACATACATAAAACAGGCCGAGTCGTTTCAACCAGCTTGGGTTTGCAGGGGGGGCGTCAGCCTGGGCCATAAGTGCCTAGCAGTCTTTTAAATTGATCAAACCCAGGGCATTGGCGCGGTGCACCGCGCTGGTACGGGAATTCACTGCCAGCTTTTTGTAAATGCGTTTGATGTAAGTGCTTACCGTGTTGATGGACACACCAATTATTTCAGCAATCTCAGCCTGCATGAAACCCTTGGCCACCATTTCAAGCACCTGTTGTTCTCGTTCCGACAAGGGGGTGAATTCAGTGCCCGTCACTTTGCTGGCGGGCAGGGTTGTGGATCCCCTGAACCGATTGAGCAGGCGGCGCGCAATCACCGGGCTGATGGGTGATCCACCCGCACGCAGTTGTTTTAACCGGTCCAGAATGTCGGCGGTGCGGGTGTCTTTGGTCAGGTAGCCGGTGGCCCCGGCTTCAATGCTCGACATCACATGTGATTCATCACCAAACACGGTGAGCACCATGCTCTCGCAGCCAGGCATGTGCTGATGAATATGGCGGATCAATTCGAGCCCGCTGCCGTCGGGCAACCCAAGGTCAACCAGCACCACATCGGGTTGAAGTTCTTGCACGGCTACCATGGCCTCATTCAGCGTGTAGGCTTGCCCGAGCAGCGCCAGTTCCGGGTGCGTTTCGATGGCTTGGCGAAGGGCCTGTTGAATCAGTTCGTCGTCATCCACCAACATCACACGGATCACATCCTCGCCAGTTTCCTTGTTGGTTTGAATGTTCATTGAATCAGCTGGTTGACTTCAATAATCGGCATCATCACGGCCAGCACGATCAGCAACACAATCAGACCCATCACCAGAATCAGAATGGGTTCCATCAGGCTGGTCAGCCACATGGCCTTGCGTTCCACTTCGGTGCGCTGGCTTTCCGAGGCGCGTTCCAGCATGGCGGCCAACTGGCCTGTCGCTTCACCGCTGGCCACAAGGTGTGTCAGCACGGGTGGAAACAAGCCGCTTTTGCCCATGGCCTTGCTTAAACCACTGCCTTCTTTCACGCGTTCCTGCACCTCGACCATGGCCAGTTGCAGCGCACTGTTGCCCAGTGTGCGGTTGGCTGCAGCCAATGCTTTTAATATGGGTACGCCACTGCCCACCAGAATGGACAGGGTGGATGCCAAACGCGCGGTGTTTACAGCGCGGATGAAGGGGCCCACCACGGGAATGGTCAGCACGGTTTCGTCAAACTTCAGTTTGAAGACCTTGTTTTTCAGGGCATTGCGGAACAGATAAATTGCAAGCGCGATCACCAAGGCCATTAACCAGCCCCAGCTGCGCAACAGGTCCGAAAGGGCGATCATCACCACCGTGATGGTGGGCAATTCCTGATTGCTGCTTTCAAACACCGACACCACTTGTGGCACTACATAGGTCAGCAGGCCAATCACCACCATCAATGCAACCAACGTCACAATGGCGGGGTAAATGAATGCAGCGCTTACTTTTTGTTGCAAGGCCTGGCGGGCTTCCAGCGCATCGGCCAGTTTCGATAACACACCGCCCAGATCTCCGGTGTTTTCACCAGCGGCCACCGTGGCCACATACATTTCCGGAAATGCTTTTGGGTATTGCGCAAGGGCCTGGCTTAAGGGGGTACCTGAAACAACTTCGGAGCGAATGCTGTTGATGCGTTCGCGAATCAAGGGTTTCTCGGCTTGTTCCACCAGCGCGGCCAGGGCTTGCGCTAGCGCAAGGCGGGCTTGCAGCAGGCTGGCCAGTTGGCGGGTCAACAGCACCACTTCACGGTTGCTCAGTTCTCGGTCAAAACGCCCGGCTTTTTTGCCAGTCATTTTGGCGCTGCCCACTTCCAGCACCTCGATGGGGGTCATGCCCTGCATGCGCATCTGGTTGCGTGCGGCGCGGGGTGAGTCGGCTTCCATCGAGCCTTTGACTGTTTTTCCTTGGGCGTTCAACGCCTCGTATCGAAACACGGCCATGGTATTAGTCTCTGGTCACGCGCAGCAATTCTTCCAGCGTGGTGGTTCCACTTTCAACCCAGCGCTGGCCATCTTCACGCATGTTCTTCATGCCTTTGGCCTGTGCGCGCTGGCGCATTTCCGCTTCGGCGTTTTCGTTGTGCACCATGGTGCGCAATTCATCGTCGATGGTGAACAATTCGTACACACCTGTTCGTCCAATGTAGCCTGTGTGGCTGCATTGGTCGCACCCGTTGGCATGCCAGTGGGTGTGGCCCTGTTCATCCAGCGTGCTTGTTTTGCAATTCGGGCACAGGCGGCGTACAAGGCGCTGGGCCAGTACGCCCAACAGGCTGGACGACAGCAAAAACGGCTCTACGCCCATGTCGACCAAACGTGTCACGGCGCTGACGGAATCGTTGGTGTGCAGGGTGGCCAACACCAGGTGACCAGTCAGCGAGGCCTGAACCGCAATTTGTGCAGTTTCAAGGTCGCGAATTTCACCAATCATGATCACGTCGGGGTCTTGGCGCAAAATCGCGCGCAAAGCCTTCGCAAAGGTCATGTCGATTTTGGCATTCACCGGGGTTTGGCTGATGCCGGGCAGGTCGTATTCCACCGGGTCTTCCACTGTCATTACATTGGTGGTGGACGAGTCAATGCGCGACAGCGCGGCGTACAGCGTGGTGGTTTTGCCTGAGCCTGTTGGCCCTGTCACCAGAATAATGCCGTGTGGCATGTTGCACAGGCGGTCCATTTCTTTCAACGTGTGCTCGGGCATGCCCAGGCGGCTTAGTTCCAGCCGACCTGCTTCCTTGTCGAGCAAACGCAGCACCGCCCGTTCGCCGTGGCCTGTGGGCAGGGTAGATACCCGCACATCCATGGGCTTGCCACCAATGCGCAGGGTAATGCGGCCGTCTTGTGGCAGGCGTTTTTCGGCGATGTCCAGGCTTGCCATAATCTTGATCCGGGAAATCAGCGCGGAATGCAACTCACGGCGGGGCTGCAACACATCGCGCAGCGTGCCATCCACACGAAAGCGCACGGCCGAATGGGTTTCAAACGCTTCAATGTGAATGTCTGAAGCACCATCGCGGCTGGCTTGCGTTAGCAAGGCATTGATCATGCGGATAATGGGCGCGTCGTCTTCGGTTTCCAGCAGGTCTTCCACGGCGGGAATGTCTTGCATCAACTGGTCCAGATCCAGGTCGCCAGCCACTTCATCGGCCACTGCGGCCGCGCTGGTTTCCTGGTTGGAATACGCCTGGTTGATTGTTTTTTCCAGCACCACTGCGTCTTCGCAAAACACCCAGTCAATGGGGCAGGGGGCCACGCGTTGCGCTTCAATCAATGCATGGCTGGGTGTGCGCGGGCTAAACGCCAAACGCCACAATTCACTTTGTGCGTCCAGACACAGTACCTGGTTTTGCCTTGCAAAGCCGTAATGCAGCCTGCCCACCGTTTGTGGGTTGAAGCGCAGCTCGGTCACGGCTTGTTACCCCCGGTGGGCCCTGTGCCCAGGTTGGAATTGATTTCCTTGTTACTGGATGAGCTGGCACGCGGAATCACCAGAATGCGGCTGCTGGGTGTCAGGTTGATGCTGTCCCCATTGCCTTGCACGGGTTGTGGCTCACGCGCAGGCAAAACGGGTGCCTGCATGTCGGGCAGGGCAAAACGTTTCTCGGGCTGGTTTTGCTGTTGCAACTGGCGCATGTAGTCGTACCGGTTGGTCACAATGCTTTGCGCCTGGTCTTCGTTGCGTACCACCACGGGCCGCAAAAACACCATCAGGTTGGTTTTCTGGCGGCGCCGGTTGTCGTAGCGGAAAAACTGCCCCAGCACGGGCACATCGCCCAGGCCCGGCACTTTTTCTTCGTTTCCGGTAACACGATCCTCAACAAGGCCGCCCAGCACAATGATGTTGCCACTTTCAACCAGCACATTGCTTTCAATGGACCGTTTGTTGGTGATGATGCCCGACACGTTGGTGCTGTCCACCACGGAACTGACTTCCTGAAAAATACCCAGCTTCACAATGCCGCCTTCCGACACCTGGGGCTTCACCCGCAGGGTCAGACCGACGTCCTGCCGCTCAATGGTTTGAAACGGGTTTACTGTCGCGCCGTTGCCGCCACTGTTGGTGAACTGCCCGGTGATGAAGGGCACGTTCTGGCCGATTACGATTTTGGCTTCCTCGTTGTCCAGGGTCAAAATGTTTGGCGTTGAAAGAATGTTGGCGTTGGCTTTGCTTTCCAGTGCGCGGGCCAAAAAGCCCAGGTTGGAAATGGTACCAATGCCGGGAATGTTCACCTGCCCGTCAATCACCCCAATGTTCAAGCCCCGGCCCACGGAACCCAGGTTGGCCGCAGCCCCCAGAATGTTGCTGCCAGAACCGGGGTCGTTGAAGTTGGTGCCCCCAATAACACTGACACCGTCACTACCCACACCCGACAGACCTTGAAACTGGATGCCAAATTCAGCAGCTTTGTCGGTGGATACTTCAACAATCAGCGATTCAACAAACACCTGCGCGCGGCGTACATCGAGCTTCTCAATGATGGAACGCAGGTTGCGGTAAATCGGTTCCGGCGCAGTAATGATGAGCGAATTGGTTGAGGGGTCGGCCTGCACGATGCCGCCACTGTTCAGTTCAACATTGCCAGAGGCTGCACTAAGCTGTCCGCTGGAAGTGCCCCCACCCAGTGATGAACCCAACCCGCTGGAACCGCCCCCCAAGCCCGGGCTGCCGTTGGTGACGTTGCGTGTGCTGTTGTTGGTGTTCGATGTGTCGCCTGCACCGCCACCCAGGCCGCTGCCTGATGAAAGTGAACTGGATGTGGTGTTGTCTGAAATCGGGCTGCTGCTTAGCACAGCCTGCAGTGTTTTTGCCAGTTTCGCGGCTTCGGCGTTTTTCAGGTACACCACCCACACATTGCCCGGCTGTTTGGTTGGTTGATCCAGTTTGGCGATCAGTGCCTTGGCCAGGTTTAACCGGGCCTTGCTTGGCGTGCGTAGCAGCAGTGAATTGGTACGAGGGTCGGCCATCACGGAGAGGCGCTGGCCTGCGTCTACCGCAGCGCCGGTGCCACGGTTGCCTTCGTCCAGCATACGGCCCAGAATGGCGGCCAGGTCCACAGCAAGTGCATGCTCAAGGTTAACGATTTGCAGATCGCCGGAATAGGGGCCATCAATGCTGGCAATAATGCGGGCAATGCGTTGCAGGTTGTCGGCGTAATCGGTAATGACCAGTGTGTTGTTGTTGGGGTAGGCCGCAATTGTGTTGTTGGGTGCAATCAAGGGACGCAACACTGGCACCAGTGCAGTGGCTGATTCATAGTTCAGCTGAAACACCTGCGTTACGATGGCATTGCCGCTTTGGTTCATTGCCTTGCGGGGGTCTACATTGTTGTCGGCCTGAACTTTGGCATCGTTTTCGGGCAGCACACGGGCCACACCACCGCTTTCAACAATGGTGAAACCTTGAAGGCGCAACGCAGCCAGCAGTGCATTTTTCGCATCCCTGGCGCTCAGTGGTTCAGGCGATACCAGTGAAATGGTGCCCCGCACGCGCGGGTCAACCACAAAGGTCTGGTTGGTGAATGAACCGATGGCACGCACCACAGCGTCAATTTCGGCATTCACGAAATTCAGGGCAAACTTGTCTTCCTGGCTGTTTTGAACGGGTTGTTGCCTTTGCGAATTCAGGTTTTGCGCATGGCTGGCAAGCCCCAAACCCAATCCCATCGACATCAGGGCAAGGTTCAAAAATGAGCGTTTCAAGCGCCACGTGTGTGCAGTGTTCAAGCTCACTGTTCCTTTTGTTTTTGTTGCTGTCATCAAAATACACCCAGGCGATATCGATCACCCTCAAGTCGTCCCATCTGGCTGAGCAGCCCGGTCAACGCCTCCTTGCTGCGTTCCTGTGCACTGGCATACCCATTGAATACAAATCGTTGTCCGTTTGTCCACTGCCCACTTCCCTCAAGCATCAAGGGGCCTTTGTTGGTAGCCAGTGTCATGTCTATCCTTGTATCAGGGTTTCCTGTCACGGTGATGACATATTCCCCCAATGGCCGAATGCTGGCCAAAGCCGATTGCGCGTCCAGCCATTTCAGTGTGGCTTGCAAACCGCCCCCACTTTGCCATGCAGCCCAGCTTAACTGCAACAGGCCTTCCGGTCGAATGGTATTGAATGGCGCGCCCGTTGCCCCCAACCACGATGCAGGCATGCGAAGTTCTCCGCCATCTACAGTAATACCTTCGCCGTTGAATCCCAGATGCAGCGGAGCAACCAATTTTGGGTGTTCCACAGCAATTGTCAGCCAGTTACCGCCTTGGCCAAATTTCAGCCGCCATTGCACAGCCTCAGGTATGGAGTAAACACGGGCACCGTCGGACAGCCCCAGTTGCATTTGCCCAGCCCAAACCGAGCCACTGCTGCTCAACACCTGAACCTTGCCCCCGCTTGCCGTTTCAATCTTCCCCGCAACGGCATAGACCGGGTAATTCCACACCAGCACGGCCAGCGCAATCAAGGCAAAGGGCCAAAGCTGACGAATCCATCTCATTTCGCAGCGCCCGGGTTGCCCTGGGTACCCGGTAGCAGGGTTGCATAGCCTTTCACCACGCCAGCTTCCACTTTCTCAACTTCAGCCATATTCAGGGTCAGGCTTGAAATGGCCTCTGCACGCGCCACCCAGGCCAGAAAACCGCTGGCTGACACATTGTTGAATTCCACGCGAATGTCGCCTTCTTCAGTGCGCACAAGGTTCGCCTGTTCGGTAATGCCCTGTTCATCCAGCAGTTGTTGCAACCGGGCCTGCAAATCGCTTTCAGGCACCACCACGCGTGAACGCGCGCCACGCAGGGCTTCCAGGTCTTGGGCCGCACGCATAACCTGCCCCGCCTTGTCCACCAGTGCGGCCTGATTGGCCGGGGCTTGCTGCACGGTCAGCAGGGCGGGTTCAATCAACACAAACCAGGCAATCAACACAGCGGCCAGTGAACCGCCGTGGGTCACCAACTTGCGTTCGCGCGTGTTTAACTGGTCGAGCCGGTTTTGTAATTTGTTCACAAGGGAAGCGGCTTTCATCGCGTGGCTCCCTTTTTCACTTGCAACACAGGCAAATTCGATTTCGCACCGGTCAACCACTTTGCGTCCAACCTGCGGGCCTTCAGTTTTTGAAGGGCTGCTCCTTGCTGTTCTTCCGTTACGTTTGCATTAAAGCGCACGCTTAGTGTGTTGTCGGCCCAGGCGAAATCAACCATGCTGTTAAAGGGTGCCTGGTCCATGGCCTGGCCTACCTCGTGCAGCAGGGCGCTTAGTCCTTGTGCATTGCTGGTGTCCAGTCCTGCATTCAGGTTGCGTTTCTCGCGTTCAATCAGCAGCAATGGGTCTGCCACCATGGGGATGTTGGGCAAAGCCTGCGTGTAGCTTTCGGTAATTTGTGTTTCAATCGCGGCGTTGGCGCGCTCGGCCTTGAAAGCCAATGCATTCAAGCCCAACACAGCAACCGCAGCCAATACCAGTGCAGGGGTTAAAAGCTTGCTCAAGCCACCTTGGTTGGCCATGGGGCGCATGCCCATTTTGCGAAGTTCATCGGCGCCCAGCAGGCTTTTGGTCAGCAGGCGGGGCAGGGGTTCAACGGGTGCGCGGTCAGTGGCTTGAATTTTGTTCTCGCCCAGTGCACCGTCCACCTGGCTGTGCAACCACGCATGGTCGTTGCTGCTTAGTTGAATCATGGGTGCCCCAAGCTGTTGCAAACGGCGCTGCAACATCACTTTCAGCACGGCGGGCTGGCCAGTCGGGGTTAGCAAAGGGGTGTCAATTCCATCGACCAAAATAAAATCTTGCCCGCTTAACCAGGCCGCGCCCTCACTGCCGGTGCGTTCACGCAGGGTTTCACAGCTTAAGCCCGCCAGTTTCAATCCGTGTTGTGTGCACGTGCTTACAATGCTGCGTGCCCGTATTTTTCCCAACACCGCCGCCAGTCTCGCGCCGTTGGCGTGGCTGGGTAAATTGGACCACAGGCTGACATGGTTTTCTTCGGGTTCGTTCAGCAGGTACGGTTCAACCAGAAAGGGCAGGGCCTCTTTCAACTTGGCGCCTGATAATTTCGGGGGCACCACGGCAAACAGGCCCAGCTCGGTGGGGTTCACCAACACCAGGCAAGGCAGGTCTTTGGGCAGTTTGTTCAGGGCTTCGTCACCACCGTGAAGTTTGTCGCCACTTCGTGCCAATACTTCATATCGAACGCGAATGGTTCGGCCTTCTTCTTCGGCTCGGGTTTGGTCCAGGGCCTTGGGCCACCAAATCACCAACAGGGGTTGGTTGTTGTTCAATTATTGTCTCCACATCACAAACACGCGTTGGTCGCGCCGCTCGAGCAATGCCCGCGTACGGATCAACGCTTCCTCCACCTGCGCAGTGCCTTCTACCAGAAAGTAATTGCTGTTCACTGTTATTAAATCATTGTTTATGGTCACATTCGCGTTCAAGGCACTGCGAATGTCGGCCACATTGCGGAATGTGACCCTTTCGCGCTGGGCCAGCAAGCGTTGTGCATCCCCAAAGCTGATGTCTTCAATGATTGAATACAGCACTTCGGCCGATGCAGTGTTGGCGTTCACCGCGGTGGCCTTGGGCAGTATCACCACGTAGGGCCGAAGCTGATCCCAGGTTTCCTCTGAAATTCCGTACTTGCCCCGAAATTCTTCCCAGCGCAGTGCCGCAAGCAAAGGCGGCTCGTTGGGGTTAATGCCTTGTTCCTCGGGGTTGGTCAGTTTGGGCATGAACATGCTGTTCAGTGTTTGAACCAGCAAGGCGCGTTGATCGCCGGGCACACTGAGTAAATCGCACAGTTTGGTAAAACCGTTCAGCCACATCAGCTGGCGCGCGTTGTCGGCACCCAGGTTGCGCAGGTTAAAGCGTCCCTGCGCGTCTTCAATGCGCCCTGTCAGCACCACCTCCCTGTCATCGGCCTCGGTGGCATTCTCTTCTTTGCGCAACAAGCCTTCATTGATCCGGCTTTCGGCCAGTGGCACTGCCCAGGGTTCGGTCAATGTGTCGGTAGTGGACACACGGGCATCTTCGCGCAGAATGACCCTGGCCCAGTCCACGCCACTTCGGCTCACCGCGTCAGCCTGGTCGCGTGCTGCAGCCACTGAAATGGTTTTCGCGGTGGCAAACAAATTCCAGATCAAGGGGCTTACCGCCAAGGTGCACAGCACCACAATGAACAGCGCCATCACCACGGCAGCACCTTCTTGTGGCTGGTTCTTCCTGTTTGTCATCAGTACACCCCGCCGGTCAGGAACACACGGCTTACCGCCTGGTTGTTGGGCTGGGTCAAGCTGATTTCTACAGCCCGTACCAGGCTTTGCACGGTTTGCGCCTGGGGTATTTCCGGGGGTTCGCCATCCACGGGCGGCTGGTTGGCTGGCGCCCCTGTGTTCAGTTGCAAAGCCGGGCCTTGCAGTTCAAGGTCGCTGCGTTCTTGTGCAGCGTGGTTGCCGAAAATGACAGGGCTGGTCCAGCCGCCGGGTTCACGCAACAGGCGCACCTGCAAACCACGGGTGGCAATGGGCTCGCTAATGGAAGGTTGGTCCGGGTTCAGTTCACGCCGTGCAATGCGAAGCAGGCCGTTTTCGTTCAGAATCCACTCCACACGCTCCCGGTAAGCGGGTTCACTGGTTTTGCGTTGGGTGTACTGAATCAACAGGCCGTTGCCGGTCACCTCCACCAAATCGCTGTCTGGCGTGGGTGGTTCGGTGCTTAATTCCAGTGCGCCCAGGTCTTTTTCAAGCTGGGAAAAAACCGCGCTGACGGTTTGTACTTGTTCGTCCACCTGGGTAACCCGGTTGGCCGAACGCAGAACCTCTTCCAAGCCTTGCCAGGACAAAATGGAAATTACGGCCACAATGCCCAAGGCAATCAGAACTTCCAGCAATGTAAAGCCGCGCTGGTTGTTCATGGTGCGCTGCTCAGAAAAATCACCAACCTGGCCAACTGGTTGCCCGCATCGCCTTCGAATGCATCTTTCACCTGCACCTCAACCCGTCTGAAATTCGGGTTGGGGGTGTTGGTAATTTCAACCAGGCAGGTGAAACGGAAGTTGCCTTGCGGGCAAGCGTGCTGCGCCGTTTGCGCACTGGGGAATACGCCCGCCACGCGAATGAAGTTCGCCGTGTTCTTGGCGCTCCATTGTGCGTACTGGCGCTTGATCATGTCGTCTTGCTGAATATTCAAGTTGCCAGCTGCTTTCAGGCAGGCGATCAGCGCCACGGCGATAATTGTCATGGCAACCAATGCTTCAATCAGGGTGAAACCGCGCTGCGCATTCATAGGCTTTGGCTGTTCCTGTTCAGCACCGTGTTGGGTTTGCCCACCCGAAACACGCCGCTGGCCTGGCTTTCAAGTACCACCTGCACCTGGTTGCGCTGAAGCACAATGGCCTGCCGCGTCAGCCCGGCCTGGCTTTCAAGGGTCAGGAATCTGTTTTCCAGACCTTCATTGATCAAGGTCACCTTGAATGGGCCGTTGTCCCACTGGCGCGCGCGCAGCATGGGCTCGGTGCTTACAGGTACCCAACGGCTGCCCGTGAATTCTTCAAAGGTGTAACCCTCATCCCCGGCCACAAAACGAATGTCTTTGGATTTCAAGAGCGATTCTTGTTGCGCAATACGCAGTAACTGCGAGAGCTTCTTCGCGTCCGCCTCAAGGTAATTTGAATCGCCAGGCGTGCCCCGAACCACAATAAGGCCGGCGGCGATCGACAGCACGACGATCACCACCAGCAATTCAAGCAGGGTGAAACCCTGCTTAGAGGCTCCAGGAACCAATGTCGGCATTCACGCCCTCGCCACCGGCTTTGCCATCTGCACCAAAGCTCATCACATCCACTTCGCCATTGATGCCGGGGCTCAGAAACTGGTAATTGCTGCCCCATGGATCAACGGGAAGGCGCCCCAAATAACCACCCTGCTTGTAGTTGCGGGGTTGGGGTTCGGTTGTGGGGCGCTCGACCAAGGCTTGCAGGCCTTGCTCGGTCGTGGGGTAACGGCTGTTGTCCAGGCGGTACAAATTCAGCGCCTGCATAACGGATGCGATGTCCTGTTTTGCCGCCACGGCACGGGCTTCGTCGGGGCGGCCCATGATTTTCGGCACCACCAGCGTGGCCAGAATACCCAAAATCACCACCACCACCATGATTTCGATCAGTGTGAAGCCCTTGCTCAGGCGTTTTCCCTGAACATGTTTTTGATGCAAATTTGATTTTTTCATAAACAACCGTAATAAAGATCCAAAATTATCCTTGTCGAAGGTTACACCCATTTTATGAAAATTTGACAGCGAACCGCACCAGGCTTGCTACAGCGTGTGGGGTGCCGTTGCCCCGGGTTGACCGGTAACGCCAGCATGGTTGTCACGGAACAGGTTTTTTTGAACCGTTGCCCGCTTGCGGGTTATGATGCATTCCATCACCTGTTCCCGTGCATTTTCTTTGAGTCTTGCCATGAAACTCGCCTTAAAACGACCTGTTGCCAGCTTCAGTCCCTCGCCTCGCCTGGTTCCGGGTTTGCGCACGCTGCTGTGGCTTGCCTGTGTGGCCTTGGCTGTGTGGGTGCTTATCCAGTTGTTTGCGCCAGCCCCCCAAGTGGCACCTGCCATGCCTGCGCAGGCATCTGCCAAATACCAGATCGACCAATCGCCTGAAGCACGTTTGATGGGGGTGGAAACTGCAGGTGGCTTGACACCGCCCTCGGTGAGTTTGCTGGGCATTTTTGCCAACAGCGAAGGCAAGGGCGCTGCGGTCATGTCAATTGAGGGCCAGCCCGCCCAGTCCAGGCGCGTTGGCGATGAAGTGGCCAATGGCTGGACCCTGGAAGAAGTCGGGCCCACCTTTGCGGTAATGCGCCGCAGTGGGCAGCGCCACCAAGTCAACCTGCCCATTCTGGAAGCAGATCCCAACATGCTGCGCCGCGTGCCTGCGAACGGTTAGCGCTTAGAATTACGGTTGGGGCTTGCCCATGCCAATCAGTGTTTGGGTCAAGGCTTTGCCTTCGGCATCCTGAATCTGGATTTTCACGGGTTGCCAGTTCAGGTCTTTCGCATACCAAATACGCACAATTTCATCGCCGGGTTCTTCAGGGCTGGTTTCGAATTGGAGTGTGTTTAAACGCCGGTCACCCTGACCAAAATCCAGCTTCATGTCTTCTTTCTTTTGCAGCGTAAACACCTCGTTGCTCAAGCGGCCTGTGCTCATTACCCGCAAGGTCAGGGTGTCGCCCACCGCCAAACTGCCGTTGCAGCGCAGGCGGGCTGATATTTGATAAATCATGCTGAGGCGGTCTTGCAGGCCTTTTTCGTAAGGTGCTGATTCGCCATTGCGCTTGAACAGCACCCGCTGAGTTTCGGCATTCAGCATGGATTCCGCCACAGGTTTTTTGCCGCGTTGTTCAGCATAGTACAGCGGGGTCAGGCCCAGTTGCGGATCCACCAAGCCTTCACTTTTCTGCGTCAATTGGCCTGAATACAGAAGCGCCAAAAACCCCTTGGCCTGCGATATCGATTCCAGTTTGTACTGCGTGCCTGCCACACGCAGTTTGTGTGTGCTGACAGCCAATTCGCCAGGGATTTGGCTGTGGCCTAGTGAAAAACGCAAATCGGCGTCTTCTACCTGCTTGCCCATGCCTTTGCATGTGGCCTGGGCAGCATGGGCACCAGCAGCGGTACCAAAACACAACGCCATTAACACGGTCAGCTTCAACACATTGTTTTTATTCATCGCTTCACAATACCTTCCAGATAACCTTCGTCTTTGCTGAAAATGCTCAGGCATTCCCGCCGGGGTGTTTGGTCCAAAGGTGCTATTGATACGTGCACCCATTTGCCAAACTCCAGAATCAGTTGATCAAACTCACATGGCAATTGTGCAATCGCCATGGCCAAGTCACAGGGTGGACCAAATTCAGGGCACACCACATCGGCCGCCAAACCCAGGCAATGCTGGGAATTGGGCACACCGCCTACATGCGCATTCAAGGCCTCGGCCCGAAAGCCGCTGTTGATCTTTAACGCACCACTTCGAATATTCAGGGACTGTTGAATTTCCCCCAGCAATGCCGACAGCCTGCTGAGATTGCCCAACAATTCGGGCGGGCAGTGGTTGTCTAGACCGCACCGCCGCGCAGTGTCAGAATGGCACAAGGTGTCCTGACAAAATTCAGGATGAAAACTCAACTTCAGGTTCATTCGTTTTGCGCATTCGTTATATTCGTCGTCCCCATGCGGGCCTGTCTGGCAAGGTGTACCTGCTCGACCTGGACAATACCCTGCACCACGCGTCCACCCATATTCTGCCCGAGATCAATCGCCAAATGACCCAGTATCTGGTCAAGCACCTGGTTTTGGATCCGCAGCAGGCCAGCGACCTGCGCACCCAATACTGGTTGCGTTATGGCGCCACATTGCTGGGCATGATGCGCCATCACCAAACCAATCCCCATCACTTTCTGGCCAACACCCACCAGTTTGGCGAACTGAAGCGCTTAAGTTCACGCCACGGCAGTGTGCCACATCGCCTGCGCACCTTGAATGGCGTGCGCATCATGCTGACCAATGCGCCCCGCGCCTACGCGGTGGCCTTGTGCAAGGAGCTTGGCCTGTACCGGCACCTGCACGCGGTGATCGCCATCGAAGACATGGTGGTTCATCAAACCTGGCGCCCAAAACCTGCGTCCATTTTATGGCCAAACCTGAAAAGCAAGTTGAAGGGGCGAAGAACCCTGTTGGTTGACGACACCTTTGGGCACCTGGAGCAGGCTGCACGCCATGGCATACAAACCAGCTGGATCACGTTTCCCGGGCTGGGGTTCAAACCGCGTGGTTTGACCGGGCGGGTGAAACACCGCATACGGCAGTTTGAGGCCATTCGCACGGCGAGGTTTTAAGCCTCGCAAACCCCACACTTTGGGTCTTTGCGAATTTTCACCTTGGTGAATTCACAGCTGCGGGAATCGTAAATTTGCAAGGTGCTGTACATGGGCTGCCCAAACCCGGCCAGAATTTTCAACGCTTCGCTGGCTTGCAGTGTGCCAATGACACCGGTCAGCGGCGCGAACACACCCATGGTGGCACAGCGCACTTCAGAAACATCATCCCCTTCCGGGAACAGGCAATGGTAGCAGGGTGCTTCCGGGTTATTCAGTTCAAAAACGGCCAGCTGGCCGTCCAGCCGAATGGCCGCACCAGAAACCAAAGGTTTGCCGAATTTCACGCAGGCGCGGTTCACGGCGTGGCGGGTTTTGAAGTTGTCACAACAGTCCAGCACCACATCCACCTGCGCAACCAGTTGCTCCAGTTCCTCGCCTTCAAGGCGGTGGGGAATTGGCACAACGGTGCTGCAGGGGTTTAGGTCATTCAGGTGTTGTTTGGCCGATTCTACTTTGGCCATGCCCACGCGGGCGGTGGTGTGCAACACCTGGCGCTGCAGGTTGGTCAGGTCGACCTCGTCGTCGTCTGCAATGTAAATGGTGCCAACGCCCGCGCTGGCCAGATAAAGTGCACTGGGGCAGCCCAAACCACCCGCGCCAACCACCAGCACCTTGGCACTGGCAATGCGCGATTGACCTTCAATCCCGATTTCATCCAGAAGAATGTGACGGGAGTACCGAAGTAGCTCCTCGTCATTCAGGTCTCGCAGTTCCATTGTCAGGCTGTTTACTTTTTCACTTTTGCGGTTTGGTCGGCCTTGCGGTTTTGCACAACAGGTTTGCCTTTCAGATAATTCAAGGCTTGCTGCAATTGGTAGTCGTCTTTTTCGCCAAACACAATCGGCTTCATGTCCGCATTCTTGCTGCTTTCCGACTTCTTCTCGCTTGGTGTTTCCTCACCCTTGTCGTTGCTCAAGTGGCGTGTCAGGTCCGCCTCGCGAACGCGTTCAATGATGTCGCCTTCAGGGGTTTCAGTGACCAGGTAATCGGGTTCAATGCCCTTGGCCTGAATGCTGCGACCATTCGGCGTGTAGTAACGCGCGGTGGTCAGTTTGATCGCCGTGTTGTTGTTCAGTGGCAAAATGGTTTGCACCGAACCCTTGCCGAAGGTTTGTGTACCCAGCACCTTCGCACGGCCATGATCTTGCAGGGCACCCGCCACAATTTCGGAGGCGGAAGCCGAGCCACCATTCACCACCACAATCATGGGCACGGTTTTGGCAATCGGGCTCAATTCTTTCAGGTAGTCTTTTTCGCGGCCACGCAGGTAGTCTTCAGGACCGGCCACCAGCTTGCGCTGGGAATCTTCAGTGCGACCGTCGGTTGAAACCACCAAGGTGTTTTGCGGCAGGAATGCAGCGCTCACGCCCACGGCAGCGTTCAGCAAGCCACCGGGGTCGTTGCGCAAATCAAGCACCAAGCCCTTCATGGGGGTTTTGCCTTGCAGGGTGTTGATGGCTTTCACCAAATATTCGCCCGTGTGTTCCTGAAATTGGGTAATGCGCACGTAACCAATGTTGTCGTCCAGCATTTTGGACTTCACGCTTTGAACGCGGATCACATCGCGCATGATTTTAACTTCAATTGGCTTTTCGACATCCTTGCGCAGCAGGGTCAGGCGAATTTCGGTTTTGGGTTTGCCGCGCATCAGGTTGACCGCATCGGACAGGCTCATGCCCTTGGTCGGCTTGTCGTCAATTTTCACGATCAAGTCGCCTGCTTTCACGCCGGCTTTTGCGGCGGGGGTGTCTTCAATCGGGGAAATGACCTTGATGAAGCCGTCTTCGGTGCCCACTTCAATACCCAGTCCACCAAATTCACCTTGCGTGCCCACACGCAATTCCTTGAATGCTTCTGCATCCAGGTAACTGGAATGGGGGTCAAGGTTGGACACCATGCCACTGATGGCACCGTTGAACAGCTTGTCGTCGCCCACGGGCTCGACGTAAAAATTCTTGATGGCACCAAACACTTCGGTGAACTGGCGCAATTCGTTCAAGGGCAATGCCTCGGGTTGCTGCCGTTGGGCCACTGCGCTGATGCCAACGCTGACCAACACACCGGCAACCACACCCACCGATACCAAACTGATTTGCCGTAATTTTTGACGCATAATTCCTACCGACCTTTGGTCCACGAAACAGGATCGAAGGGTTGTCCCTGATGCCTTAGTTCAAAGTATAAACCCGTATCAAGGTTACCACTGCTGTTGCCCGTTTCAGCAATGGTGTCACCCGCTTTCACGGAATCCCCGGATCTTTTCAATAATTTACCATTGTTGCCATACACGCTCAGGAACTGGTCGCCATGGTCAATAATCACAATCTCACCGAATCCGCGCAGCCATTCTGAAAACACCACGCGGCCCGCGCCAACAGCCCGAACGCCTTGCCCAGCCTCAGTTGCAATAAAAATGCCTTTCCAAGATGGGCCTTGACCGTCTTTCGATCGGGTTTGTCCGAACTGCCCGGCCACAGTGCCTTGCACGGGCAGAACAAGCCTGCCTTTCAATTTTGCGAACTCCCCCGTGTTAGGCATGGGGGGTGGGGCGGTGTATTCCGGTTTTTCTGGTGATTTGCGGCCTCCGCCGGTTTGGCCCTGTTGTTTTTGCTGTTGTGCTGCCAGCGCCTGTTTGCGTTTGGCTTCTTCAATGGCACGGGTCAGCTGGGTAATTACATTGCTCAAGCGTGCTTCATCGCGTTGCAGGCGTTTGCGTTCCAGTTCCTGATTCTTCAGTTTTGAATTCAGGTCTTCGATCAGTTGGTTGCGCTCTTCGCGCTGCGCCACCAATTCACGCCGGCTTTTGGTTTGCTCGGCAATGGTGTTGTCCAGCCGGTCCTGTTTTTTCTCCAGGCCCAGTCGAATGGCCTCCAGTTCACGGGCCTGCGCTGCCTGTTGCGCTGCCAAATCACGTTCCGCCGCAGAAATGCGCTCATACCAATAGCTTTCACGTGCAGCCTGGCTGGCAGATTTGCCTGCAAGCCAGGCTTGCGTCGGGTTTACTTCTACGCGGCGGTACTGATTGCGCATCACAACGGCTAGCCGCGCCTGGGTGTTTTCCAGGTCTTTTTGCAGTTGAATTTCTTCGCTCGCCAGTTTGTTGATGTCTGCTTCAAGTGCGTCGCGGTCTTTGTCCAGTGTGTTCAAGCGGTTTTGGGTTTGCTCCAGTCTTTTTTCCAGCAAATCCAATGCCTTGGCAGCCTGTTTCTTCTCGCCGCTGGTTTCCTTGATGGCCTTCTTAAGCGCATCCAGTTTGCGGCGAACCTCATCCCGTTCCTGTTTGACGCCCGCGGGGTCGCGCACGGCACTTTGTGCAGCAGCTGGCAGCGGGGCGGTCAGGGGGGCGCCAATCAGCAAGGCTCCACCAATACAGACAATCAAACGGGAATAGGTGTGCACTGGTTTTTACTTGGCCTTGCCCTGGTTTTTCACAGCAGCCATGGCTGCCTCAATTTCGGCCTGGTCGCCCAGGTAATAACTGCGAATTGGCTTCAGGTTTTCATCCAGTTCGTACACCAAGGGGCGTGCGGTTGGAATATTCACCTTCAAAATATCGTCTTCGCTCAGGTTGTCCAGGTACTTGATCAGTGCGCGCAGTGAATTGCCGTGCGCGGCGATCAGCACCTTCTTGCCAGCCTTGATGGCCGGGGCAATGCCTTCTTTCCACAGTGGGATAACCCGATCAACCGTGTCTTTCAGGCACTCGGTCAGGGGAATTTCTTCGGGTTTCAGGCGGGTATAGCGGGGGTCGTTGCCTGCAAAGCGGGGATCGTCCACCTTCAGCGGGTTGGGCGCAATTGCGTAGGCACGGCGCCAAATCAGCACTTGTTCTTCGCCAAATTTGGCGGCGGTTTCTGATTTGTTCAGGCCTTGCAAATCGCCGTAGTGGCGTTCATTCAAACGCCAGGCGTGCACCACGGGCAACCACATCTGGTCCATCTGGTCCAGGGCAATCCACAGGGTGCGAATGGCGCGTTTCAACACCGAAGTGTAGGCCAGGTCAAAAGTGTAGCCTTCGGCTTTCAGCAGGTCGCCAGCCTTGCGAGCTTCTTCGCGGCCTTTGTCGGTCAGGTCCACATCGGCCCAGCCAGTAAATCGGTTTTCCAGGTTCCATTGGCTCTCGCCGTGGCGCATCAATACAAGTTTGTACATGTTCGGGGCCTTTAAGTTGCTGTCTAATTAGGCAAACCTCCATTTTAGCCTCGATTCAAGGGGATATAATGGTCAACCCATCAAGACCCACTTATTGCAGGATTTATGTCGCAGGAATTTTTGATTCAAAACAGTTGGCTCATCGCCCTCGCCGTAGGCTCTGGCCTTATGTTGATCTGGCCAATTCTTACCAAAGGCGGCGGCACCCGTGTTACGGTGCCCCAGGCCACGCTGATGCTGAACCAGCGCAAGGCAGTCATGGTCGATATTCGCGACGACGATTTCGTGAACAATTCGGGCATGGTGCCCAACGCCAAGCGCGTGGCCGTCAAAGACCTGAAGGACAAAGCCAATACACTGGCCAAAACCAAGGAAACACCGTTGATCGTGCTTTGCCAAACAGGCGCCCGCGCCGGTGCGGCCGCCACTGTATTGAAAGCGGCGGGTTACACCGACGTGTTTGTGCTTGATGGTGGCTTGAATGCCTGGAAGGAAGCCGGAATGCCCGTGAAAAAAGTGCAGCAAGCCGGCGATGCGCCAGTCAAGGCAAGCCAGAGCAAGGTCAAGGCAGGTAAAAAATGAGCAGCAAACATTCTCCCGTTCGCATGTACACCAGTGCAGTGTGTCCGTTTTGCTTGCGTGCCGAACGTTTGTTGAGCGAGCGCGGCGTGCAGAACATCGAGAAAATCCGTGTGGACCTGGATCCTGCCCAGAAAGAAAAAATGATGGCTGAAACCGGCCGCCGCACGGTGCCGCAAATTTACATCGGCAGCACACATGTGGGCGGTTGCGACGACCTGTTTGATCTGGATCGAACTGGTAAGCTGTTGCCTTTACTGGGTTCGGCTGAATAAGCCACGCAAAACCCGTTTATCCATTCATTGATAGGAGCCAGCAAATGGCCGAACAGAACTCAGAAGCCGTGTTCCAAATGCAGCGCGTGTACATCAAAGACGCCTCACTGGAATTGCCCAACGCACCCCAAATATTCCTCGAGAAAAACCCACCGAAAATTGAAGTGTCGGTGGATGTGGGTGCCCAGCGCCTGGCTGAAAACATTTTTGAATCCGAAGTCACCGTGACCGTGACAGCGAAAATCGATGACAAAGTCGCTTTTCTGGTGGAATGCAAGCAGGCAGGCATTTTTGAAATTGCCAATGTGCCGGAAGATCAGTTCGATCCGCTGTTGGGCATTTTGTGCCCCAACATGATTTATCCCTACCTGCGTGCAAACGTCGCCGACCTGATCACCCGCACCGGCTTCCCGCCCGTGCATTTGTCAGACATCAACTTCGAGCAGTTCTACCAGCAGCGCCTGGCTGCCGCCCAAGAACAGGCACAAGGCGCCAAGCAGAACGGTTCCGGCATCATTACCACTGCGTAATTGGCTGCGCGCATGAACATCACCGTGTTTGGTGCCGGTGCGTGGGGCACCGCTGTGGCTGCCCACATGTCGCTAGCGCACGATGTGGTGTTGTGGGGGCGCGACCCCGTTGTGCTGGAATCGATTGCCAATCAGCGCGAAAATTCCCGTTACCTTGCGGGCATCAAATTAAGCCCGGCCCTGAAAGTTCAGGGCGACTTCGTTTTGGCTGCCCAACATGCTTTGGGCCATGCTGATGCCTTGTGGGTGTTGGGTACGCCCATGGGCGCCTTGCGCCAAACCCTTGAGCACCTGCTTCAAATCGCGCCCATTGAGCAATGGCCGCCAGTGGCTTGGTTGTGCAAAGGCTTCGAGGTGGGCACAGGACTGATGCCGCACCAAGTGGTTGAAGAAGTGTTGGGCAAGCCTTGTGGTGGCGCCCTGACCGGCCCATCGTTTGCGGCAGAAGTAGCGCGCGGTTTGCCTTGCGCCCTTACTGCGGCATCGGCTGACCCAAAAACACGCCAGGCCATGGTCCGTGCAGCGCATCACGCCGCTTTGCGGGTGTATGAACTGGACGATTTGGTGGGTGCCGAAGTGGGCGGTGCCGTGAAAAACATCATGGCCGTGGCCACGGGTATTGGCGATGGCATGCAATTGGGCCTGAATGCCCGTGCGGCCTTGATTACCCGCGGCATGGCTGAAATCAAGCGCTTTGCTGTGGCCTTGGGGGCGCAAGCTGAAACCCTGAACGGACTTTCCGGTTTTGGCGATCTTATTTTGACCTGCACTGGCGATCTGTCCAGAAACAGGCGAGTCGGTTTGATGTTGGCCCAGGGCAAGTCGCTAGACGTCATTCTCAAGGAATTGGGGCAGGTTGCCGAGGGCGTGAAGTGTGCGCCCGTGGTCAAGGAGCTTGCAACCAGGCTGGGCGTTGACATGCCGATAACCGCAGCGGTGAATGCGGTGCTTTTTGAGGGCGTTAGCCCCGGAGAGGGCGTTCTTCGATTGTTGTCGCGTGAAGCCAGGTCTGAAGACGCCGAATGATTTCTTGCCTTGGTGAGTCAGTGTGAATATCAAAAAGGGATCAACAGGTTTTCAGGCAAGTGATTGAGACTCGCGCCGATCAGGCTCCGCCTTCAAACCCAAGCTGTCGCCACGCCTCATACACCACCACAGCCACTGAATTCGACAGGTTCAGCGAACGGCTTTCCGGGCGCATTGGCAAGCGCAGCCAGTTTTCTTTGGTAAACCAGTGCCGAACATCCTCTGAAAGCCCGCGCGTCTCGCTGCCAAACATCAAATAATCTCCGGCCTTGAATTGCACTTCGAAAGGCGATCGTGTGCCCTTGGTAGTTATGGCGAAGCAGCGTTCCGGGGTTGGCTTGCAAGTGTCCAGAAAAGCCTGCCAACTGGTGTGCACTTGCATGCGGGCGTATTCATGGTAATCCAGCCCGGCCCTGCGCATGCGCGCATCTTCAAGCGGAAAGCCCAAGGGCTCAATCAGGTGCAACTGCACACCCGTGTTGGCGCACAGGCGAATCACATTGCCCGTATTGGGTGGAATTTCGGGTTCAACCAACACCACGTGGATCATTCTGGGGTCCTGCAAACAGCCATTAATAAAATCGATTTTGCACCTGCCTTGCGCAGTGCCGCTTCGCAACTTTGCAGGGTGGCGCCCGTGGTAATTACATCGTCCACAAGGCCAATGCGCAAACCAGCAGGCATGGGGCGTGTGGCCCGAAACAAACCCCGCAGGTTGTGTAGCCGTTCACCCCGGCCAAGCTCTGCCTGCGCGCGGGCCTCGCCTGTTTTAACAAGCCAGTCTGTGTACACCGGCCGCTGGATATGTCGCCCTGCGTGTTTGGCAATCAGCGCGGCTTGATTATAGCCTCGCTGTTTCAGTTTTTCCTGGCTGCCGGGCACGGGGATCAGCAAATCGGGTAGTGCGCAGCCTGCCTTTTGGGTGTTCAGGCCAAGCCACGTCCCCATGAATGCTCCCAATCCGTGCGCCTTTCCGTATTTCAGTTGCGCTATCCACTGGTCAAACGGGGCCGTGTAATCGCAACACACCACGCAGCCGGATTGTTGGTCCACGTTGCCCGCCACCTCGGGTTTGCAGTGCCTGCAATGTGTCCAACCGAAAGCCTGTGGCCGTGGGCCAAGCGTCAATCCACAGCGTCTGCAGCGAACATTGGACATGCCTTCCAGCAGGTGAATGCAGGCGCAGCATGCAAAGCGCGCCAACTGGTTGGCATGCGGGTTTTTGATCCCGGCATGACAGGCCACGCAGCGCCTTGGCAGCACGGCATCGCCCATCCCTTGGCAAGTTCTATAGAATAGGTTGCACAATTGTTTTGGCAACATGGTATTTCTCACAATGTCCTCGCAGTATTGGAAACAACCCCGGTCGAATGCCGAGCTGGCGCAGCAATGGTTGCGCCGGGTGGGTGCGCCTTTGCCCTTCATTCTCGAAGAGGTCAACAAACGCATGTTGGCGCGTGCGCAGATCATGCGCCCGGTCGAGGGAGGGGTGGTGCATCAAGGCTGGTTACACCCTGCCACGCTGCCAGAAGTTAAAAACCTGTTTGCTGGTCGCCAGTTCACCGTATTTGCCCCCCATGCCATTGAATTGCCGGTGGCGCCGGTGGATCAGGCGGCCGCATCCTTTTTGGCCAAGCTGTGGCCGGGGCGCCCAGCCGCGCCAAAAGCAAGCCACGCCACCGCCCTGGCGGTCAACAGCCCCTTGCCCTTGGGCGATGCAAGCCAAGCCATGGTTTGGTCGCCCCTGTGGCTGCACGGTGTTGAAGACCCGGGCCAGCAACTGGCCGAATGGTTGCGCGTGTTAAAGCCCGAGGGTGGGGTGTTTTTCAGTTGTTTCGGGCCCGACACGGGCAAGGAGCTGCATGGCGTCGCGCAGTCGCTGGGTGAAGTCTTTCCGGACTTCGTCGACATGCACGACATTGGCGACTTGATGGGCAAGCAGGGTTTTTCAGACCCGGTTATGGAAATGGAAAAACTGATCCTGACCTACACCACGCCGGAAAAGCTTCTGGCGGATTGGCGGGCCTTGACAGGAAATTCGCTGCAACAAAGGCAAAAAGGTTTGCGTACCCCCGCGCGTTACAACGAGGCTCTGATTTGTCTCGAAGGTTTGCGCAACGCTGAAACAGGTCGAATTCCGCTGACACTCGAACTGGTGTACGGGCATGCCTGGAAAGTGAAAAGAGTGGCAAAAACCGATATTGCGACGGTGAAAGTTTCAGACATCAAGGGACGCAGAGGGTCCAAATAGCGTGCTGCTCTGCAGCATTTTTAAATGTAGCCCATTGTTTCTAATTAATTTCCGGGAAAACTGGCTCGGATTGCAACTGCGTTGTTGCTTGCTTTAGAGCCTTGAGCCTATAATTCGAAGGTTTTTATGCACTCTTTTGAGTGTGCATAGGGTCTGAATGAATGCTCCTCAAGAGGTACATGGGCATGATTCCAGAAAGTTCAAGTCAGGCAAATCTGCCGCAAAGTAGTAAATGGGTCTTCAGGCGCAACTGTTCGCTAAGTCCCAAACAGCTTTTGCAGTGGTACTTAAGTCTCTGTTTCATCACCCTGGTTGTGGCGACAGGCTTTTTGTTGGCGGGCTTCTGGATTGTGCTGCCTTTTGCGGGCATTGAATTGTTGTTGGTGGGCACGGCATTCGTGGTCTATGCAAGGCATGCAGGCGATTACGAAATGATCGCGCTTCAGCCAAACCAGTTGCTTCTGGTGAAGGCCGACGGTTCCAGGCTGACCCAGCTTGAATGGTCACCCCAATGGGCCAGTTTGAGCTACAACGGAAAATACAAAGAGCCCTTGGTGTTCAGTTACAAGGGTCAACAAGTAAAAATAGGCAGGTTCATTGCCGAAAAAGACAAGTCAGCGCTGCATCGTGAGCTGAAAGCGGCGTTGGCAAGGGTTGCATGCCCTGTGTAGGCATGTGGCTTCCACCAGTTTGATATTTTTTTTGAGATTGAGGATCGCCATGTTGAAGTCGTCCTTGGGTATTCGCAAAGTAGTAGCAGCAGCTGCCGCAATTGCGATGACATCCTTCGGAGGTGCAGCGTTTGCCCAGAATGTTTCTGGGCAGCCCTTGCAGTACAACCTCGTCGAGCCGGTTACTGAAATCGCGCGTCAAATCTATGATTTGCACACGTTGATGTTGGTAATCTGTTTGGTTATTTTCGTTGCCGTATTCGGCGTGATGTTCTATTCAATCTTTGCGCACCGCAAATCAAAGGGTGCGAAATCGGCCTCTTTCCACGACAGCGTGAAAGTTGAAATTGCCTGGACCATCATCCCCTTTCTGATTGTGATCGGCATGGCCTTACCTGCCACCAAAACAGTGGTCGCGATGAAAGACACATCGAACGCTGACCTGACCATCAAGGCCACCGGTTACCAGTGGAAATGGGGTTATGAATACCTGGCTGGCGAAGGCGAAGGCATTTCCTTCCTGTCCACGCTGTCCACCCCACGCGACCAGATTGAAGACCACCAGGGCCAGGCAGTGGCCCGCGGTGAAAATTATCTGATGGAAGTGGACAACCACGTTGTGGTGCCTGTTGGCAAGAAAGTGCGTGTGGTCACCACCGCAAACGACGTGATTCACGCCTGGATGGTTCCCGCCTTTGGCGTGAAGCAGGATGCGATCCCCGGTTTTGTTCGCGACACCTGGTTCAAAGCCGAGCAGGAAGGCATCTACCGCGGTCAGTGTGCCGAGCTTTGTGGCAAAGACCACGCTTACATGCCGATCGTTGTAGAAGTAATGTCTGAGGAAAACTATTCCAAGTGGGTTCAGGCCAAGCTGGATGAAATGAAATCCAAGCAAGACGACCCAACCAAAGAATGGATGAAGGAAGATCTGGTTGCTCGTGGTGAACAGGTTTTCAACGCCAACTGTGCGGCTTGTCACCAGGCTTCCGGTGAAGGTATTCCAGGCGCATTCCCTGCGCTGGTTGGCGCGGCCTCGATCAAAGGCCCGCAGGCTGACCAAATTGCAATCTTGCTGAATGGCAAGGGCGCTGGCATGCCAGCGTGGAAGCAGTTGAGCGATGTTGAAATCGCTTCAGTCATTACATACACACGAAACGCTTGGGCCAACGCTGGCACAGGTACCGACCCGGTTGTTCAGCCAAGTGCTGTTACGGCTGCACGTTAATAGATTGCTTAGGAGATTTACATGAGCACTACCGCGGCAGATTTGACCCACGGACATGGCCACGACCATGACCACGCGCACGACCACCCGCATGGTTGGCGCCGTTGGTTGTACGCAACCAACCACAAAGACATCGGTACCATGTACCTGATTTTTTCGTTCATCATGCTGCTGGAAGGCGGCGTGTTGGCCCTGATGCTGCGCGCAGAGCTGTTTGCGCCCGGCCTGCAACTAGTTCAGCCGGAATTCTTTAACCAGCTGACCACCATGCACGGCTTGATCATGGTGTTCGGTGCCGTGATGCCCGCGTTTGTGGGTTTCGCCAACTGGATGATCCCGCTGCAAATCGGTTGTTCAGACATGGCTTTCGCCCGCATGAACAACTTCAGCTTCTGGCTGATGATCCCTGCGGCCATCATTCTGACCGCATCGTTCTTCATGCCCGGTGGTGCAACTGCTGCTGGCTGGACGCTTTACGCGCCTCTGTCCGTACAAATGGGCCCCGGCATGGACGCCGCCATTTTCGCGATGCACATTCTGGGTGCTTCCTCGATCATGGGCTCCATCAACATCATCACCACCATCCTGAACATGCGCGCTCCCGGCATGACCCTGATGAAAATGCCGATGTTCGCATGGACCTGGCTGATCACAGCTTACCTGTTGATCGCCGTGATGCCTGTTTTGGCCGGTGCAATTACCATGGTGTTGACTGACCGCCATTTCGGCACGTCATTCTTCAACGCAGCTGGCGGTGGCGACCCCGTGATGTACCAACACATCTTCTGGTTCTTCGGACACCCCGAGGTGTACATCATGATCTTGCCAGCGTTCGGCATTGTGTCGCACATCGTGCCCACCTTCGCCCGCAAAACCCTGTTCGGTTACAGCTCCATGGTGTACGCCACGTCGTCCATCGCGATCCTGTCCTTCATTGTTTGGGCGCACCACATGTTCACAACCGGCATGCCAGTAACCGGCCAGTTGTTCTTCATGTACGCAACCATGTTGATTGCAGTGCCCACGGGCGTGAAAGTGTTCAACTGGCTGGCCACCATGTGGCGTGGCTCCATGACATTCGAAACCCCCATGCTGTTTGCAGTCGGTTTCATTTTCGTGTTCACCATGGGCGGCTTCACCGGTCTTATTCTGGCTGTGGCACCGGTTGACATTCAATTGCAAGACACGTACTACGTGGTTGCGCACTTCCACTATGTGTTGGTAGCGGGCTCACTGTTTGCATTGTTTGCGGGCACGTACTACTGGTTGCCCAAGTGGTCTGGCCGCATGTACAGCGAAAAGCTGGGCAAGCTGCACTTCTGGTCTTCACTGATCAGCTTCAACGTTACATTTTTCCCCATGCACTTCCTGGGTCTGGCCGGTATGCCACGTCGCTACGCCGACTACGCCACACAGTTCACTGACTTCCACGCCATCGCCACCGTTGGTGCGTTCTGGTTTGGTTTGTCCCAGTTGATCTTCCTGTGGTGTGTTCTGCGTGCATGGGCATTCCAGAAAGGCGAGCCAGCACCTGCAAGCCCATGGGAAGGTGCGGAAGGCCTGGAATGGACAGTTCCATCACCAGCCCCGTTCCACACGTTTGAAGAACCACCTTTGGTGAAGTAATTTACCGAAAAGGAAATGATTTTGACGCCTGAAGAGAAAGAAAAGGCCAAGCGAAACAAGCGCACCGGTTTGATTTTGCTCTCAGTGGCAGCAGTGTTTTTTCTGGGTATCCTGATCCGCAAGGTGATGGAACCCAGCATTCTGAGTTTGGTGAACTGAAGGTAGGGCAGCATGGCACAGGAACATAACCAGAAAACAGGCGGTTTGCACAAGCAGATGCTGCTGCGCCTTTTGGTGATTGTGGTGGCCATGTTTGCATTCGGCTATGCATTGGTGCCAATTTACAAGGCCATTTGCGAGATCACCGGGATCAACGTGCTGACGCCGCAAACCAAAAATGCGGCCGACATTGTGAAGAACACCCAGGTGGACAAAAGCCGAAGCATTGAAGTGATTTTTGACGCAAATGAGCGGGGAAGTTTTCAGTTCAAACCTGAAACCAACCGAATGACTGTTCACCCCGGTGAATTGGTTACCGTGAATTATGTGGTGCACAACAACCTGCCAAAAGACACGGCAGGCCAGGCCATACCCAGTTATTTGCCGACCAAGGCGGCTGAACATTTCACTAAACTGGAATGTTTTTGCTTCAAGCAGCAGCCGTTCAAGTCAGGTGAGAAAAAAGAGTTTCCGGTGGTGTTTGTGATCAACCCGAAGTTGCCACAAGACGTACACACCATCACCTTGAGTTATACGTTTTTTGAAGTGGCGGGTGCCACAGCCATGGTTGCACAATAATGTCGGAAGACATCAAACAGGCCGCATCGCGCAAAGCGAACAAGGCTGTTTTTTTGCAAACCCTGTCGGCTGTGTTGTGGTCCTTTTTTGGTGTCCGGAAGAGCAAAAGCCATTCCGAAGACATGCAGAATTTGAACCCCATTCACGTCATTGTTGTTGGTGTGCTTGCAGCTGCAGTGTTTGTGCTGGGCCTGCTGGCTTTGGTGAATTATGTGGTGGGCTCTGCATAAGCAGCACGGAACCTGCCTTCGAAGTATTGAAGCATTTAAATTTAAAGAAATAGGAGAAACCACCATGCGTGCGAATGCACCATATTACTTTGTGCCTGGGTTGTCCCACTGGCCCGTGCTTGGCGCGGTTGCCATGTTCTTTTTCGTTTTGGGCATGTCGCAATGGGTCAACGGAGTAAGCTGGGGGCCAGCATCGTTTGCGCTCAGCATGGCCATTTTGATCTACGTGTTGACCGGTTGGTTCAAACACGTAGTTGGCGAATCCCAAAGCGGTCAGTACAGCGATCGCGTGGACATTTCTTTCCGCTGGTCCATGTCATGGTTCATCTTCTCCGAAGTGATGTTCTTTGCCGCATTCTTTGGCGCCTTGTTCTATGCGCGTCAAATTGCAATGCCCTGGCTTGGCGACATCGACAACAAGGCCTTCCTGTGGCCTGACTTCACTGCCAATTGGCCCAACACCGGCCCTGCTGGCACCATTGATGCATTCCAGACCATGGGCCCATGGCCCATTCCAACCATCAACACAGCCTTGTTGCTTACATCAGGTTTGACCCTGACTTGGGCACACCACGCACTGATCGCCAACAAGCGCAGTCAGTTGATCGGTGGTTTGGCCTTGACTGTATTGCTGGGTGCGATTTTCATGGGCTTTCAGGCATATGAATACATTCATGCTTACCAAGACCTGAACCTGAAGCTGACTTCCGGTATCTTCGGTTCAACCTTCTTCATGTTGACTGGTTTCCACGGTTTCCATGTGACGATTGGTGCCATCATGCTGTTCTTCATCATGATCCGCTGCATCAAGGGACACTTCACGCCGCAAAGCCACTTTGCGTTCGAAGCGGCCGCTTGGTACTGGCACTTCGTTGACGTGGTGTGGTTGGGGCTGTATGTGGTGGTTTACTGGCTGTAAGCCAGCACCGCTGGGAACAACAATGGAAAAAGCCACTGGAACATTTCCGGTGGCTTTTTTTTGAGTTTTGAATTTATCGAATACCTGTGGATTCAATCCATCCCATGTACCAGGAAAAGAGGATGAGAAGAAACAGTACAATGGACAAGCCGATACGCATGGTCAATGCGTTCACAGTGCGGCTCGATTTGCTTTTGTCTTTCATCAGAAAAAAAAGCGCCGAACCCAAGCTTGCCAGAATGCCCAGAAATGCCAGGCCAATGATCAACTTCATGATGAACACCCTTCAAAAACCAACCGTGTACAACACACATCCGGAAGTATGTCATGGTTAAAGCAGTGAATTCACCCGGCAAGACAAAGCTTGCCTTTACCGTGTTGATCGGTGCGGCTTTGGTGTGGCTCACTTTTAGTTTGGGGCAGTGGCAAACGGGCCGTGCACAGGAAAAGCAGGCGCTGTTTGACGTACAGGCGCGTGCCTTGGCGGCTTCGCCGATTTCGCCAGCCAGTGCACGGCTGGACTTGGACAATTTGTCCTACCGGAAAATTGAACTGCGGGGCACCTTCGATGCCAAAGCCCTGATATACATAGACAATCGTCAAATCAATGGTCGCCCGGCTGTGCAGGTGGTGCAGGGTTTTCAGCCAGAAGGTGCGGGTTTTTTGATTCCGGTTGATCGCGGCCTGTTGTTGCGCGACCCTGCCAATCCACGGCGCGCACCCGGTATGCCGTCGGGTTCTGCCGGGGGTGGTGAACCTGTTGAATTGCGTGGCACCATTTTGCCGCGTTTTGCCCAATCGGCTGAACTGCGTGGCTTGCATCTGGGCAGTGCCGATGAAATTTATGTGGAAGAAAGCAACGGCTTTCAGGTGTGGTCGAATTTCAGTGTTGACAAGTTTGCCGAGCTGGCAGGGCAGTCAGTCAGCAATTTTGTAGTGACCCTGCAGCCGGTTGCGCAAACCGTTCAAACGAAAGCACAGCCTGAAACAGCGCAACAGGTGGATGGTTTTTACCATGTTGCCGTTCCCCTGCAGGAACAGGTGGCCAAGCACAAGGGGTATGCCTTTCAGTGGTTTGCCATGTCGGCGGTGTTGGTGCTGTTGACTTTGTTTTTTGTATATCGCGAGTTTTACAAGGGAAATAAAACATGAATGCAGCCAACGCGCCAGCGAAGCTGAACAAGAGCCGCATCACCTTACTGCTGGTGTTTCTCACCTGTGCACTGCCCATTGTGGCGGCCTTTTACCTGTATTTTTTCAACAAGCCCGATGGCACCAACAACTACGGCACTATTCTTGACCCGCAGGTGAATGTGTCCACCGACGTATTCAAGAACATCAATGGTGACGATTTCACCATGCAGCAGGTTGCAGACAAGTGGGTGCTGATTCAGGTCATCAACAGCCAGTGCGACGCAGTGTGCCAGAACACGCTGTATTTCCAGCGCCAGGCCCGCGCATCCAAGGGAAAGGAGCAGGGGCGCATTGAGCGCGTGGTGTTTGTGACCGATGATGCCCCCCTGGAAACCCTTCTGTTGCGCCAGTTTCCCAACGTGCATTTTGTGCGTGCCAGTGAAGAGCAGTTGAAAAGCTGGCTGCCGCTGGAGCAGGGCATTGTGGGCAGCAAAGGTAGTGGCGACATTGGCACCGTGCGAGACCACGTGTTTGTGGCCGACCCGCTGGGCCATGTGATGATGCGGTTTCCGCCGAACCACACCCTTGAGTTCGACAAGTTTCGCAAAGACGTAAGCCGCCTGTTGTGGGCTTCGAACATTGGATAAGCAAGAGAGCAGCATGAGCAGTTACAAACGTTTGGTCGCCTTCACCACAGTTCTAACCTTTCTTTTGATCATGTTGGGCGCCTTTGTGCGCTTGACCGACGCGGGCCTGGGTTGCCCAGATTGGCCCGGTTGCTACGGCAAGCTGACGCCGACCCATGCAGCCGAGGAAATTGCCGAAGCTGTTCAAATACAGGGTGGCGATCATGGCCCGGTGTCCATTCCAAAAGCCTGGAAAGAAATGGTGCACCGTTATGTGGCCACATTTCTGGGAATCCTGATCATTGGCATCATGGCGTTGGCCTGGAAAAAACGCAGCGAGTTAAAACAATCGCCTGCCTTGGCAACCTGGCTGTTTTTTGCAGTGTGCCTTCAAGGTGCATTCGGGGCCTGGACCGTGACCATGCTGCTTAAGCCCGCCATTGTGACCGGGCACTTGATTGGCGGCATGACCATCCTGGGCATGTTGACCTGGTTGTGGCTGCGCCAAACAAGCCCTGCGCGAACCGTTGCACCGGTTCAAGATGTCCGTAAGCTGCGGTTGTTGGCCCGCTTGGGTTTGCTTGCCGTTATTGCCCAAATTATTCTGGGAGGGTGGGTCAGCACCAACTACGCTGCGGTGGTGTGCACTGATTTCCCGAGTTGCCACGGCAGCATGTGGCCGCATATGGAATTTGATCACGCCTTTCACATTGTTCGCGAGCTGGGCGAAACGCCCAATGGGGACATTTTGAATGTGGCTTCGCTCACCGCCATTCACTTTATTCACCGCGTGGGCGCGTTGGTGGTTACAGCCATTTTGGGCTTTTTAGCGTTTGCCTTGTGGCGCAACCCGGGCACCAAACCATTGGCCATTAAAGTGGCAGCAGTGCTTGCATTGCAAATCGCAATGGGCATTGGCAACGTGGTGTTCCAATTGCCATTGTGGTTGGCAGTGGCGCACAATGGGGGGGCAGCGCTGTTGCTGGTCACCCTGATCTTGGTAAACTATCGGGTTGCGGGCAATCGCCATCGAATTTCATAAGGCCCACCATGCCATCAGCACCAACAAAAGCCGACAAAGCCAAAGCCGCGAGTGGATTTCTCCACGTCGCCAAGCAGTACTGGACATTGACCAAACCACGTGTGGTGGCCTTGATCGTGTTTTGTGCTGTGATCGGCATGTTTTTGGCCACGCCCACCTTGCCCGATGCGCAGGTGCTGATCGCCGGTACCTTGGGTATTTGGCTGGTTGCTGGCGCAGCGGCAGCATTCAATTGTCTGGTGGAGCAGAAAATTGATGCAGCCATGGCACGCACGCGCGCGCGCCCCCTGCCGCGTGGGGAATTGAATTCCGTCCAAACGCTGGTGTTTTCCAGCATGGTAGGTGGCGTCGGTGTGTGGATTTTATACGTGTTTGTGAACCCGCTGACCATGTGGCTGACCTTGGCCACATTTGTGGGCTATGCCGTTATTTACACCCTGCTGTTGAAACCCAACACCCCGCAGAATATTGTGATCGGCGGTGCTTCCGGAGCCATGCCACCTGTGCTGGGTTGGGCTGCAGTTACGAATAGCGTGTCGGCCGAAGCCTTGGTGTTGTTCCTGATTATTTTTGTGTGGACGCCCCCGCACTTCTGGGCTTTGGCTTTGTACCGCACACAGGAATACGCGCGTGCCGGGTTGCCCATGCTGCCTGTAACCCACGGGGCGGCTTTCACCCAGTTCCATGTGTTTTTGTACACCATCATGCTGGCGGCCACCACAGCCATTCCTTACGCCATGAAAATGAGCGGGCTGCTTTACCTGGTCTGTGCTGTTGTTTTGAATGCTATTTTCATCGGCTACGGTTACAAAATCTGGAAAAATTACAGCGATGCTCTGGCCAAAAAGGCATTCACGTATTCCATCGCCTACCTGGCGTTTTTGTTTGCGGCCTTGTTGGTCGATCACTATGTGATGGTGTAGCTGGCATGTTCAAGAAGTTTCAAAAAGTGGTGCGCGGTTCAGCGTTGGGTGTGGTGGTTTTGTTGGCCGCATGCAATGTGGGGCCAGCCAGTTTTACCAACACCGACATCACGGGCTCAGCCTTGGTGGCCAACTTCAAGTTGAAAGACTTGTCGGGCACCGAGCGCACCATGGAAAGCTACAAGGGCAAGGTGGTGGCTATGTTTTTCGGCTACACCCATTGCCCCGACGTATGCCCAATCACCATGCAGCAATGGAGCGAGGTAAAAGCCAGGCTGGGCGAGAAAGGCGAGAACCTGCAAGTGTTGTTTGTGTCGGTTGACCCTGAACGCGATACCCCCGAATTGCTGAGCAACTATGTACCCCAGTTTAACCCCACTTTTGATGCGCTCACCGCCAGGTCTTCTGAAGAATTAAAGCCCTTGCTGGCTGGCTTGCGCGTGTTCGCAGGCAAAGTAGAGGGCAGTAGCCCTGGCAATTACTTGATGGACCACACGTCGGCCAGCTATGTGTTTGACCAGCAGGGCCGCGCCCGTTTGCTGGTACGCCACAATGCCGATTCCGCGCCTGTGGTCAGCGATATTGCGCAAATTCTCGACGGCAAGTGATTATTCTTTTTGAATGGTGATGACGCTGCCGCTTAGCTGGGGCAGGTCCATTTCAAGGCTATTGAGAAATTTCTCAATCGGCCATCGTTTTTCAGCGTTCCTTCCAGCACAGTGCTTTGTCCAAATCATGTTGTCTTCGATCTGGAATGCCACCTGCCATTCCAGCAGCAGGGGATGCCCGGAAGGCCCGTGGTTAATCAAAACAATCACTGGTTGGCCCAAGCGAATTTCATCTTCAATCAATTGCATTGTCTGTTCCTTCGGGTTGCCTGCGTACCAGTTCGCGTTCAGTTCGGCTTTGTGAAGGCTTGCAAGCATCATGGCGGGCGAAGTACCCAAACTGCCGCTAAGCAAGTTCGGTGTGTTGCTCCAGCGTATTAATTCTTCAACAAACGGATCGTTCACGGGGCGACCATTTTGTTCCCGCGGCAGGTGGTTCCATCCAATTCCGTAAAAGTGAAGCACTGTGCCCAAGGCACACGGGCCGCTGGCATTGTTGTGCCCGGGCGGCGCGGAAAAGCTCCAAATGTTGGCCAACCTGTGGGCGGCTCCCGGTTCAGCAATGCGTGTATTTGACAAGTCGATGGGGATCGTTTTGGCTTCGGAGAAATCAAGTTCGAAGCGTTCGCTGTCAGTCATTCAAAGCGTCCTTTGCTGCAATTACACAAATACGCATCTTATTCAGTCAATTGCTATATCCACGCGACGCATAGTTGTATGCACATTTCTTATTCCGTTGTGCAGAACCAATGCTTATTTCGTGTAAATGGAACTGATCGTTTCGTGTCAGACTAAGTTGATAGCGAGCAATGTTTGCTGTGGGTCGTTGATTTGTTCTGGCAGGGGCAATGAGCCCAAGGGAATCGGGCCAAACGTGTCTGGTTCAGGTTCCGGTTCGGGTTGGGGGTCCGGCTCAGGCTCAGGCTCAGGTTCTGGCGTTGGTTGTGGGTTCGGGTTGTTGGGTGTTTCCGATTCGGCAGCGTTGGTGTTGCTTTCCGTGGTGGTGTTGTTTTCGTTGTCGCTGTATATGGCTGCGGTGGCACCCAGAAAAGCGACGCTTTCCAGCACAGGAAAACCGGTGGAATCACCTTCTGTGCTAGTGGTAAACAGACCGAAGATGTTGCTTTTTTCCTCGGTGGCCGCGGTGGTTTCAATTGCAGCCTGATCTTCGAAGTAAACACCTTCGCCCAGCATGTCTGTTGCGATCCATTGCGGGGGCTGATCGTTTTCAAGCACTTCAAGATTGAAGGTTGCTGCGGCGTCGTTTTCAATCACCAACGCATTGTCTACCCCTGTGAACTGGATCACCGCTTTGGCGTTTGGGCCGCTGACAATCCGGTCGCCCGGCAACAGAATCATTCCCGTTTGGGCAGGCAGAAAGAAGCCATCCCGAATCAGCTGCACATTGCCGATAGCCGAGGTGATTGTTGCCAGTTGTTCCAGCGATTCTGTTGCTGCGTTCATGTTGATCAAGCGTAGTTGTAGGGCCCACCCACTTCAAGTGCTTTTTTGTAACTGGGCATGGCGTGAATGCGTTTTACGTAGGCCGCAATTTTCGGCATGCTGTTGATCGACGCTGCGCGGCTTATGGCGGCTTCCAGGGGGAAGCTCATCATGAAATCGGCACCTGTCATTTCGCTGCCGCAGAACCATTCATTCTTGGTCAGCACGCCTTCAATGTAGGCGAATTGTTTTTCAAGATTCGGGTTAATGAAGTTGTTTTTAACCTGCTTTGAAATACCGCGTGCAATGGGCAGCACGATGGGTTTGAGCAGTGCGGGCACTGGGGCATTTTCGATTTTGTTGAACACCAGCGTCATGACCAGCGGGGGCATGGCGGTGCCTTCGGCAAAGTGCATCCAGTAGGTGTAATCGCGGTGAGCCTGTGTGCCGGCTGCGGGGCGCTTGGCGCCTCCGGCCTTGTCGATCAGGTATTCCACGATTGCACCGCTTTCGGCCACCGTGATGTCCCCATCGGTAATCACCGGCGATTTGCCCAAGGGGTGGATTTTCAACAGTTCGGGCGGGGCCAGGTAGGTTTTTGCGTCGCGGGCGTAGCGCGTTACCTTGTAGGGCAGGCCCAGTTCTTCGAGCAGCCAGATAATGCGCTGCGAGCGTGAATGTTCCAGGTGGTGAACTTCAATCATGGTGTGGTGGCTTTTGTAGTGGACAATAAAAAAGGGCTTGTCGCCAAGCCCTTAGTGTAGGTCAGTTTTCACCCAAAATGATTACAAGTTTTGCTCAGTCTTCACCATTCTCGTATTTTAGAAGGGCGGTTTTCATTTTTTTCATGGCCTGGGTTTCAATTTGGCGCACGCGTTCTGCGGACACACCCAGCTCGGCGGCCAGGTCGTGCAGGGTTTTGGCGTTCTCGCCAGCCAGCCAGCGACTGGAAATAATGCGTTGGCTGCGTTCGTCCAGGCTGGCCAGCGCCACATCCAGGCCTTCACTGTGCAGGCGCTCCATGCTGGCACCTTCCAGTACCTCGGTGGGTTCGGCACCTTCGGCGGCCAGGTAGCGCACGGGGTTGTAGCTGCTTTCCTCGCTGTCTACGTCGATCACAGGGTCCAGGCTGAATTCATGGCCCGCCATGCGGCGTTCCATGTCTGAAACATCTTCGGGGCGAACATTCAGTTCCTCGGCCACCTCGTGAATTTGGTCGGGCGAAAGCGTTTGGCCATATTTTTTGAAGCTGTTCAGGTTGAAAAACAGCTTGCGGTGCGCCTTGGTAGTGATCATTTTGACCATGCGCCAGTTGCGAATGATGTACTCGTGAATTTCAGCTTTGATCCAGTGCAGGGCAAAGCTGACCAGGCGTACGCCACGCGTGGTGTCGAAACGCTTCACGGCTTTCATCAGGCCGATGTTGCCTTCCTGAATCAGATCGGCGTGGGGCAGGCCATAGCCCAGGTATTGGCGTGCCACTGCAACCACCAGCCGCAGGTGGCTAAGCACCAGGCGGCGGGCTGCTTCCAGGTCGTTGTCGCGCTGAAGGCGTTCGCCCAGATCAACTTCTTCCTCAGGCGTCAGCATCGGGATTTGGTGGGTGGCCGAAATGTAGGCATCAAGATTGCCAAGCGGGCCACGGGCCACCAGCGCCCATGGGTCGCGCACGGCCAGGCTGCTGCCAGTGGCGCGGGTGTTAGCAAGAGTTAATGCAGTGGCGGTCATGATTGCGGTTATCTCCGAATGAATGAACCAATTTCCGGTCAATTTTAGCACTCTTCGTTAAAGAGTGCTAAGTCATGGGAAAGTTCCCTTCCTCTCTAGATGCTTCGTGCGTATGCGCATTGATAATCAGGGCTCCTTTTTTTGGAGCATAGCGGATGGAACAGGAAAAACAAGAAGGTAAGACCCGGTTTGTGCGCATGAAGAAAAGCTGGTTTGTTACAGCGGCTCTTTTGGCAAGTGCAATCGCAATTTACCAGCCTACGCACGCGAAAGGTGCCCCTGAAATAACGCCAAGCCTGAAAAAGATGCTGCATGGTTTGCCAATTGCGGGAATCAAGGACGATGTGCAGGGCATGGTTGCATCGCTGAAGGAAACCAGTTGTGGCAACAATTTGACGGGGTGTTACATGACCCGCTCGGGCCGCTTGCAGCTCTACTTTTTCACCAGCGGAAAATCGCAGCAAACATTGCTGTTGGTGGTGGACAAGTCGGTCAAAATGCCCGCCATTCTGAGTAAAAAAGTTCAAGAGGTGTTGGGTCAGACATCGCTAAATACACCGATGATTTCGATTTCTACCACTGACTATGCATTGGATGTGGTCAAGATGCCGCAAGCCCTGCGCGATGTGGTGCGTGAAAAATACTTCAATGTGAATTCGCTGGAATTTTCAAGCGGTGTGCAATTGGCTGCACGTGCCAATGTGGGCGGTGCTTTCAAACTGGCCATGGCCAGCTTGGGCGCTGATGTCAGCAACATGCTGATGCGTGCTGCGGTGGTAATGCCTATTCCCACTGACCTGACGGCCGGTGCGGGCGCAGGTGCCGGTGCGGCCGATGCGGTTGCCCACGGGGACACCATGAAGAAAGCCGGAATGGACGCGCTGAAACCCGAGGCATTCGTAGAGTTTCAGTTTGGCCCTGGGGCTGCTGTAAAAATGGGCTTGCCGCAAATGCGGCTGACCGATGCCACATTCTTTTTGAACAACGCATTGACGTTTGGCTACAAGGGCAATGCGTACTTCAGTGGTGCCAAAGACAAAAAAGTGCTGATGCAATTTCAAACCCCACTGACACCTGCAGGTGGCATGGACCTGGCCGATTTCAGCTTTCGCATGTCGACCCCCCAAAGCTTCACTATGGAAGACGCGGCGCATGTGATGGTGGCCATGGCTTCGCCAGATCCACGGTTGAAAAAATATGGTGGCGGTTTCATCAAGGGCATTGACTCGTTCAAGGGCGCTTTGTTGACCATGGTCAAACCGTTGTCTGTTATGCAGATGGGCAACCCCAACCCGGCACCGGCTTATGTTTTCGGTGACAGCACCAAGCCATTTCCGGATGACAACAAGTACTTCAACTTTCTGGTGCTTGGCCCCCTGGCCCAAGATGGCCCCTTCATGTACGCCGCAGGCAATGTGAAGGTGATGGGGCAGGAAATGGGGTGGATGCAGGGCACCGCCGGGCTTTCAGGCTTGAGTGCAGAAGTGGGTAAAAAAATCAGGCTGAAGATTGGACCACTGGGCCCACTCGATTTCTACATGGCTCAATCCTGGTTGATCAACAAAGACAAGCAGGAAATTGCCATGATTGGCAATATTGCCGGGCAGAAGGTGGAGGTTGCGCATGGCCCCATCAATATGCGTATTTCGGTGAATGCCACCTGCGTGAATCCGTTTGAGATTAAAGGTGAGCTGGCCATTGTGCCCACCACCAATTTGGCAGATGTGTTTGATGCGCACGGTGGGGTAAATGTAGACCCTTCGAAAATCCAGAATTGTATTGGCAAGGAACTGGAAGCTGCTTACCGAAAAATTTCGACCGAGTTTGCCCACTTGGGGGGCTACACAGCCACAGCTGCTACGGCTGAATTGAACAAAATAGCCAATGCAGCAGCTGCCGAGGCACAACGTGTGGCCAAAGAGGCGGAACAACAGGCGCAGTTGGCACAGGCGCTGGCACAACAGCAGGCTGAAGCCGTGCGCGTGCAATACGAGCAAACGAAAAACGCGGCACGCAAGGTAGCCGACTCAGCAACCCATTCCGCGGCCAAGGCTTTCAATGATGCGGGCAACGCCATAGCCAAGTTGGGCAAGAAAAAGAAAAAACACAAGAAGGGCCCGGACCCGATTTTCGCCGCCTCGGTGTTTGATTGGGATTACTACTATGATGCTCACCCTGACGTGGTGCAGGCCAATATGGACATGGCCACCCACTGGCGGGATTATGGGATTTACCAAGGCCGCGCAGGTAGCTTTGAGTTTGATCCCGTGTTTTACCGGGCCACTTACCCCGACATCGTGCAAATATGTGGCATGGGCGACTTGCACTGCGCCATTAATCACTGGCTAAACAACGGCATCGGCGAGGGCCGTGTGGGCAGCCCAAATTTCAATGTGCAAAATTACATGAATCGTTACCCTGACCTGAAGCAGGCATACGGTGCGCTAGGCTTCGGGGACGCGCTTCATCATTGGATCACTGCGGGAAAAGAAGAAGGCCGCGATCCGCGTTAACCGATTCCCTGGCGTAGCCCGGTATTTCCAGTACCGGGGGTGTTGAAGTTCATGAAACAGGTGTCACTGGGTAGGACAGGCAAGAAAATTGCAGTAGTGTATTCAAAACATCGAATCCACTTGCCATGAACCTGAAACGCTACTTGCTGGTACGAATGATCACCCTGGGCCTGTTGTGCTGGGTGATTATTTCCGCCTATGTGGTGCTGCGAACGGCCAATGAGGTGGACGAGGCCTTGACCAGCGACGCAACACGCCTGCATGAAATGGTTGAATATTCCATGTACCGGCGGCAGATCAACCCCGAGATTGAAGGCTCGCCCGTGTTGGTGGGCAGTCAGTACGGCCTGCAACTGGCGCCGTACTGTATTCGCTACGAGGGCTGGAATGGCCAGGTTCGCGAGGAAGGGTGCGAGAAGCAGACCGGGCACCCGGTTGAGGCACAACTCATGAAACTGCTGGGTGTTCAAATACAGTCAGAACCCAGGCCGGTGGGTTTGTGGGGGCAGCCTTTCGGTGAACTGCACATTACCGCCGACCCTCAACTGGTGTTGACCAAATTCTGGAACACCCTGCGCGATTTGCTGCTGCTCAGCACGTTGATTGTGGCCAGCCTGGCTGCGCTCACCTATGTTGTGATTGGCCGCGCATTGCAACCCGCCGCTACTTTGGTTGAGAAACTCGATTCGATTGCCATTTCAGAAGACAGCCCACCCCCAGACCAATTGCCCGATGTACAGCCCCGGGAATTTGGTCGCATTGCGCAGGGCGTGAACCGTTTGAATGAGCGTTTGTGGCGGCTTACGCAGACCCGGCGCAAATTGTTGATGAAGTTGCTCGATGTTCAGGAAGAAGAGCGCAGGGAATTGGCCCACCTGGTGCACGCAGATCTTGGGCAGTCTTTGAGTCTGATCGCCGTGAACTGTGCGCAGTTGCGTGCGCAGTTAAAGCACGGCGAGCCAGAGGTTCAAGAAAAGCTGGAAGAAATCGACCTACAAATTGAAGGTGCATTCGAGCGCATGCGGGCGGTCTTGGTGAACAAGTGCCCGCCCGTGCTAGAGGGCGCCGACCTTGGCATGGCCATTCAAGACTTGTGTACGCGTTGGGAAATCAATTCCGGCAGCGGCTGGACGGTGAACCTGCAACTGGATGCCGCGGCTTTAAGCAGCCTGGGCAAAGACAGGGCATTGTGTGTGTACCGAACTGTCGAGGAGTGTTTGGCCAATGTAAGGCGGCATGCTGCCGAGGGTTCTGCCGTGAATGTTCGTTTAAGCCGAACTGGCAAGGTGCTGGATTTGACAATCGAGAATTCCCTGAGCAAGCCGAAAGGGCAGGAGGGTCACCGCGTGCCCTCGGGGGGCATGGGTCTGAACCTGTTGGCCGAGCGGGTTCGGGTGCATGGCGGGGTGTTTCATTCGCAGGCCAGTGCGGGCCTGTTTTTGGTTTCAGCCCGTTTTGAATTGAAGGAAGCATGATGCAAAACACCGAGGCCACAATTTTGCTGGTAGACGACCATGCGGTGGTGCGCGCGGGTTATCGGCATTTGCTGGAAACCCAGGGCGGGTTCAGGCGGGTGCATGAAGCAGAAAATGCGCAAGACGCCTATGCAGCCTGTCAAAAGGAATTGCCGGGTTTGATTATTTGCGACATCAGCATGCCTGAACCTGTGGGTTTGAGTTTGATTCAGCGGGTGCTGGGGCGATGGCCCGATGCGAAGATCCTGATGTTCACCATGCACAATTCAATTGAGCTGGCGCGTGCCTGCATGGACACGGGTGCGAAGGGTTATGTCACCAAAAGCAGTCGCCCCGAGGTGTTGTTGCGTGCCATCGGCGAGGTGCTGGCCGGGCGCACGTTCATGAGCGCTGACCTTTCTCGTTTGATGGCACTTTCCAGGCTTCGCGACAATCGCGGTGGGCTTGATGAACTAAGCAGTCGTGAATTCGAGGTACTGTGCCTGTTGGTGGCCGGGCAGTCTGCCGAGCAAATTGGCGAGTTGTTGTTCCTGAGTGCAAAAACCATTCACAACATTCATTATCAGATCAAAAAGAAATTGAATGTGGGCAACGACATTGAGCTGACCAAGCTTGCAATCGGGTGGGGATTGACCACGCCGTCCTTCACGCAATGAAGGTCGGGCAAATTTCCTGAGCTGTGTTCGGTATGCTTTTTACATGGCAGCACAAAGCCGCCGATTTAATAAAACAAACTTGGAGAAGTAGACATGAGCTGGACCACCCCACAATTTGTAGATATGCGTTTCGGTTTTGAAATCACCATGTACATCGCCAACCGTTAATTTCTTGACAGTTGTTGTAGCAAGAAAGGAAAGCTGTGCAGAGTCGGCTTTCCTTTTTTTGGGGTTGCTTCAGTGCGCACCCATTCTCCGCAAACGCTTTTTCGGCGTGTTCAGTGTCAGCGCCAAACCCTGTTCCAGAAGGGTTCTGGCCAAGGTTTCATCGCCAAACCCGTAGGGCGATTCTGGCGTACTTTCGTACAGCAAACCCAAATACAGATAAGCTGCACCGTCATTGGGTGCCAGCGTTATTGCGCGTTCAAGCGATGCTTTCGCACGCTTTAGCAACGCAAGCCCGGCCAGGCCGCCCAGCGACTTTGCATAGCCTGTTAATACCACACCATTCCAGAGCAGAATTTTTGGGTCGTTCGGGTAGCTGATGACCAGTTCCTGCGTGGTTTCTGCAAGTTTGCAAAGCATGGCTTCGCGGGTGCGGCCGAAGTCGCAACGCAGGGCCTCGGCCCATTCGCGTTGAATCGATGGCACGCAGTCTGCGGGTGCGGTTTTAAATTGAACGTGAACGGCAGGGGTGTTTGATTCAATTACATTGAATACGCGTCTCATATGTAACTCCCAAGGGGCGTTTTACTATTTGAATGTGTTGCGTCAAGGCAACCGTTTCATTGATTAACGCTGAAAATTCGTTTAGGAGTACATGGGTTTAAAAAAATCTGAAAACAAAAAAGGAGTCGTTTTCAGACTCCTTTTTTGTTTAGTAGAACCACCGTAGTCACTTCACAAAAATTAATTAGTGCCAGTGCTACTTGCTTGCCGATTAACCAGGAATATCCAGTGAGCCAACCGATTTCGGAGCAACCATAACGCCCCAGGGCATATTGCCTTCGGGAATATCTTTGATCACATTGCCGCTTGCGTAGTCCAGCACCAGAATATTGTTGCTGCGGCCACAGGCCACAATCAACTGTTTGTCATCGGGTGTAAAGCTGAAGTGCCAGCACCGATCTCCCACGGGCATTTCGCGTTTCAGTTCCAGCGTTTTTGCATCAAATACCTGAATGGCTTTGCCACGTGCCAGTGCCACGACAATTTCAGAACCATCGCGGTTGTAGGTCACGCCGTAGGGCACTTCGCCTGTGGGTGCCTCGTTCACCACATTGTATTCCTTGTCCAGAATCAGCATTTTGTTGCCGTATTCCAGCGTGACTACAAACTGCTCACCGTCGGGTGAACGTTTCACACCGCGTGGGCGAATGCCATAACTTTCGGTGTCGATCTGTTTGATTTTCTCGCCAGTTTCAATGTCGTGTACCGATACATTTTCATCGGCCTCGTTGGTCACAATGATGTGTTTGCCATCGGCGGAAAACTCAATGCCTTCGGTCTCAAACCCGGCGGTTATCTCCTTGATCTTCTCGCCTTTCACTAAATCTATTACTGCCACTTGTGCGGGCAGCTCATCGCCTTCCTCGCGTTCTTCTTCAAGTGCTTTGGCCTCAGCTGAACCGGGCTTTGGGGGTGGGCCGCCTTTGGCTGAAGGCTCGTATGCAACAAACGCCAGCTTGCCCAGCACACGGACGAATTCGGGATTAATACCTACCGGTATGCGGCGCACCACCTGGTTGGTTGCAGTGTCTATGATGGCAAGGTCTTTTGTTTCTTTTACGGCCACCACCAACAATTTTCCATCGTCAGTCAAGCCCACGCCACGGCCACCTTCACCCACGGCTATTTCGCCAATTTTTGCGTAGTCGGCCAGTGAATAAATAGTCACAGGGCCGTCTTGGTGGGTTACATAGACCACGGCTTGCGGCGCGGCTTGTTCAACAGGTGCCGAAGTTTCCGGCAGCACGGTCTCTTCTTTTTTGGAACAGGCTGACAGTGCAACTGCCATGCTCAGCGCCAATGCGGTGATTTTTAACGTCATGTCTCTTCTCCCTAATCATTCAACTTACGGAAGTGTCCCCAATTCGTCCCGGGAAGATTTCCTGAAATATGACTCGTCATTGTGACAGGTCATGTGGGCAATTCCTTCCAAACGTTGATTTAACGCGGTTTTGCGAAGCACTTTGAACCTTTGTGACGATTTGGTTTCAATACACTAACGTATGTGACCTGTAACCCCTTTGTAAAGAAAGTGCCGCGATGAAGTACACCGAAGAAAAAGAAAAACGCCTGGTGGAGCCGCGTTTGGTGCCACGCATGGCATTGTCAGCCTCCATGGGTTTCGCAGCGTACTGGACTTACCTGTATTTCAGTCAAACAAAGCATATATTCAGCCCGGCCTTGAAGCACCATGATGTACTGACCCACCACGCGCACGAATTCACCGAGCTGCGTTTGCAGGCTGCGCCCGGTGTTGAGCTGGAGGGTTGGGTTCGCATGCCTGCGGGCATGGGTGGTGCGGGCAGCAAAGCACCTTGCGCCATTTATTTTGGCGGGCGCAGTGAAGATGTTCGCTGGCTGCTCAACGAGGCGCAGGGCTTCAAGAATATGCCGATGGTGTTTTTCAACTACCGCGGCTATGGCAATTCCCAAGGCACGCCAATCGAAAAACACCTGGTGGCCGATGCCCGTGTAATTTACAAATGGGTTGCTGAGCAACCCTGGTGCGACCGCAATCAAATTTCGGTGATAGGGCGTAGCCTGGGCACTGGGGTGGCCATGCAATTGGCCGCCAGCACGCCTGTTCACAAGCTGGTTTTGATGACGCCATACGACAGCCTGATTGACATTGCCAAGCGCCGGGTACCGCTTGCGCCCGTGTCGCTGTTGTTGCGCAGCAAGTTCAAATCGAATGAATGTGCCGTAAATGTTCGCAACCCCACGTTTGTGTTGCTGGCCGAAAATGATGAGGTGGTGCCGCATGATTCTTCATTGCGGTTGATGCAGCATTTTGCGGTCAAGCCTTCGGTGGCCACTGTGAAAGGTACTACCCATGTCAGCTTGCCACACGATGCGGATGCGCAGGGTTTGGTGAGTCATTTTTTGATGGCTTAATTGCCCGAGTGCCCCACCCATTCCCTGTATTCACTCGGTGTTTTACCCGTCAGTTTTTTGAACGCGCGTGTGAAGTTTGCGCGGTCCTGGTAGCCTACACGTTGTGCAATTTCATCCACGGTAAGCCGTGTTGTTTCAAGCAGCAGACAAGCGTCGCGCTGAATCACTTCACCCAACAAATCGGTGAAGCTTCGCCCTTCATTTTGCAGTTTGCGTTTCAGTGTGCGAACCGACATGTGTAGCGTGTTGGCCATGTCTTCAAGCTGTGGGTAGTGGCCTTCGCGGCAAATCAACAGGTTCTTCACGCGCCCGCTTAAATTGTCACCCAAGCCCAGCGCAATCAACTCTTGCTCGCATTGCTGAATCACCATTTGTGCGGTGGTGGCATTCGCTGTGGGCAAGGGCAGGTCTAGCCACGCGGATGGAATTCGAATTTGATTGCCCGCTGCGTTGAAGCGACACCGTGGCAAGCTGCTGGCGTAGCTTGCGTAGTACGCGGGTTCTGGCCAATCGAACCACAGTTCAATGCCGCTTGCCTCGCGCGTGCTGCCCATGGGGTTGAACAGGCTTTCAAACAAACGCCACGCTTCAATCACAAAATTTTCAATGGCGAATTTGCGCACGGGTTCAAGCGGCATGGCTTCGCGTATGTGGCACACCAAAGTGCGTTCGTCTTCGCTGGTGTCAATGGTGTAGAAGGGCACCTTGGTGGGTAAAAAACGAATGCCCAGTTCAATGGCTTCTCGCAGGCTTGCACAGCTCATCAGGCCAAAGCCGATCATACCTGCCTTGGTCAGGCTGCTTTGCAAGCCAATGTCAATGGCAATGTGTTCGCTTTGGAACAGAGCAAGCAAGTTCATCACCACCAGCCCGTGCTGCGCGGCCGCTATTCGTCCATTGGGTACTTGCAGCTGCGCAAGCGTTAGCCCGGTGTGTTCTAAAACCTGCCCGGCTTCAAAGCCACGCTGCATGGCGTAGTTCACGAAAAACAGCGGGTAGGCTTGCGCCACGGTGGTTTGTTCCAGCAGCCGAAGCTGCGGGTGTTCTTTCAGTTCCATGCCCAGCACACCAGCACTGCGCCTGCCACCAGCAACTGCACACTGTTGATGATCACGCTCAAGCGGTGTTTCACATTGAATTCGGCGCCAGCCGCTTTGTCGCCAGCCAGTTCGCGGTCGCGCAGCTCATTGATTTGAAGCATCAGCACCTGCCGTGTGTACACGCTGGCCAGGCCGACCAGCGCACTTGGCACAAGTACCCAGAACCCGCCACCTGCAAGGCCTGCAAAAATAGCGCTGAGAAAACCAAAAACGATCACATAAAGGTAGTACCAAGGAAATACAGCCCGTATGAATGGCCCGGCCTGTTCCATTGGCAGCTTGGTAAACACCAGCGGCGCGAACAAGGCCGAGAAGGCAAGGATGCCACCGAACAATCCGCCCAAGGCGAGTGTTGTTAATGCTTGAAACCATTCCATAAATCACCTGCTGCAAAGTTGCCACCAGCGTTGATTGTGCATCAGTCCGATTGAGTTGTGGCCCAAATTGACTCCAAAGTCGTCACTTTTCACACTCACGCCCGTTGCCACCAAGCACCTACACTGAAGTCATCAAAAATTATTCAAAGAAGAGACACATTCCATGACACAAGAAACACAGAACATTCTTGAAGTTGCAATTGTTGGTGCGGGCGTTTCTGGGCTGGGCATGGGCATTCAGCTACTGAAAGCCGGTGAAACCAACTTCAGGATTTTCGACAAAGGTCACGATGTTGGCGGCACCTGGCGCGACAACACCTACCCCGGTTGCGGCTGCGACGTAAAAAGCAGCCTGTACAGCTATTCATTCGAGCCTTGGGCCGAATGGAGCAACAGCTACGCCAAGCAAGGCGAAATTTACAAATACCTGCGCCATTGCGCCACCAAGTACGGTGTATACCCACACATCCAGTTCAACACCAGTATTACAGGCTCGGTGTTCGATGAGGAAACCGGTTTGTGGAACATTTCCACCGCCGATGGCAAAACCATTCAGGCCCGCAATGTGGTCACAGCGGTTGGTCCTTTCAGCGCACCGAAGGTGGCCGAATTCAAGGGCGCAGATACATTCAAAGGCACCACCGTGCACACCGCTGCCTGGGACCATTCTGTTGAACTGGAAGGCAAGCGGGTTGGCTTGATTGGTACCGGTGCCACAGCCGTGCAGGTGGGCCCTGCAATTGCAGACAAAGTGAAAAACCTGGTGGTGTTTCAGCGCACCGCGAACTGGATCATGCCGCGCCCCGACCGCAACATTGAAGAAGCCGAGAAGGCACTGAACCGCAAAGCGCCCTTCAACATGAAAATGGACCGTCTGGGCGTGTACTGGTTCAATGAACTGACGGCACCTTTCCTCATTTTGAAGTACGACATGTTCAAGGCTCAGCCCCAGAAAATGTCCAGCCGCTATTTGGCTCGCAAGGTGAAAGACCCAGAACTGCGCAAAAAGCTGACCCCCACGTTCAAGTTTGGCTGCAAGCGCGTGCTGGTCAGTTCCGACTGGTACCCCACCATGCAGAAAGAACACGTGCATCTGGAAACCAATGCCATTGATTGCATCACTGAAAAAGGCATTCGCACCGCCGATGGTGTTGAGCATGAATTGGATGTCATCATTTATGCCACTGGCTACGAGGTACGCCACACCGGTTCACCCATCGACACCAAGGGCATTGGCGGCGCCAGCTTGAACGAGAAGTGGAAAGACGGATCAGAGGCTTACCAGGGCATTTCAACAGCCGGTTTTCCCAACCTGTATTTCCTCGTAGGCCCGTTCACCGGCCCGGGCCATACCTCGGTAATTGCTTATGCGGAAGCGCAAATCAACTACGTGATTCAGGCCATCAAGCTGCGCCAGAAGCGCAAACTGAAAGCCATTGCCGTGAAGCCTGAGGTGGAACAGAAGTTTGTGAACGTGATGGACTTCCGCAGTGACCACACCGTGTGGAAAAGTGGCTGTGCCAGCTGGTACCTCAGCCCCAATGGCCGCAACAACACCCTGTACCCCGGCTTGAACGCAGAGTACCGCATGCGTGTTGCGCGTTTCAACCCGGCTGAATATGTATTGACCGGCAGTTGCGGCAACACGGTCAAACCCAGAATCGCCGATCACATTCGGACCGGTTTAATGGCGCTAAAGGTGGCTTGATTGATCTGTGCATGAGCCCATGCAGACTGGACATGGGTATTGAAATTACAACCTAACAGGCAGACACTGGGCGTTCACCTTTTTGGAGAACACCCATGTCCAGCCACGGCACCAAAGCTTCTGATTTATTTGTACAGGCCCTTGAAGCAGAAGGCGTGAAACACATTTTCGCAGTGCCGGGCGAAGAAAACCTGGACATGGTTGAAAGCCTGCGCAACAGCAGCATCAAGCTGGTGCTGACCCGGCATGAGCAGGGCGCTGGCTTCATGGCCGCCACCTACGGCCGCTTGACCGGCCGCGCAGGCGTGTGCATGGCCACCCTGGGCCCTGGTGCCACCAACTTCACCACCCCGGCTGCCTATGCGCACCTGGGTGCATTTCCACTGATCATGATCACCGGGCAAAAGCCCATCAAGAAGTCCAAGCAAGGGCAGTTTCAAATCATCGACGTGGTCAACCTGTTTGCGCCCATTTGCAAAATGAGCAAACAGATTGTTCATGGCAACAACATTCCCGCATTGGTGCGTGAAGCCTTTCGCGTGGCCGAAGAAGAGCGCCCCGGCGCAGTGCTTCTGGAGCTTCCTGAGGACATTGCAGCAGAACCTACCACCGCGTCGGTGATTCCGCGTGGTGAACGCCACTATGCCGTGGCCGACGACGTGGTGCTGAACGAGGCCGTGTCCATGATCCGGTCTGCCCGCATGCCACTGGTGTTGCTGGGTGCCGGGGCCAACCGCAAACAGGCACGCCTGGCCTTGCAGGAGTTTATTGAAACAACCGGCATTCCCTTTTTCAGCACGCAAATGGGCAAGGGCGTAGTCGATGAAGGTTCGCCACATTTTCTGGGCACGGCGGCACTTTCCGATGGCGATTACTTGCACTGCGCCATTGAGCGGGCCGACCTGATCATCAATGTGGGTCACGACGTGGTTGAAAAGCCCCCGTTTTTCATGGCAATTGGCGGCAAGAAAGTAATTCACGTGAATTACCGTTCTGCCAAAGTAGACCAGGTGTACTTTCCGCAGTGTGAAGTGGTGGGCGATGTGGCCCGTTCCGTACAAAAGCTCACGCAAAAAATTGGCGGCAAAGTCGTGTGCGACCTGGCCTACTTCAACCGCATTCGTGAAGAAGTGGAGCTGCATATCAAAGAGGGTGCTGACGACGATCGCTTCCCCGTCATTCCCCAGCGTTTGGTTGCGGAAACCCGCCGCGCCATGGGCGCAAAAGACATCATTGCGCTGGACAACGGCATTTACAAGCTGTGGTACGCCCGAAATTACAAGGCGTACGAGCCCAACACCGTGTTGCTGGACAACGCGCTGGCCACGATGGGTGCCGGTTTGCCCTCGGCCATGATGGCTGCCATGCTGTACCCCGACCGCCGCGTCATGGCCATTTGTGGCGATGGTGGCTTCATGATGAACTCCCAGGAAATTGAAACTGCTGTGCGCCTGAAATTGAACCTGGTCGTTACCATTTTGAATGACAGTTCTTACGGCATGATCCGCTGGAAACAGGAGCACGCAGGTTTTGCCGACTGGGGCCTGGAATTTGGTAACCCCGACTTTGTAAAGTACGCCGAAGCCTACGGTGCGACAGGCCACCGTGTGGGTAGTGCTGCAGAACTGGTGCCCACATTTGACCGGGCGTTCAAGGCGGGTGGCGTGCACATTGTGGACGTGCCCGTGGACTATTCCGAGAACAAAAAAGTATTGATCGACGAACTTGCAGCCAAGGTGTGTTTGATATGAGCAAATCAATTCTTGAAGTGGTCAACCCCTTTGACCTGAAACCGATCGGCGAAGTGCCACTGGTCGATTGGCCCACCATCGATGGCTGGCTGAGCACCGCCAGCCAGCTGCACAAAAAACGCGCCAACTGGTTGCCCATGCACCAGCGCATCGCCATTCTGAAAAAAACCGCCCAGTTGATGCAAGGCAAGTTCGATGAACTGGCCTTTCAAATTGCCAATGAGGGCGGCAAACCCTTGATGGACGCCAAGGTAGAGGTAACCCGCGCTATTGATGGTGTTGAACTGTGCATAAAGGAACTGGGCCACCTTGCGGGCACGGAAATCCCCATGGACCTGACCGCTGCCGGCGCGGGTCGCATGGCGTTTACCACCCGCGAACCCATTGGCCCGGTGGTGGCCGTGTCGGCGTTTAACCACCCGCTGAACCTGATCGTGCACCAGGTGGGCCCAGCAATTGCTGCCGGGTGCCCCGTGTTGGTGAAGCCTGCCAGTGCCACGCCGCTTAGCTGCAAGGCCTTCGTGAATATGCTGTATGAAGCGGGCCTGCCCGAAGAATGGTGTCGTTTTGCACCCTGCAAAAGTGACATAGCCGAGCAAATGGTGACCGATCCACGCGTGGCGTTTTTCAGCTTCATTGGTTCAGGGGCGGTGGGTTGGCGGCTTAAAAGCAAACTGGCCCCCGGCACGCGCTGCGCGCTGGAACATGGCGGTGTTGCGCCTGTCATCGTAGACGACTGCGCCGATTTGAATGCCATGATCCCCGCGCTGGTCAAGGGCGGTTTTTATCATTCCGGTCAAGTGTGCGTCAGCGTGCAGCGGGTGTATGTGCCCGAAGACATGGCCACAGCTATGGCCCAGGCCATTGCAGACCGCGCAGCACAATTGAAAGTGGGCAATGCCATTTTTGACGACACCGAGTGTGGTCCGTTGGTCAACCCGAATGAAGTCAAGCGCGTTGAGCAGTGGGTTAATGAGGCTGTTTCCGGTGGCGCGCAGTTGTTCAGTGGCGGGCACAAGCTGGGTGATACCACCTATGCCCCTACTGTGTTGCTCAATCCGCCTCATGACGCAAAAGTAAGTACCCAAGAAGTGTTTGGCCCTGTGGTGTGTGTATTCGGTACAGAATCTTTAGGCGATGCCATTGCGCAAGCCAACAGTTTGCCAGTGGCATTTCAGGCAGCCGTGTTCACACAGAAGTTGAATGTCGCCATGCGGTGTGTGCGTGAAATTGATGCCACTGCCGTGATGGTCAATGACCACACCGCATTCCGCGTTGATTGGATGCCGTTTGCAGGTCGTCGGCAGTCGGGCTACGGTGTGGGCGGAATTGGCCACACCATGCGCGACATGACACAGGAAAAAATGTCAGTCATCAAGCTGTAACTACATTGCAAATTCGAAACAATATGGCACTGAAAAAAGTAAACTTAAGCGACGTCACCGTGCTGATCCGCACGCGCAGACGCGAACTGGGCTTGACCCAAAGACAGCTGGGCGAACGGCTGGGCATTGACCAGCGAACCGTGTCTTCTCTTGAGAAGAACCCGGGTTCCATCAGCGTGAACCGGCTGTTTGCAGTGCTTGATGCGCTGCAGGTTGGCATGTATTCATCCACGGACCCCCGCGATGAAGGCAGCCTTGCACGCCTGACCGTTGATCAGTTGTTCCGCAACGCCAAGATCGTCTGACCGCAGGGGTTCGGTTTGGCTGTGACGGTGTTCACCCTGTCACTCGGCTGATATCACCCGAACTGATTTAATTCGCTGAAA
>NZ_DAIUBR010000006.1:94196-120765 GCF_036846585.1 Limnobacter sp. | reverse complement strand
CGGCGGTGGCCAGAATGTGCAAAGGCAGTTGGGCAAGAATGGGCCATGTCAGCAACAAGAGCGTCGCCAAAAGGGCCATGTACCAACCCTCGCTGTGGCGGCTTGTTGCGCCTACGCCCAAGCCTGCGTTGCTTCGTGAAAAGTAGTTCGAACTGGGCAGCGCAAGGGCCAAACCGCACAACACGTTGGCCAGCGCCAGTGTGTTCAGTTCCCGGCGTGTGTTGTGTCGGGTGCCCAGGGCCTGGTCCACCTGCAACATGGATTGCATGCTTTCCAGCACCACCAGCAACGCCAGCACGGCGGCACCCACCAGCACTTGAAGCAGCAGGCCGGGTGTGCCCAGCAACAGCGCCGGAAGCTGTTGAATGCTGTTGTAAAGGCCGGGTGCCTGTGCAGTAGCCCACAGGGGGTGTTGGGGCAGCGCAGCCACGGTTTGTACCGGCAGGGCGCCGGGCCAGGCCCACAGAAACAAGGCATGAACGGCAAAGCCACAGGCCAAGCCATACACCAGCCCCAGCGGGTTGGGCTGTATGGCACGGAAATACAGCAACACGGCTGTGGTAATGGCCGACACCCCCAGCGCCACGGGCGAAAACAGGTTGGGTGAATGTGCTGCCTGCAACACGGTGGTGTACACCGCAAACCCCACCATGGCGGGCATCAACTTCCACGCCGAAAATACGCCCAGCGTGGTGTTCATGCCGATCAGCACAGGGGCGGGAAGAAACTGCATCAACTTGCCCACGCCTTGTTGCTGGGCCAGCGCAATGAATACGCCCGCCAGCAAAATTTCCAGTGCCAGCAGCAGCATCAGTTCATTGTGATTGTTGGTGCTTTGTAAAAAGCCCAACAGCGAACCGGCAACAATCAGCGCGGTTGAAGATCGCGGCCCGCCGAACTGCACAGGCGCTTTTCCAAACAAGGCACCCAGCAAACCACCCAGCAGGGCACTGGCCAAACCCGCGTAAATGCCATAAGCCAGGCCGGCTTGCCCCAAGGGGGCGAAGGCCAGCATGCCGTACACAATTGCTTGAGCGTAACCACCGAATGCGACCAGTGCGCCCGCTTTAAATTCGGTGTTCAAGTGGTGTTATTTCGAGGTGGGCATCACGAATTCTGCGCCTTTCTCGATGCTGTCTGGCCAGCGCTGCATGATGGATTTCTGGCGTGTGTAAAAGCGCACGCCCTCTTCGCCATATGCATGCATGTCGCCAAACAGGCTGGCCTTCCAGCCACCAAAACCATGCCAAGCCATGGGCACTGGAATGGGCACGTTGATGCCTACCATGCCCACCTGCACCTGGCGGCCGAATTCGCGGGCCACATTGCCGTCGCGGGTGTAGCAGCTAACGCCGTTTCCGTATTGGTGGCTGTTGATCAAATCAAGGCCTTCGGCAAAGTTGGCCACGCGCACGCAGCCCAGCACTGGGCCGAAAATTTCTTCCAGGTAAATGCGCATGTTGGGCTTTACGTTGTCGAACAAAGTGCCGCCGGTGTAAAAGCCGTTTTCGAACCCGGCAGGTTTCTGGCCGCGACCATCCACCACCAGTGTGGCGCCTTCATCCACGCCAATCTGCACGTAGTCTTCAATGCGCTGCAGGGCTTCGGCGGTCACGATGGGGCCCATTTCAGCCGACAAATCCATGCCATCCGTTACCTTCAGGGTGTTCAGGCGTGCGGCCAGTTTGGGGATTAGTTTGTCGCCCACGTCGCCCACCATCACAGCCACAGAAATTGCCATGCAGCGTTCACCGGCGCTGCCGTAGGCGGCACCGATCAGGGCGTCGGTGACTTGGTCCAAGTCAGCATCAGGCATTACCAGCAAGTGGTTTTTCGCACCGCCCAAGGCCTGCACGCGCTTGCCGTTGCGGGCACCGGTTTCATAAATGAATTTTGCAATCGGGGTGGAACCCACAAAGCTGAGTGCTGCCACATCGGGGTGGTTCAGCAGTGTTTCCACGGCAAGTTTGTCGCCATGCACCACGTTGAATACGCCATCGGGCAGGCCCGCTTCTTTCATCAACCTTGCCATCAGGTTTGCAGCGCTGGGGTCGCGTTCGCTGGGCTTCAACACAAACGTGTTGCCGCATGCAATGGCCACGGGGAACATCCAGCACGGCACCATGCAGGGAAAGTTGAACGGCGTAATACCGGCCACCACGCCCACGGGCTGGCGCAGGGTCCAGTTGTCGATATTCGTGGAAACCTGTTCGGTGTAATCGCCTTTCAACAACTGAGGAATGCCGCAGGCAAATTCAATGATGTCGATGCCGCGGCTGACTTCGCCCTGCGCGTCGGTGAACACTTTGCCGTGTTCGGCCGTGATGATTGCTGCCAGTTCGTCGCGGTGCTGGTTCATCAAGGCCAAGAACTTGTTCATCACACGTGCGCGTTGCAGCGGTGGCTTGTTGGCCCAGGCGGGTAGCGCGGCTTTGGCAGCTTCCACGGCCTTGTTTACGGTGGGCACATCGGCCAGCTCAACCTGGCGGGCAACTTTGCCCTGCGACGGGTTGAACACGTTGGCTGTACGTGCACCGGGTGTGCTGAGGGTGTTCCCGCCAATGAAGTGGGCGACAGTTTGATCGTTTGTGTACGGTTGCATGGTGTAAAAGCCTGTTCGGTTTCTTGTCTGAAGCTCATTATTGTGGCCCATTCCGGGCTTGTGTTGAATCGGTGCTTACACCAAGCTTCCGGATTTTTTTCGCACGGCAATTTACTGACCGTTATCGGTAAATCCCTGATTTGCAATCCAATTGAACCCTTCGGAGGTACCAATTACACAAGGCGCGCCCCGATGCGTGCCAAGAATTAGAACCAAGGAGACAGCAGTGAACACAGTCTTGAAGAACGAGGCCGCGTTGCGGCGTGGGCGTTTGGCTTTGGCTGGTGGGGTGGCTGCCCTGCTGCTGGCTGGTTGCCTGGGTAGCGGCGATGATGCCGCACTAAGCGGCGCAGATGGCCGAACCAACCCAAGCGAAACCGCGGGCCTGAAATACGATGTCAGCATTACCCGCACCACCTATGGTGTGCCCCATATTCGCGCGAAAGACTACGGCAGTTTGGGTTACGGGCAAGGCTATGCCTTTGCGCAAGACAACCTGTGCGTGTTTCTCGAGGACTTGTTGACCATCCGCGGCGAACGTTCACGCTTCTTCGGCCCCGATGGCACCTACACGATCGAGCCCAATGGCTCAACGGCCAACAACGTGGCCAGCGACTTTTTCTGGAAAAGCATTTTTGCCTATGAGGAAGAGGGCGCAGACGGCGTGGTACGCAACGCCTGGCAGCGCACCCGCGACAAAACCATTCCCGATTTCCAGAACGTGGTGGCAGGCTACGCCGAGGGTGTGAACCGCTATATTGCTGAACTGAAAGCGGGGGAGCATGAATACGCGCAGGCTGATGGAAGCACAAAGCCAGCCCATGCTGCATGCGCCAATGCAGAATGGCTTGCGCCGATCAGCACGCAAGACATGTATCGCCGTTTCGTGCGCCTGTCGATATTGGCCAGCAGCTCCGTGTTTGTCACTGAAATTGGCAATGCGCAGCCACCCGGTGGTTTGCCTTCGCCCACCGCGCAAGCAGGTGATTCATCGACGGGTTTGAGCACCGCCCAGCAAGTGGCCTTGCTCAAGGGCGCCCCCAACCCTTTGACTGCGATGCAGAACAAAGACCACTTTGGCAGCAACATGTACGCATTTGGCAAAGACGCCACGGCGAACCGCGAATCGCTGGTGTACGGCAACCCGCACTTTCCATGGCGCGGTACTGAACGCCTGTATTTGAGCCACAACATTCTGGAAATGAATGGTGAAAAAACCATGGACATCATGGGTGTCGGCCTTTACGGCGTGCCAGCCGTGTTGATTGGTTTTAACGAACATGTGGCCTGGAGCCACACTGTGTCCACAGCCTACCGGTTCACTTTCTACCAGTTGCAGATCAACCCCGGCAACCCCACGCAGTACATGTACGACGGCGAAATGGTCGACATGATCCAGTTGCCCATCGAGATCGATGTGAAACAGGCCGATGGCAGCATCACCAAGCAACAACGCACCATGTACCGGTCCAAATTCGGTCCCATGCTGGTGTTGGAGGCCAGCGGTGTTCCCGTGTTGGGCTGGAACCAGTTGATGGCCTTTACGCTGCGCGATGCGAACCTGGAGAACGACCGCCTGATCAACCAGTTTGCCAAGTGGAACATGGCCAAGTCCCTGGAGGAATTTGTTGGTCTTCACGGCAGTGAACTGGGCGTGCCCTGGGTGAACACGGTGGCCAGTGGCCCCGGCAAACCCGCCTACTATGGCGATGTAACCGTGGTGCCGCATGTTACCGATGAAAAAGTGGCTGATTGCGCAGCCGAACCTTTCAACAGCGTGGTCGGCCAGTTGTCCGCCGGTTTGCCGGTGCTGGATGGTTCACGTGCTGAATGCGAATGGGGCAGCGACCCGGATGCACCTGCACCCGGCATTTTCGGCCCGGGCAACCTGCCCACCCTGCAGCGCGATGACTACGTGACCAACTGCAACGACAGTTACTGGCTAAGCAACCCCAAGCAACCCCTGACTGGTTTTGATCGCATTATTGGCGATGAAAATGCCGAACGCACCCTGCGCACACGCCTGTGCACCTTGCAGGCTGAACGCAGGTTGGCCGGAACCGATGGCCGTGCGGGCGACAAGTTCACGCAGGAAAACCTCAAAGAAATTGCGTTGAGCAGTGAAATCTATTCCGCCACACTGGCCCGGCAGGCCGTGGTGGACAACATTTGCCAGTCGCCCGTGTTGCTCAGCACCGGCCTGATGCCGGTTCAATCGGCCGATGCCTGCGCCGCACTGGTGGCCTGGGATGGCAAAGCCAACCTGGACAGCAAGGGTGCGCACTTGTGGCGTGAATTCTGGAGCCGTGCCATTGCCAACCCCGGTGGGGCACCAGTGGGTGCACCGCAATTGCATTTGCCGTTGGACAACCCAACACCAGTTTCATTGCCCACCAATTTCTGGACCAATGGGTTTAGTGCCACCAACCCGGTGAACACGCCCAACAGCCTGAACGCGGCCAACCCGTTTACCCAGGCTGCCTTGGCCGATGCAATTCTTGCTGTGCAGGCTGCCGGTGTGGCGTTTGACACGCCGTTGGGCGAAATTCAGCGGTCGGGTGTGCACACCAGCAACATTCCCGTGTTTGGTGGCACCAGCCCGGAAGGTGCTTTCACGATTGTGAGCACCCAGCCTAGCCGTTTGAATTCGGAAGGCTACAAGGTAACTTATGGCAACAGCTACATTCAGGCGGTGACCTGGGACAGCAACGGCATTCCGCAGGCCGATGCCATGTTGACTTATTCCATGTCGACCGACCCGGCCAACCCGAATTTTGAGGACTACACCAAAGCTTATTCACAGAAAAACTGGCAGCGATTGCCATTCACAAGAAGCCAGATCGAAGCGGCTAAAATTGGGCCAGCCTTGAATTTGAGGGTACCAAGGGCATCAAATTAAGCGCCCTGGATTGTTTAAATTGTGTGGAAATGTAAAATAGCAAATTAAGGGGGCGAAAGCCTCCTTTTTCTTGGATTGAACGGGTGTAAAGGGCGCATCGTGGGTGAATATTTACTTCACCATTCACCCCATGCGCATTCGCTCTTTTTTCGCCCGTATTTTGGCCATTGTGCTGTGCACCTGGGCGGGTTTTGGCTCGTTTGCCGTGGCTGCCGAGCCTCGCATTGCAGTGTCCAAGTCGCCTTTGTCATTGCCATTTTTTGTGGCCAAGGAAAAAGCCCTGTTTGCCAAGTACAAAGTTGAGCCTGTGTTGGTCGAGTGTGTTGGCGGGAATCGCTGCATGAAAGAACTTGTGGATGGCCGGGTTGACATGGCCACTTCAACCGAGCTGCCATTCATGTTCGCGGTTTTTGAAGCCGCGCCAATTACCCTGATCGCCACGTTTGTGACCAACAAGGATGACATGCGGTTTATTGTTCGCAAAAGCGTGTTGCAGCAGGGCGGTGTTAAATCACTGGCTGGAAAACGTGTGGGCTATGTCGAAAAAGCGTCGTCCCATTATTACCGGGATTTGTTCCTGTTGTACCACGGGGTTGATCCCCAATCGATTGTTCCTGTGCCCATGGGCGTGGAAGCATTGGCCAAAGCGCTGGTCAACGGTGAAGTGGATGCAATTTCCGTGTGGGAACCCTGGGGGCATGCAGCGCTGAAACTGGGTGGGCCGGACGTGGCCTTGGGCCAAGCCCCCCGTTTGTACAGCCAGGCCTTTAACCTGATCGCGCGCAATGAATACCGTGCGTCGCAGGCCAGCCGGATCAGTGCCGTGTTGGCTGCTTTAAACGAAGCGATTCAGTTTATCAAAAAGAATCCGGAGGAAGCGAAACGAATACTGGTTCGTGGTGCCGGGGTGGATCCTGAAATCGTCAAGATCATGTGGCCGACCTACCAGTTCGAGCTTTCCTTGCAGCAGTCCCTGATAACCACGGTGCAGGGGCAGGCGCGATGGGCCCGGCGGGAAGGTCATGTGAACAAGTCGCTCGCAGAACCGGAATTTCTAAACCATATCGATGCAAGTCTGTTAAGGAAGCTGTCAGCCAAGGCGGCTGACTATGTATACCCATGAAACCATTGTTGCGTCTTAAGCAGGGCGTTGTAATTGCCTTGATATTTTTGTTTGCCCTCACCGTGCTGGCCACCGCGGTGGTGTACGCCATTAACGGGCAGCGCGTGGACATGCAGGAACAAAATGTGGTGGCGAGAAATATTTCCCGCCTGTCCACGCGTATGTTGGTGTTGACCCACAACGTGTCCAGCCACATGAATGAAACCAACGTTCGGCAATGGTGGCTGCTTCACAATTCCATCGTGGATGAAATGGGGCGCCTGCAACTTTCGGATGACAGCAGCGATTTAATCGTCAGGCTGGACGATCGGCTCACTGAGATTGCTGAACTGTTCAGTGGATTTGGGCTGCTGGTGGCAGAGGATGAATCGTTGCTCGACAGTCGCCGAAGTGCCATGTTGGTTGACCGGTTGATTTCGGAGGCAGAGCAACTGGCCGAAATCAGTTACAAGGTCGCGGATGTCGCCACTGAGCATCAGGAAAAACTGACCGAGCGGCGCAGACGGGTTGTGGGAACGTTTGCCATGTTGTTCGCAATCAATTCATTTTTGCTGCTGGTTCTGATTCGATTCCGCGTGGTTGGCCCGCTGGAACGAATTGAAGGTGTTGCCAAAGAAATGCGAGGCGGGAATTTGGCTGCGCGCTGTGATGTGCCCGAAGGCGATGAAATCGGCGACGTGGCAGCGGCGCTGGACAAACTGGCCATTGAACTGAACAACCGGATCGCGGAACTGACCTCAACCACCCACCTGCTTGAGGTGGCGGGCCACATGTGTGGTGTGGGAGCCTGGACCTTAAACCTGACCAACAATGAGCTGATCTGGTCAAAGCAGACCTATAACATTGTCGAGGCGGACTTTACGCATCAACCCACGCTGGAAGAGGTCATGAGTCTGTACCCGGGCGACTCCTCAGAACAGTTGTCCAAAGCGATAGATGAGGCCATACAGACCGGCAATAACCTCAACATCGAGTTGGAGTTTCTCACCTACAAAGGCAATCTGATTTGGGTGCACGTATTCGGCGAGGTGACTTATGATGGGGAGGGGCCCAACCGACAGCCCGCGATGATTCGCGGAGCGTTTCAGAACATCACCGAACGCAGGCGGGTGGAAGAAGAATTTCGACAGGCGAAAGAACTTGCTGAATCGGCCAGCAAAGCCAAGGGTGATTTCCTCTCCAACATCAGCCATGAAATTCGCACACCATTGAATGCCGTGGTGGGCCTGACTTATATTTTGAAGCAGACCCAGCTGGACACCACGCAGCGGGAGTTCGTGGAAAAGCTTGAAAACGCAGGGCGTGGCTTGATTGATCTGGTGAGCGGCGTGCTGGACGTGTCGAAAATTGAAGCGGGTGCCATGGAGCTGGAGAAGCGGCCCTTCTCCACGCGGCAGTTGCTGGATTCGGTGGCGGATCTGATGACTGGTGCGCTGGCAGACAAACCAATTGAATTTGTTATTTCGGTGGCATCCAATGTCCCCGATCGGCTGATCGGCGATGAAATCAAATTGCGCCAGGTGCTGGTCAATCTTGCGGGCAACGCCATCAAGTTCACCGACAGCGGCCATGTCAAAGTGAGTTTGACCGTGGACCAGCTTGAAGCTGGCAATTGCATGCTGCGCTTCGTTGTTCAGGACACCGGGCTGGGCATGGACCCAACCGCCATGAAACGGCTTTTTCAGTTGTTCTCACAAGCAGATTCTTCCATTTCCAGGCGCTTCGGTGGTACAGGCATTGGTTTGGCGCTGAGCCAGAAGCTGGTCGAGTTGATGGGCGGAACCATTTCTGCAGTCAGCTCGCCGGGGCAAGGCAGCCTGTTTGCCTTTTCCCTGATGCTGGACCTTGATGAAAAAATTGCTCAAACGCAAGGCAGTTTCGAGCTGGGTGATTACGACGTGGTGGTGGTCGATGGTTTCAAGCCGCAACTGGACAGCCTGATGCAAATGATGGAGTGGTATGGTGTTGCAGCCAAAGGTTATTCCAGTGGCCTTGATGCCTTGGCCGCTGTGCCGGGCGACCGTCCACGCTTGTACATCACTAGCCAAAACCTGTCAGACACAAGCGTGCAGGAATTTGCCCGGGCGGTCAAAACGCAGCCGGTTGCGCAGGCTGCGAAGGTTGCCTTGATGGTCAAGCCTGGCGAACTCGAAAATATTCAGGATCTTTCGCTCGGCAAAGAATTTGATGCTGTGCTGGTGAAACCGGTTTCATTTGGCGCATTGAAGAATGCGCTCAAAGACGTGGCCAGCGGTCGCCCCGATCGGGCGCGGCCAGTCAACCGACAGCAGCAGCCAAAGTTGGCGCATTTGGGCGGCTTGACCGTGCTGGCTGTGGATGACCACAAGTTGAACCTGATGATTTTAAGAAAAATACTCGAGACACACGGTGCAAAAGTGCTGTTGGCCGAGTCGGGTCAACAGGCCATCGACCTGTTGTCGAAAGCGAACAGGTCTGGTGTGGATGTGTGCCTGATGGATATTCAAATGCCTGAAATGGACGGCCTGCAAGCCTGCCAGTTCATACGCACCCAATTGGAAATGGTCGATTTACCGGTGCTGGCATTGACCGCCGGGGTGATGGAGGCAGACCACCAGCTTGCGCTGGATGTCGGCATGAACGAAGTGCTAACCAAACCGCTGCAAGTCGACAAGGTGCTCGATGCCGTGAAACGGTGGGGTTTTCACATGGACGCAGCCGTACCCCCGGGCTAAACGCTACAGCGCATTCATCCGATCTTCGTATTCCTTGCGGAATGTTTTTCGCAACTGGGCATTGGCCGCGCGTTTTATTTCCTCGGCGGTGCCAGGCATCAAGGGCGGCACCTTTGCCGGTGTGCCATCTGCGTTCATGGCCACCATCGTAAAAAAGCAACTGTTGGTGTGGGTGGCAATGCCTTTGTGAATGTCTTCCGATACCACCTTGATGCCCACCTCCATGGACGTGTTCCCGGTGTAATTCACGCTGGCCAGAAAAGTGACCAGTTCACCCACGCGAATGGGCTGGCGAAACAGCACCCTGTCGACCGACAAAGTAACCACATACATGCCCGCATAGCGGCTTGCGCAGGCATAGGCCACTTGATCAAGCAATTTCAGAATATGCCCGCCATGCACATTGCCGCTGAAGTTGGCCATGTCGGGTGTCATCAAGACGGTCATGCTGAGTTGGTGGTTTGGAAATGGCATGGTTTCAGTTCAGGAGTGGGCAATGAACGCAGTGTAGCCTGCTTGCTTGGTGGGTGGTACGTCTACAATGTCTCGAAGAAATCAAATGTGGAGAATGCTGTGGCCGCTGAGTTGACCAAGTACGCTATCTGGCTGCTAAGCCCCCTGGGGGTGTGGCTTGCCTTGTGCGCGCTGGCGTACGCAGGCCTGTTGGGCCGAAGAAAGGGGCGCGCGCTTGGCTTGCTGGTGGCCCATCTGCAATTGTTGGCATTCAGCCTGCCTTGGGTGGGCGATGCAATGCTGGGCAGCCTTGAACAAGAAGCCCGGGTGCTTGAAAGCCGTCGCCCCATGCCCGCGCAGGTCGACGCCATTGTGGTGCTGGGTGGTGGGCTTGAAGGCCGGTTTGAGGGCGTGCGAAGCCTGCCTGACGTGACCGATTCCGGCGACCGCCTGTGGGTGGGCGCGCGCCTGTACAAACAGGGTGTGGCAGATCGAATGGTGCTAAGCGGCGGCGTGTTTGAAGTCGACCCACGCCTGGAAGCGGAAGCCCATGGCATGAAAGTATTCATGACCGACATGGGTGTGCCCGATCAAGCCCTGTTGATTGAAGGGGCATCGCGCACTACTTTTGAAAATGCATTGCGAACGCGCGACCTGCTGGGCGCTGATGCAAAACACATCGCGCTGGTTACGTCGGCTTTTCACATGGGGCGTTCCGTGTTGTGGTTCGAGAAAGCCGGTTTTACCGTGTACCCGGTGCGCTCCGACATTCGCGTGTTGCCCAACCAGCGCAAATTCTGGGAATGGCTTCCCAAGCCGCAGGCGCTTGACGAAAGCACCACGGCCATCAAGGAATACCTGGGTCGCCTGCAGCTGAAAGCAAGCAGTGTGTATGAACAAGGTGGCGCATCATGAGTTGGCGCAAGGCCCTTTCAACGCTTGCATGCAGCCTAGTGTGTTTCGTTGCATCCACCAGCGTGGCGCAGGCAGGCCCGGTGCTGGACGCAGTGAAAAAACGCGACGCGGTTCGTTGCGGTGTCAGCAGTGGTGTGGCAGGTTTTTCCGCCCTGGGCAGTGATGGGCAATGGCGCGGGCTGGATGTGGCAGTGTGCCGCGCCGTGGCTGCCGCCGTGTTGGGCAGCGCACAGAAAGTCGAATTCACGCCGCTAAGTTCGCAACAGCGTTTTGCTGCATTGCAGGCCGGGCAAATCGACATTTTGTCGCGCAACACCACCTGGACATTAAGCCGTGATGCTGGCTTGAATGTGCACTTTGCTGCCATCACCTATTACGATGGGCAAGGCATTTTGATGCACAAACGTTTCGGTGTAAAAAGCGCACAAGAACTGAAGGGTGCTGAAATTTGTGTGCAGTCGGGCACCACCAATGAAAAGAATTTGACCACCTACCTGGGCACGCAAGGCATCAAGGCCAAAGCCATTGTGTACGACAACTTCGAGGCCGCTTACAAAGCCTTTTTCAGTGGCCGCTGCCAGGCATTTTCAACCGATGTGTCGGCATTGATTGGTTTGAAAAGCAGCCAAAGCGGCAAGCCTGATGATTACGTGGTGTTGCCTGAAATTTTTTCCAAAGAACCACTGGGCCCAGCCGTGTTGCGCGGCGACGACGAATGGTTTGCCATCGTGAAATGGGTGGTGTTCGCCATGTTGGAAGCTGAAGAACTGGGCGTGGGCCAAGCCAATATCGAACAAGCCTTGAACAGCAAAAACCCCGCTGTGCAACGTATGTTGGGTGCTTCGGAAAACCTTGGAAAGCCGTTGGGTTTGCCGCGCAACTGGGTTGAAAATGTGTTGAAGCAAGTGGGCAATTACGGGGAAGTGTTCGAGGCCAATCTGGGCAAGCAATCGCCCCTGAAGCTAGAGCGCGGTTTGAATGCCTTGTGGACCGAGGGTGGGTTGATGTACGCCCCGCCATTGCGTTAGGGCCGGCACAGTGGATTTCGCATTCATCACCGACCCCGCAGGCTTTGGCTTAAGCGAAGGCTGGCTGCAAGCCGTTTTTGATTCGCCTTACTGGTTTGTTTTGTTGGCGGGTTTGTTGAACACCTTGAAGGTGGCCTTGCCCGCCTTGCTGCTGGCCACGCTGTTGGGCTTGTTCATCGGCTTGGGGCAACTGGTGCAGCACCCGCTGTTGAAGGCGCTGTGCAAGGGCTACGTCAACCTGTTTCGCAATGTGCCCCTGTTGTTGCAGTTGCTGGCCATTTACTTTGCAATTACCCAGTTTTTGCCCATCGCCAGCCAGGCATTGTCGTTGGGCGACACGGTGTTTTTAAGCAAAAGCGGTTTGGCCATGCCCTCGTTTTCAGAAGCGCCCGCGCGGGGTCGCTTTTCCGTGGAAGGTGGTTGGGTGCTTAGCCCGGAATACCTCGCCGTGCTACTTGCGCTCGTGGTGTACACCGCCGCATTTGTTGCCGAAGTGGTGCGTTCCGGTGTGCAGGCCGTGAAACCCGGCATGTGGCAAGGCGCATTGGCTTTGGGGTTGAACAACAGGCAAGTGAACCGCCACGTGGTGTTGCCCTTGGCCTTGCGCGTCATGGTGCCCTCCCTTTCAAACCAGTATTTGAACTTGTTGAAAAATGCATCGCTGGGTGTGGCGGTGGGTTATCCCGAACTTGTTTCAGTGGCCAACACCGCAATCAACCAAAGCGGCAAGGCGGTGGAATGCGTGCTCATTATTCTGTTCACCTACGCGCTGTTAAGCGCTGTTGCGGCGGGCTTGATGAACATGCTCAACGCGCGCGTGAACCGGGGAGCACTGTGAGGCTTTTCCTGTGGATTGCGCTGCCCCTGCTGCTGGCCCCTGCCTTGTGGGTGGTGGCCGACTGGGCGCTGTTCAGTGCTGTGTTCAAACCCGATTTGCAGGCCTGCCAACAGGCCGCAGGGCAGGGTGCCTGCTGGGGCGTGGTGGCTGAAAAGTGGCGGGTCATTCTGTTTGGCCGTTACCCGCTTGATGAGCAATGGCGCGCCGGTGTGGTGCTGGTGGTGTGGTCGGTGTTGCTGTTTGCCACGGCTGCGCGCGTGTTCAAACCAAAAGTCATTTTCATTGCCTGGGCATTTGCAGTGCCCATCAGTGCCGTGTTGCTGGCAGGTGGCGCGCCCACCACCTTGTGGGGCGGCTTGCCGCTAACGCTGATTTTAAGCACCGTGGGTTTTGGTTTGGCTTTTCCGCTGGCCGTGCTGCTTGCTTTGGGCCGGCAATCCACCTTCGTACCCTTGCGCCGCCTGTGCATTGCTTACATTGAACTGTTGCGTGCCTTGCCCCTGGTCACCGTGCTTTTTCTGGCCGCCTTTGTGCTGCCCCTGTGGTTGCCGGGCGAAGGGCTGGATTTGTTCACCCGCGTGCTTTTCACCATCGCGCTCTTCAGCGCCGCGTATTTGGCCGAGGTATTGCGCGGTGGCCTGCAGGCCGTGCCCCAAGGGCAAACCATGGCCGCCAGGGCACTGGGCCTGAATGTTGTTCAACGCAACTTGCTGGTGGTGTTGCCGCAAGCCATCAAGGCGTGCCTGCCCAGCCTGAGCAACAGTTTTGTGACCCTGTTCAAGGAATGTTCACTGGTTGCCATTGTTGCCTTGTTTGAATTAACGGGTTCCCTCAGCCTGGCCCTGGCGGGCGATGTGCAGTGGCGCAGTTTTTACCTGGAAGGGTATTTGTTCATCGGCCTTGTGTATTGGGTTTATTGCTTTGGTTTGTCGCGATTAGAAAGCAAGTTCTAGCGCATGAAAATTATTCAGTGTACATTTGTACACAGATAAGGCATTCCCTTTGCGGAGACGTTTCATGACCAAGAAAAATGAGCCCACCACTGGCGAGAAACTGGAAGGCACCCTGATGCTGGTGGGCGACACCATTGCCCACACCGCAACGCGTGTGCATGAATTCCACCGCGCCATCAGCGACATGCCTTTCAAGGCTGTGGGCACAGCCACCTTGAATGCCAGCAAACCGGTGGAAACCGTTCACAACGAAATCACCGACCTGGTGTACAGCGCCGTGCGCGAAGCAGGTAAAGGCGTGTTTTCGGGCGCAGCCTGGGTGGTACGCCAGGCCAACCAAAGCCTGGCCTCGCCGCAAGTGATCGACCAGGCCAGGGACGACAAACGCGTGTCGGCCATTTCCAGCGCCATCAACGGGGTGTTTGGCGACCACCTTGCCGCCACACGCAACCCCATGCAAGTGCGCATGAACCTGTACGCCAACGGGCAGGCACTGGCGGCCGATCAAGCCGCCCTCATGGCCCAGTTCCCGAACGCCCAGAACCAACTGGTGATTTTTGTGCATGGCCTGTGCTGCAATGAAAACAGCTGGCAGATGTACTACAACCCCGGTGAACCAGCCACCCGCCCGTATGGCGACAAGCTGGAAGAGACCTTTCCGGTGACAGCGCTTTACTTGCGTTACAACACCGGCCGCAACATTGAGGCCAATTCCCGTCAGTTCAAACGCATGTTGAACAAGCTGGTTCGCAACTGGCCCGTGGCCGTGGAAGGCATTACCCTGGTGGGCCACAGCATGGGTGGCTTGGTCAACCGCGCGGTGGTTGAAGCCCTGACCGAAGACGACATCATTTTGCAACGCGCCATCCGCGATGTGGTGTGTCTGGGTTCGCCCCATGCGGGCGCCCCGCTGGCGCGTTTGGCCGCAGCGGGCGAACAGTTGTTTGATCGCTTTGAATTGTCCAGGCCCATTGGCCGCGTGCTGGGTGTGCGCTCGCGCGGCATTCGCGATCTGGACCACGGCCTGGGGGCATTGCAAACCCGCGATGGTCATGAAGTGATGTATCACCTTATCGGGTCAACCATTGGCGATCACGGTTCATCGTGGTTGAACACCACGGTGGGCGACGGTTTGGTGACACCCGATTCAGCCCTGGCCGACGGCACGGGCAAAGCGCAACGCGTCACGTTTGCGCAAAAGCATCACATGACCTTGCTCAACGATCCAGATGTGTATCTGGAATTGCAAATGGTGCTGCGCCAGCACCTGGTTCAGAAGTTGTAAGTGGATGTTTTGCTTTCCTGCAAAAACACACGTTGTGTGGTCAGCAGGTAATTCACCAGCAAGTCAGCGTAAGTGCGCTTGAACTTCGGTTCACGCATGCCGCTTTCCACCAGGTTCAGGCCGTAATATTTCAAGGCCAGGTGGGCTTGCTGGCACTCTTTGCTCCAGCAATCCAACGGTTCCAGAATCTGGTTCACAGCGTCTTGAAAGCCTGTCGTGAAATTCAGGAAATCGGCTTCATTCATTTCTTCAACCAGTTCCAGCGCATTGTGTTCCACATGCATGTGCTGTGAATGCAAACCCATGCGCGGGCGCGACTGAAAAACATTCAGGAACTGGAACAGCAGGGCTTCCGGCAAATGTGAACTGGGCACACCGTACAACAACTGAACACGGCTAAGGTCGATTTGCAGTTGCATGGCAAAAATGCCGGATACATTGCGTGAACTCAAAGCCCAACACGCCCCCAGTGTTTCGAAAAACACTTCGCGTTCGAAAGAAAACTTTTTGTAGGGGCTGCTGTGCAGCACCTGGTAGGGAGCTCGAATGGTCATGCTGAATCCAGTGCGTTGCCGTTCATTGTTCAAGTATTGTCGTCGGGCTTGGGCACATTTGGCATCGCATAGGTGAGGGTTCACCGTTTACGGGGAGGTTCACCTTTTATGGGGGTAGGTTTCCCCTAGGTGGGGGTAGTGGCGTCCGTTTGCTGCATGTAGCGCTTCAGCAGCGCAGGCCACGCGGCACGAATTTGATTTAGCACACCGTCCGGTTTCAAGGTGCCATCGCCAAGCCCTTGTTCAAAAGAACGAAGGCGCTCATGAAGTTCCTGCTCATTGAGCAAGGCCAGCAAGCTGACCATGGAATGAATTTCGCGCGCAAAGGCCTCCGTGTTGTTCTGGGTCAAATGCCCGTGCAATTTGGCAGGCAAGTCCGCACAATGGCTCACGAACAAATTCGGCAGTTGCGCAAAGTGGCTGTTTTCCTGGTGCGCGGGCGCTTCCTTCACGTGCAGTGCGTCCATCAATGTACTGTAAAGTAAATCGGCTTCCACGGGTTTTGTGATGAAGTCGTCCATCCCCAGTTCAAGGCAGCGTGTTCGCGTTTCTGAAAATGCATGGCCAGTTAGCCCAATCACCGGTGTGTCCATCCAGCGGGTCTGGTCGCGCAGCCAGCTTACAAATTCGTAGCCATCCATCATCGGCATTTCAAGGTCGGTGATAATCACATCGACATGTGCCGCCTCATCCGGGTCCAGCAACTCAACTGCCTCCTGGCCGTGCCCGCACAGTGTTACTTTCAAGCCCACCGCTTCCAGCAGGGAACGGATCAGCACCTGGTTCACCGGGTGGTCTTCAAGTACCAGCACGTGCTTGCCTTGCAGTTTTTCGCTGGCTTCCTTCTCGTTACCTGGCAAGGGGTTTAGCAGCGGTTCCGCACGGGGCGCCGTACAAATATCCTGAGCCAGCAAAGGGTGCGCCACGTGGATCAATTGTTTGCACACGGCGGGTGGCAAGACCTGCAGCAAGGCACTGTCTGCGGAAAACAGGTCGCGGTCAATGGCCACAACGCGCAAGCCGGGTTGGGCCAGCGTCTCCTGCAATTCTTGCGGCAGCAGGGTACCATCGTCGATCAAATCGGATTGAATCAAGACCCATTCGAAGCAGCCTTCATGCAGTGCGTTTGCAAACGCCCCAATGGTGCTGGTCTGCGTTGTATTCAGGCCGACAGAACGGAGAACCGACATTACACTGTTGGCGGCTGTACCGTGCTGGTGCAGCAGAATCCCGGTTTGACCAGCCAGCGGCAGTGCTTCTGCCAAAATGTCGCTGTCGTAAGCCACCGGTACAGAAAACCGGAAGCAACTGCCCCTGCCCAGCGTGCTGTCCACGGAAATTTCACCGCCCATCCGCACCACCAACTCGCGTGCAATGCTCAAACCCAAACCGGTACCGCCATACACACGGCTTACGCTTGAATCGCCCTGTGCGAATTTCTCAAAAATCCGGTTCATCTGCGATTTGCTTAAACCCGAGCCGGTGTCGTGCACCTCAATTTGCAAATCCAGTTCGGTGTCCGATCGGGTTTGCAGTCTGGAATACACGCGTATGGCCCCAGATTCCGTGAACTTGACCGCATTGCTTAACAAGTTGCTAAGGACCTGGCGCAAACGCGATGGGTCGCCCACCAGCCCTCTACCCAACTGGTTGGAATAACCGGGTGCCACTTCATTGAGCAGAATCAGTTTCCGGCTGGCGGCCTGGCTTTGTACGGCCAGAAACGAATTGGCCAGCACTTCGTCCAGCGTGAAAGGAATTTGTTCAAACTCCACCATGCCAGCTTCGGCCTTGGAATAGTCCAGCACATCATTGAGCAGGCCTAGCAGGGATTTCGCAGCATCCTGAACCTTCATCAGGTAACTGCGCTCCCGTTCCGGCAATGGGGATTTCAGGGTCAATGCCGTCATGCCCAGAATTGCATTCATGGGGGTGCGAATTTCATGGCTCATATTGGCCAGCAACATGCCACGTGCCTCTACTTGAGCCTCTGCACGTTCCCGCCCCATCTTCGCTTCCAGTGTGGCCAGTTCTGCGGCGCGTGCCGCGTCAGCCTGTTCAAGTTCGCGGCGAAATGATCCAATCATCAGCGCGTAACCCTTGAGCAGGTTCACCATTTCCGTCACGAATTTTGGTTTGGGAAGGGTTACGCTGTAATTGCCCCGGGCAATGTGCTGGCTAACCGTATCCAGTTCACGTAGCGGGGCCACCACATAACGCTGCAACACCGCAAGGCCGATCAATGCCATCAGCGTAACCAACAGGCCCAGATAAAAATCAAACCGAGCTGTCATGTTGATGTTGTCAGCCTGTTGCGCAATCACCGTTTGAAAGCCCAGTTCCACTGCCCGGATCCGCCCTTGAATTTCAGCGCGAACGGCATTGGTCATGCCCAGGTATTCCTCGGAAAACAGCATTTGAATGGCCAGGTCGTCGCGCACATCTGCTTCGGAAACATATTTTTTCAGAACCGGGTCATACAGCCCCTGGGTCAGCGCAAACACAATTTGCTCGCGTTCGCGCAAGCGCCTGCTCAAGGCCAGAATGCTGTCCACCGAAGTTTTCAGGCTGTCGGTCAGTTGCGGGGCCAGGCGCTCGGGTGCCATCAAGCGGTCTTCAAGTGTCGGCCCTTGCCCGGGTATCAATGAAACAGGCTCGGTGTTGCCTGCGATCAGCTTGCTCCAGTACACATTGTCAACGGCGTGCTCGTAACGGCGGGCACCGGCATGTGCGTCCAGCAACTCATAATAATGCACCAAGTGCTGGCTGTTCTTGCCGACCACGAAAGCAGCCACAAGGGTTTGAAGTGCATCGAATTCCGATTGAAGCAAACGCAATTCATTGATGGCATTCAGGCGCGTGGCCAGCAAGGTGGTTTGCGATGTTTGCAGCTGGTCCGCGCGCTCGCCCATCCACACATTGGAGGCCAGGCCAAGAAGGGTGGCAAACAGCACAAATCGAAACAGGGATGCCAGCTTCATTCAGCGGAAAATGCAAGTTGCGTGAGGCTTCTATTCTTACCGGAAAAACCTAGCGTGTGTGCAGTGATTGCAAAATCAGCCAGACTGCCGCAACGATCATCACCACCGCAAAGCTGCGGCGCAGTGCTTTTTCAGGCAGGTAATGCGCAATCGCCACCCCGGCCGACACGGTGAACAAACCGCCAAATGCAAGTGGCAAGCCCAGTCCCCAATCCACGCGGTGGGCGTTTGCATAGGTGATGAGCGCCATGACTGAACTGGGCGTGACCAAGGCCAGCGACAAAGCCTGGGCCGTGGTTTGCGTGTGCTTGAATAGGGTGGTCAGCATGGGGGTGGCCACCAAGCCCCCACCCATGCCCAGCAAACCCATGCTGGTGCCACCCAGTACGCCCACAATCGGCATGGCAGCAATGTTGGGTGTATGGCCCTGGGTGTGCCCGGCGCTGGGGTTTTTGCGCAGCAACAGCATGCGAAAACCCACAACCAGAACGAACAGATTGAATATCCAGTGCAGTACCTCTTGATCCAGCCGCACGGCCAGCTTGGCAGTTAGCCAGGTGGTGACGGTGGCCGTTACACCAATGGCCGCGATGGCCACCCAGGGCAGCTTGTTGTGCTGGTTGTAGCGCCACCAGCCGATCAGCAGGTTGGGTACCATCAGCACCAGCGCAGTGCCTTGGGCCAGGGCCTGGTCCATGCCAAACCCGATAATAAAAAGCGGGACAGCAATAATACCGCCCCCAATACCAAACAGCCCACCGAAGAAACCCAAGGCCGCGCCCAACGACAAAACAAGGAGCAAATCTGGAAGGGCGTGCCAAGGCATGGGGTGGTGTGCTGCGTGATGTGGAAGGCCCAGTCTATTGATTCTAAAAATAACTACAATGGTGCGATATTTAAAATATTATTAACAAATACGCACGAATCAAAATTGGGGTGATTTTGTGAAGCAATTGTCCGACCTTGCGTTTTTCAGCGAACTGGTGCGCCATGACAGTTTGGCCAGCGCTGCAATGGCGTTCGATGTGACGCCGCCCGCGGTCAGCCGCCGCCTTGCCGCGCTTGAAAAACGCCTGGGTGTGCGCCTGTTGCACCGTAGCACCCGCCGCATAGGTTTAAGCGCCGAGGGCGAACGTTATCTGGAAGAGGGCGCACAAATTCTTCGCCAGCTGGATGCGCTGGAAGCCACCTTGCGCGCAGGGCAAGACACCCCGCGAGGCCTGTTGCGCGTGAATGCCAGCCTGGGTTTCGGCCGCAAGCACATGGCCCATGTGGTGTCGGCTTACCACGCGGAATTTCCTGCCGTGGAAGTGATCCTTGAATTGACCGACCACCCCATTGAATTGATTGAGAGTGGCTTTGATGTGTCGGTGCGTTTTGGTGAACCACCCGACCAACGGCTGATTGCCCAAAAGCTGGCCAGCAACCGGCGAATTATCTGTGCTGCGCCGTCGTACCTGCAAGGCGCGCAGGCCTTGCACACCCCGTCGGATTTGACCCGGCACAGTTGCCTTGTTATTCGACATGAAAACCACACCTTCAACAATTGGCAACTGCGCAATGGCAAGCAGGAAACCACGGTCAAAGTGCGCGGGCCTGTCAGTTCAAACGATGGCGATGTGTCCGTGCTGTGGGCCTTGCAAGGCAAGGGTGTGTTGTTGCGTTCGGAATGGGACATTCAACAGGAACTGAAAAACGGCGCACTGGTGCGCGTGCTGGCCGACTGGGCTGGCGCACCGGCCGACATCTTTGCCGTGTGCCCTTACGCCAACCCCATGCCCGCCAAAACCCGCGAATTCATTCGGGTTACGCGGGAGGTGTTGGCCAGCAAGGCGGGGTTTATTTGTTAACAGCCACACCCAATTCCATCGGCACGGTTTTGTCGTCGTTCGCTTTGGTTTCCTTGGGGGTATCGGTCTTTACGCGCTCGGCCGGTACACCTGCAGCGGTTAAGCCGGTGCTTACAAGCTGTTGCCGTTGCGTGGCCAATGCCTGCAATTGCGCGGTGCTGACTTCTTCTGAATCCTGCAGCTTTTGCGCCAACACGGCGTAGAAGTTTTTGCCTTTCAACGCATTTACCTCGGTGTCGTTTAATTCGCGTGTTTCTTTAAACAGGTTGGCAATTTGCCCCAGCGCTTTGCCGGCCGCGCCTTGTTCAAGCTGGCCGGGGTTTGCTTTTCTGAAGCCTGTTTTCAGCGACGCCAATTCACCGCCACTGAACCGTTTTTCAAACACCGCTTCAATTGCTTTTTGTGTGGCCTCGTTGTTCAAAGCCAAGGGGCCGGGGTCTTCGTTGGGCTGCAACTTCTCACCGCTCTGTGTTGCCACTGCGCGGCGCATTTGCAAATTTTGAATGGCGGTTTTGTCAGCCGGTGCCCAGGTGCCTTGCACGGTCAGCGCCAGGTTGGGGCGGGTGGTCAGTGCCTCGCCAAGCTTCTTCAAACCTTCGCGTTGTGAAGGGCTTAGTGTGTTTGCCCCGGCGGCGAAGGCAACCTTGCCTAGTTCTTCGCCAGCGCTGCCACCCAACAAAGCACCCAGCGCGCGGAATGGTGCGGTCACAATTTTGGTCAGTATATTGCCAATCGCTTTCCACACCACGGCACCGTAGCTGAACTGCGGGTCGTTCAAATTGCCGGTAATGGGCAGGCCCAAATCGATGCGGCCATTGCGGTCTTCAAGAATGGCAATGGCCAGTTCCAAAGGCAGGTCGCGGCCTTGCGGGCTTTGCACCCGGTCGCCCAGTTTCAGCTTGTCGACGATCACCTGGTTGGTGCTGTTCAGTTGCTGGTTTTCAATTTGATAATTCAGGTTCATCGACAACTTGCCCGACTCAATTTTGCGATTCGCAAACGTGCCGGAATAGGCAGTCAGGTTGCTCATCTCCACATTGCTGAATTTCACCGCAATGTCCATGTAAGCGGTCGGGTCTTGCAGGTTTAGTGTGCCTTGTGCATGGGCTTCGCCGTATTCGTCTACCGCGCCTTTCAGCGCCAGTTCGCCGCGTGCGCCGGGCTTGTTCGACAAACCATTCACCACACCTTCCAGGCTGTGAATGCGCGTGCCAAATGGAATGAACAGCGATTCATCGGCAAAGTCCATTTCACTGTCGGCAATGCTGAAGCGCTCAATGTTCACGGCGAATACCAGGGCTTCGTTGGGGGCTGTTTTTTTCGCAGATTGGGGTTCTTTCTTGTTCACCAAAATACGGCCAATGTTGGTTGATTTGTCTTTCGCAATCAGCAGCGCAGTATCAAGCCCTTCCAGCTTTAAACGTTGAATATTCACGCCCTTTGCATTCGCACTTAAGCTGGGTGCGAACAGTTTTTTGAACTGCAAAAACGAGTTGCTGGTGCCAGTTTCATTCAGGCGCAAACCGGCCACAGTCAGGCTGCCGGTGTAGCCTTGTTCTTTGGCGTTGTAAGTGGCTTTGCCTTTGCTGTACACCGCACCGCTTGCAAGGTCCAGTTTTGCAAACTGGCCAATGAAAGGTTGCGCGGGTTTTAGCGCCAGGGCATTGATTTCAACATTCAATTGCGCAGCGGCGGTGGCCGGTGTCAGGTTGCCGTTCACCGCAATGCTGCCGCCACTTTGCACATTCAGGCTGGCTTTCAGGGGCAGTGCCTTGTTCAGGTTTTGCGTTACACCGCTGGTGGACATTGCAATGTTGTTCAAGCCCATGTTCAGGGCGGGCTTCAAGCTTTGGTCTTCAATCGCTGCGTTTATGCCGGAAATGGCAATGTTGTTGACCGCGTAAGTCCAGGGCTTGGTGGGAACTTCGGTGGGGTTTTTTGTAGGCTTCTCCGGTGTGTTGCCAGGTGGAATCCAGTCGTTAATCGCGGCCATCAAATCAAGTTCGCCCTTGGCGTTGCGCTTCACATTCACCTGCCCACCCTTCACAGTGACGGCGTTTATTTCAGCGTGTTGCCCGGCAAGGTCTATGGCGATTGGGCCCACTTCAATTGTGTTCAGCCCAATGGCTTTGGCCTTGCTGGCGTGGTTCATTTGCAGGCCTGCCAGCACAATGCCAGCCAGCTCGGCCTTGTTGGCTTGCAAATCAAAGCTGCCGTTGTTGATGTTCAATTTGGAAAACTGCGCCGCAGCGCTTGCACCATTCGGTTTGGCAGCAATGTTGAATTCGCGCACCTCCGCGTTGATGTTGCTGATCAGCACTTTGGGCTGGGCGGGTTTTTCGCCGGGTGGCGCTTTCAGGTTCACATCGAAATTCAGCGCAAAGTCCATGCTGCCTGCAGGTGGGGCCGTGGGCAACAGTGGCTTTAACAGCGGCTCCAGCTTGGCAATGTTCAGGCCGGTGATCGACATGTCGCCCACCACCGATGGGTCGGCCAATTGAATTTGCGCACGCAAGTTCAGTTCACCGCCCAAGCCGGTGACAGCGTTCAACACAAAGTCGCCATCGGTTTCGGAACGGGTGGCCAGGTCGCGCAGCTCCAGGTTCAGCGGCTCGAAGCGGGTTTTCAAACCATCGGGCGTGCGGCGGTCTTCAAAATCAAGAACCGCGTCGGCAATCAACAGATGGCTGAGCAAAAATGCAGGCGGCTCGGTGTTTTTTTCTTCCTCAGGCTCGTCGGTTTTGAAAGCCTGCAACAGGGCGCTGAAATTGTGTTTGCCGTCGGGCAGCAGCGCCACATTCACATTCAGGTTTTTCAGGTCGATTTGTTCCAGCGCAATAAGGCCGGTAAACAGGTCGGTGCCGGAAACATCGACAAACAAATGGTCGAATGAAACAAGTTGCTCGCCCTCAGGCGTGGCCAGGTTCAAATTGGGGATGCGCACCGTCAGCGTGAAAGGGTTTACTGCAGGCAGGTCCATTGTTAATACATGGCCGGAACGTTCCAGCACCTGTTTCTCGGCTTGCCAGTGCACCAGGCGCGGCAGCCCGGCCCAGGCAAACACGTAAAAGAAAACGATGAGGGCCAGCGGTATAAGCACCGCTTTGGAACGAAGAATATTGGCGATTTTCATTTTTTTGGTTGTTGTTGGGGGCTTACATGCGGTCAGTATCCTAGATACCAGCGCTGGTGTACACTAACGCCTTCTCGCGCGGCTGTAGCTCAGTGGATAGAGTATTGGCCTCCGAAGCCAAGGGTCGTGGGTTCGATCCCCGCCAGCCGCGCCACTTTCTGTGTCAATCCGCTACCTATTTCTAGCGATCTAAATTCCCTTTTTTTGACAGTGGCCCTGCCCGGGGCTTGAATGTTGGATTGATCCATTCCCACGCCTGCCCATGTTCAATTCCAGTTTCGGCAAACTTTCATTTACCCAGCCCGCTTTTTACATACCCCAACCCCAGCATTCGCTGGTCGACGTTATCTTCCACAGCTATGGCATTTTGCCCGGGCAAGAACCAATTTTTTCTGTGTTGGTGGATTATTTGCTCGCCCTGAACCCCACGGTGAGAAACCCGCGCATGGCCTTGGGCAGCCATGCCCCGCGCACGCTCGACTTTATTTCACACGACCCGCAAACCATTTTGTGCATGAACCCCGAGGTAGTGAAGGCGCGCATACGGCAGGTGGTGAACGGTGGTGGCGAGTTTGCGATGATCGATATTGCACGCAACTTTGTACCCGCCGACCCGGCCGAGCGCGGTGTGTATGAATTTTTAGCCAGGGTCAGCAACGACACACAACACGTGACTGATTTTGCAGGCACAGGTTTGGGTGTGCTGGGTTATTTAAGCGGTGTACAAAACCGGAATGTGATGGGGCGTTTGCAGCAGCTAAATGCCGAGCGCCTTGCGGGCAAGTTGAGCGTGCGCCAATTCCAGTTGCGCCAGCAGGAAGTTCTAAACCAATACCTGAAAAAACTGGGCTGGATGGGCCGGCATATGCACGGTGGGCAGAATTCATTCAACGTGCTGTACCAAAACCGCGCAGTGGGTGTGAACCCATCGCCCGTGTTTGTGAAGCATGCGGAAAGAATGGCGAAGCTGAGCCGCTTTGCGACGGGGGGTGGGGTGCTGCTGACTGTGTTTGGTGCTGTGGGTGTGTGGGGGAAGATTGGTTCGACTCAGGATTACAAAAAGAAAAATGAAATTTTGATGGTGGAGGGCCTTGGAATCGCCGGTAGCGCAGTGGGTGGTTCACTGGCAGCGTTCACCGTTGGTGCTTTGATTGTCAGTGGACCGGTGGGCTGGGGCGTGGCCTTGGTTGCTTCTGCCGTGGGTGGTTACTTTGCTCAAGAGGCTGGCAAGCATGTGGGGAAGGTAATTTATGATCAATTTGGCAATCAGGTTGATTTTCTGAATGCCAGTGGAATTGGACAACTATGCCGCTAACTGACTTTTTAATGTATTGGATATTTTTTAGCTCTTGGGGGGTTGGCTTCGGTTTGCCCCTGTGCATCATGTTGATGACATGGGTCACTCCTCAGTCTGTTATTGATCGTTATGTGCGCACGCCGCACTTCAGCGAATTCGAAGCTGTTGCTTATCGGTATTTCCCGTCAAGCTGGATAAGAACCCTTCTTTTCACCATGGCAATTGCTGTGCCGGTATGCCGGAAAATTCGTCAGTTCGGAAACATTCACAAGAATGTTCCTGTTTGGTTCAATGTCACAAGTCGCGTGTTTGTTTACTTTGTGCTCGGATACTGCGTGTTATTGGTGCTTGTGGTTCTGGGTATGTATTTTTACGCTCTGTGGCTTTCGTGATTATTCTTGATTCCCCCCAAAATGCAGGGTTGCGGAAAACCACGCACCCTTGACGCCCCCACCCCGCTTGCCTTTCAAGAATGATGAAAAGTTATCTGCCTTTGCAGAACTTGATCAACGCTTGCCGCACTCTACAAAGTTTATTACATTCAGGTGGCAGTTCCGTGCATGTTAAATGTTGTTAAACCGGCTTGGGTATTGATCGGCGGTAGCTATGGTGTAGAAGGATCGGTATGGACGGGCATGCCGCTCATATCCGAAGGTATGCGTTTCAAATCCAGGAGAAGTGTATATGCCAACTTTTATTGTTAATCGCAACACTCAGTCCAACTGTGATAACGAAGTTCATAACACCACAACCGGTTGCAAGGAATTGCCAAAGGTGGAAAATCAAATCACCCTCGGAGCCCACCTTTCCTGCCATGGCGCGGTGGCTTAGTTCACGTTATGTTTCTTAGGTGATCAAATGGCAAAGAGATCCTCAAAAGCTGATGCTGCAATTATCGCGTTTGTCGCTGTCGTTGGCCTGCCAATCTTCTTTGTATCAATGCTCGTTGAGTCGGTGGGTTGGGTTATGCCAACCATTGTTGTAGCGGCAATTATCGGCGTTGCCATCTGGTATCAACAGAACAAGAAAAATAAGCGGTTGGAGTACCTGCGTGGCAAATATCACAACGAAGAGATTGTTCAGAAAATTGTTGGTGGCCTTGTTTGGCAGGGTCAAAGCGAAGCACAGCTAAAAGATTCAATGGGTGACCCTATTGCAGTTGACCGAGCGGCGCTTAAGACAAAGACAAAAGAGATATGGAAATACCACCGGCAAGGAGTCAATCGGTTTGGGCTTCGCGTTACGGTGGAAAACGGTTATGTGGTTGGCTGGGACGAAAAAGCATAACCACTTGTTCGAGCAGACTGTCATCGGTCGCCGTTGATCTCAAACGTTGAGGCTGTAAAAAAACTCGTTTTCTGGTGGTCGGATTCTTTGTTTCCGTGATTTGCATGAAGGTGCCCAGCAAGGCCAACGCAAACAGCCCTTGGTTTTTCCACGGTGGTTGTTGCTCGTTGTGTCGAAGGTTGGCGAACACCGGTACCACAGTGCCAATACGTTGGCTGTAAAACTGTCGGCCTTGGTGTGAATCAATAGCCCGACGCATCAAACCGCTGGGGTTTAAGTCGTCTTTTGCCCTTGGATGTACGCCAACAAGACGATCTTGAGCATGATGCGTGGGTCGTTGGCGCTGGCACCGGCTTGATCGTTCTTGAGCAGCGCGTCCATCGCCGTAAGCCCCAGTTCGTTGTCTACCAGATAATCCATCGCGAAGGCAAAGCCGCCGGGTACAAGTTGGTCGCACACTACAACGGGCAGTAGCAGGCCGTCGCGATTTTGCGGTTTCATGGTCAGGCAGATGAATTGTGTGCGATCGCTTCTTAACGATTGGGGGTGCTCAAACGAGGTTAATTGGCCGAATGCACTTACACAAATTTATTTACAGGCTCGGGTCGTGGGTTCGATCCCCGCCAGCCGCGCCACTTTCTGTGTCAATCCGCTACC
>NZ_DAIUBR010000006.1:22931-94096 GCF_036846585.1 Limnobacter sp. | reverse complement strand
TATATCTAGCGATCCAAATTCCCTTTTTTTGACAGTGTCCCTGTTGGTTGGGGTGTTGCATTGGTTGCCTCTGCTGTAGGTGGCTATTTTGCACAAGAAACAGGTAAGGCAATCGGTAAAGTCGTGTACGACCAATATGGTCACAAACTGGATTTGGTTAGCGACACGGCAATAGGACGACTTTGCTCATGATGGAATCTTTCGCACATTTTTTGATCGTCAACATACTACTGATGGCATTGATATTTCCAGCAAGTTGGTTGCTTCTAACCTGGATTACACCGAAATCGGTGATTGATCGGTATGTGCGGCCGCCTCACTTCAGTGAATTCGAAGCGGTTGCTTACCGCTATTTTCCAACCAGCCTAATTCGCACCAATTTGTTCAGTTTGGCAGTTGCTGTTCCTGTCGCCCGGCGAATCAGAAAGTTTGGTGACATTCACAAGCAGGTGCCACTGTGGTTCAACGTGGTTTGCCGAATTTATATCTATTGCGTGTTTGGTTACTCGATTTTTTGCATGTCTGCGATGGGGTTGATAGCGCTGGGGATAAAGTTGGGATATTTGCAGTGATTGACTATCTCTTGAAAGGAGCAGGTAAAGCATTCGGCAAAAAGGTTTATGACCCACACAGCCACAAAGTTGATTTGGTTAGTGTGTCCAGTGTGGGCCAATTATGCCGATAGTCGATGTAATCGTCGCAAAGGTTGGCGGCAATGCTTGAGTGTTAGCAATGAAAATTACTTCCTCGCGCGCACTGTTGTTCGCCAGCATTTTGGTCTACGGCATTTGCCTGGCCCAACCCGGGTTCTACGCTGGTAGCGAAGAGCCTGTATTTGGTCCAGGGATAGGCCTCTTGTTGATCGGGTGGTTTGCCATTGGAAGCGGCGCGGGTTTTTCGTGGTTAGCTAATCCAGTGTTGTTTCTTGTTTGGAGCTTTGCTTGGTCTGGCAAACGTACAGTGGCACTTGTAGCTGCCGTGGTTGCACTGCTTTTGATGCTGTCGTTTCCGATGGTTGGTTGGGTAATTACCAGCGCGGTTGGAACTTTGCATGAAGTGACGGGTTACGGGCTTGGGTACTGGCTGTGGGTGGTAAGTGCCGTGTTGGCTTTGCTATCGGCTATCGCCATAGAGGTAAGTGAGAAGTAATGACGTTATCGAAAATAGGGAAACGCATTGGTTTTTCAAGCGTAAAGTTTAGAGAGCATCGCTTCGATTACATTTTCTTCTTCATGTTTCATGTGGTTTTTTCATGTGTCATTTTTAGCATCCATGAAGCTGTAGTTCTTGTTGAGATCATCGGAATTGTTCTCGTGGCTCCAATATTTTCGTTTCTAAATGTTGGGTTCTTCCGCCCGCAAAGTATTGATTACTTCATGTATCAGGCAATTTTTAAGGTGCTTTTGATTGCCTTTGGGTATTTTCAATACCACGTCAATGAGCTTTTACTGAGCCTTTGATCTTTGGTAATCACTGTTGGACAAAAAAAGATTGAAGGTGATATGCCTTGCATTGCCTATCGTGTAAAACGTGGGGCACAAGGAGAGCGCCATGCGCCAACCACTTTTAGCGATAGGTGCTGTGCTTTTGCTTGTTTTGCAAGCATGTGTAGTTGTGCCCAGAACAACCGAGGTGTACGACGAAGACTGCAAAATCATGTCGAAGCAAATGGAGCTTGAGGCTGTCCAGATTGTGGCCATTCAAAGTTGTACCAATAGTGGCTGCGCTACCGTGCTTGCTGCTGCCGGAGCAACAGCGGCAGCAAGTGCAGTGATATCAGGCAGCATTGTGGTTGTGGGAAATGTTGTGTACTGGTTTGAAAAGCAGGGGCGCTGTCAGCGAGATGGCTAGAAAAATGCCGTGGCCCCCCAAAATGCAGGGTTGTGGAAATTCATATGCCGCTGAAACGTAGATTCAGCGCGGTTCTACGGAAACTCAAGATGTGGTGTGTGTTTGCAGAACGCGACCACAGCTTGCCGCACTTTACGAAGTTATTTACATTCAAGTCGCAGTTACTTACTTGTTAAATGTTGTTAAACCGGCTGGGGTATTGGTCGGCGGTAGCTATGGTGGGTTGCAATTTTTTGCTGCGGTGTGAAATTGGTTAAGCAAGCGCGGCGAGTTTCCGGTTTTGGTTATACCGCTTCCAGGCAGGGTGTTTTTGTGAAACCCAAGGCTGGATAAAGGATTTAGCAGACCGGGACGGTTTGGTAGGTGGTGTTCGGATAAACGGATATCGCCATTATTGTTCGATAAATCTAGTTAGGTCACTAAGTCACCATGAAGCTACCCAAGCCTATCGTTGAACTCGTCGTGTCTATCCTGGCTTTGGTGATCTCGGTGGCAGCCGCGATATTTGCTTGGCAACAAGTCGACGTCTCTCAGAGACATAACCGCGTCTCCGTAGCGCCGCTACTGCAGCTGACTCCTCACGCAGAGGGGAAGACGGGAAGGAACGGCATCTACCTATCCAACGTCGGCCTCGGTCCCGCAATCATGACTGGGTTCTCCGTGAGTACCGGCGCCATCGTCGCATCCGGGTTTTCCTCTGACCGATGGGCTGAGCTCCTTCAAGCGGCAGGAGGGAATCCTCTATGTTTCGCTACAGGTTGGCCGAGAGAGGGAGCGGCGATAAAGGCAGGAGATGAGCTGCCGTTGGTCTACATCACTAAAGCTGAAGGCGTCGAGAGTTGCTATGCCGAAATTGTCAAGCTCATGGCCGGACCCGGACTACAAGTCTCTGTCGAGTACACATCGATCTATGGAGACCTCTCCAAAGTGTCAGAAAGTTCAAAGGTCAACTCGGCTACGCTGCAAGCTCTTTATCGAGCCGTGGGTGGCAAGTGACCTAACCCCTCCATCGAGCGGACGTCCTCCAGCAAGCTTCGCTTGCTTCCGGCCGCCGCTCATGTCAAACGTTAGGCGTCACAGTCGGTCGGCCCAGGTGCTCGCACGTATGTACAAGAATCACGCTTCCTTCCCAAAGGCTAAACACACTCAGCGGTACCTGTTTCCGCATGCCTGCTTCGCTTGCCGCAAAGTGTTTCGCAAGCCGTTTATTGCTCAAGGTCGCATCTGCCCTCAATGCGCTGGTGCACTTGTGACGCTTGGCCGAAAGTTCCACGCGCCCAAGTCAACCAATAGCGCTCAATGGAGGAAGGTTCAGCTTTTGGTCGAGCACGGGTTCTTCTTTGACTCAGTCTATCGAGCCACTGAATCTGGTGGCAACGTTGCGGTTCCGTATCCGCGAACTCTGGCCGAGGTTCCGGCCTTTGTAGCCGAGTTCAAGTCTCAGGCAAGACGGCCACTGCCGTCGCGCGCCGCTCAGCTCAAACGTTAGGCATCTCAGCACCGCCAGCGAGCCGTCATAGGCACCTCTGGCGCACTTGCCTGACACAATCGTCAGAACCGCTACGTCACGACTCAGGAGTTCGCTTTGCAGATGTCAGGCATCCCCTTCGGCACTACCGACTGGTCCGAGATCCAAAGAACGGAACACAAAGGCACTACTGGCTCGGCGTACTGGAAGACACAGTCCTTCGGTGCGATTCGAGTTCGCATGGTCGAGTACACACCCGGTTACTTTGCCGACCACTGGTGCGTCAAAGGCCACATCCTGCTTTGCATTGAAGGTGAGCTTCACACCGAGCTCGAAGATGGGCGCAAGTTCAAGCTCACGCCCGGCGTCAGCTACCAAGTAGCAGACAACGCAGAACCGCACCGGTCTTACACCGCGTCAGGCGCCAAGCTCTTCATCGTGGACTGAAAGAGATGCCTAACCCTTCGCTCAGCTCAAACGTTAGGACTTAGTTGACTATTTTTTAGATGTACATACAATGTAAGTATGATCAAGTTCGAGTGGGATCCCGATAAAGGGACAACAAATAAGTCAAAACATGGGGTCAGCTTCGAAGAGGCGCAATCTGTGTTTTACGACGAGTACGCAATTCAGTTTTATGATGAAGCGCATTCTGGAGAAGAGGATCGGTTTCTTATGCTTGGTCTAAGTAATGAATCACGAGTTCTTCTTGTGTGCCATTGCGAGCGTGCCGATGGTGAAATCATCCGAATCATTTCAGCTCGTAAAGCGACCAAGACGGAGCGTAAACACTACAAAGGTGGTGACCAATGAAAGCTGAATACGATCTTTCAAAAATGAAGTCGCGTAAAAACCCTTACGCCTCGAAACTGAAAAAGCCTGTGACAATGCGTCTAAGTGAAGATGTCATTTCTTATTTCAAAGAGATGGCGGATGAGAAGGGGGTTCCCTACCAAAGCCTCATCAATCTATACCTTCGCGACTGCGTTGCGCAGCATCGAAAAATCGACATTTCCTGGCAGGTAAAGTCCTAACTAATCATTCAAGCCGACGTTGCTTCGCAACGCAGCTTAATTCAAACGTTATGTGCTTTATCTAGTCCCTGCGCCAAGGAGGAAGAATGAATAAAAGAAATAACAATAAGAAACTCAAATCGAGCAAAAGTTCTGAGAGCAGCTACGAGAAAATTAAACGCGCACTAGAAAATCCAAACTATAAATTCAGAACAATAAACGGCGTTTCATCTGAGGCGCATGTAAGTTTTGAAACGATCGAAAAGGCCATGAGAGAGCACTCTGACGAAATCGTCAAGCTCTTCAGGAAAGGCGAAAATGGCGAAATGCTAATAACGACCAGGGCTCATTACAAGAAAAAAGCCTCTGTAAAAGAAAAAGTTATTGGGGCGGTGATCAATAGTGTCTACTGAAGTTATTATACTTGGCCTGGCCGTCTCGAAAACCACCATTTACAGCCTCTGCGGTCTACTTGGCGGGCTGTTTCCTATATGCCACGACTTACTAAGTCGTCAAAAAATGCCGGCCCTACAAAAAATAGAACTAAATCTAGAATTCTTCGCAATAAAAGCGATTCTGGTTCCATTGCTTGCATTCCTAGTAACTATTCTTGCAGTGGCCTTCGACAATATTACGACCTGGGTCGCAGCTATATATTTTGGCGCAAGCCTTCCTGTATTCGTAGAGAAAACAATAGGTTCGAGCAACAAAACAGTGGAAAACTTGGCCAAGGGGCAGTAATTGGCAGTGCACATAACAAATGGTTCAAATCGCTCGCTCCGCTCGCTGGGACGGGCTAAAGCCCGCCCCTTAACCAAACGTTAGCCCTCACACGACCGAGCACCCATGCGTTTCGAAGGCACACTGAAGAGCTGGAATGACGACCGTGGTTTTGGATTCATCGATCCAATCCAAGGCGGTCAGGAGATCTTCGTCCACATCAAGGCGTTTGGTCCGCGAAGCGGTCGTCCGCAGGCGAACCAGCTTCTTTCATTCGAGGTCGAGCTTGGCGCTCAAGGCAAGAAGCGCGCGAAGAATGTCGAGGTGGTCCGTAGGACCGCGGCTCGGAGCAATGCACGCCGTGAGTCGTCAGCGCAGTGGGGCACGGCAACTCTCTTTGCGATACCGGGTTTCGCGGTGCTGTACCTCGTCGTCGGCATTCTCTGGAAGCCACCACTTGTCTTGGCGGCCATCTACGTCGGAGCTAGCGCCGCCACGTTTCTTGCCTATGCGCTGGACAAGTCGGCCGCCGAGCGAGGTGCTTGGCGCACACCTGAGAGCACGCTACACCTGTTGGCATTTGCTGGGGGCTGGCCTGGCGCCTTGCTTGCGCAGCAGTTCCTGCGCCACAAGTCCGCGAAGGCTGAGTTTCGGGCTGTCTTCTGGGGCACCGTCATCGTGAACGTCGCTGGCTTCGCCCTGTTCTGTTCCCCCATGGGTCGGCCACTATGGGCGCCGCAATGAGGCCTAACCATTCCGTCGAGCGGACACACAACGGCGAGGCACGATTGTTCGCTCCGTCACCTTCAGCGGCGCCGTTGTGTGCCGCTTAGGTCAAACGTTAGGCCGCATGAACACGCCCGTTGTTGTCGCACTCATTGGCCTTTTCGGAACGGTCATCGCCACCGTGGCAACTTATTGGTTCTCCATGAAGCTCGCCTACACAAGGCATTCGTCGAGAGCCTTAGCAGCATCGTAGATGGCGACGCCACGCCAGAAGGCCAGCGCCAGTTCGCCAGAGCAACCAACAACCTTCTGCTCTTTGCGCCACAGGAAGTAATCGTTTCTCTGAATGCGTTCCGTGACGAGATTCGCAGGTCCAATCCCCATCGCACACGGGCGAAGCACGACGAATGTCTTAGTAGGCTCATGCTTGCCGTGCGCCGAGACGTCGGCATCTGGCCACCAGATGAGCCAACTGAGTTTCGGCCAGCACTGTGGGCATCCGGCGCGCCAGCAGGTTCGGGCAACGGTGAGAATGCGGCCTAACCCTTCGCTGCGCGCCGCTCAGCTCAAACGTTAGCGCCGAAACACTCAATCTCAAAGGAATCGTGTCATGGATATTGCACTTTGCACGCTCGATAATCACACCTACACATCAGCACAATTTTCTCAATTGCCATTTGCTGACATGGGCGAGAAAAGAAGAAGTCTTGTTTGCCCAGAGTGTGGTGGCCCGGCCTTCTTTCGGAAACAAACCAGAAATGGGCGTGCAGCATGCTTTGGAGCACGTCCTCATCAACCAAATTGTTCGCTGTCGGTGTTGGATGAAACTAGAGTTATTCATGGCCAAGGAGAAATTGCTGAGGTAATTTATAACCCTGGTGAAAGAATTGTTGTTGATCTTGTTTTTGGCGCCCAGCAGCACGTTCACGCCGAACCAAACTTCAATCCCATTCGAGGCGGTGCTAGAGCAGGAATTCACATCGGCGACAATGCGGCAAACAATGCGCGCATGCATCGCAGGCTTAGCACTCTTCTTCGTACACTAATTGAGTCACCGGCATTCCGAAACTCTCATCAAGTTCTTGAAATACTAGGAAACGAAATTCAAGTTCGCGATTTCTTCGTTCCACTTCTTGAAATACTGCCGCGTCATTTAAATATCATCAGGGGTTTTTGGGGGATGCTGTCTGACGTTGGGGTCGATCAAGGTGGAACTGCTTGGCTAAACAGTGGCGGAAGAGGAAACATCAGCTTCGTTATTGACGACAATCCATTTTTGCAGGTTTGTGAGCGCTTTAACATTAACGAAGAAGAAGATTTTTCAGGTGCGTACATTTTGGTTGTCGGTGAGGCTAGGCTATCCCAAAATGGCAAAATATATTGCTCCATTCAAGATCCAAACATGGTTTGCATCAGGCTTGTATAAGGCGCTAACCAATCATTCCACCGAACCTGTGCGAAAAGCCGCGCAGGCCGGTGAATTCAAACGTTCGGCGTCATAGCCGTGGCTCACTGATCCGACTATAGGAGGATTACACAAGAATGCGTGACATCAAACCAGAGGGAGACTTCGTCGTCCAGGGCAACTTCACAGTTAATGAAGCGCCGCAAGAACAGTTCATTCCGTTTGAACAAATGGGGATGGAAGACTTACGTGCCAATTTGGAACACCATAGCCTATTGGCGAAAGATGAGCGAAGTAGGATCAACGGCATATCTTTCAAGCTACTGGGAGCCGCGTTGTCCGTGGGTATGGTACTCGCTATTTGGTACTACATTGCCGGAAAGACAGACTTGGCTATGTTCTTGGTCGGAATATTCGGTGTCGGGATGCCAGTTGCGTTGGCGATCAAAAATGGCGAAAAGCAGTCTGAGTTTGAGCTTCGCCAGTTGAGCACCATTCGATACATCTCCAACCTCATCCGGGAGCGAACCCCAAGATGACGCCGAAGCCATCATGCCAGCGCCTATGATCCACGCGTGATGCCCAAGGTTTAATTGGGTGAGACATGTTGCTATCGACGGCAGTCAAACTGCCAAGCAACGCCAGCAAAGAACGCAGCGGCACGCATGAAGAACTGCGCCACCAGCAAGGGCATGATGCAGGGTTACGCCGCCCAGGCTGCAAAGATGAGTAGCATCGAAGAGAAATCAGGACATACTTTGAACATGAGTATTCCATTCTTGGGTCCCAATCCGCAAATCCTGCAAGCCCAAAATGGTGGGTGAGGAAAGTGTATTTTTTTACAGCTTTGTTAGGCAACCTATAAAAATCTGCATCCAGCACATGATGGGGAGTAGAGAGATTGTTTCGTTCGCGTTCGGAGTGTGGCGCACGTCCGCGAATACCTTGACCAGCGCCACGACATAAATCAGGAGAGAAATTCATGCAAACGGTACAAGTTTCTGTAGTTGGTGGCCCAAGTGTTGCGGTTCCATGGTTTCAGGGCATGAACGCACAGCAGGCCCTCGAAGGTGCATATACGCAGATCAACAACAGCAGCGTCTTTACATATGCGCTTCAGTACTATGGAAGCAGCCTCGGCTATCTAGTCGTCATGATGAATGAAACTTATGATTCTTTTGTTTCTTCATCGGCACCATTCTTCTACTGGCAGTTCTGTGTGAATGGCTCTCCTGCATCCACCGGCATTGACGGGGTTTCGCTCAATCCTGGTGATGCCATTAGCTTCTCTCTTGAGATGTACTCATCTGAGGTTCATAAATCCACGACTCTTGAGATCAAGCATAAATCACAGTTACTCTTAACCCAACACGTTGCCTAACTGGTTGCTCAAACTGACGCCAACAGGCTTCGCCTGGTTATCTGTAAGCCCCAGCGAACCCATCTTGAACTCATTTGAGTTTCATGAGCTGCTTGTTGATGGTATTCAGATCAAATCCATTGGGGTCAAACGGGCCGCTGTTCCAGGCCCAAACCTGGTTGTGTTCAGGATGAGCTGGATTGTGCATTGCCTCCAGGAAATCCATGTATCCACCAACTCCACCAACATCTTCTGGCGGCGCTGAGCGTTCACCAGCAACGCACATGGGCCAGAAGTTTTGCTCGTCAATCGGAACGATCTTCTCCACTTTGATTTTATGTTCCCATCCGTCACCGAAATCGTACTCGTAGACGAATGTATCGCCCCTGTCAGGGGCGATCGTTTCAAGGGTCACAGATTTCTCGTTCTTGAAGTTCTCAGGATCATAAAATCCATCAGGGTCTGGCACACCGTACAGCCACGGCCCGACGTGGAACTGATGCAGGTGGTAATTTTCCCAGCCCATCACGGTTTGCAAGATACGATGCAACTTCGGTAGCTTGGTGTTTCCAGGCACCCAGATTCTGCGCCAGACCAAGGGCTCAATGCCCAGCATTTCAATGCGAAGGTGGTACACACTGGTTTTGGAGGCTGGCGGTTTTAACACGATGATCTGATCCAGATAGGCAGTTAATAGGTCGCTCTGCCTGTCACGAACCAGTTCATTTGGGAGGAGACCAATTGTGCGGCAGCAGTTCGCCAATTTTACTGTACGGCTGCGTGGGTAGTCGATCCATCACATCCTTCAGATACCCCAGCGGGTTCAGGCCATTGAGTTTGGCCGATTGAACCAGGCTCATGATGGCTGCATTGCGTTGGCCCGAGTGAAGACTCCCCGCAAACAGCCCGTTCTTTCGACCCACTGCGATGGGGCGAATCTGGTTCTCCACCCAACTGTTGTCAATTGGCGTGTGTGGATCATCAAGAAACGTGCACAGTGCATCCCCGGGTTTCTTGGAGAGACGGATTGTGTCTGTTCTTCGGGCAGTGACAATTCAACCCCAAATCGTTCACTTGATGAGTCGGCTGGCTGGAACTCTCATGGGGTATTTCGTTACTGAAGGCCATTCGCAGCGCGCTTTTTAGATAGGTTCGGTTGTTCTTTGCTGCAAAATGCATATCATCAGGAGGAAGTGTGTCGTTAAATTTTAGAAGTATGTTTGTCCTGGCTGTCGCGGCTATTTTGTTGGGTGGATGCGCTACGCCTGTGCAGCAACGCATCGATTTGGCTGACAGCTACTTTTTATCTGGCAAAGCCAAGGAAGGCAAGGTAGGGGTGGTGATGGTCGAACTGCCCAAACCAGACACTGCATTCCCGGGTGCCAATTGCCTTCTTTGCCTCGGCGTCGCAAATGGAATGCATTCTGCTCTCAATAAAGAGGTTCAGGCGTTTAGTACAGCTGAACTCAAACCTTTGCCGTACGACGTGGTTTCTCTGCTGAAGAAGCGGGGCCTCGATGCCGTCCTCATTGATGAGCCACTGAAAATTGATGCCTTGCCCGATTTGAATGCCGACGATACCGTGAATAAGTCACGCAAGAACTTTACGTCCTTAAAGGCCAAGTACAACATAGACCGCTTACTGGTGGTCCATTTCACGGCACTGGGCGTATGGCGCTCGTATTCGGCCTACGTTCCTACAGATCTTCCTAAGGCCGTCGTCGTTGGCAATGCTTCATTGATCGATTTGGCGACGCATTCGCTGGAATGGTACCTGCCCGTGACTATTTCTCGCGCCGCTGATGGGGATTGGGACGAGCCTCCAAAATTCCCGGGACTTACCAATGCTTATTATCAGGTCCTGGAAACTGGCATGGACGTCATCAAGAAACCATTCGTCCGGTGATGTCGTGGCGAGTAGTCGTCTCTGCGATGGCATTGATATTGACCATGCTGAGTCCGGCGGTATTTGCGGCTGTGCCAATGGAAGCACCGTTGTGGTGGCGCATGCCAACAGAGCCAGGAGTTAAGTGGCGTGGCATGTTGCCCACCGAGGGTGGGGAAGTCGGTATGGGGTTCCAGATAGGCCCCTACCAGGTCCCAGGCGCGGCCGGCTTATTGGCTGCAATCCTGACGCATGCGGTCATCTCCGACAGCATGCAATCTAGCGAATACCAACAAGCCCAACAGGCTTCTGATCGCGTTCTTGATCCGTACGCGACTGTGTTGGGTGCGTGGTCAGCGGCGAACCTTTGGAACACGGCCGTTGCCGCGGCGCCGTCATCGCTAGGGATAAGGGTCTGGGACGGACAGACCGCACCAGGTGCAGGTTCGGTCGTACAAACCGCACCCACGTTCACCTTGGCCCCTGACGAATCCGTTGTGATACTTGATGTGGCAATCAAGCTTGTTGCTCCTGGTGCAGACAGTGTGGAAACCCTGGTTCGCGTGGTCTCGTCTCCATTGGGTGGAATTGACCCGCGCTCCCATTGGTCCGCTGACGAAGCACGTCAGTTGAAATCAACTGCGGCAGCGATGCTTGCGCATGCCATCGATATTGCGCACCGCTACGCCATTCATTCAGATAATGACCTAGCCCCCATGCGCACGCACCGTTATATGCTGGGCGCCGATGAGCGCGCGGAGCGGGCACAACAGTTGGCGGGTAACTGTGCTCGGCTGGAGTTGCGTAACTTGCGAGGCTTTCTGATGTCTGTGCCGATAAAAGTAGAATCTGAAGACAAGTGTTTGATCAAGGCTCCGTTTTGAGGCGCAAGTCGCAACACCTTCAACAGTGGATCGCGGCGTGGCCGTGGTTGTGGCAGTCGCTGCGCTGGTCATTTGTATGTCGTTCCGTATGTTCACCAATTCGTTTAGTCCCAGCCCTCAGGCACAGGCGAGCCGATTCGCTCAAATAAAGGAAAACTATGCATAAGACACCTGCAACCGCTCTCGTCGTCTTTTTTCTATCGGCATGCGCTACGCCGAACCAGATCCGGGCAAACCTTCCTACCTTTTAATATGAGGGAACGGCATCACCAGCAAAGGTCTATTCCTGCTTCGTTGAGAAGTATGACGGCTTGGGACTTGGCTTGTGGATCAATTCTGTTCCACGAGCTGACGGTGGCGTGAGCGTGCGTTATGGTCTGCGTGATCATCCCAACATACTTTACATTGCTGATGTCTCCCCTACGCCAAATGGCTCAAAGACAGTCGTCTACGAGAACTCATTCTCAGTGTACGACCGCGATCGAGTGATCTACCGTTACTGCGCAGCCGGAAATTACTGACTTTAGTCAGCACCAGAGGCAACTCAGTATTACCCACAACTTGATTTTGAGAAGATTGAAAATGGGGTCATCGTCAATCGTGTTGAAGCTCGCCCTTTATTGCAACCTAGCACATCACTTCTTCTGCTTGATATCGCGGTAGAAGTCTTCATGCGAGCCCAAGGCCATCAGTTCAAGAACAAGCGACCCGTCATTAAAACTGTAACCTAGCAAGGTTAGTTGATTGTTCATCTTGAACTTGTGGACTCGCAGAAAAGCCAGCTCACCTTTCTTCTGCTCGCCAATAGAGGGGTCTGTAATACATTCGTGGCCTTAACCAAAATCGTAGGCCTCCAGTTTTCCGGCGTCCCGTTCTGCCTGTGCAATGATGGCTTGCCTTACAAACTCGTAGGGCAAATCAGGTTTTGATCCAGGCGAATGCTGCCAGTAGCCATGTGACTTTCCTCCAAAGGGTTTGCTGATCGTAGCAAAGTGCCATAATTGAAGTAAATCGCCACAATACGCTGTTGTCAGGCGGTGTTTCCCCCTTGCCACTCGACTAATAAAGGCAACTACTTGACCCGCATTGGAGGTTTTAATGATCCCAACCATCACTGCTTTTAAACGTGTTTTTGCAGCTCAGTTTCCGGAATGAATGGACCTGACAATCGAAGGCATTCAAACGTTATATATTTAAAACTCAAAAGATTGGTCAACCCATCGAGCGTGCCATTCAACCAAAAACAGGAATATTTCCGATGTACGACGTTGAACACATCAGCATCTACATTCATCGCTCCCCAGCTGATGTGTATGCCTATGCTTCCAACCCGCAAAACCTTCCACTGTGGGCCGCTGGCCTGGCCCGCTCTGAAGTAACAAAACAAGGCGATGCCTGGGTAGCCGATGCACCATTCGGCAAGGTGAAAATCAAATTTGCGCAGGCAAATCAGTTTGGTGTGTTGGATCACGATGTTGAGCTTGAATCGGGCGTGCTGGTTCACAACCCAATGCGAGTGGTGCCAAACGGCGAGGGTAGCGAATTCATGTTTACCTTGCTGCGGCAACCTGGAATGTCCAACGAACAATTCGCAGCAGATGCACAAGCGGTTGGGCAAGACTTGCAAACATTAAAAACACTTCTCGAAGTTGTATCCTAAGCGATCACTGTTGGGTTCGATAAACGAATATTTCCAGGCCGAAAAGTTTTCGCACAGCTGTCGAATTCACCATACCCCATTCGACTATCCAGGTAGGCATAACTTTCAAGGAGATGATGATGTCGAACAACACAGGTACAGTTCAGCTACATCGGGTATTGCGGGCGCCAGCCGATCGGGTTTACAAGGCGTTTACCGACAAAAGTGCTTTGGAATACTGGCTTCCGCCGTATGGGTACACCGGAACCATCCACGAAATGGATGTCTGCGTGGGCGGGGGCTACAGAATGTCTTTCACCAATTTCAGCGGCGGCGGTAGCCATTCGTTTGCAGTGAAATACATTGAGCTGGTGGCCAATGAACGCATTCGGCATACCGATCGGTTTGACGACGAAAACCTTCCCGGTGAAATGGTCGTCACAATCGATCTTAAAACTGTTTCTTGCGGAACCGACATCCGCATTGTTCAGGAAGGGATCCCCCCGGTAATACCCGTTGAAATGTGTTACCTGGGGTGGCAGGAATCGCTGGAGCAACTGGCCCGGCTGGTTGAGCCTAATATTCCGGACAATAGCTGACTGAAATCTTACTTATTTGGGGGCAATTTGCGCACAAACTATGTACTGATTGACTACGAAAACGTGCAGCCAGAAGCGATGGCTGCACTTAACAAAGAGCACTTTAAAGTAATTGTTTTTGTTGGTGCAAATCAAGCCAAGGTTACTTTTGAAGTTGCATCCGTGCTTCAACAAATGGCGCAACGGGCTGAGTACATCAAAATTTCTGGTAGTGGTTCAAATGCTCTCGACTTCCACATTGCGTACTACATTGGGCATCTGGCGAGTAAAGAGCCCGATGTCTATTTTCACATCGTTTCAAAGGACACCGGCTTTGATCCCCTCATTCAACACCTTAAAACCAAAAAGATATGGGTTTGTCGATCGAATGATGTGACAGAAATCCAGATAGTGAAAGCTTTAAATTCCAAATCACCATGCGAGAAGATTAGTGTAATTGTGGCCGACTTAAGGCGCAGAGGCGCTTCGAAACCTCGAGCCGTTAAGACGCTCACCAGCACCATCAACTCAATGTTTCAGAAGCAACTCACAGAGCAGGAAATTCAGCTGTTGCTGAATGAGCTAAAAGAACAAGGGATAATTACCGTCGTAGGGACAAAGGTTTCCTATACGTTGCCGGATTGACACTTCCAAAAAGGTAGATCACCACACGACCCAAATGACTGTACTCCCCGACCTTCTTCAACCAGGTCTGAAAATCGTTTTTTGCGGAACAGCCCCTGGCACTGTTTCCGCTCGCCGTGGCGCCTACTACGCTGGCCCCGGCAATGCCTTCTGGCCCACCTTGTTCGAGGTAGGGCTTACCCCCCGGCGCATTGCTCCCGACGAATACCCAATCATCACGCAGTTTGGGCTAGGGCTTACTGATTTGGCCAAGCATGTATACGGGGCAGACAGCGTGCTGGCCGCAACCGATTTTGGTCGTGATGAACTTCGCGCAAAAATTCTGCATCATCGTCCCCGAATACTCGCGTTTACCAGTAAGCGTGCTGGTCAGGAATTCCTGCGTCGCTCGGTTTCCTATGGTTTGCAGGAAGAGAAAATTGGCAGCACCATGCTTTTTGTTCTACCCTCGCCGTCGGGATTGGCGAGGCGGCATTGGGCAGTGCAGCCATGGCTCGATTTGGCAGCGTTGTAGTGATCAACAAAGATGGGTTGATCATCATGAAACCGTGCAGTTTTACTGCAACGACTTGGGTTCTGGAAACAAAAACTTTTTCCCTGTTTTCCTTTCAAGTTTCCTGATGATGTAGAACCACAGGTAGAAGCCTTGGACTAGGCGGGAGCAGCTGTACGCAAGAAGTGTCAAGCCAATGCTGCTGAAGATCCAGTACATAAATAGATCCAGTGGTAGCAGGGCCTTGAAGTCTGTGGTGATGAACTCATAGAGGCTCCAGGCGCCAATAAAGATATAGATCCAGTTCTTTTTGGCATGTTGCTTGGCGTTTAGCTTCAGGTCACCATTGAATTCATTTATTGGACGCTGCAGGACAAAGCAGTCATCCTGTTCCGTGTAGTTTCTCTCAATTAGTTTTTTATTTTTAACCCGTCGAGTTGCTTCGATATAAACTTGAATCAGCCACATGCAAATCACGGAGATTAGCAGCATGAATGAATGCAAGTAGTTTGGCTTCGCAATAAAATACATCACTGATAAGACACCTATCGCCGTTGGGGTGATGCAGGTCATCAAGCCGATTAGTGAATAAACTATTCGTATTCGTCTGATGACTTTCGGAACGAAAAAGCTAGCGACAGCTGAGGTGATAATTACTGCTGTGGTAACACCAAAGAAGTACACCTGCAGGTTTGAGGAGACAACTCCCTTGAGAGTGGCAATGAATAGTGCGAATGATCCGAGTCCTCCACAAATGCCCCACATCACTGGAATGCCGAGGCGGCAGATCAATGGGACGTTGTAGTACATTGGAAAGGCAAGTGACTTACTCATGGGGCTACTCCCCAGTCGAAATTGCTTTGAACGAAAGCATCATATCCCTCATAGTCTTTTGGGAATTTGGTTTTGAGGTATTCGACTTGAGTTAGTAAAGATTTACCAACAGATGCGCTGATACCAAATTCTTTATCCAAGACTTCAAGTCCATATGAAATAAAAAATCCCACAAAAACAGTTCCCACTAAAATGGCGGCGACAGGTATCGCTGTAGCGGCAATAGTGGCGGCCACAAAAGCAAAACCCGCCATCGCCACAGTAGTAAGCGCCGCAACGATCCCTGCTTTTACCAAATTCACGCCAATCTTGCTCATTAAGTCCAGCACACTTGATTTTGGTTTTCCCGTTGCTGGGTCGATCTGGTCATAGTCACTGATCCATTCGGCCACGTCGGTAAAAACACTGAATACGATTGCCACAGCCCCCAGTTTTTTGAATGTGCTTTTGGTCGCATTCCAGGCAGCATGTCTTATGCCGTTTGCAGTACCTGCACCATTTGTAATGGTTAGTACTGCGGGGTTGTCGGCCAGGTAGCGCGTGCCTTTCAGTAGCTCGCGGATTTTGTGGTTGCCGGTGAAGATCACGTCATACACCGCCTGTCCGTTCTTTCGAATTCGTTTTTTCAAATAGAACTTTTGACCGTTTAGTTCACGAATCCATTTTTGATTTTCCAAACCATAAATACTTGTGCCCACAAGTTGCCCCAACAGCCAGTTCCGCGTCACAACGCCGTTGGTGTCGATTGCTGTTTCTTCGCCGCCTGATGCAAAGAAATCAAGAACCTGTTTGGGTACTTCAGTGCCCCAATTTTTTACTTCCATCACATGCATTGTCTGCATGTCCTCAAGCAGTTCTGTGCTGACCGACCTGGGTCCTTGCATCGCTGCGCTTGTTGCACTGGGCATTTGTATCGACACGATCAACGGCGCGGGTTTTCCTTCCGGGTTTTGCGCGGTGCAAGTAAAAGGGTCAATCTTGTTGGGCTCGTATTGCGCAATCAGTTGGCCATTTTTTTTCAATAGCAGCTTGCCTGCGAATGTGCGTGCCACCCACAGGTGAAGCCGTTCGCCGTCTTGGAAGTGAACAGGGGTGCCAGGCATGATCAACCGGCTGTCACGCTCGCTGTAGAAATTGCTTTTCTCTGATTCAACTGTGTAGCTGCCACCGCTGCCCAGTTTGATGTCGAACACCACATCGCGGTGTTTGCGCAGTACTACCCGCAGCTTTGGTTTGGTGCGTACGCATCGAATCGGCTCGCCTGGCAGGTCAATGCACGTGACCTGTGTGTCGTTGTCCACCTCCAGCACGGGCGACTTCTTCAAATTTCCCATGCCCTTTATTCCTTGGCCGTTCTGTCGGTTTGCTCGCCACGCGCAAAACCTTGTGGGGCTTTGTCAAACTTTGCCTTGCCTTCACCGTCCAGCGTTTTTTCAAGCGTTTCTTTGTTGAACTCGAATTTCACGGCCTCGCCCGCTTTGGGCGGTTCGCCATCGGCATCCACAAATTCCACTTCTCAGGGTGTGGATGGCTTTGAATTCAATGCTTCGTCGGTGATGGAGTTGTAATTGCTGGGTGGGGCGGGTGGCGCTGGGGTTGCCGATGCAATCAAGGTGGCACCACAGGCTGTTTTGTGGCCATGCAGGGCTACTTGCATGTAGTTGTCGGTCATGAAGGGGTGGCCTTCGACGATCGGGAATACGTGGGGCTTGCAAATGGGGCAGGTGGTCATGTCGCCTACCCGCGCAATTGGAATGTTGCCCGGCCCAAAGAACGTGGTGGGGCTGCCTGAAATCACTTTGCCGCCGTGGCTGGTGGTGTCGCCCACCACAACTTGCGCCCGGCCATCAATCAGCATTCTTGCTGCCATTGTATTTCCCGTCGTTTGTATCTGAAGCGGCAAGTATTTCGCAGGCCTTGCAATTCAACAAATCGAGGGATGTTTAGCCCATCACCCTGGGTGGTCTGGTTATGCTTTATAAAGAATATATTTTGCTTATTCGCTTAAAAGCATACAAACAATGTAATCCTTAGGCAGCATAAACCATTGGCCAGGTGCGATCATGAAAACCAGTATCACAACTTTCAGGGCAATTGGGCTATTTCTTAAAGAACATGCGGGCACAGCAAGGGTTTCCCTCAAAGTGTTGTTGCGCTTCTAGTAATACAAAAACTCCAATGCTTCTTTTAATCTATCGCCTGTGGTTCGCATGCGTTCCCAGCGCTCCATGGCCACATCGCCTTGCCTGAATTCGCGGAAGAAGTCGTTCGAATCAAGCTGGGTCATCACTGCTTCAATATTGCCCGGCATGCTGTTTGAAAATCCAAACTTGTCGCGCAGCATTTTCATGCGGCTGTCCACTGATTCACTTTCACTTTGCGCAGCGCTTGCAATTTGCACGGGCGAACGGGGGGTGACCAGTATCAACACCGAGCGTTGAAGTTCGTTGGTTCTTTTGTTTGAAAACAGGTATTGCAAACCCGGTACGTCTTGTAGACCCGGTACACCGTCGCGGTTGCTGGCGCTTGATTTTTCGCTCAAGCCACTTAACACCAGTGTGTCGCCAAGGTTCATCACCACATTGGCGTTGGCAGTGGTTTCGCCAATTTCAATTTGGTATGCCACGCGTGGGTTTTCGGTGGTGGCGTTCAGGTTGGTGCGCTGCGCTTCCACTTTCAGTTGTATCCGGCCTTGTGGCAAAAACACAGGTGTAACGGCCAGCTTGATGCCAATTCGTTTTTCCAGCGGCACCACGGTGGTACCACCTTGCACGCTGGTTGAAACAAAACCGGCACTCAAATTCGTGCCCGAGAAAAATTCCGAAGGCAAACCTTCAATGGCCGCCAGTGTGGGGCGGGCCAGCACTTCGTTGAGCGAACTGTTGGCATTGGCTATGTTCAATGAATACGACAGGGCTGGAATGGTCACTGCGCGGGTAATGGCGGTGCTTACATCGGCTGCGCCGCCGTTGGTCACGGTCGAATTGTTCACACGTGCATAAGCCGCCACATTGCCGGCCACATTGCCCAGTTGCAGGGTTAGTGCGTTCAACAGGTTCACGCCTTTGGATGTTGAAATCAATTCCTGGGTCGACAACAGCACCACATCAATCAACAACATGCGGGGGCCGTTGCCGGCTTCAGTGGCAACAGGCGCAACTGCGGTTGTAACTTCAACGGTTTCCGGGGCCGTTGGCGTTGTTACAGCCGTGGGTGGCGTGGGGTAGGGCACCGCAGGCACGTCGAAAGCCTGTGCCAGTTGTTCGCCGCCTTGCCTGTAAGCAGCAGGCCTGCTGTAGAAGCTTTTCCACTGCGCAACACGACGGTCGGCCCGTTCCACTTCGGGTCCTTCATTGTTTAATTCCTTCAACACCTCCCGCATAATGCCGGCACGTTCGAAATCTGCACACGAGGCATACACCGCAATGCTTGATCGAATAAATCCGTGCGATAAGCCGGTGGATACTTTTCTGAACTGTGTGGCCATGGCACAGGCGGTTTTTGCGTCGCCTGTTACGTATGAAGCCACCATCAAACCGTAAATGGATACTGCGCTTTCGGGCGTTAGCAGTAGCACTTCCGAGAAGGCCAGTTTTGCGCGGTCAAACTGTTTCAAGTCCATGTGGGCCAGGCCCAGAAATTCCTGCGCAATCCAGTTGCTGGGGTCAATGCGCAGGGCTTGTTCGTAACCTTCCAGCGCCATTTCGCCTTTTTGCGTGTCCCCCTGGCGGGCTTGAAGGTGGTACACAAAACCATTCAAAAAATGCAAATGCGAATTGCGTGGGTCCAGCTGCAAAGCTTCGTTCACTGCAAAGTGCGCTTGCGGCAATTCAAGGCGTTTGATGTGCTTCACCGCCTCGGTTACTTTTATCAGCATTTCTGAATCGCGCATGTTGGCAGGAACCAGCGGTACTTCTTTGACCATGTCCACGAACGATTTCGCGGCGGTGTCATTGGCCAAAGAAGGCTGGGCCATGCAAAACGCAAGGGCGATGGCTGCAGCCATTTTGCCAAGGCGTGCAGTGGGAATGAATGTGTTCATGATTTAGCGTGGTCCTGTGGATGTGAATGTGAGTCGGTCCATCGACGACCCTGCACGCCCGCGCATGCAACCCAGTTTTTCTCCGGGTGTTACTTCATACACGCCAGGGCTGCCACCGCCGCCGCCATACGGGCCATACTTTTTTCCCGTGTTGGTTGTGAAGCTGACTTGGTCGACCAAGCCGCCGCCGCGGTAATCAACCCGCACAATGTATTGGCCTTTTGGCAAGGTCACGTCAACCGGCCAGGTGTTGCCACCGCCTTGGCGAGGAGCCCAGCCGCTGGGGTACCTGAACTGCACCCGATCAACCACGCGGCCAGCGCCAATCCGAAAGCCGGTAACGTGCTGGTTTTTGCAAGTGGCCATGTCGCTCCAGAAACCGCCACCACCACCACCTGCACGGGCGGGGCCAGAAACTGGCCCACTGCCGGAAACGGTGGCTTGGGTGTTGCGGCCTTCATCTTCGCCATTGTCGAACCAGTGGTCGATGGCGGCTTCGTAGTTCTCCTGGCCGAATGCGTTTTGTAAGTCGGTGTATCGATCCATGTAGCCATACAGGCTGAAACCCGAACTGCCTTGGCGGCCTTGTTCAATGCCGTAGTCCAGCCAATGTTTGGTAACACACAGGCGATCGCCCAGCTTGCACAACCGTTGTACATCGGTGTAGCGGTGCCAGTAAAACGAGGCGCTGAATTCAGGGCTGCCTTGACGGCCTTCTTGAAATCCGTTGTCGCGCCAGTGGGTGGACAGGTCGACTTTGGCCTTTACCACGTCGGGGGCCGCATCGTAGTAGAAGTCCCAATCAAACACTGAGGCTGCAAAACGAATGTCTGGCGCAGGTTTGCGTTTTTTCTTCTTGCCCAGTTTTTTGAATGCGTTGCCAGCATCGTTGAATGCTTTGTTGGCGGCATTGCTGCTGGAATTGGCCACATTGCGGGCAGCGTCTTTCGTTTTGTTGTATTCGCGTTGCGCAGCTTCAGCCTGTTTTTTGGCTTGCGCTTCTGCAGCCCGGGTAGCGGCTGCTGCCGTGTCAGAGATTTTCTTCAGTTCTGCATTGGCTGCATTTGCGGTGTAGCCGCTCAGGTTTTTGTATTCACCCGCGATTTTTTTGTAAGCCGCCTCGAGCTGTGCGCCAATACAGCCTTGTATTTTGGATGGATCTACGTTGGCACCACCTTGCCCCTCAAACACGCTGGCAATGTTGGTGGTTGCTTCAATGGCCACGCTGGTTTTGATCTCGAAGGGGTTCACGCAACTGGGCGGCACTTCAATGCTCAATGTATTTCCGCTCATGACCACGTTCACGGCCTGGCCCACAAAGTTGCCACGCATGCTGATTTCCTGCGACTTTTGATCCACATCGGCCAGCGCTTCCATTTTTACTTTCACGCGGCCCAGTGGGCCTAGTTTCAGATCAATCATTTCACCGGCCACGCCGTGCAACCCGTCTTTGCCTGCCGAAGCATCCAGCCAGCCCATTTTCTGACCCAGAATGTAAGCGTCACCTGCAAGTCGCATCCACGGCCCGCCATCTGCCAAAGGGCCTAGCAGGGTGATGTTGAAGTTCTTGGGGTCGGTTGGGAATGGTTTGGTGCTGTCTCCGAAGCGATATTCGTTCGGCGGGTTGGGGTTGCGAACTTGAAACACCGACAGTGGTTTGGTCACCGTAAGCAGCATGTTTTTGTACGACTCAATGTTGCGAATAAAACCACCGCCGTAGGGGGCCAGGCGCGGGTCGGGTGTGGCCATTGCAAACATCACGCGGGCATGGTCTTCCAGTGTGAATGCAGGCGGTGTGGCCATGCGGAAGGTGAAATCGGTCAGGTCCATCACGCCAGCTGGGTTCAGCGGCGTCTGAAAATGTGTGATGATTTTTTTATTGGGTACTGCGCGGTAAATGGCGTTGCCTTTGAAACCGAAAGTCAGCGCGTTGTTCAGAAAGAAGGTGGCATCTGTCAGGTCCATCTCGGGCATTCTCAGTGGAAGCCTTGCATTGGGTGCAAACTGGAACTCGATAAACGCTTCAGGCGTTGCTGCATCTGCGCCCGCTTTTTTCATCGTGTCGCCATGACTAACCGCATCGGCCATGCCTGCGCCTGCGCCAGCACCGCCTACCAGGTCGGTGGGAATGGGCATTACCACCGCTGCACGCAGTGTAATGTCATCGCCTTTCACACCCAAACTTTGCATGGCCAGTTTGATTGCTCCGCCAAGGTCGGCCCGCGCAGCCAGTTGTACACCGCTGGAAAACGCCAAGGAGTTGACGTTGAAATATTTCTCACGCACCACCTTTTGCAGGTTGGGCGGCATTTTGACGGTGTCGAGCGCAAAGTCGCTGGTTGAGATCGAGATGATGGGCGAGCTCAGGGTGGTGGTGCCCATCAGTTTTTGCACGTTTTCTTTCAGCAGGTGGGGCATGGCCAATTTCTTGTCCAGCACCACCAGAAAGGTTTGTTGTGCAGTGTTGCTGGTAAAGAAGTAAAGCTGTATGGGGCCTTGTTCGGTGAAATAGCAACCCTTCAGGCCGCCGCCGCAACTGGTCTTTTTTAATGCACCCACCATGCCTTGTAATTGTTCTTTTGCATCGGCCAAGGGCAGTGCGCCCAGCATGTTCTTCAGTGTGGGGGAAATATCGGGCGCAGCATGCGCGGCAATGGGTGTGTGAAGCGCAAATAAGCTGGCGAGCAATAGGCCTGCTTTGGGCAATTTGTTTCTGAGATTGGTCATGGTTTCCAGCACCTTGTTCTAGTTAATTGAGGCTGTATTGCAGATTGGGCTGTAATGTTGCGTGTCAGCAGACACATAATTTCACAGTGCTGCAATCAGGAAGGCTGGAATAAGCTGGTAAACCCGCGACTACTCGTGATATCACATAAAAAGGTGACACAATTTTTGAAGGTGCAGTCATGAAAATTCTCGCGTACATGGTGTGGCTGGGGTGCGTGGTGTTTGCCGGGTTTCCCGTGTTTGCCACCGATACTCCCCCGCCGTTTCAAACCATTGAATCGCTGGATGTGCCCCGCTACATGGGAACCTGGCATGAAATTGCGAAGTACCCCAACCGTTTTCAGAAGCAGTGCATGCGCAACACCACAGCGCTATATTCACTGGAAAAAGACGGCACGGTGAAAGTACTCAACCGCTGCCAGTTGGCCAGTGGCGAGATGGACCAGGCTCAGGGGCAGGCCCGCCAGATTGGCGGCGCAAAATCGCCCAGGCTGGAAGTGCGCTTCGCACCCGCATGGTTAAGTTGGCTGCCCATGGTGTGGGGGAAGTACTGGGTGATTGATCTGGACGTGGAATACCAGTTGGTAGCAGTTAGCGAACCAAGTCGAAAATATTTGTGGGTGCTGGCTCGTACCCCAAAGGTGGACAAAGCCAAATACGATGCACTGCTGCAGCGCCTGAAGGCCAAGGGGTTCAAGTTGAACAAGCTTGAGCTTTCACCACAAGGCAACTAGGTACTCGGGCTTACCAAATTGTATTCACATGTGGATAGGCTTGAATTTTTTCATCGGCAGTAATCAACGCCAAACCCATGGTGCGCGCAGTGGCAACAATCATTCTGTCGGCCGGGTCTTTGTGAAATTCGCCAGGAAGGCGAACGCTTTCAATTGCAATTTTGTTGTTTACCGGTTGAAAACGGATCGCATCAATTTCGTTGATCTTGCTTAGCCAGGACTCCACATCCAGTGAAAGCACCAATCGTTCACGTTCAGCCAGCATGGTGATTTCCCATGCGCTAATTGCCGACACCCAAATTTCACCGTTTTGAAGTTCTTCGGTAATACGTTTCATGGCCTTTTTGCTAATCATTTGGCGTGCGCCTGTGGCCAGCCAAATCAGCACATGGGTATCGATTGCGATCATCGGGCTGCATCCCAGTCGTCTTCGCCAACGGGGTCTGTGGGTGCGTCATAGCGAAGCACAGTGTCGCGCAACACATCGAAAGGATCTGCGTTTGTCTGTTTGAACGGCTTGATTTCAAGAGTGGGAATGCCGTGATCGGTGATGATGACGGACTCTCCTGTTGATTCTACTTGCCTGAAAAATTCAAGCGCCCTGGCTTTGAATTGAGATTTCGATACTTGAATTGACATAAAAAGACCATAGTCATATGGGTGTGGTCATATGTTATTGGTTTTGCGACAAACATGCAAATCCGTGGTGGTCCCATCAATAAAAAAGCCCAATTTTTCCCGTACTACTGCGGTACAATGCGCCTGTTGGTGCTCTTGGAACAGTCCATGTTCTGAAGTTAAACGGGAAGTTGGAAAGAATATCCAGATAAGGAAATTTTTTCTGCGCTGCCCCCGCAACGGTACGCAGACAAGTCTTGTGCTTGGCTTTCATCAAAAACCATTGGGTGTTTCAAATGCCCGAGAAGGTGATGAAGGTTCGTCTGCCAGCCCGGATACCGGCCAACAGCGGGGTGTGCCACTGGCGCACTGTATCCCATGCACTGTCGGGGAAGGCGGTGAGGGTACTAGTCAATCAAACTTACAATGAACTCAATTCGCTTGGGCAAGCTTTGGCTTGCCACGCCGGTCGCTATTGCTGTGGCCAGCCCCGTATTTGCACAAACCAACCCAACTTTCGAATCTGTGGTGGTCACCGCCACCCGTACCGAACAGCCCATCACCGAGGTGTTGGCCGATGTCACGGTGATTGATCGGGAAACGCTTGACCGTGCCGGGCAAACTTCGCTGCGCGAATTGCTGGCCCAACAGCCTGGCGTACAAATATCGTCCAATGGCAGTTACCGTTCCAACACCAATGTGTTTTTGCGCGGCGCATCCGCCACACAAACCATTTTGCTGGTTGATGGCGTGCGCGTGGGTTCTGCAACCAGTGGCGGTTTTTCACTGGAAACAATTCCACTTGAGTCCATTGAGCGCATCGAGATTCTGCGCGGTGCTGCATCGGCCTTGTACGGCCCCGATGCCGTGGGCGGCGTGATTCAAATCATTACGCGGCAAGCGGGCACGCCCCGTCGGTCTGTCAGCGTGGGCGTGGGTAGCGATGGCCAACGGCTTGGTGCGGCGCACTTCAGTGGCAAAACCGGCATGTTCGGTTACAGCCTTGGTTTTTCGCATGAGCGTGGCACTGGCATTGATGCCAAAACACCCGCCGCGTCGGGCCTGAATCCGGATGAAGACCGTTTTGAAACCAGCAGCCTGAATTTCAGTGTGGTGGCCGACGTACACACTGATCACCAACTGAAATTTCAATCCTTGTACAGCGAGGGCGAGTACGGTTTTGACGGCAATCCGTTTCCCAATCCACTGGCCCTGAATTCGCAAACCAGCGAAGCGATTGCAAAACCGGAATTGAACCAGTCCAGCCTGCAATGGGTGGCGAAGTGGGCGCCGCGCTGGAAGTCTACCGTGCTGCTGGCGCAGGCCGATGACAAGTCGGTCAGCGAATACCGCCGCCTGTCCGATGGCGCAGACGCGGGTCGTTCACGGTTCAACACCAAACGCGACCAGTACAGCTGGCAAAACGACATCACTTTTGGCAGCGATGTACTGACCTTGCTGGCCGAGCAGCGCACTGAAGAAGTGGACAGCACCACGGATTACGACGTGAAGTCCCGCACCATCGATGGCCTGATGGCTTCTTACGCATTGAACCGCGATCAGTGGGACGCCCTGGGTGTGCTGCGAAGCGACGACAATTCCCAGTTCGGCCGTTTCAACAACTACGCCGTATCGGCTGGCTACAAGCTGAATTCGCAATGGCGTTTGGTGGGAAGTGCGGGCAGCAGCTTTCAGGCACCCACCTTCAACCAGCTGTACTTTCCAGGTTTTGGTAATCCGGATTTGCAACCCCAGCGCAGCCGCTCCAAAGAACTGGGTGTGAAGTACGCAGCACCCGCCCTTGCCGCCAGTGCGGTGGTCTATGAAAACAGGGTGCAGGGTTTTATTACGCCATCGACGAATGTGCAGTCGGCCCGTGCCACCTTGCGTGGTGCCACATTCGCGGTGGATCGCCAGTTTGAAACAATGTTGGTGAAAGCTTCCTACGACTACACCGACCCCAAAACCGAACCGGACAACAGGCGCATTGTGCGCATTGCCCGCCACGTATTCAATTTAAACTTGAGCCGTGAAACCGGCCCCTGGCAGTACTATGGTGAATTGAAACTGGCCAGCGACCGCGAAGACAGGGCGATTCGTTTCAGCGACCCCAACATTGAGCTGGGCGGTTATGGTTTGCTCAACGCAGGTGTAAGCCGCAAGGTGAATCAGGAATTGTCCGTGTCGGCCCGCTTGAACAACATCACCGACAAAACCTATTCATTGGCCAATGGCTTTACCACACCGGGCAGAAACCTGTTTGTGTCTGCCAACTGGTCTTTTTAAAGGGGTGAAACCTGATTGATGCACATGCTTGCCCGTTCTGAACTGATACTGGGTGGCCAGCGCAGCGGCAAATCGCGCCGCGCTGAAAACCTGGCCATGCAATGGCTTGAAGCCAGTCCACAACGGCAAGCCTTGCTGGTGGCCACAGCCCATGTTGGCGACGATGAAATGCGGCAACGCATTGTGCAACATCAGCTTGAGCGCGCCCTGCGCGTGCCGCGTTTGGTAGCGGTTGAAGAAAGTCTGTACCTGCCTGCAGCCTTGAAATTGCACAGCACCGACAACACGCTTTTGATTGTGGATTGTTTAACCCTGTGGCTGGTTAACTGGTTGATGCCGCCACCCGGTGTGCCCGCACCTGTGCAAGGTTTTCAGCACACTGTTGAGCAACTGGTCCACACGCTGCACAGCTTGCCCGGGCCTGCGGTGCTGGTCAGCAATGAAATTGGTTTGGGTGTTGTGCCCATGGGCAAAGAAGTGCGCCATTACGTCGATGAACTGGGGCGCTTGAACCAAATCATGGCCGATGCATGTGAACGGGTTACCTTGATGGTGGCCGGGCAGGCATTGCATGTGAAAGGGGCAACCGCATGAAGATGCAGGGCGCACGGTGCGCAATCGCCTTTCTGCTGGCATTGTCAGCGTGGTCCGCACACGCGGCCCCCCAGCGCATTGTCAGCCTGTTGCCTTCGCTTACTGAAAGTGTGTGTGCACTGGGGCAGTGCAGTCGGCTGGTTGGCGTTGACCGGTATTCCAACTGGCCTGCTTCCGTGCAACAACTGCCGCGCGTAGGCGGCGGGGTTGATCCCAACATTGAAGCCATTGTGGCCCTGAAACCGGACCTGGTGCTGATGGCGGAATCGTCGCGTGCTTCAGAAAGGTTGCAGGCGCTTGGCCTGAAAGTGCTGATGCTGGAACCAAAAACACACGAACAGGTGCAGGTGGTGATGGCCAAAGTGGGCGAAGCTTTGGGGCTTGCACCGGCAAAGGCCGAGCAAGTGTGGCGCAATGTGGATGCGGGTGTGTCTGCGGCAGCCAGTTCTTTGCCTGAACATGCGCGTGGCATTCGCGTTTATTTTGAAGTGAACCGTGCGCCTTACGCGGCGGGTGAATCATCCTTTATCGGCCAAACGCTTAAGCGCCTTGGCGTGGGCAATGTGGTGCCCGCTGAACTGGGGCCGTTTCCAAAACTGAATCCGGAATTTGTGGTGCGTGCCAACCCCGACCTCATCATGGTGGGGCAACGCAATGTGCAAGGCATGACCGAGCGGCCCGGCTGGCAACGCCTGCGTGCAGTGCGCGAACAACGCATTTGCATTTTCAACAGCGACGATGAAGATGCGATTGTGCGCCCCGGCCCCCGCATGGCCGAAGGTGCCCGCTTGCTGGCACAGTGCATTCTGAAACACAGCAACGCAACAGCAACAAGCCGGGGCGGGGCGTTATGAATACACGTGCAAGCCTGTGGCTGGGTGTTTTCTTGCTGGTCTTAAGCCTGTTGTTGTGCGCCATTGGTTTGGGTGTGGGCAGCACGGGCCTTGAATCGGTGTGGCGCATGTGGGGCGACCCGGTGGCCAGCCAGATCGTGATGGACATTCGCGCCCCCCGCACACTGGGTGCCTGGGCAGCAGGTGCCCTGCTTGGGCTGGCCGGTGCCGTTGCGCAAGGCCTGTTTCGCAACCCCTTGGCCGATCCGTTTTTGTTGGGCAGTGCGTCGGGTGCATCACTGGCGGTGGCTGTGTCGCTGGCCGTTCTAGGCGTGTCGCCATTTGCCGAGGCGTGGGTGGTGCGGCTGGGTTTGACTGGTGCTGCTTTTGTAGGTGCTGTGGGCGCCGTGCTGCTTACCCTGACTTTGGCCAAAGGCGTGCAACACACACTGCGGCTGTTGCTGGCCGGTGTGGTGGTGGGCATGGTGTTGGGCGCGCTGACTTCGCTGATCACCATTGCGGTTCCGCAAACACTGCAGGCCATGCAGGCGTTCATTCTGGGTTCTACCGGTTTTGTGGGTTGGCAATCGCTGGGCATCATGCTGTTTTCCGGCGTGTTGTGTCTGGGTGTGGCCTGGGCTTTTTCCCGCACGCTGGATGCCCTTACCCTGGGTGAATCAACCGCGCAAAGCCTGGGTTTGCCCCTGCGCACTGCACGCATTGCGCTGATCGCCGTGGTGGCTTTGGCCACTGGCACTGCCGTTGCGCACACTGGCCTGATCGCCTTTGTGGGCTTGGCTGCGCCGCATTTGGTGCGCGCTGCCGTGCGCACCACCTATGCACAGTTGGTGGTGCTGGCCAGCCTCATGGGCGGGGTTTTGTTGCTGGCTGCGGACATTCTGGCCCGGGGTTTGATTGCGCCGCAGGAAATCCCCGTGGGCGTGCTGACCGCCACGTTGGGTGGCGGCTATTTGCTGTGGCTGATGCACAGAAAGGCAGGGTAAAGAAAATGAACCAAACTGCTGCTGCATTTGAGGCAAAGGGCCTGTCGGTTTCACTGGGTGCGGGCCGCTTTGCGCGCCCCGTTTTACACCAGATTGACACGCGCATTGCCGCTGGCCGCTGGACCTGTTTGGTGGGTCCCAACGGTGCGGGCAAATCCACTTTTTTGCGTGCATTGGCCGGGCTTGTGCCCACGCAGCAAGGCCATGTCAAGGTGAATGGAAAAGCCCTGAACGACTATGCACACCGCGAGCGCGCCAAAACAGTGGCCTGGCTTGCGCAAGGCGGGGCCGATCAGGCTGCCGACGATTTAAGCACTTACGACATCGTGATGCTGGGCCGTTTTCCCCACTTGCCCTGGTTAAGCCCGCCCGGCCCGGCCGACCACGCCGCCGTGCAGCAGGCCATGGAACAGACTCGCGTGTGGGAATGGCGCAGCCGCTTGCTGGGCAGCCTGTCCGGCGGCGAACGCCAGCGCGTGTTACTGGCCCGCCTGTTGGCTGTTCAGGCCGACATCGTGTTGATGGACGAACCCTTGGCCAACCTGGACCCGCCGCACCAGGCGGACTGGATCGCGCTGGTGCGCAGCCTGGTGGCCCAAGGCCGAACAGTGGTGACGGTGTTGCATGAAATTTCCCTGGCCTTGCTGGCCGACGATCTGTTGGTGATGCAAGCCGGGCAACTGCACTACGCAGGCCCCAGCCACGAACCGGCTGCACACCACGCCTTGCAAACCGTGTTTGATCATCGACTTTCCATTCACCAGGTGAACAACCGTTGGCTTGTGTTGCCAACCTGACCGCGAGAGAAAACCCCATGCAAATTGAAACGCCCCCCACCGAAAAACGTTACGACCGCCCCGAAGGCGAACGGCGTGGTTTGATCATCGTGAACACCGGCGATGGCAAAGGCAAAAGCACCGCGGCATTCGGTTTGGCCTTGCGTGCATTTGGCCGCACCCATGTGCACGGCAAGCTCGTAAAAATTTACCAGTTCATGAAAGTGCCCAGTGCGCGTTTTGGTGAACACCGGTCGTTCGAGCAACTGGGCTTGCCCATCGAAGGGCTGGGTGATGGCTTTAGCTGGAAAAGCAAAGACATTGAACATTCCGCACAACTGGCCCGGGACGGCTGGGCCAAGGCCCGCGACACCATTCTGGGCGGCGAACACTTCATGGTGGTGCTTGATGAATTGACCTACGGCTTGATCTACGGCTGGATACCACTGGGGGATGTGCTGCAAACCTTGCGCGACCGGCCCAAGGACGTGCATGTGGTCATCACCGGGCGGCGTTGCCCGCAGGAAGTGATCGACATGGCCGACACGGTGACAGAAATGGCCATGGTCAAGCACGCCTTCAAGGCGGGTATACCAGCCCAACGCGGCATTGAAGATTAAACACAACGCAACGAAATGCACATGGACAAGACCAAGCCCGCCTTGATTGCAGCCACGCCTTTCACAACCAGTGAATCGGCCGCGGTGTACCGCGCCATTCGCGAGCGGCGCGACATGCGCCACTTTTGTGGCGGGCTGGTTGACACCGATGTGTTGCAGCGTTTGTTGTGTGCGGCCCACCACGCACCCAGTGTGGGTTACATGCAGCCCTGGCGTTTTGTTCGAATTCAGAACCGCGACACGCGTGTGCGCCTGCATGCGCTGGTTGAGGCGGAGCGCATTCAAACCGCCCGCGCTTTGGGGCAACGCGAAAGCGAATTCATGCAACTGAAAGTACAAGGCATTCTTGATGCAGCCGAAGTGTTGGTGGTGGCTTTGGCCGATGGCCGCGAACACCATGTTTTTGGCAGACGAACCATGCCTGAAATGGACTTGGCGTCGGCCGCATGTGCCATTCAAAACTTGTGGTTGGCCGCGCGTGCTGAAGGTTTGGGCATGGGCTGGGTGTCGTTGTTTGAACCCGCCGAACTGGCCGCGTTGCTGGACCTGCCGAAAGGCGCCAGCCCGGTTGCCGTGCTGTGCCTGGGGCCGGTTGAGGGCTATTACGCCGAACCCATGTTGGCCCAACAACACTGGGCCGAATGCGAAGCCTTGTCAGGTTTGGTGTTTGACGACACTTGGGGCAAAGCCAGTGCCTTGTTTGCGCATCAGGTCAATTCACCGCCCACCAAAGGGAGGGCCTAGCCATGTTGTTTGCCGCCACCCCGGTTGATATTCTGGCTGGTGCCGTGTTGGTGGCCCTGCTGGTGGATTTTTGTTTCGGTGAACCACCGGTTCGCTGGCACCCGGTGGTGTGGATGGGCAATTACCTGGGGTGGGCAGGCCGCCTGTTTGCACCTGAAATTGGCAAATTATCCCGAAACGTGATGGTTCAATTCACAGCTGGTGCTCTTGCGTGGTGCATGGGTGCGGCGTGTGTATTCGTTCCGGCGGCGGTGCTTTCAATGTGGGTAGCACAGGCACACGGGGTGTTTCAGGTGTTGCTGCTGGGCATGCTGTTAAAACCCATGCTGGCGTGGCGGGTGCTGCGCGACGAAGTACACGCGGTTGAGCAGGCCTTGCAACGCTCTCTGCCCGAAGGCCGACAGCAGGTGGCACGTTTGGTCAGCCGCGATGTGAACAGCCTGAGCGAGACGCAGGTTCGGCAGTCTGCCATTTCCACACTTGCAGAAAATTTGAATGACTCCGTGGTGGCCCCGCTGTTCTGGTTTGCCGTGCTGGGTTTGCCGGGGGCCGCGGTTTATCGTTTTGCCAACACGGCCGATGCCATGTGGGGCTACCGGGGTGAACGCGCCGGGCGCGACTGGACCTGGGCAGGCAAGTGGGCCGCACGCGCAGACGATGTGTTGTCCTGGGTCCCGGCCCGCATCACCGCCTTGCTGATTTGTCTGTTGTTCAAAGGCCGGGGCCTGTTTCAATTGCCCGGTATTGCACAACAAACCCCTTCCCCCAATGGCGGTTGGCCCATGGGGGCATTGGCTTTGGGGATGGGTATTCGTCTCGAAAAGAAAGGGGTGTATTGTTTGAATGTGCAAGGCGGGGTACCACGCAGTGGTCACATCGAAGCGGCCTTGCATGCCTGCGCACAAGTGGTGGTATTCATAGCAGTATTTTGCATGGTGGCTGTTTTGTGGGGGGTGACATGAACACACGCATACATGGCGGTACCGATGAACACGGGCCGGTGCCCTTTGATTTTTCCAGCAATGCCAATGCCGTGGGGCCTTGCCCGGCGGTGTTGAACGCAGTTCAGCAGGCCGATGCACTGCGCTACCCTGACCCGAATTACACCGCTTTGCGCGTTGCACTGGCCGACTTTCATCAAGTGGATGAATCCAGAATTGTGGTGGCAGGCAGTGCCAGCGAATTCATTCAACGCCTGACCACCTGCCAGTGGCGCAAGGGTTGCAATTCTTACTGGGTACCACAACACGCTTATGGCGATTATGCGCACGCCGCGCAGGTGTGGGACATGGAGCTGGTTGAGGACGCAAGCCGGGCAGGTTTGGTGTGGTTGTGCAACCCGTCAAGCCCCATGGGGCAGCCTGAATCGACCGAGCTATTGAAGATTGTAAAGGATCACCCCGACGTGGTTGCCGTGCTGGATTGTGCTTACGAACCTTTGTGCCTTGATGACCAGGCCCGCGCAACCGTGCAGCAGCGAGATCACCTGTGGCAATTGTGGTCGCCCAACAAGGCACTGGGCATGACCGGGATTCGGGGCGCTTATGCCATTGCACCCTTGGGCGAAAGCCGTGCTGTGTGCGCCCTCAATAGCCTGGCACCTTCCTGGCTGATCGGCGCGCACGGGCAAGCCATGCTGCACGCCTGGACCTTGCCCGAAACACAAGGCTGGCTGGCTGAAAGCCGCAGCGTGCTGGCGCAATGGAAACTGGATCTGCTTGATTGCCTTCGCCAGCAGGGTTGGGAAACCATGCCCAGCATTGCCTCGTTTGTGTGTGCCAAGGCACCTTGTGAAATTGATCAAGCGCACCTGCGCACGCACGGCATCAAGCTGCGAGATGCCACCTCGTTTGGTCTGCCCGGCTGGTGGCGGTTGTGCGCACAAGGGCCGCAGGCCATGGCGGCACTTTCAAGTGCGCTTGAACATCATGCACGACAGGGCCAGGCATGACAGCTGTGTGTGTCATGGTGCTGGGCACCAGCAGTGGCGCTGGCAAAAGCTGGGTAACCACGGCACTGTGCCGCCATTACGCACGCATGGGTTTGAAGGTGGCACCCTTCAAGGCACAAAACATGAGCAACAATGCCCGTGTGGTGGCGGGCTTGCAGGGCAGTGAAGGTGAAATTGGTTCGGCCCAGTATTTCCAGGCTCTGGCTGCCTGCTGCCCACCCCATGTGCACATGAACCCGGTGTTGCTGAAACCCGAAGCGGACACCAAAAGCCAGGTGGTGGTGCTGGGGCAAGTGGATTCAGCATTAAGCAAAACCCCGTGGCGGGAACGCAGCGCCCAAGTGTGGCCGCACATCATGACGGCACTGGATGCACTGCGTGCCGACCACGACGTGGTGGTGATCGAGGGCGCAGGTTCGCCCGCGGAAATCAACCTGCATGCCAGTGACATTGTGAACATGCGTGTGGCCCTGCATGCGCAGGCGCGTTGCCTGCTGGTTGCCGACATTGACCGGGGCGGGCCTTTGCCCACCTGTACGGCACATGGGCTTTGTTGCCCCCCGAAGAACGTGCCTTGATTCGTGGTTTTGTATTGAATAAATTTCGGGGTGATGCGGCGTTGCTGGCCCCCGCGCCCGAGCAGTTGCAGCAATTGACCGGCGTGCCCACCGTGGCTACCCTGCCCATGTGGTTTCAGCATGGTTTGCCGGAAGAAGACGGTGTGTTCGACGACCGCAGCCGTTCCACTGGCCGCGTGCACACCACCATTGCGGTGCTGGCTTTTCCGCGCATCAGCAATCTGGATGAATTCCAGCCTTTGAAAAATATGCCCGGTGTGCGTTTGGTGTGGGCCCGCACGCCCGCTGATTGTGCCGGGGCTGACTGGATCATTCTGCCCGGTTCCAAACACACCACAGCTGACCTGGCGTGGCTGCGCGAGCAGGGGCTGGACCAGACCGTGGCTGCCCATGCAGATCAAGGCAAGGCTGTGCTGGGTATTTGTGGCGGCCTGCAAATGCTGGGCGAAGCGCTGGTGGATGCGCACGGCATTGATGGCAATGCACCGGGCCTGGGGCTTTTGCCTTTGGTGACCTGTTTTGAACCCGACAAAACTGTGCGTCGTGCCACATTGCTTTTTGGCGCTGTGCAGGGGCCTTGGGCTGCCTTGGCGCAACAACAGGTGAATGGTTATGAAATTCACCACGGGCGCACGGTGCAACACCCTGCGCTGGCGCAAACCGGCCAGCTTGCCCACGAAGTACTGCCCGGTTTGGGCTGGCAAAATACGGCAGGCAATGTGCTGGGTGTTTACGTGCACGGCCTGTTTGAAGACCCGGCAGTGTTGACTGCATTGTTTGGCGCACAAGCCCCCACGCTGGACAGCGTGTTCAACGGGTTGGCCGATTTTCTGGAACAGCATGTTCAACCGGGCGTGTTGAACGCACTTATCGAACCCTAATTCTTCAGGTACACAGCACCCATGCCATTTGATTTGCCCCTTGTTCACAACCCCTGCAGTGCTGTGTTGCAAGCACGGTTGCAAACCCTGCTTGACAACAAAACCAAGCCGCTTGGTTCATTGGGTCGGCTTGAAACACTGGCCGTTCAAATCGGCATGGCCTTGGGCACTGAAGGCCCGGTTCTGGAACAGCCGCAATTGCTGGTGTTTGCAGCCGATCATGGTTTGGCGCAGCGCGGGGTGTCCGCGTACCCCAGCGATGTGACCTGGCAAATGGTGGAAAACTTTCTGGCCGGTGGTGCGGCTGTCAGCGTGCTTGCGCGCCAGCATGGCCTGAATTTGGGCGTGGTCGATTGTGGTGTGCGCCATGATTTCGCGGCACGCCCCGGGCTTCACCTGTGTAAGGTGGCCCATGGCACAGCCGACAGTTTTGAAGGCCCGGCCATGTCGATACAGCAATGCGAACAGGCCCTGCACAACGGCATTGAACTGTTGAGTGGCTTGCCCGGCAATGTGGTGTTGCTGGGGGAAATGGGCATTGGCAATTCATCGGCCGCTGCCCTGTTGATGGCAAGCTTCACAGGGCGTGGCATTGCTGAATGCACAGGTGCAGGCACAGGCTTGAACGCCATTGCCATTGAACGCAAGGCCGGTATTTTGCAGCAGGTATTGAATCAACATGCCGATGCACGCACACCACTTGAAATACTTGCTGCGATGGGCGGGTTTGAAATTGCAACCATGGTGGGTGCGGTGTTGCAGGCCGCCAGTGAACGCCGCGTGGTGGTGGTGGATGGTTTTATTGCCACGGCAGCCGTGCTGGTGGCACATGCCCTGTGCCCAGATGTGTTGCCGTATTGTGTTTTTGCGCATCAATCGGGCGAACAAGGTCACCGCAACATGCTGAAATACTTGAATGCGCAGCCCTTGCTTGACCTTGGTTTGCGTTTGGGGGAAGGCTCCGGTGCAGCCTTGGCCTGGCCTTTGCTAGTGTCGGCTTGCAGCATACTGCGCGACATGGCCAGCTTCGATTCAGCCAGCGTGTCGCGTGCTGGTTGATGGCACTGCGAGCGAAGCCCAAGCTTTCGGAAATGTGTGATCGATGGATTTCATGCATGATTCGAACCTCATTTTAAACAGGACATAAAAGTTAAAAATCATGAAAATTAGTCCACTATCGACGTGCTTGCTTATAGCATCCGTAGCAACATCAAAAAACCAGGCTGAAGCTGGTTTGCCTTCAGGTCGATTTGCAGCGCCTGTTTCTCGTGGGTTGCTCACTGGGGCAATCAGCACGGGTATAAAAAATATTGTTTCAGGATTGCAAAGGGAAGTTAACGAAGACGCCCGCGTTGAAAACCTGGACTTAAACTTTTCAGAAAACGGTCAATATAAAACCCGACGCTCGCCATCGGCCATTGTTAAAAAAGCCATGCGCAACTTTCCCGTTAATTTCGGTAGCAACGCAATTGCCACAGCATGCGTGGATAAAATGCGTGGGGTTACAAGAAAGGAAGCCGTTAAAAACCTGCAGCAGTTGGCTTTGCCTGTTGCATGTATGGGAATTACTCAAGAAGTATTAAGTGAAGTGCAGATACCCCGGCAATTAAAAGACATCCTTTCTTACTGTGCATTTTTGGCAGGTGGGGTGGCACAAGGTAAAGCACCTGTTTCAAGCGGGCTGGCAATCTCGGGGTTTGTTGCTGGTGCGTCACTGGTAAAGTCTTTTGGCAAGAACGGTGGAGCTATCGCTACTCAAGGTGTTTCAGCATCTGCAGTAAGTGGCTTCATGGCGCCTCAGTCAAGTAAAACACCTGATGGCGCAGCCGCTGGCAGTTACGACGATTACATCAGCAAACGCTATGGGCTCAAAGAAGGTGAAAAGTTCTGGACGGGTCCGGACGGAAGTATTTTTGTACCTTTATCTACACCGTGAACTATCCAATAAAAGTCAAAGGTTGAGTGAATGCTTCAATTTCTAACCCAATTCATTCGCCATTACCTGCTTGCTATGCAGTTTTTTACACGCATACCGGTTACCGGAAAATTGGCTGCGTGGGTGGGTTTCTCGCCTGCCATGTTGCGTGCAAGTGCAGCACATTTTCCCGGTGTTGGCTGGCTGGTGGGTGTTGCCAGCGCGGCAGTGTTGTGGGGTTTGGTGTGGGCATTGCCTGAAGTGCCCGTTGCAAGCTGGGTTGCTGCGGTGTTGTGTACCGTGTTCAGTGTGTTGCTGACGGGCGCTTTTCATGAAGACGGTTTGGCCGACACGGCCGATGGCTTGGGCGGCGGCATGAACCGCGAACGCGCGCTAGACATCATGAAAGATTCCCGCGTGGGTACTTATGGTGCACTGGCGCTGGTGCTGATTGTGTTGCTTAAAATCAGCCTGCTGATGGCGTTGTTGCAGTTGGCACCCATGCTGGCTGTGGTCGCTGTGTTCGGCGCGCATGTGGTGTCGCGTTTCTTGCCCTTGTGGATCATTCGCAGCCTGCCGCATGTGGGCGACACACTGCAATCCAAATCCAAACCACTGGCCGATCAAATTGGTAACGGCAGTTTGTTGGCAGCGGCCGTGTGGGCTGCATTGGCATTTGGTCTGTTGTATGCGCTTGCGCCGGGTGTGCCTTGGTGGGCAGCCGCTTTGGGCGCCGTATTGGCACTGGGTTATATGTGGCGCTTGCTTCAACGCAGGCTGGGCGGTTTTACGGGCGACGGCTTGGGTGCCACACAACAAGTGTGTGAGGTGGCTTTTTACCTGGGCTTGTTGTTGGCTTGGCCAATGGCTGCTGTGTCATGAAACTGTGGTTGATTCGCCATGCGCCTGTGCTGTTGCCTGTGGGTATTTGCTATGGCGCAAGCGATGTATTGGCCGATGATGCGGCAAGCCTTCAGGCTGCGCAACTGGCAGCAGAAGATTTGCCCAGCGGTTTGTCGGTCAGGGTTTCTGGGTTAAGGCGTGCGCAACAGCTTGCAAACCATTTGGCGGTGCTGCGGCCCGACTTTCCTGCCGCAATTGTAGATGCCCGCTTAAATGAAATGAACTTTGGTTGCTGGGAAATGCAACCTTGGGATGCGGTGCCACAAGTCGCATTCGATGCCTGGCTGGCTGACTTTGACCATCATTGTTTTGGCGGTGCTGAAAGCACACACGTGGTTTTGCAGCGCGTGGGGAAAGCATTGCAAAACATGCAAGGCGATGAATTGTGGATTACCCATGCAGGCATCATTCGCGCGGTGCAATGGATTGTTGCGAACGGTGTGGTGCCAGTGCAGCAGGCCGCGAATTGGCCTGCAACTGCGGTGGAGCCGGGGGGGATGTTCTGTGTTGAAGTTCCCGGATAATTAGGCTCCAGTCCATTCAAGGTTGATAACCCGAACAAGAATTCGCTGTTTTTCCTCCGGATTCAATAAGCTCAAAAGGTGCTTTTCAATTTGCGCCGGTGTTTGGGGTTTGGGTGAGCTATCACGCGTATTTGGAATGGGTTCACGGTTATGTTTTCCAAACCAAAGCACCACATAAATTCCATGCCCATTCGCATTTGGTTCAATTGAATATTTGTTGATCAATTGGTTGCGCAGGGCCGTCCAAAGATCCGGGTTCCAGTTGCATTTGAATTCTATGGGAACAGAGAATTTGTTGCTGAATGAAGCCCGAATGTCTGCACGTTTGTTGTTGACATACTGGACTTCAGGTGCGCATTCCACGCCGTGCCGCGATAGCCTGCCTTTCAGTTCACGAACAATAAAATTCCGACAATCGTTTTCATCTTTGGGTCGCCGTTGCTCGTGCGTGTTCCAAAAGCAGGTGTAAATGTTGGTGTTGTCGGTGTGAACCAATTTAGCGTAGTCATCCAGATGCTCCACAATCAATTGCTGCAAATCTTTGACATCAACAGGCTCGCCATTCTTCAGCACTTTGATCAGGCTTTTCGGTTTAAGGAATTCAAACGACGTTTCCCGAACGCGAATTTGTACATCGTATGCAGTGTGTTCAAGAAGAAAATGGATTTTTTCCAGTTCAGGCAATTGTTGTAGCCGTCGAAGTTCAGTCAGCGCATTGGGGTCGTCGCTTTCACCAAGCTGCGTAATCAGACGGCGTAAGATCCACCACAGTTCGCCGGAGCTGCTGACCAAGCCGTCGGTGTTTTCAATGCTGGGGTCGGCTTGAGGTGTAACAGCTTCAATCAATCTGGCCAGAAATTTCGCTGAATTAATCGTGATATAACTTTTCTCGTGCGGATCGTGCCCGATAAATTGGGTGAAATGATGAATCTTGATTGCCGAGCCTGCTAATTCAGCAATCAACAGTGTTTCATATTCGGTTGGATTAACCGCCAAGCCCGCCATCACCCAGTAAACACGCTGACCTGCATCCAGACTTTTTCTTTTCAGTTTGTGCCTCACCACTGGAAGTAAGGTGCTGCGCAGGTTGTTCATTGCAAAATAAAGCAAATGCCGCAGGGCGTTAAGTTGTTCAGTGCGGCCTTTGGCGGGGTAGGATTCAAGTGCTTTCGTTACACCCAGCATTGCAACGGCACGATATTCAGGCCAGTCGCAAATTTCAGAAATGTTCGGTGTTGCAAGTAACCCCTTCTTAAAACAGGCCGATACAAAGTGAGCCCACACTTCTGAAACAAGCTGTGGCTGGCTATTTGCAACATATGCCAGCCATTTGGGTTTCTCGCGAAGGCCATAAGACAGTTGCGTGGCAACAAGGCTTTTCATGCGCACTTCGTCCATTGAATTGAATGCACTGGCATCGTTTTCAAACAGTGCTTCAAGGCCGACAATGGTTGGGAACTGGATCCATGGCCTTTTGTTGTTAATGTACAGTTCAATAATTTCAGTGTAATCAGGAAGACTGTGAACTTGAACAAAGCGTTGGAATCCGGTCAAAGCGGCGTTGTAAATTTCTGCGCTATTTAGAAAAAAACTGTCGAATCGTTGTTGCGGATTGCTACCTTCTACATCGTTTGTGACGCCATTCCAAACAATAGCCAAGTTGTAGAATATTCCCAAACTTGCAGTACCAGCTTTAATTTCATCAAGATATTTGGTTACTGTTTCGGTGTTATCTAAACGCTTTTTTTCTGCATCACTTCTTTCGGCACTTCTGTTATGTGCCAATTCACGCTCTGCATCCGATCGTTCTTGAACAAGAAAGCTGTTGATAAAATTTTGATACGCTGGGTGAGTCCGCGAGAAATTTTCGATCATTTCAAGTGACAGTCCCTCATCGCCTTGTGCAAAGTACAGGCAGTGTATGGCCTCTTCAAGATGAATTTCCACTGTGGCGTGTTCGCAGGCAGACTGAGCCTGATTCAAATGCCACACACCCAGTTCAGTTGGCAGCTTGCTGCCAGAAATGCGTTGTTTGATTGTGGAATAGGTATGTCGTGGACGCGTGGCTTTTGATGCCTGCATTGCAGCAATGCTGACAAACGACAGATAGCGTTTTGGTCTCTCGCTGAACCAATCGGCGATTTGTTGTTGGTCTTTTGTGTTCCGTTCTACGCCGCCATATTTGTTGCCGCCAATTCCAAGCCAGCTGAAAAGTTTGTCATCATTTATTTCATCGCCCAGCTCATTAAGCGCACGAACCACCAACTGCCCAATCAGTCTTTTCAGGCTCAGCATGCCTTCAAACCATTCGAGGCGTTCCGTATTAGCCAATTCATCCAGCAAAATACTTAAATCGCTGCTTGTTGTTCGTTCGGAAAGTTGATGATGCCAAAAGAACACGTATGCACCAAACAGGTTGGGATTTTTTGGTCGGTGAAGATAGTCGAGTATTTTGCTTGGCCCAATGTTTTCAGGATAGAGCGCTTCAAGCAAAGCTCCCAACAAAGAATCTTCCGAATCGTTGATCTCGCCTGTTGCAATTTGATTCAACAGCTTCAATGTTCTGTATTGTTGGCCCGGTGTTGCCAGCAATACATCCAGCGCAGCACTTCGAATACGTTCCCAAAAGCTGTGGTCTGCAATAATATTTTCCAAAGCAAATGCCAATTGCTCGCTTGTCTCGTTACCTTTTAATATGTCTAGCAGCTCACCTATGAATGCTTGGTGACTTTTTTCTCTGGATGCACTTCTAAAGTTTTCAACAAAAAACGATTCGAATTTTTGATCCCAAAGGGCTTGAGGCGGGCTTTTGAATGGCACTTGCCAGTTAAATCCAAAATAAGCCTGAGCTTCCTTTTGGAGCCCCAGAATTACCTCCTTTTTTTGTGTTGTGCTTAGGCAGGTCGCATCGCCATAAATTGCGATTGCAAGCGGATCAATTTCAACCATACGTTGAAAAGCAGTCAGGCTAAGCGTGGCAACCCAGGCGAATAATCCCCGCAGGCTGGAAACTGTTTTTTTGTCAAACCCCTCGAACAAACGTAGCACTCGCCCGATTGGCAAGGCATTTTGTTCAATCTGTTTTGCGATCCATTGAGCAGCCAGAAATTCCGCAACTGTTCGGTGAAAAGGTTCAACCGTCTCGGTTAAATTCGATGGGTGGAAAAGCGCGCTGCGCAGTGCTCGCAGGCTTAGTGACTCAAGCCCGTCCAGTTCATCCGGTTGTAAGTGTGTTGTATGGTGTGCATTCCCATCGCTTAAGGCGAAGCCAACACGGTTGCTGAACAGCATGATGCTGCACAAGTAGCCCGCTCGATCCACTATTTTTTCGGTGGAATATTTTTCACTTGGGGCGTACTTTTGATAGTGCTTGTCGTTTTCTTTGGCCAGTTTCGCAGCGGCCAATTCGAACAAATCACGCCGTGATTCTGGAAATTCTTTTTCGTGAATAGCTTCGATCAGCAGCTTGATTAACAAAGGTTTGCTAAGCAAGGGCTGCAGGTTTTGTTGTTTGACCCGGTTCAGAAACTCCTCGGCTGGCATGTTCCCCGTTCTTGAATCCAATGCCTCCGCAATGTATTGCTGCACGAACTCGTCTTCGATTGAAAGTTCATCAAGTCTGAAAACCTTCAACTCTGGATCAACTCGTTTTAGTTCAGCATGGTCTAGTTCGCCATACCAGTCCGCTGCGCGACATGAAATTCTGAATGGTGGGCGGTCCAATTGTTTCAGTTTTTTTGCAATTTGGCGCAGCAGCTTGCGACCATTGTTTGTTGTGTTGCGGGCTTCGTCTAATGCGTCCAGATAAATGACAGGTTCCAGAGCCAAGTCGACAAGTTCTTCATCAAAATCACTAACAAGTATTACTTTACCGCCTGTTTTTTCACACTCTTCTGCGAATGCTGTGCTTTTACCCGATCCCGGCTCGCCCAGAAGAACCCACGACTTTACTTCTCGAAGTTTGCTCAGCGGCATTGTTTTATGTTGAGGGTGCTGAGCGTCTTCGCTTAACTGATACTCAGTGACTGTGCGTGGAATGAACATGCTGTTTGTTACCCCAGCCAATGATGTGCGGGCGCACTCAAAAACTCGTAGACAGGAATTCCAGCATCTCCAACCAGCAGTGTTTTTGACCCAGTGTGGGTTTGACTAAACGCTTGCAGTCCTTTGTGTACTATTCCTGTTTTTCCGCTTTTTACCTCAATGCCCAGCAGCTTTGCAGGTTTGCTCAAAACAAAATCCACCTCATGCCCATCCTCACGCCAATAATGAACATCACACTCGTCGTGTGCAGTATTCATCAAGTGTGCTCCCACGCAGGTTTCTACAAGGCGCCCCCAATAACTTCTGTCAGCCTTGGCTTCCTCAAAAGTGTAGCCAGCAAGTGCTGACATAAGCGCTGTGTTGTGTGCATTGAATTTGGGCGGTGAGGCTCGCTTGCGATGTTCTTTACTGGCGTATTTTTGAAGCCCGCTGAGCAGTTCTGCGGCCGACAACAATCCAATGTAATCGCTCAACGTTGTTGTATTGCCTGCTTCTTGCAGAAGGCCCCCATCAACAATTTTACTGAGTGCTAGAATTTGGCCTGAATAGGCTCCGCAACCCAGTTCAAACAGTTGCTTCAGCAATGCTGGTTTGTGAATCCGGTTATGTTCAAGAATATCTTTGTCGATGATTGGATCAATCAGCGAGGTCCGTATGTAAGCCCGCCAGCGTTGTTCATCGCCTATCAGGCTCGCCGAGCCAGGGTATCCGCCAAAGTAAATATACTGATCCAATGTGTAGTCGAATGCTTCTTGCATTTCACGAAATGACCAGTGGCTTAAATGAATGCGCTCAAATCGACCTGCCAGGCTTTCCGTCAGGCCTTTTTGCATAAGCCATGGCGATGATCCAAGTAACACCACATGCATGGGCAATTCTTCAATTCGATCTTTGTCCCACAGCCCTTTTACAACTTCTGACCAGTTCGGAATTTTCTGTATTTCATCAATCGCCAAAATATAGTGGGCGCCGTTGTTGATACGCCGGGCCATGGCTCTTGCTTTGTTCCAGGTGTGAACAAGCCATTCTTCTGACCTTGGGGGAGGTGTGTAAGCTGACCCATCATTTGAATCAAAGTCGAACTGGGTGAAATTGGTCGAAATGGTTTCCACTTGGTCTGTTGCCACAAACAACTTGTGCGCAGCTGGCTGTTCATCAAGAACCTGATTGACCATGGTGGTTTTCCCCACCTGCCGGGGACCGGTGATGGCAATCATGAACTTGGGTGTTTCCTGAAGCCTTTGCCGAAGTGTTGATATTTGATGGCGACTGTACATTTTGACAATACTGAGTAAATTTACTCAGTATTGTAAAGCAAAATCTATCTGATTAAAATATCTTGTAAGACGTTGTTTATAAATGAGTATTTTATTTTGACTGTTTCCCATTCGTTGTCCGTTAAAGGATTCACAGATCTGTCGTACAAAAGCCTACATATTAGGAAGACCTCAATCGTATTTTCCAAACAGCCAATGTAACAACCCCAAGTAGCCAAATAATTGTAGCCGCATGGGTATTCATTGAATACAGTTGTCCAGCTTCAACAGCAATTACTGGCCCAAGATCAAATGAATACAAATCCATCAGGAGGCTTGCAAACCACAAGGCGGGATAAATCAAACCAAGCGCAAACAACCCCCAGTGAATACGCAAGGCAATGTAGGCAATCAAAACCCCTGCCGTGGCATGCAACCACATGTCTTGAACTTGGGGTAATTTATCCAAAACCTCTGCATGTGCATAAAACGGCAAGTAACAGCAGGCCGCTAGAATTGAATTTCTATTTGGCATTTGGATATTCCACAGTTAAGGGGATGTGGCAATTAATTGCTTTACCAAGCAAGTTTTTCAGATCTCCGATGAATTGATTCATTGATGTGGTCAAATCGATGCAACCGGCGCTACCAGGGATATCGCCACCATGAATAAAAAAACCGCCTCGCGCATGTGTTTGGGTTCCTGGGCTAATACGAATTGTGATTCGGTAATCGCCCCATGCCGATCTTGAGGAGACAAGCAAACTTTTGATTGCACTGTTCTCCCATATATCGGCTGGACTGATCCAGTAATTTCCTTCGGGAATCGGCCCTTGGTTGGCAATTTTCTGCCTTTCTGTAGAGTAACTGAACTTGCCGTTAATCGATTTTCCAGATACGGCAGGGTAAGTTTTGAGTATTCCCGCCGCAGTTTGAATTTTGAAGATTTGCCCATCAAAGTGGAGGGTAATTACGGACTTTGTGCAAGCAGGTACTTCTGGTTGCCGTACTTCGTGAGCGTAGTTCATAGCTCTTTCCGAGTTTAAAAGCCACAACTTTACACAAGTCTAGCGCAGGGTTACAAATGCTCCTTGTTCCTAAGCCACAGGCCTAACCTACCCACCTACCGCCCCCTTCAATCATCAACCCCCTTGGCCCACGCACTTCATCCTGATTCGCATACGCCCAGTTCAAGGCCTTGCACATTTCATCGGAAAATTCGTTCTCGTTTTGCTGGTGCAAGTCCATGAATTGTTTGGACTCGACCATGGCCCGAAGTTCCTCCAGCAAACCCGGTTCATTGATGTAGCGCACCACACCATTGACGTAGTTTTCCACGGAATCGGCAACACAATATTCGGCCAGGCCCAGCGAGGCCAGTATGTCGTAGTCGCTGCGTGAATGGGGTTCTGCACCAATCAGGCTGACCACAGGCAAACCCAGCACCATGCAATCGATGGTCGATGTGGCATTGCCAAACGGGAATGGGCTTAGCGCCAGGTGGTTCTGGTTCAGCAAATTCAAATAGGCGTCGTAGCCGGTGCGGCGTGCCACCACGGCAGTGGGAAAGTATTTCAGCAAACGGCGTTCAGTGGACAAATGCCCCAACCCATATTCATTGGGGAAGAACATGAACCGCACGGGCTTGACGGACAGCCGCTCGATTTCCTTCAGCGCTGTCACAAAACTCAAATTGATTTTCATGACATTGCAGGGCACTGCAATCGAAATAATGTCGTCGCCCAACACGGCGGGCGGTGGCAGCTTCAAGTCCTGATGCGCTTCGGCCACATTGCCAATTTCGCTTTCCAGAATCAGCATGTTCTCGTTCACCACACTCTGGCCGCCGAACACGCGGCTGGTTACAAAGGCCAAATCCATTTCCGTGCTGTGGCTGGTGGCGGGGTGGCCAAAGCTCATGGTTTGCAAGGGTGCCCAACGCAGGTTGGCGAGCGATATGCCCCACGAACGCATGCCCACACTCATGAACCACGCAATGTCGGGTGTGCATTGGTTCAGCAGTGGTTGCAGGTTCATTTCATCGTCGGGTACTTCAATGAATTCATCAAACAGGCCCATGGATTGCGTATCCACATCGGCTTTCATCGACACCATCACCATGTAGTAATCGCGTTTCAGGCGTTTGATCATGGGGGCGTACCAGCGGTACATGGCATGCACCGACTTGAATGTTTCCGCGATCACGGCCATCACTGGTTTGTTGCCCACATTGCCCGCATGTTTAACGCTGCCCGCCGGTTTGGGTTGAATGCCTTTGGCCTTGTGCACGCGCTTGAACCAGTTGTTCAGGTGTTTTTTGATGTCGTGTTTGCGGGTCGATGTGCTGTAGCTGCACAGCATCCAGATGTTGGAAATCAATGCGCGGTATTGGTCCAGCGGACGCAGTACTTCGTAGGGGTTGTATTCTTCCAGAAGGAAAGTGCGTCCGGCATCACCAGTCAGTGTCAGGGGCAAACGGTCGAGCAACAAACCGATGGCCAGCAGCGCCGCCGTTTCAGAATTTTCCAGTGTCAGTTCAACCAGGTCGCTTGCTTCCAGATCACCCACACCGGCCAGCAACACGGCGCGCACCATGGCGGGGTTGTCGCTCAGGTGTTTGGTTTTTTTGTCGCGTGCTTTTTGCAGCAGCATGTGCAAGGTGGCCCTGTTGCCGCCGTAACCAGACACTTCAAATACATAGCTCATGAAGCGTTTTTGTTTTGTCAGCACCAGCACGCTGTTTAAGCTCAGGGTGTGTTTCAGGTCGGTCAGCACGTTCACATACAATGCGGCAAACCGGGTGCACAATTCCGTGGTGCCTTGAATGTTCAGTTGCATCAAACTGGCGTAGGGCTTGTTCTGGCAATCGTTGACCAACACGGCAAGTTGGTTGATGGTTTTTTCCGGATCTTGCCGCTGCAAATAGGCACCGTTTTCAATTGCCTGTAACTTGGTGTCGATTTCATTGAACAACGGTTGCAATTGTTCTTCAAGGTTGGGTGTGGTCATTGTCGTGAAGTTCTCAGTGAGCAAGTTCAATGGTGCGTCCGGTGGCAGAAGCCTGCGCAATGGCCTGGCTCAGGGCCAGCCCTTCGGCGGCAACGCCCGTGGACAGTGTGTAGGCATTCAGTTTTCCATCGCGCATGGCTTGCGCAATGTCGGCGTAGTAATTCGCAAAGGCTTCAATGAAACCGGAAGGGTGGCCGGCCTTGAAGCGGTTGTAGCGGGGTTGCGCGGTGATGGTGCTGTCGGTGGAAATGCGGTCAAGCAGCATGCGGTTTCCAGCGTCGTCTGCCGCCTCGATTAGTTCCGGCTGTTCCTGGTGCCACTGCAAACTGCCCTTGGTGCCAAACACGCGAATGCGCAAACCATTGCGGTAACCCAACACAGCTTTGCCGTACCAGGCGTTGACCATCAGGTTGTCGCTGTATTGAATCACGGCATCCACTTCATCGATCAGACCGGGGGCCACGTTCGTGATGGCGCGTTGCCAGGCATTCACGGCAAGCGGCGTGTTGCCGCACACAAAGTTCACCAGGCTGTGCAGGTGAACGAACAGGTCGAGCGACACGCAGCTGATGTCGCCATCTTCAAGCCGCCAGGCCTGAATGGCCTGGGTTTTGTTTTGGTTGCTCAGCCGCATGTAGGAATCCTGCGGCATTTCCACCATCATTTTGAACACGTTGCCAATGGCGCCGCTTTCCACGCGGCGTTTCATTTCGCGCACGGCCGGGTAACCGGTGTAATTGAAAATTGAAAACACCTGGGTGTTGTCGGGTTCTACGCGGGCCAGCAGTTCTTTGCATTCATGCACATTGGCCAGCAGGGGTTTGTCTGAAATTACGCGCAAATTGTGATCGAGCGCCAAATGAATGTACTGCGCATGCGATTTGATCGGCGTGGCAATTACCACGGCATCCACTTCATCGGCCACCGCGTCAATCAACGCTTCCGCGCTGGAGTAAAGCTTGTGGGCTGGCACATGGTATTGACGACCTGACTCGGCATTGAATTCGGGGTTGCGGCTAAAGCAGCCCGCCACAAGATCAAATTCATTGTCCATTTTCATGGCAATTTCATGCACGCGGCCCACGGCTGAATTCACGCCGCCGCCTATCATGGCGACCTTGATGGGCTTGCTGATGGGTGTGTTCATGTTCAATGTCCTTTGCGTGGGGCTTTAACCATTGAAGGTGTAAAGCCTGCGCTGAATTGCATGGTTGGCCAGCGTTTGAAGATCAACAGCATTGCCACAGCGCGCAAACAGCAGCGCCATTCTGCCCACCGGGCTGGGTGCAATGAAGTCGCCTGTGGCGGCAATGGGCACCCAACGCTCCATGTGCACCGGGTGGTTAAAGTGCAGGTGTTGCAACAAACCTTCGTGCGGCAAGGTCAGGGTATGGCGCAAAATAAAATTCTGTTTCAATGCGCCGGGGGCGGCACGCTGACCCAGAAAGGCTTTGGCGTAACTTGCAACATAGGGAAAGCCGCTTGAAAGCTCAATGAGTTGGCTGTACAGGTCGCCGGGGCAACGCCGGGTAATTTCCACCAGCCAGAATTGATCGTCCTTGAGTAGAAACTGGGTATGCACCAAGCCGTCGCACAAGCGCAGGGTTTTGGCCAGGTGTTCAATTTCACGGCGAATGCGGGTGTGCATTTCGGCAGGAAAGTCGATGGCCATGTGGCTGGTGTCCACCACAAAGCGGTTGGCCGATCCGTGTTCAATCACCATGAAGTCTTGCACCACGCGACCATTGGCCACGAAGGCCGAATGGCTGTACAACTGGCCGTCCACGTACTCTTCCACCAAGCAGTCGCCGCTTTTCGATTCGGCTTTGGCGCTTTCAATGGCGCGTGCAAGTTGCGTGGTTTCGCCAGCTTGTACCACGGTGATGCCGCGGCCGCTGTAGGCGTCCACAGGTTTTACAATTACGGCGCAGGTGGGTGTTTCATCATTGCCAAACACACGTGGCACGGACAAACCTTCGCGTTGCGCGTAGCTGCGAAATTTCTGTTTGTGGTTGATTGTTTCTGTGGCTTCAAGGCGATCAATACCGGGAAAGTGCAGTGTTTCCGACACCGCTGCGCAAGAATAGTAGGATCTGTCGTTGCAGCCTGGCACCAGGTATTCAATGCCAAGCCGTGTGCACAAATCGGCCAGCGCTGAGGGGTCGGAATAATCCACTTGCTGGTAACCGGGTGTGGCCTTGGCCAGAAAATCGTTGGGTTTGCCGCCAGCAAACATAACCGTGTGCCCGGCATTGCGCAGGAAATTCAGGATAGGCCCGGAGGAAAAATTGGTGTCAACCAGCAGCACCTTAGCCACGGCTGGCCTCGTCGATGATCACGCAGATGCGGGCTACGTCTTCCAGCGCAAGGTCTGGGTAAATCGGCAGGCACAACACCTGCTCAGCGGCCTTGTGCGCATGGGGCAAACGGCGTGGTGCGGCAGACGGCAGGCCGCGGTACATCGGCATGCTGCTGATCAGCGGGAAAAAATAACGACGGCCATTCACGCCATGTTCTTGAAGCCGCGCATACAGCGCATCGCGTGAAATGGGGTAGTGGCCATTCACAAAAACCGGGAAGTAGGCACCGTTCCATTGAACGTTTTCAGGCACGGTCATTTGTTGGACACCAGGAATGTTGATCAGCAATTCGCGGTACAGGGCTTGAATGCGGTGGCGTTTTTCAATGGCCTGGTCCACGTACTTCAATTGCAACAAGCCAAATGCGGCGTTCAGTTCGCTCATCTTGCCGTTGATGCCGGGGGCCATCACGGTCACCTCGTTGGCAAAGCCAAAGTTTTTCAGGTAATCGATGCGCTGCTTTGTTTTTTCATCCTTGCAAACAATGGCACCGCCCTCGAAGGTGTTGAACACCTTGGTGGCGTGCAGGCTGAGCACCGACAAATCGCCTGCATTCAAAATGCTCTCGCCGTGTTGCTTCACGCCAAAGGCGTGGGCAGCATCGTAAATTACTTTCAGGCCATACACATCGGCAATGCGCTGAATTTCTTCGGTGTTGGCGGGCAGGCCATAGCAATGCACGGGCAATATGGCACTGGTTTGCGGGGTAATGGCTTCTTCAATGCGGCGGGGGTCCAGGTTCAGGGTGACGGGGTCCACGTCAACAAACACGGGTTGCAAGTCGTTCCACAACAGGGAATGGCTGGTACACACGAAGGAATAGGGGGTGGTAATCACTTCGCCTTGAATGCGCAGGGCTTTCAGCGCGGTCATCAGGGCGATGGTGCCGTTGCAAAACAGGGAAAGGAAAGGCACGCCGAGGTATTCACACAGGGCTTTTTCAAGCTGCTGGTGATAAGGCCCGTTGTTGGTCAGGGTTTTGCTGTCCCAGATTTGTTCCAGATAGGGAATGAACTCTGCAAGCGGCGGCAGCGCGGGCTGCGTCACAAAAATTTTCCGATCGTCCATTCCCAAGCCTTTCTGTTTGATTTTCTTCATTATGTGGGCAAGGGCTTGTGATCATTTGTTAAATATCAGGCCTCTTTCCCCTCCAGAAAAATGTTTTCCCCTGTTCGGGCTTGTTATAGTGGCGCATTGAAAACGCGCCAACAATGGCCTGTTCCGTTGTGTTTTTGGTGTATTGCATTCATTTTTTTGTCATTTACCAGGAATTTGCCATGTTTGTTGCCGGCAACGGTGTGGGTTGGTTTGAAGCTGTCATTTTGGGGCTCATTCAGGGGCTAACCGAATTTTTACCAATTTCGTCAAGTGCGCACCTTCGCATCCTTGGCCCCATGTTGCCCTCAGGGCTTGATCCCGGCGCGGCGTTCACGGCCATTACCCAATTGGGCACCGAACTGGCGGTGCTGGTGTATTTCCGGCAGGACATTGCCCGAATATTCCTGGCATGGTGTGGTTCGTTCAAGCGCAATACTCCCAGTAGTGCGCCTATGGATCCCGATGCCCGAATGGGTTGGCTGGTGATTGTGGGCACGCTGCCCATCGGGGTTCTGGGCCTGTTGTTTCAAGACATGATTGAAACCTACCTGCGCAATTTGTACCTGACCGCCATCATGCTGATTGTGTTTGGCCTCATCCTTGGTTTTGCCGACAAGGCGGGCAAGCGCCAAACCGAACTGCGCGACATGACCTGGCGCGATGGGATTGTGTTTGGTTTTGCCCAAGCGTTGGCGCTTATTCCCGGTGTCAGCCGTTCAGGCGGCACCATCACGGCGGGTTTGCTGATGGGCTACACCCGCGAGGCCGCAGCGCGTTATTCATTCCTGCTGGCGGTGCCTGCGGTGTTTGCTTCGGGCTTTTACCAGTTGTACAAAAGCTGGGGCGTGGCGGGCCCGGTCAGTCCGGCCAACACAGCCTTGGCCACTTTTGTCGCCTTCTTTGTGGGCTACGCCGTGATTGTGTGGTTCCTGAAAATTGTCAGCACGCGTGGCTACGGTTTGTTTGTGGTGTACCGGGTGGTGCTGGGCGTGGTGGTATTGGCGCTGTTGACCGCCGGGGTGTTGCAGCCCCTTTAAAGGAAGTAGCATGCAGGTGTTGTGGTTCAAGCGGGACTTGCGTTTAAGCGACCACTTGCCGCTATTTCAGGCCATGCGCAATGCCAAACACCATGGTTTGGTGTTGCCCCTGTACATTCACGAACCCAGCCACATTGCGGATGTGCACACAGCACGCCAACACCAGTTGTTTGTGCATGAATGTCTGGAAGACCTGCATCAGCAATTCAACGCCGTCGGCGGCTACCTGCACGAAGAACTGGGCGAGGCCGTTGATGTGCTGGCCGCGCTGCACGCACAATTCAAGTTTACCCACCTGTGGGCGCATCAGGAAACCACGCAGCTTGCACAATACAGGCGCGACCAGGCCGTGGCGGCCTGGTGCAAAAGTGCGGGTGTGGCATTCATTGAACTGCCGCAGAACAATGTGCAGCGTGTTGCACATTGTGCAAACCCGCGCGGTGAAAGAGTCAGCTTTCAAACTTACCTTGACCGCGCTGCGCAAGAGGAAATCAAAAACCCGGCGGAGCGCGATTTGTCGGCTTTCTTCGCACCCCAGCCCCCGCACGCATTGAACCGCGCCACAGTGCCACTGGCTGCAGGCGATGACAAACCCCTGCGGATGAAGGGTGGCCGAACACAGGCGCGGGCGGTGGCTGCAAAGTTTTTCACACCTGCAAAATTAAGGGCCTACCCATTCTCAATTTCCAGCCCCTTGAAGGCGTTCAATGGCTGTTCGCGCCTGTCGCCTTACCTGGCGTATGGCGTGGTCAGCGACCGGGAAGTGCTGCAAAAACTGAACGCACTGGTGAACACCGTGCACGGGCAGGGCGATGCGGAATTGATCGCCAAGGTGGAAGACGCCGCGCGTTTTTATGTTGACAGGCTGATATGGCGGCAAGGCTACTTTCAGCAGTTTGAAAACCACACGGGTTTGGAAACCGATGCCTTTTACGCAAATGAACCCGCTGAAACAAATGAGGATTTTCTAAGCGCATGGCAGCAGGGCAAAACCGGCTTCGCCTACATCGACGCCTTGCAACGTTGCCTGTGTCAAACCGGCTGGCTGAATATGCGGGCGCGGGCCACGCTGGTGTCATTCGCGTGCGTTCAACTGGGCCTGCCCTGGCAGCCTGTGGCCCTGTACCTGGCGCAGCAGTTTCTTGATTTTGAACCCGCCATTCACTACGGGCAAGTGCGCATTGCATCGGGCACCAGTCATTTCTCTCAAATGCTGGTGTATGACCCGGTGAAGCAACAGCTTGAGCAAGACCCCCAAGGCGAGTTTATTCGCCGCTGGTTGCCTGAATTCAACACGCCCAATTGTCTGCCGCCGATCGTCGACAACGCGGGTTCGCTGAAGCAGGGCAAAGCGCGCCTGCATGCCATGCGGCAAAACAAGTTGTTATAGCGTCGCGTTACCTTTCAACCCTGCGCTTATGTAGTCGTGAAACAGCCTGCGCATTTCTTTCGGCCCATCGGCCTGGCTGACCAAAGGCAACAGGCGTTCATCGTGCATCACCATGGAAAAATCGGCCAGCCCATGAATGGCGGTGTTCACAGCCAAATGTATTTTGAAGCGCAATTGGGTTTCAGAATAATGCGGCAGCATTTGCTGCAAGGTGGGGGCGAATGCAGCCATGTAAGGATTAAAAAACCGGGTCAGGAAACGTTGCCCCTGTTCGCCGGTTTGCCAGGTCAGGCGCGATAAAAACTGAATGCAGGTGGCCCCTGTTTCACCGCTTGCAAACAGCCGAAGGAACGGGTCGAAAATCAGTTCACTCAAGCGTGTCCACTCGCGGTGTTCGGGCAAGCCTAGCGCGAACTCGGCATGCGCCTGTTTGCAATACACATCAAGCTGACCGGTCACGAAATCCACCACTTCTTCGACCAATCGTTCTTTGCTTTTGAAATGGTAATGCACTGCAGAGCGGTTGCCCTGGCCCGACAACTGGCGGATCTTGCTCAGCGTCACACCTTCGATACCGTGCCGGGCAAATTCATTCAATGCAATCCGTAACAGCTGTTCGCGAGTATCAACTACAGAATGGGCAGAATCGGCAGGTTTATTCATGTGTTTGTTTTTGTGAGTAATTTTCTGCTTGCCTGAATTAATACCTTGGTATTAATCTAGAGTGATTAAACACACTATAACTACAAAATCAGGAGACATGCGTGAAACTTGTTCAAGTGTTCACGACCGGATTGTCGTTGCTGGCCTTGGCGGCATTGGGTGCCTGTTCGTCCGAAGAGGTGCCAGGCACTGAAATGGCAGTTGTGTCGCCCAGTTCAGGCAACGTGCTCAGCAACGAATCGCTGATGCAAGCCATGGGCAGCGAAACCCCGTTGGGGCTGGGTTGCGGCTGGGTCGCTGCGTCTGATCCGGACAAAGCCAACATCGCGTTTCCCGACAGTGAAGCCAAATATTGGGTGGCTGCCGCGCCCGTGTCGCCACAAACCCGATTGCGCATTGACGGCCGTTATCCCGATGCGCGTTACTTTTCGTACAACGCTTACGATGTGGCCCTGCGGCCCACCGATGCAATCGCTGATTTTGAATTAAGCCCGGCGGGCCGTGCTGGAAACCCTTTCCTGCGCAAAGGTGCAAAACCGGGGGGGCAGTACACCGCCTATCTGGAATATGGTGCATCGCCCACGCAAAACTCAGAAGTACCCAGAAAACAGAATACTTTTTACACCGGCGAGATCGGTCTGGGGCCGCTGGGTGTGCCCAATGGCCTGGCGCTTTTCATTTACCGGGTGTATGTGTCCAATGCGGGTGAATTCATGGACGGTGGTGTGGGCTTGCCCACCCTGACGCTTGAAACCGCCGATGGTAGCCGTGAATTGGGCACCCTTCCCGACTGTGCCGAACCGACCCTGCCCAATGGCGGGGGGGCGCTGCCCGTGTTGGGCTTGAATGAACTGCTGCTGGGGCTTGACTACCCCAATCAACTCGCGCTGCCGTTTCCAACCGCCACCCATCCACCCGGCACCGCCAAATTTTACAGCTTGGGCGACACCGCGCTGCGAATTGTGGGCAACGTGACCGGGCAAGGCACCAGCGCTGTGGGTGAGCGTGTGGATTCGGGTTCCGGCGGGTTTCTGAGCAATGTGCACAATGCCTATACCAGCACCGCATTCGACCGCAGTGGCGGCAGCATTGCCATGGTTCGGGCCAAGGCACCCACCTACCGTGGGCAGCCCGGCGTGGAATTCAAGGAGGAACAATTGCGCTATTGGTCGCTGTGTGCCAATGAGTTTGCGACCCAGCGTTACACCGATTGTGCAGCCGACTACCAGGTGCCGCTGGATGACTCCGGTTACTTCACCGTTGTCATCTCCGACCCCGCGGACAGGCCTGCCAACGCAACTGCAGAAAATGGTTTCGTGTGGCTTCCCTGGGGGCCCTATCCAGATCAGGTTTTGTTGTACCGCCACATGCTGCACAACCCGGTTTTTGAGCAGGCCATTCAAAATGTTCAGCAGGGTGAACCATTGCAGACGGTGATGGGCGAATTCGCGCCCAAGGGCGTGTACTGTAGGCCTGAAGTATTTGTACAAAGCAACCGCAGCAGCGAGGTGTTCGCGCTGTGTGAACAAGATCAAAACACCAATCGATAACCATTCATCCACAAGGAGACAATGAAATGGCAGTTCAACAGTTGAAACACGGCTTGCTGGCCGCAGCAATTATTCTGGGAAGTGGCGCAGCACTGGCCAACGACCTGTCCGAGTTGGGCAAAAGCCTGACACCGATCGGTGCAGAGAAAAAGGGCAATGCCGAAGGCACCATTCCGGAATGGACTGGTGGCATGGTCAAGCCGCCCCAAGGGTTTGATCCCGCCAAAGGTTACATCGATCCTTTCGCTGGCGAGAAACCACTGTTTACCATCAGCGCGGCCAATATGGAGCAGTACAAGGCCAACCTGACCCCGGGCCAGATGGAATTGATGAAGCGTTACCCCACGTACAAAATGAACGTGTACAAAACCCACCGCACTGCGGGTTATCGCCAGTCGGTGTACGACAATGCCAAAGCTGAAGCACCCAACGTGAAGTTGGTTGAAAACGGCAACGGTGTCACAGGCATTAAAAAATCAAACGTGCCTTTCCCTGTGCCAAAAAGCGGCATCGAGGTGATCTGGAACCACAACTTCCGTGATTTGGGTGGCTCGTTCACGCGTTACTCCGCCGACTTCCCGGTTCAAACCGACGGGTCATTTACCGTGGGCAAGCGGATGGAAACAGTGTCGCTGGCTTCTTACATGGACAACCCCGAACCCAACCGTATTCTCTACTTCATGAACCAGATTACCGCGCCTGCCAATGCAGCTGGCGAAGTGGCCTTGGTGCACGAACCCATCAATCAGGTTGAAGAACCCCGTTTGGCCTGGCAGTACAATCCCGGGCAGCGCCGCGTGATTCGTGCGCCAGAGCTGGCCTATGATTCCCCCGGTATTGGTGCTGATGGCCTGCGAACCAATGACGACCTGAACGGTTTCAACGGCTCGCCAGATCGTTACGAGTGGAAGCTGGTTGGCAAGAAAGAAATGTACGTGCCGTACAACAACTACAAGCTGGCCGATCAAACCCAGAAGTACAGCAACATCATCCAGAAAAGCCACATCAACCCCGACATGGTGCGTTATGAATTGCACCGCGTGTGGGTGGTGGAAGCCACGCTGAAGCCAGGCAAGCGCCATATTTATGCCAAGCGCGTGTTCTACATTGATGAAGACTCATGGGGTGTGTTGCACGGCGACCAGTACGACAGCCGCAACAGCTTGTGGCGTGTGCGTGAAGTGTTTGGCACACAGGCGTACCAGGCACCTACGTTTGCGTCCGCAGGCGAAGTGATTTACGACTTGCAGTCGCGCCGCTACCTGGTGGGCGGTTTGACCAACGAAGAAAAGTTTGCCGAATTTGGCAAGAAGTACTCGCCTGCCGACTTCTCTACGGCAGCCTTGCGTCGCATGGGCCGTTAACAGGCTTGTAATCAGCGATAATCGCGGTTTGAATGTTTCAAACCGCGAGTCGCCTCATGGCCCTTCGAGCCACCGTTTACAAAGTTCAACTGGATGTGTCCGACCTGGACAGCAACCACTTCGCGCAATACGCGCTGACCCTCGCTTTGCATCCCTCTGAAACGGAAGAACGCATGATGGTTCGCCTGCTGGCTTTTGCCATGCATGCAGGGCAAGATGTGCAGTTCGGCAAAGGCTTGTCGGCAGAAGAAGAGGCTGCTGTGTGGGAAGTCGACCCCACAGGGCAAATCAAAGTGTGGATTGATGTGGGTCAGCCCGATGAAAGCAGAATAAAAAAAGCATGCGGCCGTTCAGATCGCGTGGTGATTTACTGCTACACCCGCTCAGCCGCTGTGTGGTGGAAACAAAACCAGGATTGGTTGAACAAACTGGACAAAGTGCAGGTGCTGCAACTGAGCGTGGAAGATGGCGCCAAATTGGCAAGCCTGGCCCAGCGCAACATGAACCTGGCCTGCACCATTCAGGAAGGCATGGTGTATCTGGGTGAAAGTGAGGTGCAGCCGACCATTCTGAAAAACGTATCTGTGTAAGGAGTCAACTCGCTATGTACTTCAACACCGCGGAAATCAGCCCACGCGAAAACTATCAATTGTTGACCGGGGCGGTGGTGCCGCGCCCAATCGCCTGGGTCAGCACCCTAAGTGAAAACGGCACGGCCAATTTGGCGCCGTATTCGTTTTTCACGGTGGCCAGTTGCAAGCCGCCCGTGTTGTGCGTAGTGCAGGTGAACCCACGCAACCGCGCTGAGAAAGACACCTTAACCAACTTGCAGGCCACGCGTGAATGCGTGGTGAACGTGGTGAGCCATGTGCTGGTGGACGCCATGAACACCAGTTGTGGCGACTACCCGCCCGAAGTGGATGAATTCGAAAAAGCCGGTTTAAAAAAGTCACTGAGCAAAGCGGTGACTGCACCTGGCGTTGAAGATGCACTGGTGCGTTTCGAATGCAATTTGCGGGAAGTGAAACTTGTGGGTGAGGGCCCCATGGGTGGCTCGATGATGCTGCTGGATGTGCTGGGTGTTGAAGTGAATGACGCTGCAATGCGCAATGGTTTGATTGCCAATGATTTGCTGGACGCGGTGGGCAAACTGACGGGCGATGGTTATTGCACCACCCGCAGTAATTTTGAATTGGCAAGGCCGACGGTTTAGTTAAAACACTAAGCCGCTGACCTCGCCTTTAGCAAAGGCAGCGAAGCCACCAAATCAGCAAAGCGCTGGCCTTGCACCATGACGTGGTTGCGAAGCAGCTCGTTTGCTGTATCCCCCTCACCGTTCAGAATGGCCTTCACAATTGCATCGTGTTCATCCAGCGAAGTCGGAATGCGCCCGCGCACGCGAAGTTGCAAGCGGCGATAAGGGCGCAGCCTTCTGCGCAATCCCCAAGCCTGTTCGATCAAAAATTCATTGTGGCTACCACGGTAAATGACACCGTGAAATTTGTCGTTGAGCTGATAATACTCGTCTGGGTCTCCACCCTTGGCCATCGCGGCCTTGCATTCTTCGTGGGTGGCCAGCAGTTCTTGTTGCTCCTCATCGGTTAGCCTGCGGGCAGCTAGCCTGCCGCACATGCCTTCAAATTCGCCCATTACCTCAAACATTTCGACCAATTGCTGGGCACTGAACTGTGCCACCACCGCGCCCCGGCGCGCGCGCAAATCGACCAGGCCTGCAGTGGCAAGCTGGTTCAGTGCCTCTCGAATAGGGGTTCGGGACACGCCAAACCGTGCTGCCAGCTCAGTTTCGTCTAGATGTTCGCCCGGCGGTAACTTGCCGAAAGCGATCAACTCTTCGATTTGATCCCGTACGTCTTCCGAGAGTTTTTTCTTCATGGGGCGATAAAAAAAATGAATCAGCGTTATTGACAATGTATACGAGCGGAATTAGTCTTGTATACAAGAAATCAAAAAACGCATGCAAAATGCGATGCTCTACATACAATAATAAGAGAGCAAACGCCCAAACACAATCAGTTTCGGGTAAACCGACGAGGAGACAGGTGATGAGCCACCCAGCCAGTGCAGTTAAAGCACTTGCATTCGACGTATTTGGCACAGTTGTAGACTGGCGGGGCAGCGTGGCCCGCGAAGTGGCTGTGATCGCCAGGCACCTGAATATTCAGGTGGATGCACTGGCGTTTGCGGATGCCTGGCGCGCTGGTTATGCACCGGCCATGGATCGTGTTCGCAAAGGCGAGTTGCCCTGGATGCACATCGACAGCCTGCACCGCATGATTCTGGATTCAATCGTGGAGCAGTTCGGGCTTTTCCAATTGAAAGACGAACAGCGCGAAAACCTGAACAAGGTGTGGCACCGCCTTGCGCCCTGGCCTGACACGGTTGCAGGTCTTCAAGCCCTGAAAAAACAGTTCACTATCACAACGTTGTCGAACGGCAATTTTTCCCTGCTCACCGCCATGGCGAAAAACGCAGGTCTGCCCTGGGACTGCATTGTGTCGGCCGAGCTGTTCAAGCATTACAAGCCTGACCCTGAAACCTATCACGGTGTGGCGGGTTTGCTGAATTTGCCAATTGAGCAGGTGATGCTGTGTGCTTCCCACCCCAGTGATTTGCGCGCCGCCAAGGCGCAAGGCATGCGCACCGCCTATGTGATGCGTCCCTTTGAATTTGGCGAACACGTGCCCTTGCCGAAAGTGCAAGCAGGCGAATTTGATTTTGTAGCACAAGACTTTGTGGATCTGGCCCGCCAACTGGCCGCTTAAACCGCAAGACACGGAGCATTCAATGAGCAAGATTTACCGAATTGGCCAGATTGTGCCCAGTTCCAACACCACCATGGAAACTGAAATTCCAGCCATTTTGCGCGCACGCGAAGCCGTCGAGGCCGAGCGTTTCACCTTCCATTCCAGCCGCATGCGCATGCAGCACGTTACAAAAGAAGAGCTGGCAAAAATGGATGCCGATTCGGACCGCTGTGCGCTTGAACTGGCCGACGCCCGTGTGGATGTGCTGGGCTACGCGTGCCTGGTGGCCATCATGAGCATGGGACTGGGTTATCACAAAAAATCAGAAGAACGCCTGCATGGCCGCACCGTTGAAGCGGGTGGCCCTGCGCCCGTGGTAACCAGTGCTGGTGCGTTGGTGGACGGCTTGAAAGCCATTGGCGCGAAGAAGGTCGCAATTTTGACGCCTTACATGAAACCGCTGACCCAACTGGTGGTTGATTACATTGAACACGAGGGAATTGAGGTACTTGACAGTATTTCGCTGGAAGTATCGAACAATCTGGAGGTGGGGTTGCTCAACCCGCTGGCCCCGGTAGAGCACACCAAAAAACTGAACACAGCCAATGTAGACGCCATTGTGGCCTCGGCTTGTGTGCAAATGCCGTCGCTGGCATCCATTCAACAAATCGAGGACCGTGCGGGTATGCCCGTATTGTCATCGTCGGTCGCAACAACTTACATGATGTTAAAGAAATTGGGTCTTAAGACCTATGCCCCGGGCTTCGGCTCGCTGTTGTCCGGGAAATATTGAACGAACCCAGAAATTTCGTTCGGATGTGGAGCGCGTCAAAGAATCGCTTGGTCGATTCAATGGCGTTCAATTATTAGAAGCAAAGAGGAGACTTACTCATGCGATTTATGTTCAAACCACTCGTGGCAGGTATGACTGCCGCCGCACTAACCTTCGGTATGGCAAGCACCGCGTCAGCGGCAACAACAATCAAGGTGTCGCACCAGTTCCCCGGCGGGACTGAGGACAAAGGCGATTTCCGCGACCGCTTGGTGCGCAAGTTTGCCAAAGGTGTCGAGGCAAAAACCAATGGTGAATTGAAGTTTGAAATTTTCCCCGGCAGCTCGCTGGTGAAAACATTTGCCCAATTTGGCGCTTTGCAAAACGGTTCAGTGGACATGACCCTGTACCCGCTGGCGTATGAAGGCGGCAAGATTCCCCAAGTGAACATTACATTGATGCCAGGCTTGATCACCAGCTACGAACAAGGCCACCGCTGGAAAGGCCAGCCCATCGGCAACGAACTGGAAAAGCTGCTGGAAAGCAAGGGCGTGAAAGTGGTCAGCTGGATTTGGCAGGCTGGCGGCATTGCTTCCAAAAAGAAAGTGCTTTCACCCGCTGACGTAAAGGGCGTGAAAATTCGCGGTGCTTCCAAGCACATGGATTTGATGCTCAAAGGCGCCGGTGGTTCGATCACCAACGTGCCATCCAACGAAGTTTACAGCGCCATGCAAACTGGCGTGTTGGACGCTGCTGTCACATCCAGCACGTCCATCATTTCTTTCCGTCTGGAAGAAGTGGGCGATCACTTGACCGACGCCAGCCAGAATTCTTTCTGGTACATGTTCGAACCTTTGTTGATGGCCAAGTCCACATTTGACCGCCTGACCCCAGCACAGCAAAAAGCAGTGATGGAAGTGGGTGCCAGCCTGGAAAAGTTTGGCATGGAAGAGTCCAAGAAAGACGACGCCTCAGCAGCCGAAGTGTGGAAAAAAGCAGGCAAGAAGGCCTATGCAATGGACGACGCAACATTTAACGCGTGGCGTGAAATTGCCAAGAAAACCGCGTGGGTTGATTTCGCTGAAGAAGTGAAAGACGGCCAGAAGTGGCTTGATATGGCTACCGCAGTGAAATAAAGCTGTGAAGCCAATCTTGTAAAGCGCACCAAGCCCTTTTTCAAAAGAACGGGGTTTGGTGTTCAAGTTCCACACGGAGAATATTATGAACAACCCTTTGTGGCGACTGTTCAGCGGCACGGTACGCGGCATCAACCAAGCCATGGCGTACCTGTCTGCACTACTGATCCTGATTTGTTCACTCGTACTGGTGTACGAAGTGGTCACTCGATACATTCTGAATATTTCAAATGACTGGGTAATCGAACTCAGCATTTTCATGTTGATCGCGGCCACCTTCCTGGCTGCAGCCCACACGCAGCGTGAGCGCGGCCATGTGGGTATCGAAATTCTGGACGAAGTAATGTCCAAGCGCGCCTCCCGTTTCCGCCTGTTGCTGGGCGATGTTTTGTCACTGCTGTTCTGCGGCTTGGTGGCGTACCTGTCGGCTGTGTACTGTTTTGAAGCCTGGGATCAAGGTTGGGCAACCAGCTCGACTTGGGGGCCGCCTTTGTGGATTCCCTACTTTTTCATGGCGCTTGGCATGTTATTGCTGACCTTACAATTCGTGGTTCAGATTATTGAAGGCCTGATGGGCAAGGTGCCAGATCTGCCTTCACATTCACACGCCAGCGTGCTGGGAGACTAAAAATGGGTGTTGTTGAAATTGGCCTGATCTACACGGCCCTCACCTTGGTGCTCCTGTTCTCGGGGATGCCCATCGCGTTTGCGCTGGGATCTTCGGCAGTGATCATCATGTATTTTTTCATGCCTGCAACCAATATTCACTTGATTGCAGAAACTATTTTCGGTGAACTGGATAACTTCACCTTGCTGACCATTCCCTTGTTCATTTTGATGGGGGCGGCCATTGGTAAAACGCGGGCAGCGGTGGATCTGTATGAATCAGCCTACCGCTGGCTGTACCGCATGCCGGGCAGCTTGGGCGTGGCCAACGTGGCCGGTTGCACCATTTTCGCAGCCTTGTGTGGTTCAAGCCCTGCAACCTGTGCAGCCATTGGCGGCATGGGCATTCCTGAAATGCGCAAACGCGGTTACAGCGGTGCACTGGCTTCTGGCCTGATTGCTGCCGGCGGCACGCTGGGCATTCTGATTCCGCCCAGCATCACCTTGATTATTTACGGTGTGATGGCAGAGCAATCCATCGGCAAGTTGTTCATTGCCGGCATTATTCCCGGCATCTTGCTGGCGGTGCTGTTCTCGGTGTGGGTGGTCTTCAAATTCATTCGTGATCGCCACGCCTGGATGAAAACCGCCAGCCCCGCAGAAATTGCCAAGGTTGCACAGAAAGAGCACTTCACCTGGAAGGAAAAAATGGAGTCGCTGCCGCGCCTGCTGCCCTTCCTCTTGCTGATTGGCTTGATCATGGGTGCCATGTACGGCGGCTTCGGTACACCTTCTGAAGTGGCGGGTGTGGGCGCCGTGGCTGCATTGATTTTGGTCATTGCGTTGTACCAGTGCTACCGGTGGACCGACCTGAAAGCGATTTTCACGGGCACGGCCAAAGAAAGCTGCATGGTCATGATGATCATTGCCATGTCATTCCTGTTCACGTATGTGATGAGCTACTTGCGGATCAGCCAAAGCATGGCGGAATGGCTGGTGGCTTTGGAAATGTCGAAGTGGGCTTTGCTGTTCTGGGTCAACATGCTGTTGCTGGTGTTGGGTTTCTTCTTGCCACCAGTGGCCATTATTTTGATGATTACACCTGTGATTCTGCCGCCGATTCTGGCTGCAGGGTTCGATCCAATCTGGTTCGGCATCATATTGACCATCAACATGGAACTGGGCTTGATTACGCCACCCGTGGGCTTGAACCTGTTCGTGATCAACGGCATTGCACCTGACATCAAGTTCGGTGAAATTTTCCGGGGCATCGTGCCTTTCATCCTGATTATCGTGGCCTACATTGTGTTGCTGACAGTGTTCCCCGATATCGTGATGTTCCTGCCCGACATGTTCTACGACTACTAATCAGGAAAAAACAATGAGCATGACCAACACCGCATGGCGCCAAGGGCAACAATCCAAGGCGGCCCGGTTGGCCAGCGCTTCCCGCTTTGCCCAAGGCAAGGTGGTGAAAGCAGACCAAACCGTGGCCTTGCTTGAAAGTGTGATTCAGCCCGGTGACCGTGTTTGCCTGGAAGGCAACAACCAGAAACAGGCTGATTTTCTGGCGCAATGTTTGGCCAAAGTAAACCCGCAACAGGTGCATGATTTGCACATGCTGCAATCGGTGGTGGCCTTGCCTGAACACACAGCCTTGTTTGACAAAGGCATTGCCAAGGAAATTGATTTCTCGTTTTCTGGCCCGCAAGGTGCGCGTTTGGCCAACCTGGTGGCAGCAGGGAAAATCAAGATCAACGCCATTCACACTTACCTGGAATTGTTTGGCCGCTACTTTGTGGATTTAACGCCCAACGTTGCCTTGATTGCCGCTGAGGCAGCCGACGCACAGGGCAATTTGTACACGGGGCCAAACACCGAAGACACGCCTGCCATTGTGGAAGCCGCCGCATTCAAAAACGGCATTGTGATTGTGCAGGTCAATGAAATTCGGGAAACACTGCCGCGTGTGGATGTGCCAGCAGACTGGGTTGATTTCGTCATTCACGCCCCGCGCCCCAATTACATCGAACCGCTGTTTACGCGCGACCCCGCTCAAATTTCAGAAATTCAAGTGTTGATGGCCATGATGGTGATCAAGGGCATTTACGCCGAATATGGTGTGAAGCGTTTGAACCACGGCATTGGGTTCGATACCGCAGCCATTGAATTGTTGCTCCCAACGTATGGCGAACAACTGGGCCTGAAAGGTAAGATTTGCACCAACTGGGCACTGAACCCGCACCCCGCATTGATACCCGCGATTGAAGCCGGTTTTGTGCAAAGTGTGCACAGCTTTGGCAGTGAACTGGGCATGGAAAAATACATTGCCGCAAGGCCCGATGTATTCTTCACTGGCAACGATGGCAGCATGCGTTCGAACCGCGCGTTTTGCCAGGCCGCAGGCCATTACGCCTGCGACTTGTTCATTGGTTCTACCCTGCAAATCGACACATTTGGCAACAGCAGTACCGCCACGAAGGGCCGCATTGCGGGCTTTGGGGGCGCACCCAATATGGGCGCAGACGCCCGTGGCCGCCGCCATGAAAGCGAAGCGTGGGTGAAGGCAGGGCGCGAGGCACAGGCCAACCCCCAACACATGCCGCGTGGCCGCAAGCTGGTGGTGCAAATGGTGGAAACATTCCGCGAACACATGGCCCCCGCCTTTGTAGAGCGACTGGACGCCTGGGACCTTGCCGACAGCATGGGTTTGAACAACCCGCCAGTGATGATTTTTGGTGATGACGTAACGCACATAGTGACCGAAGAAGGCATTGCGAATTTGTTGTTGTGTCGCGGTGAAGAAGAACGTGAGCAGGCCATTCGCGGTGTGGCAGGTTACACCGAAGTGGGCATGGCACGGGACAGGAAAAAGGTGGAAGAACTTCGCGCACGCGGCGTGATTCGTCGAGCCGAAGATTTGGGTATTGCGCGGCGCGATGCCACGCGCGATTTGTTGGCGGCAAAAACAGTGAAAGACCTGGTGCGTGCTTCCGGCGGTTTGTACAACCCGCCAAGCCGTTTCCGCAACTGGTAAGGACAAACTCATGAGCATGGAACAACTGCGATACACGCTGCCCAGCAAGGCACAACAGCAGCAGCGCGATGCAATTCTGGTGGGTGTTACCGCCAGTGGCAACTGCGAAGTGTTGCTGGAAAAAGGCGATGACCCCGCACATTGCGCGGTGGACATTCAAACCTCGGCCCGTGGCTTTGGCCAGATTTGGCAAGCGGTGCTGTGCGACTTTGCCGAGCGCAAAAATGCCGGTGGCCTGAAAATAGAAATTCATGACGTGGGTGCCACGCCAGCCGTGGTCAGCCTGCGCCTTGACCAAGCCCTTGAGGCGTGGGAGAACGAACATGATCAATAGTTTTCTGGAAGCCGGCGCGCGTGAACGCGTACACGGTATTTGTGATGCAGGCAGCTTTCAGGAAATCTTGAAACCTTCCGATCGCATTAGTAGCCCGCACATGGCACTGCTGGAACAACCAGTTGCTTTCGACGATGGCGTGGTCATTGGTCGCGCCACCCTGGGTGGTGCGCCGGTGCTGGTGGCTGCGCAGGAAGGTGAGTTTCTGGGGGGCGCCATTGGTGAAGTGCACGGCGCGAAAATTACCGCCCTGATTGCCAAAGCCATTGAAGAAAAGCCACGCGCAGTGTTGTTGATTTTCGAAAGTGGTGGCGTGCGTTTGCATGAAGCCAATGCGGGCTTGATTGCTGTGTCTGAGATCATGCGGGCCGTGTGTTCAGCCCGTGCACAGGGCGTGCAATTCATCGGTTTGATCGGTGGGGCCGCCGGTTGTTTCGGTGGCACGGGTTTGATTGCCCGTTGTTGCGATGTGCTGATCATGTCCGAAGAAGGGCGCTTGGCCATGTCTGGCCCCGAGGTGATTGAAACCGTGTACGGCGTGGAAGAATTTGATTCACGCGACCGCGCACTGGTGTGGCGGGTCAGCGGTGGCAAGCACCGCTACGTGATGGGCGACATTCAGGCCTTGGTGGCCGATGAAGTGGATGCATTCCGCAGAGCAGCCATGGAGGCCCTGGATACCGGCAAAGTGAACTTTGATTTGGAAAGCCTGGAAGCCGAGCACGCCATGCTGACCCAGCGCCTTGCGCAGTTCGGCGATTGCCGGGACGCCAAGGAAATTTGGCAACGGCTTGGCTTGCCCAGCGCAGAGGAACTGGCCTTGATGCCAGCCGATGAATTTGTCAGCACGACAGCCAGCGCACGCAATGTGGCCAAGGGGGCAAGATGAACCGGGACCAGGTATTGAACGCCCTGTTTGGTGAAAACTGGAAAGCAGAACACCTTGAGGCAGATCATTTTTATGGCCGTGCCAGCGTCGGCAATCAAGAGGTCACAGTGATTGGTACTTCCGAGAAAGCTGAAGTAGGTGCAGACATGGCATTGACCATGGCGCGCGTGGTGATTCAAACCATCAAGGAACGCGCGGGTGAACCGATTGTGTTCTTGCTCGACACGCAAGGTCAGCGCCTTCGCCGCCGCGATGAACTGATGGGCTTGAATGGTTATATGGCGCACCTGGCCAAGGCGGTTGAGCTGGCACGCCAGCGAGGCCATGTGATTGTCAGTGTGGTGTACGGCGAAGCAGTCAGCGGGGGTTACATCAGCACCGGCATGATGGCCGATGCCTGCTATGCACTGGCCGATGCAGAAATCAAGGTGATGAATTTGCCTGCCATGGCACGCATCACCAAAATTCCGCTGGAACAGCTGCAGGAACTCGCTAAACAGTCGCCCGTGTTCTCGCCCGGGGTGGAAAATTACTTGCGCATGGGCCATCTCGACGCAGTGTGGGAAGGCGATTGCGCCACCCAACTGGCGGCTTCAATTTCTGCCTTGCAAGCAAAGTCGCGTGCCGATATTGCGGTTGATTCCCGCATTGCCCGTGGCGTAGAACGTGGCGGTAGAAAAGCAGCAGGCGTGGTAATTGAACGCGTGCTGGGCCATGCTTGACGTGGAAATGAACGCTTTCAATCGCCACGACCTGGTGTGGTTAAAACTGGATGCTGTCAAGCACGCAGAATACGCCGGACCAACTGCCATGGAACCCATGCGTGCCTTGTCGCTGTTGCACCGCTGGGTGCTGGGCAACTACCCCTTGATTGTGGCCCGGCAAAACGACCTGCCACAGGGCTGTTTGCGCGTGGGCCTGGCTGAACCCGCAGCGTGGGGCAAGCGTCGCCTGGCTTTTCTGGTGAACACGGACGAGATTGAACGGCGTCAGCCCGGCCCTTTGCTGGGCGACATTATTCACCGCCTGCCACAAGCATGGCAGGCAGGTGCCGCAGAATTGGCGATCAGCGTGAAGGAATTGGGTGTGCCTGCGCATGTGTACGGGTCAACTGCCATTGAGGTGCTTACCGGCTTGCCCTGCATCACCGCAAACTCGGATCTTGATGTGTTGTTAAAACCCGCAGGCTGGGCAGCAGCCAAAGCCCTGTGTGTTTGCTTGAATCAGTTGCGTTTGAAGCATCCCGAATTCAAGGTGGATGGCGAGGTATTAAACCCCGCAGGCGATGCCGTGCATTGGCTGGAGTTAAGCCAGAAACGTGTTCAATTGCTGGTCAAGTCGAATCAAGAGGTGCGCCTGGTCAATCTTGATGAATATCAAGGGGCATTTCATCTTGCTGAACGGAGCGCAGCATGACGCCCTTCATGCTGCAAATCGATGCATTGGCCTGCGACGCATTGCGTCAGGAAGTGATGCTGGAAAACAAGCCGGGGTTGGTGTGCCCCAGCCGGAATGGTAGCCATGCCGACATGGATTGCGCCACGTTTCAGGCCAGCATCGATGCGCTTCAAGGCTATTTTGGTGGGTGCTTTAAGGCGGGCTTTGAAGGCAAGGAATTTCGCGACTTGCAACGCTTGGGTGTGGCGGCAGAGAAAGCCATGTTCAGCGCCACACAGGGTGTGAACACCCACAAGGGTGCCATCTTCCTGATGGGCCTGCTGGCGGGTGCTGCGGGCGCGCAGTATGGCGAGTACGGCTGCTTCGAGCCCATGCGCCTGGGGCGGCTGGTCGCCGCAAAATGGGGCGTGAATATTTTGTTGGCGGGCGTACAGCCGGGTGTGCAGCCCACACATGGCAGACACGTTAAAAGTGCATTCGGCTTGCCCGGCGCGCGTGAACAGGCCGCGCAAGGTTTCCCGGTGCTGTTTGCCACAACAGTGCCCCAGTTGCACTGGGCATTGTCTGAAGGTGCCAGCGCGGAACAAGCCAGCTTGCACGCCTTGGTAGGCACCATGGCCAAACTGCCCGACACCAACCTGGCCCACCGCGGTGGCCTGCAAGGCTTGCAGTGGGCACAACGCCGGGCTGAACGTTTTCTCGCCGAGGGCAGCGTGTTTGCCTCTGCCTGGCAGCAACACGCGGCAACCATGTGCACTGAGTTCGAGGCGCACTGGTTAAGCCCGGGCGGCAGCGCCGACCTGCTTTCAGCCGCGTGGTTTGTGCAGTCGCTCGCTGCCTTGAACACAACACTTTCGCAGCCTGTGGAGTTCAACCGGTGAGCTTGTGCGTGCTGTGCCCGGGGCAGGGCAGCCAATTCACCGACATGTTGCCGCGCCTGCTCGCAGAACCGTTGCTTGCCACTCATTTGCAACCGTTAATCAGCGAAATGCCTTTTGACGCCTTGGCGATTTCGCAAGACACCTCAAGTTGTTTTTTGAACGAGTATGCGCAACCCCTGATTGTGGCCGCAGGTGCAGCCGTGTCGCTGGCCTTGAAATCGCAGGGTGTTCGAATTGATTTGAGTGCGGGTTACAGCATTGGTGAATTGACCGCCCATGTGGTGGCGGGCAGTGTGCACGCCAGCGATGCGCTTCGATTGGCCACAGCGCGCGCGCGCAGCATGAACACTGCATCACCGCAGGCACACGGCATGATGGCAGTGAAAGGTGTGCGGCTGGACACACTGAATGCCCTTGCGCAGAAACACGGCTTGCACATTGCCATCGTGAACGACGAACAACATGCGGTGTTGGCCGGCAGCATTGCCGTGATGAAATCGATTTGCAAGGACATGGAGCATGACCTTGGCGCACATGTGGTGCATTTGAACGTGTCCGTGCCCTCGCACACGCCCTGGCTGAAAAACGCCACTGTGGCCTTTCGCAGCGCGCTTGAGCAAACCCGCTGGAACCACTTTGATTGCCCGGTGCTCAGCGCACTGGACGGCAGCCCCGTGGACTCGCAAAGCCATGCGATTGATTGCCTGTCACGCCAAATTTCCGAGCCATTGCAATGGGCCAGAACGCTGGACTTGAGTGCAGAAATGGGTGCCAGGGCGTACTTTGAAATTGGCCCCGGCAACACCTTGACCCGCATGGTACGCGAACGTTTCCCGAATGCGAAGGCACGTTCATTGTCAGAATTTCAAACCCTGGGTGGGGCTTTGAACTGGTTGGGAGGCATTGTTGTTCGCTGAAATTTTCACTGTGGATGCCGTGTCGGCCTACATCGCCATTGGCATTGTTGCCGGCTTTCTGGCGGGTTTGCTGGGTGTGGGTGGTGGCAGTGTGCTGGTGCCCGCGCTGGTGTGGGCATTCGAGCTGGCTGCGTTGCCAGAACAGTGGGTGTTCAGGCTGGCACTGGGCACGTCCATGGCCACCATCCTGTTCACGTCGTTATCCAGTGTACGGTCGCACCATCAGCACGGCGCGGTGCGCTGGGATGTGGTGAAAAATTTCATTCCCGGCATTTTATTGGGCACCTTGTTTGGCACCTTTCTGGCACGGCATGTGACATCGAATTTTCTGGTGGGTTTCTTTGCGCTGTTCATGGGCAGCGTGTCATTCCAGATGGTTTCTGAATACAAGCCCAAACCGGGCAGGCTGCTGCCGGGCAAGTGGGGCCAGTTTTCCGTGGCCACTTTCATTGGCACCGCTTCATCGCTGGTGGCAGTGGGTGGCGGCGCACTCACCGTGCCGTTTCTGGCCTGGTGCAATGTACCCATCAAGAAAGCAATTGGCACTGCGTCTGCCATGGGTTTTCCAATTGCCGTGGGCGGCACCATCGGGTTTGTATTCAATGGCTGGACAGCACCCGGTCTGCCCGTGGGGAGTGCGGGCTTTGTGTACCTGCCCGCCTTGCTGTTCACCGTGGTGGCGTCTGTTCTGGTCGCGCCCCTGGGTGCCAGGGCTGCGCATGTGTTGCCCGCAGATCTGTTGAAAAAAGTGTTTGCAGTGGTGCTGTTTGTTATTGCTGTGAATATGGTTCGGGGGCTTTTGTAGCGCGGTGTGTGTCCAGCAAGGCTTCAAGGGTGGGCATTTTCAAAGGCTTGCTAAGCACCTTGTCGAACACGGACCAGTCCCGGCTGTGCGTGGTGGTTGATTCATCTTCGCCTGTCAAGGCATAAACCACCAGGTTGCCGTATCGGTAGTCACTGCGAATCTGCAATGTGGCATCAATGCCGTTCAACACAGGCATATTGATGTCCATCAGCACAAAGTCAATGGTATCGCCTTGCGCCTGGATAATCTCCACAGCCTTCTGGCCGTTTTCCGCCTCAATGCACTGTATGCCCCTTCTGTTCAACAGGGTCTTGATCACCGTGCGCGTCATTTTGACGTCCTCAACCAGAAGCACCACCAGCTCAGTAGGGGGTTGTGTTTGCGCGGAAAGGTTTTTGCCCCCTGCGGTGACTTGAAGTGATTGAAGCCACTTCACAATTACTGCAGGTTGCAGGGGGCCTTGTGCCAGAAAGGTACGGTGTGAATAATCGGGGTGGTTTGTTGTTTGCAAATGCCCATTGGCACCGGGCAATATCAAGGCCCGGTGGTCCGGGTGTGCGTCCAGGTGCGCATGTGCGGTCTCGGTGCGGTCGGTAATCAGCAGTGCAGCACCTTGATCAACAATTCTGCAGGTCATGCCTTCAAGCATGTCCCGCGCATGTTTGTCGCATTGGGGGTGGGAAACGGCCAGTTGAATTGCTTGGGCATTGAGCAATTTCAGTGTTTCAGTGTCTTCTTTCTTGCTGGGCGTTAACGGTACATTGAGTGTGGCTGAAGTACCGCTTCCTTCACTGCTTGTAATTTGAATGGTGCCGCCAATGTGCTCAACCAGCGACTTCACCAGATTCAAACCCAGGCCCGAACCGCCGTACAGTCGCGCGGTGGAAGGGGTTGACTGTGCCAGTTGATCAAACAGGTTTTTCACACTGTCCTTCGGAATGCCGGGGCCTGTGTCGTTCACTGTGAACAGCAGCAGGTTTGCAGACAACTGCTCAATGATCAGGTGAATATGCCCTGTCTCTGTGAATTTGCAGGCATTGCTGATCAAATTGCCCACCATTTGCTTGATCCGGAACGCGTCACCAATCCAGTGCCTGTGGATTTTTCCCTTTAGTTCGATGCGCAATTCAAGGTCGTGGTTTTTCGCGCCGCCGTACAGGTGGTTCGACAGGTTGTAAATCAGCGACCACAAATCAAATTCGCTGTTCTCAAAATGAAGTTCACCGCGGTCCAGCCGGAAGGAGTCCAGTGAATTCGTCAACAGGTCCACCAGGTCTTCTGTGCAATACTTCAGTTTTTCAGTCAGGTCTTGCTGGGTTTCCGTGTCGCATTGGTCATTGAGCAAATTACACAGGCCAAGAATCGTGTGCAGTGGGTTGCGTATCTCGTGGCTCATGGTGGCCACGAACTGGCTTTTTGCGGCGGTCAGTTGATCGGCTCTTTCCTTGGCTTCAATCAAACGGGTTTTTGCGTGCGTCGATTCCGTGATGTCCATCAAGCACATCAAATAACTGGGTTTGTCTTGAATGATGACTGACTCCCCGGAGCAACCGAAATGCATTTGACCATCATTGGTCTGAAATTCGATGGACAAACTGCTTTGCTGTTTTACTGCCAAGTGAATATTGTGTTCAACCAGGGCTTGCTGCGTGGTGCACACAAACTGTCGGCAAAACGCGCCCGCATCGGCGAAGCTTTCATTGGTCGAATGCAAAAGCCGTTGTGCTTCGGGCGTTAGCTGAACTTCGCCAGTCGTGGGTTCAATGACAATGCTCGCCACATGTGCAATCTCGCTGGCCAGTTCCAGCAGTTTTGTTCTAAGTATCAGGTTTTGTTCTGCCCGGTATTTTTCAGAAATGTCTTGCCCGATTGCATAAAACCCGCTGACTTCGCCATTGGCAAAGTCGGGAAGGTACTGAACAAGAATGTGCGTGGGGCGATCTTCCGATTTATTTCTTAATTTGACCAGGTACTCGCAATGTTCACCGTTCAACGCCTTGTTGATCAAGGACATTGAAGTTTTAAGCCTTTGGGGGGAAAGAAGCGTGCTGATGTGCTTGCCCAGCAGTATTTTTGGTTCAACTGAAAACCAGTTGGCATACGCTTTGTTGGAAAAACGGTTGTGCAGTGATTTGTCCCAGTAACCCAGCATGTAGGGCACGCCGTTAAGCAAAGATTCCAGGTCACGTTGCGCAATTTCGCGCGCTTTTTCGGCATTGTCGTGTTGCAGTACTGTTGCCTTGATGGTTCTATTTCCGTATTCGAAATACACCAGAACCAGCAAATTATTGAGCGACCAGAATGCGGTCACCAGCGCAACGCTTCGCCAGACTTCGGAAGACAGTGAAGGCCCGGCACTAAATTCCAAAAACCAATAGGCCAGATACGGGGTAACACCCAGCAAAACGGCAATCAGTTTGTATCGACGCTGCCAATACCGAAGGGAATTTGTCATTTTTTACTTCACAAGCACGATTCATTGGTTGATGACGACATGACAACAACGAATCCAATGTATTCCTTCTTGTACATCGACCAAGCATATTGAGGTGTATTGGCACATTCACGCAACCCCCATTTTTGCTAAACCCCCCAAATGATGAGTTGTTTTTGAATGAATTTC
>NZ_DAIUBR010000006.1:0-22914 GCF_036846585.1 Limnobacter sp. | reverse complement strand
CCTACAATGTCGGCTGGGTTTAAGGTGGAAACGTTAGAAGGGGGTTTCACCCAGTTTGAATTCACGCACCCAGAGCACAAGGAGTTTTTTGGATGAGCGCTGCAAAAAGCATTTTATTTTTATCCGCGGTATTGATGGCTGCGCCTTCACATGCCCAACCCGACCGTGTGCAAAAAGGCTTGCCTGCGCTGATTCAGGTGGCAGCCGGAAATTCTGTGGTGCTTGAGGCGCGGGCCAAAGGAACCATCACCTATGCGTGTCGCAAGGAAAAAGAACCATTGACCACCTACAAATGGATTGTCGTGGGCGAGCAGGCAGTGTTGAACGACGATGAGTGCAAAGAAATAGGGACATATTCCGGTCCCCCTGCCCGCTGGAGCGTTGACGACAAATCATTCGTGAATGGTTCACAGGTTGCGGTGTCGCCCAATGGGGCGAAGAATATTCCTTTCCAGTTGGTGAAATCCGATGTGGCTGGTGGGCAGGGGCTGTTGACTGCGGTCAGTTACGTGCAGCGTGTGAATACGCAGGGTGGTGTTGCGCCTTCGAAGAAATGTTCAGCCAACAACGAAGGCGACAAAGTGGAAGTGGATTACAACGCCGAGTACAGGTTTTGGAAGGCGAATTAGATCCTTGTTTCCTTTTCTCTTTTACTCCACCAGTTTGCGCATTTCACAAATCAAATCGGATTTGTATTCAAAGCCGATGCCTGCCAGTTCAGGCAAAGTGACATAGCCGCCTTCAACTTTGACCCCGTCCGGGAATCCGCCATAGGGCTGAAACAGGTCGGGGTAAGATTCATTGCCACCCAAACCCAGGCCCGCTGCAATATTCAACGACATTTGGTGCCCGCCGTGCGGAATGCAGCGGCTGGCAGACCAACCGTGTTCTTTCAGCATGTCCAGCGTGCGCAAATATTCGACCAAACCGTAGCTGAGTGCGCAGTCAAACTGCAACCAGTCGCGGTCAGGGCGCATACCCCCATAACGAATCAGGTTGCGGGCATCTTGCATGGAAAAAAGGTTCTCACCGGTTGCCATCGGCTTGTCGTAGTAGTTGCGCAGCGTGGTCTGAAGTTCGAAGTCAAGGGGGTCGCCTGCCTCCTCGTACCAAAACAGATCGTACTGTGACAAGGCTTTGGCATACTTGATGGCGGTGTCCAGATCAAAACGACCATTGGCATCCACGGCCAGTTTTTGGCCATCCTGAAGCACACTCAAAATTGAATCGATTCGACGCAAGTCTTCATCCAGTGAGGCACCACCGATCTTCTTTTTCACAACCGTGTACCCGCGGTCAATGTAACTGCGCATTTCGTCTTTCAGTTTGTCGTGATCCTGACCTGGGTAGTAATACCCACCGGCGGCATACACGAAAATTTTGCGGTTGGCGTTGCCATTTCCATAGCGGTCTGCAAGCAATTGGAACAAGGGCTTGTCGGCAATTTTGGCCGCAGCGTCCCACACAGCCATGTCGATGGTGCCAATCGCCACGGAACGCTCACCGTGCCCACCGGGCTTTTCGTTGGTGAACATGCAATTCCAGATTTTGTGTGGATCCAGGTTGTTTCCCGTGTCGTCCAGCAGTGTCTCGGGGTCTGCTTCCATGATTCGGGGAATAAACCGTTCACGCATCAATTTGCCCTGGCCATAGCGACCATTTGAATTGAAGCCATAACCAACCACTGGTTTTCCGTTGCGGATCACGTCGGTAACTACAGCGACAAGGCTCAGCGTCATTTTGCTGAAGTCAATGTATGCGTTTCGAATTGGCGAGCTGATTGGTATGGTCTTTTCGCGAATTTCAACTATTTTCATTTTGCATCTCCCTTTGTGTTGGAAGGCCAGGAATTCGGCTTCAGTGGTGCAAGAATAGTTTTAAGTTCATACTGTGTGTTTAAGTGAATATTTAAATCATTATTAAGTTTTGCTGAAAACTGCGACCTTTTCCGAACTGGAGTTTTTTGTGCTTCTCAACAGGCTGGGAAGCCTGTCGGCTGCCGCCCGGGCGATGAACATCACACCGCCAGCGGCCACAATGCGGCTGGCCTCGATGGAAAAGCGGCTTGGTGCGCGATTGTTGAATCGAAGCACACGGAAAATCAGTTTGACTTCCGAGGGGGAAATTTATCTTCAACATGCAATTCGCCTGGTCGCGGAACTGCAAGAGCTGGATGAGCTTGTTCTGGATAGCAGGCGGGCGCCTCGTGGCGCGTTGCGTGTGAATGCACCATTGGGTTTTGGCCGCACCATTATTGCGCCCCTGGTGTCTGAATTTACATCGGAGTACCCGGACGTTGAAATTCAGCTGGAAGTGACGGATCGCCCTGTTGATCTGATTGAAACCGGTTTTGATTTGGCGATTCGTTTTGGGGAGTTGCCAGACAATCGGATCAACGCGCGGCGAATCATGTCCAACCGGCGGTTCATGTGTGCGGCGCCCGCGTATCTGGAAAAACATGGCGTACCCAAAACCCTGGCAGATTTGATCAAACACCGCTGTATCGTGCACCGACAAAATGACGATGCGTATGGTGTGTGGCGTTTTCTGGTCAATGGGCAGACCGAGATTGTGAAAGTACACAGTGCATTGTCGAGCAATGACGGCGATATCGTTCAAGGCTGGGCGCTCGATGGCCAGGGCATCGTGATTCGCTCGGAATGGGATGTTACAAAATACCTGGAAAGTGGTCGCTTGCGCCGTATTTTGCCAGCATTCAAATTGCCCAGCGCCGATTTGTACGCTTACTATCCCAGCAAACAAAACCAACCTGCACGGGTGCGGGTTTTTATCGACTTTCTGGTCAAGAAGCTTGCCGCGTGAGGGCGGGAAAAACGACTCGTCAGCCCGCTTGTTTCACATTCGCCCCCAACAAGGCTTCAAATGCCAGCGCCGCATTGCTCAGCGGCCGGTGCGGCAAACGTAGCCTGAACAAGGGCCGCTCCATTTTTCCTGAGCCCAGTGCAAACCGTCTTACCCGCCGCAAGGCAAGCTGATCGCGTGCGGTAATTTTCGGCACAATGCCCACACCGCAGCCTGCCGCCACCGCTTGAATAATGGCCTCGTTGCTGTTCATTTCCAGTGTGCGCTGCGCTTGTATGCCCATGTTCAGCAGCAGTTGTTCAGCCACATTGCGGCTGCCTGAACCTTGTTCGCGCAGTATCCACATTTGCTGTTCCAGTTCGCGCTTGCGCACGCTGTTCTCGAAGCTGGGTGCAATGGCCACCATTTCCTCGGTGCGCCACAGGCGGGTTTCAATGCGTTCATCATGTACAGCACCTTCCACCAGTGCCACATCCACTTTGCAGTCCAGCAGCAGTTGAGCCACGCTTTCAGTGTTGGCACCCACCACTTGTACGTCCACGCCTGGGTGCTTGTCGGAAAACTTCTTCAAATAAGGTGCAAGCCAGTAGCTGGCCACCGTGGTGCTGGCACCCACAATCAGCCGCCCGCGTTCAAGGTTCTTAAAAGCACGCAGCACCTCGCTGGCCTCGCGCTCCATGGCAAACAGGCTTTTGCCGTAGTCGAACAACACCTGCCCGGCCTCATTGGGTTTGAAGTATTTGCCTTGGCGTTCAAGCAGCAAGGTGTCCAGTTGCGATTCAAGTTCCCGCACCGCTTTGGAAACAGCGGGCTGGCTAATTCCCAATTGGTTTGCTGCCTTGGTGAAGCTGTTTTCCTCTACGGCGCAGACGAATATTCGAAGAAGGTGCAAATTCATGCATAACCCATGGTTATGAATACAGGAATTTCATTGTCTATGGATATTGGAAAAAAAGCATCAACATAAGGTGTCTTTTTTGAACTCATCACCATGCGCGTTCTTCAAACCCCCAACACCGCTGTGCCCTTTGGCTTGCTGCTCAGCATGCTGTTGGCCGCATTCGCCTGGCTGGGTGCAGTGCAGGGCGGCCTTGCAAGTTGGGGCTTGGGCCTGTTGCCACTGGCCATGTTTTTGGGCATGGCATTGGGAAACACCGCACCTGCATTGGCGCAGCATGGGCACGCCGGGTTTGGCTTTGCACGTCGCCACGTGATGCGAACCGGCATTGCCTTGTTCGGTTTTCAGTTGGGCTTTGCCGATTTGCTGGCTGTGGGTTGGGCAGGCATGTTGTCTGCTGTATTTATTGTTGCCAGCACATTGGGTTTGGCGGCCTGGTTGGGCAAGCGCATGGGCTTGCAGGCCAGCAGCTTTTTGCTGATTGGTGCAGGCAGTGCAATTTGTGGCGGTGCTGCCATTGCCGCGGCAGATTCCGTGTTGCGTGCGCCACCCGCGGCCACGTCTGCTGCCTTGGGCACGGCGGTGGTGTTTGGCACGATCAGCATGTTTGCCATTCCCGGTTTTCAGTGGTTGTTCAATTTGCAGGCTGACTTTACCGGCCTGTGGCTGGGCTTGAGCGTGCATGAACTGGGGCATGTGGTGGCGGGTGCCGCCTTGGTGGGCGGGCAAGCCCCGTCCTTTGCATTGATCGAAAAAATGTTGCGTGTGGCCTTGTTGGCGCCGGCCATGGTGTGGCTGGCCTGGAGCATGTTACGTGAACAGCGCAAGGTTACCAACACCAATTTTCCCAGTGTGTCCATGCGGCCCCCTTTGTTTTTGTGGGGATTCTTGTTGGCGGTGGTTTTGAAATCTACAGGCCTGCTGGGTATTCGGCTTGAAATTGCCTTGGTTGATCTTTCTCAACTGCTTATGGCCACCGGTTTGGCGGCCTTGGGTGTGGGCACGCGCTGGGTTGATTTGCGTGCCGCTGGTTTGAAGGTGTGGGTGTTGGGCAGTGCATTGTGCATTCACCTGTGGGCAGCCGGATTCGTCTTGGTGCACGTGATTCAAAGCGGTGCTGCAGCGCATTAATTTGGGTTGCATAGAAAATGAAACCGATTACAAGTACAGGTAATAAATAGGTAAAGCAGCAAAAATGGCACTTTCACGGTGCAACAAAAGCTGGCACGGTCTATGCATATCATGACCTGTCATAACAGGTTTGATTCAGGCAGCAAATATGAACGAAAAATCAGCGATCAAAATTGTAGAAGAGCAGGCTTTCGACGCCAATGTGTCAGCTTTGCCTTTGTACACACAGGTGCGGGAAACGCTGCGCAAAAGCATTCTCGATGGCACCTATGCACCCCACACACAAATGCCTTCTGAAAGCCAAATGATCCGCATGTTTGGGGTCAGCCGAATTACGGTTCGGCAGGCTTTAAGCGACCTTCAAAAAGAAGGGCTGATTTTCAAGGTGATGGGCAAGGGCAGTTTTGTGTCCAAACCCAAGGCCTTTCAAAGTTTGTCGCGCTTGCAGGGTTTTGGTGAAGCCATGTCGTCTTCGGGTTATGAAACCTACTCGAACGTGCTCAGTGCCAAGCCGGTTGAAGCCACCGCACAGGTTGCCAATCGCCTGCATGTGAAGCCCGCCCAGCCCGTATTTGAAATTCAACGCCTGCGCTTTTTAAACCGCGAACCCATTTCAGTGGATGTGAGTTATTTCCCGATCGACATTGGTGAAAAGCTGCTGCAGGAAGACCTGGCCGTGCGCGACATTTTCGCGATTCTGGAAAACGACCACGGCTACAACCTGACCCACGCCGACCTGCAAATTGAAGCCATTTCAGCCGATGAATCGCTGGCCCACCAACTGCGTGTGGACGAGGGTTGCCCCTTGCTGCGTATGGAACGAATGACCTACGCGGGCGACACGCCCATTGACTTTGAATACCTGTATTACCGGGGCGATGCCTTCCAGTATCGCTTGCGCATCAACCGAACTTAAGGAGTGTGAACATGAAACGCATCGACTTGGAATACGACCTGGTGGTGATTGGTGGCGGCACGGGCGGCCCCATGGCTGCCGTGAAAGCGAAGGAACAAAACCCCAAGCTGCGCGTGCTGCTGGTGGACAAGGCCAATGTAAAACGCAGCGGCGCAATTTCCATGGGTATGGATGGGCTGAACAACGCCGTCATTCCCGGCCACGCCACAGCTGAACAGTATGTGAAGGAAATTACGATTGCCAACGACGGCATTGTGGACCAGGAGGGCGTGATGGCCTATGCCGCCAACAGCTTCGACATGATTCAGGAGCTCGACAAATGGGGCGTGAAATTCGAGAAGGACGAAACTGGCGACTATTCCGTGCGCAAGGTTCACCACCTGGGCAGCTATGTGTTGCCCATGCCCGAAGGCCACAACATGAAGCGCGTGTTGTACCGCCAGTTAAAGCGCACACGGGTTGAAGTGACCAACCGCGTGGTGTGCACACGCCTGTTGACCGGTGCAAACGGCGAGATCACCGGGGTAATGGGTTTTGATTGCCGCACCGCGGATTTCTACGTGATTCGTTGCAAGGCCGCCATTATTGCCACTGGTGCAGCTGGCCGCATGGGCTTGCCTTCTTCAGGCTACTTGATGGGCACTTACGAGAACCCCACCAACTGCGGCGACGGCCATGCCATGGCCTACCACGCAGGCGCTGCACTGGCCAACCTGGAGTGCTACCAGATCAACCCCCTGATTAAAGACTACAACGGCCCTGCCTGTGCTTATGTAACCGGCCCCTTCGGTGGCTATACCGCCAACGCAGCGGGCGAGCGCTTCATTGAATGCGATTACTGGAGCGGCCAAATGATGATGGAGTTTTACCGCGAACTGCAAAGCGGCAACGGCCCCGTGTTCCTGAAACTGGACCACCTGGCCGAAGAAACCATCAGCGAAATTGAAGTGATTTTGCACAGCAACGAACGCCCAAGCCGCGGCCGTTTCCACGAACAACGTGGCAACAACTACCGCAAGGAAATGATTGAAATGCACATTTCCGAAATTGGATTCTGTAGCGGCCACAGTGCATCCGGAATCTGGATTAATGCGCAAGGCGAAACATCCGTGCCCGGTTTGTATTCTGCCGGCGACTGCGCCAGCGTTCCGCACAACTACATGCTGGGTGCATTCGTGTACGGAAAAATTTGCGGCGTGAACGCAGCCGCTTATTGTGCCGAAAACAGTTTGAATGAACTGGACGAAGCCCAGGTGCAAGCCGAACACGACCGAATTGAAGCGCCCCTGCTGCGCACCGATGGCCCTACACCCTTCCAGGTGGAATACAAAACACGCCGCCTGGTGAACGACTACCTGCAACCACCGAAAGTAACGCGCAAATACCAGATTGGTTTGCGCCGCATGGATGAAGTGCGTGCAGATGCGGCACAAATGGTGGCCACCAACCCGCATGAACTGATGCGCGCCATGGAAACGCATTCGATTATCGACTGTGCAGAAATGGCCGCACGCGCCAGCCTGTTCCGCACGGAAAGCCGTTGGGGCCTGTACCACTTCAATGTGGACTACCCCGAACGTGACGACAAAAACTGGTTCTGCCACACCCTGTTGTACAAGAACGCTCAGGGCCAAATGGCGATGAAGAAAAAAGAAATCGAGCCCTATATCGTGCCCATCGATGAAAAGGAAATGGACGCCTACCAGCGCTTGCGCGTGGTCGGTGAAGCCGCTTGATTAACTACGACAACGAACACGAGAGGTACTGAACATGACCATGGCCGCAACAATTACCCAAGTCCCCGTGAAGGTGGATTCCGACAAATGCATCGCCGAAAAAGGCTGCACCGTGTGCGTGGATGTCTGCCCGCTCGACGTGCTGGCCATTGACCACGTCACTGGCAAAGCCTTCATGAAATTTGATGAATGCTGGTACTGCCTGCCCTGTGAAACAGATTGCCCCACAGGCGCCGTGCATGTGGACATTCCATTTTTGCTGCGCTGAGAAGGAGCCACACCATGACCATTGCAATTCCAACTTTGCAGGAACGGCTGAACAGCCCCGACCCTGAAGTGCGCCGCCTGGCTGTGATCGACTTGCCCTACAGCGACGAAGACGACATTGAGTTGTTGTTGCTGCCTTGCCTTCAAGATGCGGACGCCAATGTGCGCCTTGAAGCGGTGCGCGCGCTGGAAGGTTTTGAGGATCAAGCCACGGTAACTGCTTTGGCACAAATGCTGCTAGACAAATCAGCAGTGGTGCAGGAAGCGGCCGGTTTGGTGCTTGCGGAATTGAAGGAATCGGAATCAGCCCCGCCCTTGATCCCCTTGCTAACCCATGCCGATGCAACAGTGCGTTCGCTGGCCTTGAAAGCAGTGCGTGCACTGCGCGTGCCCGAAGCTTACGGGCCCGCCTTGAGCCAGCTGAAAGACCCAAGCCCGGCAGTGCGCCGTGAAGCCGTGGGTGTGCTGGGTTACTTGAAACGTGCCGAGGCGGTGGGTGAACTGGCTGAGGTGGCGGCACACGACCCCGATGGCGAAGTGCGCCGCATTGCGGTGGGTGCATTGGGTTACACGAATGAGGTCAGCGTGCTTCCTTCGCTGATGCGGGCCTTGAACGACAGCGTGTGGATGGTGCGTGAAGAAGCTGCTGCCACCATCGGCAAGCTGGGCATGGCACAGGCCACCGATGATTTGGTGAAGGCCATGCAGGACGATTACTGGCAAGTGCGCGTGAAAGCCGCACGCGCCCTGGGTGTGATGAAGGCATTGCCCGCGCTGCCTGCGCTGGTCGAAGCCATGAATGACACCGTGAGCAATTTGAGAAAAGAGGCGGCCATTGCCTTGGGCGAAATTGGCGACAAACGGGCCATTCCTGCACTTGAAAAAGCGCTGGAAGACAACGACCCCGATGTGCGCAAACTGGCCCGCCTGGCATTGACCAACATCACGCTGAAACACAGCTAAGGGGAATTGCCATGACATTCGTGGTCACGCAAGCCTGTATCAAATGCAAATACACCGACTGCGTGTCGGTGTGCCCGGTGGATTGTTTTCATGAGGGGCCGAACTTCCTCGTGATCAATCCGGAAGGCTGTATCGATTGCGGTGTGTGCATTCCCGAATGCCCCGCCAGCGCTATTTATGAGGAAGACAATGTGCCTGCCGACCAGCGGGAATTCATTGAAATCAATGCAAGGTTGGCCCAGCAATGGCCGGTGATTGACAGCGCCAAAGAGCCGCTGGAAGACGCCGATGCCTGGGTTGATGTACCGAAGAAAAAGCAGTACCTGGAAGAAGCCTGCACAGACAAGGCCTGAACCCGAAGAAATGTCCACCTGACACCAATTTTGAAACGAGTCTATTGAAAAGGATTGTTGACATGAACACGGGAATCTTCAAAGGAATCGCAGCACAGGGCAAAGTGGCACGCAGGTCCATCGGCATTCGCGCAGCCAGCGCGCTGGTGGCCTGCACACTGTCATTTCCAGCATTGGCCGAAGTGGTAACAGTCGGAATTGGTACACAAAACACCACCACCAATACCGTAACGGGTGGTGTGGTGCTGAAAGAGCTGGGCTTGATTGAAAAACACTTGGCCAAGGTGCCACGTTTCAAAGACATTCAATTCAAGCTGGAATGGCAAAACTTCACTTCAGGCCCACCCGTGACCAACGGCATGGTGGCCAACACCCTGCAAATCGGCATGATGGGCGACTACCCACTGCTGGTCAATGGCGCCACATTTCAAAACGGCAATGAAACCAAAAGCCGACTGATTGCCCTGATTGCCTACAACGCCGAAGGCGCGGGCAATGGCGTGGTGGTGCACAAAGATTCCCCTTACTATGAGCTGGCTGACCTGAAAGGCAAAAAACTCTCCGTGCCTTTTGGGTCGGCAGCACATGGTATGTTGCTCAAAGCCCTTGAAGACCGCGGCTGGACCGCGGAAGACTTCGAACTTTCAAGCCAAAGCCCGGAAGTGGGTACTTCCAGCCTTCAAGAGAAACGCATTGACGGCCACGCCGACTTTGTACCGTTTGCCGAACTGCTGCCCTACCGTGGTTTTGCACGCAAAATTTTTGATGGTGCGCAAACCAATGTGCCCACCTTCCACGGTGTGGTGGTGCGCGAAGACTTCGCCAAAAAGTACCCCGAGTTTGTGGTGGCCTACATCAAGGCACTGATGGAAGCCAACGACTGGGTGCGCAAAAACCCCGTGCAGGCCGCTGCAAAAATTGAAGAATGGACCCGCATTGAAAAAGAAGTGGCCTACATGTTCTTGGGCCCAGGCGGCGTGCACACCCTAGACCCCACCATCAAGCCGGAGTGGGTTGAAACCGTGAAGTACGACCACGGTGTGCTCAAGCGCATGGGCCGCGTGAAGGAATTCGACGCCGATGCATGGGTGGATGAAACCTACGTAAAGCAAGCCTTCAAGGAATTGGGCCTGGACTACGCCAAGCAAAAAGCCAGCACCACAAACTATGAAATTTCCGGCACCGACCCACTGTGTGGCGGCAAAATCACCGAGCCACGGCAAGCTGGCGAAGTGTGGGTGGAAGGCGGTGCCTTGACCGCGTACCAAACAGCCAACTGTGCGCTGGCCGCCATCAAGAAAGCAGAAGGCGAGGGCAAGAAAATTGGCGTGGCCTATGTGTACGACCAAAGCATGAAGATCAAGGTGTTTGCCGACAAAGCGTTTTATTCGCTGAAAGCCAGTGCAAAAACGCCTGAAATTGTGCCCTTCCTGTTAAAGAAAGATGCGGAAGCCTACGCCACCAAGAACGGTGGCAAGGTGGGCCTGTATGCCGATGCACTTGCACTTGCGGGGAAATAAGTTATGTCCCGACCTCTTGAAATTCAAATGCCTTCGGTTGCGAAGCAGTATGCCCCGGTGGTGAAGGAACCCGCCTTGCAAGCTGTGGACATACCCGCCATCACACCCCGCGTGCCCACGCGGGCCAAGCCCGAGGTGGCCGAAAAACTGCCTGCACGTGAACTGTTTTTGATGAGTGCAAAAACACACAGCCTGGCCGCGTTGATGACCTTCTTGTCGATCGGCGCACTGGTGGCCTTCTGGTACGTGGCCACCTTGTACAAGCTCGACTTCTATGTGCGCTTCAACAACATTCCCACGCCGGGCGAAGTGTTTACCAACATGGTCGAGCTGATGCAAAACCAGCGTTTCCAGACCAACATCTGGAAAAGCGTGGTGCGCATTATGCAAGGCTTTGCCATGGCCACTGCACTGGGTGTAACACTGGGTTTGTTGTGTGGTCGATTCACAGTGGTGCGGGGTTTGATGTTTCCTGCGCTTGAAGTGTTGCGCCCAATTCCTGCCATTGCCTGGGTTCCCATTTCAATCATGTTGTGGCCCACCACTGAAAGCAGCATTATTTTCATCACCTTCATCGGCGCTTTCTTTCCGATATTGATCAACACCATGGCGGGTGTGAAAGGTGTAGACCCTGTGCTGCTGCGTGCCGCAAAAAGCCTGGGTGCCAATGAATTCACCATGCTGACCAAAGTAATACTGCCTGCAGCCTTGCCCAATGTTTTCACCGGTTTGGCGGTGGGCATGGGCGTGGCCTGGGTATCGTTGATTGCGGCAGAAATGATTTCAGGCCAGTTCGGTGTGGGCTACTTCACCTGGGAAGCGTATTCGTTGATTGAGTACCCCAACATTGTGCTGGGCATGATCGTGATTGGCGTGTTGGGTTTGTTGTGCAGCGGCGGCATTGTGCTGCTGGCCCGTTTGCTCATGCCTTGGCAACACATTGCCGGGCCCGGAGGTGGAAAATGAACAGCACCGTGAAAAAACCAGAAGGTTGTATCAAGCTGAGCAATGTGCAGGTGAACTTCATTCAAAACGGCGCGCGCTTTGCGGCCGTGCAAGATGTTTCACTGAACGTGCAGCCTGGCGAATTTGTGTCGGTTGTCGGCCCTTCCGGTTGTGGCAAAAGTACCTTGTTGAATATTGTGGCCGGGTTCTTGAAACCCAGCGACGGTGTGGTGACCATGGACGGCCAGGCCATTCATGGCCCCAGTGCCGAGCGTGGTGTGGTGTTTCAACAGTACTCCCTGTTTCCGTGGTTGAAGGTGCGCGAGAACGTGGAATTTGGCTTGAAGCTGCAAGGCATGGCCCGCCATGAACGCGAAGGCAAAGCGCGTACCCTTTTGGGCTTGGCGGGTTTGCTGCCCTTCGAGAACCACTACCCCGATCAGCTTTCCGGCGGCATGAAACAACGCGTGGGCATTGTGCGCGCACTGGCCACTGGCCCGCGTGTGTTGTTGATGGATGAACCCTTCGGCGCGCTCGATTCCCAAACCCGCGTGGTGATGCAGGAAATTCTGACCCACATGTGGCAGCAATGGAAAATCTCCGTGCTGTTTATTACGCACGACATTGAAGAAGCCATTTTTCTATCCGACCGTGTGTATGTGATGACAGCCCGGCCCGGAAAAATAAAAGCGGAAATTCCGATTGATTTGCCACGCCCACGTTCATCGGGCATGACAGCTTCACCGGTTTTTACAGCCCTGCACAGGCAACTGAAAGGCTTGATTCGCGAAGAAAGCCTGGCCGCCATGGGTGGCGAAATTGACCCCGCCACCATGGGCCAAAGCTGGCACTTGGGCGAAGAGGGCATGGAGACTTTGCGATGAACAGCACATCCATTCAACCCTTGGCGGTTACGGATCAACGCGCTTCGCAACTGCTGCGCATTGAGTGGGCCGATGGGCTGGTCAGTGAATTGCCGCACAGCCTGCTGAGAAAAAACTGCAAGTGTGCTGAATGTGTTGCCGCGCAGCGTGCAGGCTTGCCAGTGGCGCAGGGCAGCGCAATTACCGGCATTGAAATGGTGGGCGAACACGCCTTGAATTTTAAATTTGCAGACGGCCACGAACGCGGAATTTTCCCTTGGGCCTACCTGCGCGAACTTGGAGTTGCGTCATGAGCAATTTGGCATTTGAAACCGTGCTGGAAGTGCACCACTGGAATGAATCGCTGTTCAGCTTCAAAACCACCCGCAGCCCTGGCTTGCGTTTTCACAATGGGCACTTCGTGATGATTGGTTTGCAGGCAGAAGGCAAACCCCTGCTGCGCGCCTACAGCATTGCCAGCGCAAATTATGAAGAGCACCTTGAGTTTTTAAGCATCAAAGTGCCCAATGGCCCGCTGACTTCCCGCCTGCAACACTTAAAGCCCGGCGACCAATTGATTGTGGGCCAAAAGCCCGTGGGCACCTTGGTGATTGATGATTTGAACGACGGCCGCAACCTGTACCTGCTGGCCACCGGCACCGGCCTTGCACCCTTCATGAGCATTATTCGCGACCCTGAGACTTATGAGCGATTCGACAAAGTGGTGCTGGTGCATGGCGTGCGCACGGTCAGCGAACTGGCCTATTCCGACTACATTCGCGAAGAACTGCCCAAGCAGGAATACATTGGCGAACTTGTGCAAGGCCGCTTGCTGTACTACCCCACCGTAACCCGCGAACCCTACCGCAACCGTGGCCGCTTGACCGACCTGATGCACAGCGGAAAATTATTCGAAGATTTAGGCTTGCCTGTAATGGACGCCGCCCACGACCGCGCCATGATTTGCGGCAGCCCCAGCATGCTGGAAGACACCTGCAAACTGCTGGATGCCAAGGGCTTGAAAATCAGCCCGAGGCAGGGCGAACGTGGGGACTATGTGATTGAACGGGCGTTTGTGGAGAAGTAGTTGGTCTATGCAAGTTCCCGGCCGCTGATTCCATGCGGCTCAAGGTAAACACTAGTGATGAATTCACCGGGGTGAGGTGAGTTGTGCATGTTCATTAGTGATAATCCTCGTAATCCAGCACGTGGGCGTTGCCATCACGAAACTCGAACGTTAATCGCCAGTTGCCATTAACTGATATTGCCCAACGACCACGCATTTCGCCTTTGAGTGGGTGAAGCGAAAAGCCCGGAATATCGATGTCGTTGATGGTTTCCGCGGTATCCAGGGCGGTAAGCTGTAAGCGAAGGCGTTTGCTGTGATTCGCTTGGATGGCTGCGGCGCTTCCAGTTTCAAAGAACTTGCGAAGACCTTTGTGTTTAAAAGATAGATGTATAGTGGATTGTTGCGTATTGCGCAACACGCATTGTTGTTTAATGCGCTGCTACAGGTAAGTGTCTGTGGCGGGCAGGTGATTCAATTATTTGATCTTGTGAGAGAGGTCTTTGACTGCTGTTCGGCCATAACGGACTTTCAAATATTCTTGAAAAACGACAGCTTTCGACCCATTACAGTCATTGAAATGATCAATTAGAGTCCATTCTTACGATAGTCCGTGCCTCCTTGTTCTCGACCACGGAACGGGATAGGGAAACGAATTGAAACTTGCCTGTATGTGACCAGCTTGGGCTACGGTGGTGGATGTATCATCTGTAATGAATCCACCGTCGATGATGATTGATCAACGAAGGACTTGTGAGCGAAAAGAGGAAATGGAAAAGCAGCATTGCAATACTCTTGGAGAACTCAACGCGGCTATCGAGCAATATGGGCCAGGCGTTCTCTATAGAGGACAAACCAAGCACTATCCTGGCTCGGATGATACCCCCTCGCTATCGACCTCATTCCAGCGTCGGGGCTGCGTGCCTGATCTGATGATCAAATGGTCCCATTACGCGCAGAGAGCTTTACAGCATCTTGTTCGTGGATGGAAGAAAACCGACGACATAGCCACCAACCAAGCGATTCTTCAACACTACGGGTTTCGCTCATTCTTTCTAGATGCTACCGGCGATCCGCGTGTCGCTGCTTGGTTTGCAAGCAATAGCTTTGAGTCTAAGATCTCCGTTAATCTGGTAGAAGACTGTTTCGAAGACCCAGTTTTGCTTCGCACCCTAAACGCATGGTTCGTACCTACGGATCAGATGGGCAACATCTACATAATTTGCCAGAAGATGCTTCGTCAGTCGGGAATTCAGGCGGCTCATCTATCAGAAATCGCAACCCACGAGGGGACTCCACGATATGTGCGACAGGACGCTTACATGGTCGGCCCTTTGAGCCAAAGTGGCCTGAATGGAGACTGCATCCTTTGTCATATCACGGCGCCAGCGGAGGTTTTTCGCGACTTCGCGGGGAATTACAGCGCTGATTGGTTGTTCCCCGAGCCATCCGATGATCCTGTGTATCGAGAGCTACTGGCGATGCCATGGGAAAAGATGCGACATATCTCTGACGATGGCTTGGAAGCGTTTGGGCGAACGCTGGAGCTTCCAGAATATTCGAATCACCTTCGGAAGCACATGCCACCTGAGAGCGCTATGTATCGCCCCTTCTGGACCAGGAACCTCCCGCCTCCACCAGACTCCCTCACCGCGACAGCCACGCAAATTGTCCAAATCCTCTGCGGTAGCACCTTGTACTACGGAGTTGGCGCGCCTCGCGTAATCCTTCCGAACATTAACAAGCTGCTTCAAGAATACGACGAAATCTCCATTGAATTGGATGGTCTTGTCTACCACGGGATGGGCACGCGTTACGGGAAAGGTATCGGTGTTGTCAAGATGCCAGACGACATTGTCAGCGTTTTCGAGTATGGAGTGGATCATCCTGGTCTGCGCATCATAGGAATCGGGCGCTTCTATGGGATGCACTATCGGATCGACGAAAATGGTGCATGGGAGCGAGTTCTACACAAAGACGACTGCGCATGCGGTTCGGAGCACGCGGAGAATTTTGAACTCCTAGGCCGCATAGACCTTTCACTGGGAGATGGAGAATTAGAGCGCGTCGAACCTAGCCTCTATGTGCATAAAGGTATCGTCCCAACTTCTGACTTGCGAGCTACCTGGGGCGAACCTTATTAGCAAGCTCGGGTGAGCTTCGAAGAATGGGATACTAGGGAAAGTTATTAGAGGCTTGTATCATTCCAGGTATGGCGTCGGTTAGATTTACATCCAACAGCTATCCACTTTTGGCCGATAGCTGACATCGAGGCCACCCTCTCGGTTCGCCTGCTTCGGTCGAATTTCGGCCAATGCGGTCATGAAGCTTTTGATTTAAAAAGCCTTCCAAGTGATCTTAAACCGACGTTGGATATCGCCAGCATTCGCGGCTGACTTTAAGAAGCGCAGCAGAAAACCAGTCCGACAACATGCTCTTGACAACACATTTACCCACGATCTCGACGTCCGGAAATTATGGATAAAATATTAACCACTGCATTCGTCGATTCAGCGCACAAGGCGGCCAGTCTAAAATCAGCCGTACGGCTGTGAGTCAGGTCATTTGCCAGATCAAGAGAAGCCTTGGCATGGCGCCTTATGTTTTCATTACTTTTACCAGGAAGAACTGACGAAATGTATGCTTCAAGCATTCGTTTTGCGTCGGTCTTCGATGGCACCGTTCCGTCTGTAGAAGTATGTAATTCCTGGTCATAAACCGCTTGCGCAAGTGAGATTAACGTCTCTCGCGCTAACAACCCAATACCTTGAAATTGCTCTTCAGAACTTGACTGTACCAAGCGTAGTTTAATTTCACCCATGCTTCGATCTACCCGATTCCAGCCCGTAGGTTCTTCAAATACTGGATTTACAGACGCAGTCTTCATCCGTTTGATTGTTTCGATTATTGGGGAAAAAATCGCTGACAGGAAGGCTCGTCTTGACTGGTATGTAGACAAAGATCCATCACTCCACTTCCCATACCACTCCCATAAATCTTTAAATGGGTTTGGGTTGGCTAACCCCCTTTCTGTGAGGGCTTCTGAGATCTCTGAAACGCTTGACTGGTATTCGCTATTTACATCTTGAATTCTGGCGCCACCAGTAGACACAGAAACCATTACGTCCTTTTGAGATTCAAGCAACTTAACGAGATTTTCATGGGAAATTTTGTATGCCTTACCGTGGATCTCATCGACCAATTCAGGAGAAATAACCACTTCACCGATCCAACATTCTGGATATGACCGAAACAAAGTTTCAGCTTTACTTTTTATGCTTTGCTCAATAGCCTGAATTTCTAATTCAATATTCGAATATAGCTCCAATGGGATCCGACAATAAATTCCGTAAACTGTCGTTCCGCCATTCCAACTATCGTATCCATTCACTTCGATATTTACTTTTCCTTGAGAAAGCACCTGAAATTCAGGCGCAAGATTTTCTTTTTTGAAAAGATTCGCCAAGGTCACGATAATTTTTCTGGAATCTTGTAATAGTGGGTTCATTGTCTTAAGTGTTAACTTTGAGTTGAGAAGCGCTTGCGGAGTACGCGTTGGATTCAAACGCCTTGTTCTGCGCGCGCTTCAAACCATCTATCCATGTATGCCATCACCTCCGAAATTGGTACCTCACCAAAGTCTTCGGGTTCATGGCCTTGCGCCTCCAAATTTTCCTCTAAATCAGCTGTAAAGTCGTTGAATTCATACCAAATTTTTGTGTGACTCGGACCAGTATTCAGTGCTTCTGTAACGAACCAATCTCTAACGGCCTTCGTTACTCTGATGGGTTCGTCGTTGTGCTCTCTTATGTCAGACCCAGAGAGATCGGAGAGTGCCGCCTGATATCTATATCTCTCCTTCTCAAGTATCAGCAGGCGTTTATCACACCATGGCTCTTCACGAAACTTCTTGCATCCGAAGTCAATTCCTAGCTCAAATGGCATGTTCATTCGCGCGGGTTGGCCTTCTTCGGCTGCAAGCAAACGAGACAGATCGTGGATTCCATACTTTGATGCCTCGATCAGATCTAGGATTAGTGTAATTCTGGTGACTCCCGAGTTGGCCTGTTCTAACGTTAGTCGGGGAATGAATCCGAGACGCTTTACCGTAAAGATAACGGCGAGCAAGAGTTGACGGTAATCTTCATCGAAAGGGCAGTTGATAAAGACATTTTTGTGGAAGTTAGGGTCTGCCATGCCGCGCTACTTTTTCTTTATACGGCCATCTGTGCCGTGTACTACGACGCGTGATCCCTGATTCTGGCTAATTTTTTGCGCAGCTTTTGTCGCCTCATTCTGTGTCTTGTACGTGCCAGACGCTCGCACCGCGCCACCCTTCTTGACGCTCCATCCGCCCGATGGGTTTTTAACTACGTGATGTGTCTTTTTCTCAGCCATAATTTTCTACTTGGTTTGTTGACTCTTTTGAATAGCATATAACGTATGAGATGTGAAGCGTGTCCCTGTTTGACGGAGCACATCCTCTCGATCGAAGGGTTAAACGGTTCAGATCGTGCCTCGCCTTGCGATCACGATCTGAACCTTACTCGTTGGGCGTCATGCGTCAGGCAGCATCGTTTGCCATGGAGTCGAGCTTCGTTGACACATCCTTGAGATCGCGGATGATCTGGTCGCCTTCATCCCAAAATCGTTGAAACGAGACACCTCCGTCGATGTATGTTCGATGTCGCTGTTGTCCACGAATCTTCTTTAGTACTTCGCCAAGCTTCTCTGCAAGACCGGCGCTATCTTCCACGATCATGCTTTTGAAGTGCAGAACCTCATCAGCGGCGCGACTCAGGATGTATTTTCCGTCATCTGTACTGTGCGGCTCACTGTCGCGCTCGGCTTCCCACTCGGCACCTAATCTACGAAGAAAAGCCTGCAGATCAGTAGAGAATGTGACCAGCGCCCGATGCTGATCCGTCATGGTTGGTTGGGTCGAGAGGGTAGTTGAGGCTGAGTTCGATACAAACTTCAACAGATCGATCATCTGGCCAGCGAGATGCCGTTGGAACTGTTCTCTGAACTCAGCCAGATTTTCGTACTTGAAATACAGGCCTTGTGTGCCAAGGCGACTTCTATAGTCTGTAAGAGCTTTGTACTGTGTCGCATCAAGGCTCTCAGGGACAACAGGCGCCGACGAAAAGTAGAGCAAAACCGGTTTTCCTGCCGCTCGGAGTTGTTCGATCTCTTCTGCCGTACCAGATTCAGCAACTCCTGTGGGAGTTCCTAATCTTGTCCAAAAGGCGCCCACTACCAGATCGCAGTTGACGACGAGCTGCTGATTTATCAGTTCCTGAGGCCTACCTCCCATTTCAGGGCGAGAGTGTGTTTCCCAAAGTACCGGCTCAATGATCGCAGCGCTACTCAACGAGTGAACAGCGTTCCACGCTGAGATGACCTCCGGGATGATTTTTCGCTCATGTGCGCAGTCACTAGGTGACGCGACAAGCGCTCTGAATATTGTTCCCGATTGCGGCATGGCTTCTCCTATGACCCCCAACTTGATTGATCGAAAAATAACGACGATATTTATTTATCCGAACATCGCAGATTGTTTCTTTAACTTTACTTTTTCACATATTTGCCAAGCATCACATGAACAGTATGAAAAATAAATCCTGTTTATACGCCACCAAATAGTGCACCTAGAATGCGATTCCGAAGGTCAGCATTATCGACTATCGTCGAAGTTTCGAAGTCTGCTTTCGCCAACAACTAAGACGTTTCAGCATTAAGTCCTAACGTCCGCTTCGGCCGACAGGCCGCCTTTAACTCTAACTAGGGATTGCCAAAAATACGGCATTGCCGTATATTCCCGAATGTGAGAACCGTAGCCGAAACCCCAATATTTCAAAAATATGCCAGCGATGTGTGGTCAGACGCCGAGCGGATTGAATTCATCAACTGGATTGCCAATAACCCAGAAGCTGGCGATGTTATTCCAGGAAGTGGTGGTTGTAGGAAAGTTCGTTGGTCATCTGCTGGTCAAGGTAAGCGAGGTGGTGCCAGGGTAATTTATTTCAATGCAACTGAAGCGGCCGTTTGGCTGCTCATAGTGTACAAAAAGGCCAAGTTCGATAACCTTCCAACCGCCTTTTTAGCTGAATTGAAAAAGGGAGTAGAAGATGGACTCTGAAATGAAAAAATTTCAAGATGACTTACTTAAGTCTGTGAAACAAATGCGTCAAGGCAAGGCCGCACGTGTAACCCAGGTTGAGTTGTCAGCAGCGGCAGAGGCACGCGCCAAAATGGGTTTGTCTCAGCAAGCATTCGCTTCTTTGCTGGGTGTGTCAGCTCGAACTCTGCAGGACTGGGAACAGGGCCGCCGAAGCCCAACCGGCGCGGCAAAAACCCTGCTCAAAGTTGCGGTTACTCATCCAGAAGTTCTGCGAGAAATCGGCGCGTAAGAAGCTTACTGTGCTTCGCCTGGCATCAAATTTCAGTTTGTTCTGAAATTTCCAGTGCATCGTCAACTTCAATCCCCAAGTATCGAACAGTGCTTTCCAACTTTGAATGACCGAGCAATAACTGGACCGCACGCAGATTCTTGGTTCTTTTGTAAATCAATGTGGCCTTTGTTCTTCGCATTGAATGTGTACCGTACACGCTTGGATCCAACCCCGCTTTTTCTGCCCAACCATGGACTATCCTCGCGTATTGCCTCGTAGACAGATGCTCGGATGTTGATACGCGACTGGCAAACAGAAAATCCTCCCCTTTAAGATGAGATAACTCTAGCCATTTAGCCACTGCTGTTCTGGTGGTCTCCGTTAGCTCAAATTGCACAGGTCTCTGAGTTTTGCGTTGAATCACCATTGCCCTTGTTAAAACTTGATGACCGTGTGCGATGTCTCGTACTCGAAGGCTGACCAAATCACAACCTCGTAACTTGCTATCGATGGCGAGATTGAAAAGAGCCAAATCTCGGACTGCGTCTGCATTTTGTAGATGAATGCGAATTGTCCAGATATCTTTTAGCTTAAGCGGTGGCTTTTGCCCAATTAATTGACCTTTGTTCCAAGGTTGCTGATGCGCTTGTTCCATGACTTTCTCCTACTTGGTTGAAGGAGAGTTCATAGTGCGCTTGTAACCAAAGCAGCAAAAGAGACAGGCCTTGTCTTATCCGGTTTCCCCCTCAATGCAGACATTACGCAGTTCAGTGCGGAATGACGGTTTTGGCCGAGAAGCTGTTCAGGCATCTTGCTGTAAGACCATAAAAAGACTATATTAAGTCCTTCTTGAATCCAGGACACAGCCATGCGTTACTCATCACAAGTAAAGCCGATCAGCTATCTTAAAGCCAACGCTGCCGAGGTTCTGACGAATCTTGCGGAGCAGCGGGAACCTATGGTCATTACCCAAAACGGGGAAGCGAAGGCCGTCCTGCAAGACATCGCCTCGTTTGAAGAGACTCAAGAAACTCTGGCCTTGCTGAAAATCCTTGCCTTGGGTAATCAGGATGTGACTGCTGACAAGGTCAAACCCGTGGCTGATGTTGTTGCCCGCTTGCGCGCCAAACGAGCATCAGTCTGATGGCAGGAAAATCTGCCAAATTCGAAGTATTGCTGACCAAGGGTGCAGAGCAGGACTTGGAAGCTATCCACGACTACATTTCTGAATTCGACTGTGTGGCCAATGCCAACCATGTGCTGGATGAATTGATAAATGCTGTAGAGAGTTTGTCGAAATTCCCGGAACGCGGCAGATTCCCGAAAGAACTTGTTAGCCTTGGTATCAAAGAATATCGCCAGACCTTTTTTAAGCCGTACCGCGTGATCTACCGTGTCACAGGCAGCCGAGTCCTTATTTACGTGATTGCGGACGGACGCCGTGACATGCAATCCGTGCTTGCTCGTCGCCTCTTGGGTGCCTAGTCTGCAGCACTTGGACGACATCCCGCCCTTTGGGGCAGAACCCTTCCCCAACCCAGACCAACAACGCCCACCCATGTTCCAAAGATTTTTTTGTCAACAACTTAGGCCTATCACCCCGTCAATCCATCTGTTCGTAAAGGCCGAAAAATCGCCTGTCAGCCGATTCTTTTGCATCACAACATCATCCTTATATATTGAAGCCAGTTTGCCCCAATCTCTCTTACCGAATCTCGTCCTGGCTCAGCAAACTTACAAGTGGCTGATTGATGAAATAAACATGTTTGCCTTGCGCATGTTCAAGAACAATTCCTTTGCCAACAAGTTCGCGTAAATATTTTGCTGCTGTTTGGCGTGAAACACCTAGGTCGCTTTGCACGAATTCGATTCGGGTGTACGGGTGCCTGAAAAGGTTGTTGAGCAAGTCTTGCGAATAAAGATTCGGAAGTTCTTTTCTCATCCTTTGTTTGGTGTTCGCCATCAACACGCGCATACCCTCGACCAGGTCCACTGTACTTCTTGCTGTAACCGCGACTGCTTGCAGCATAAATAGCATCCACTCATGCCATTGACCGTGGTCTCTCACAATTTGAAGAAGTCGGTAGTAATCGGATTTGTTCTGGTTGATGTATCTGGAAAGGTAAAGAATCGGAATGTCCAGCAAGCTGGTTTGCGTCAAATACAGCACGCACAATATTCTGCCGATTCGCCCGTTGCCATCGCTAAAAGGGTGAATGCTCTCGAACTGATGGTGAATAAGCGCCATTTTAATCAAAGGATCAAGATCGTCTGGCGTATTGATAAAATGCTCCAGGCTGTCCATGTGTTGCTGAATTTCACTGGCGCCCTGAGGCGGAACAAAAACCGTGTCACCTGTTCGATCATTTTTTAAAACGGTGCCCGGCATGTGACGAAACCCGTCTGCGCTGTTCTTTAATAATTGAAATAGCGCGATCAATGTGCTGTTGGTAAGTAGGCCTTGGTTGGATTGCATCTTTGCGAAACCATATTTCAGGGCTTCCCTGTAACGCGACACTTCTTTGCTGGCCGGAGATACCCAGTCAGCAAGCTGCAAATCAGCCTGAAAGAGTTCATCTTGTGTGGTGACATAACTTTCAATTTCCGAGCTTGCCTTGGCTTCCTGCAGTGTCAATGTGTCAATCAGAATGCCTTGATTGGGAATACTTTTGGCGCACCCCTTTAGCTCCGCAAGATGCCTGTGCGCAACAGCTAAGGCCTTCAAAATAGCAGGATCTTCCTGATTAAACTCAGAGGGAGGCATCTGCGGAATGTTGTAGCTTGCTTTTAACATGGCATCCTGAACGTGTTAAAAATAATCGATATTTTTAACATGATAGTGGTTTCATGTTAAAAAAGCCTGGTTTTTTAGGCATAAGGGTTGAGTTTCGAAGGGGTGCTTCAGCTCTACCCCCTGAGAGTGACCCAAATCAGCGGCTTTTTTGAAGTACGGAATTCCTCTGTTAGCGTGTTTCGTTTCCCTAGAAGTGGCTCGGTTGATTTGAACAGTTTGACCCCGCTCGATAAGTAAATTGGGG
>NZ_DAIUBR010000005.1:36783-125907 GCF_036846585.1 Limnobacter sp. | reverse complement strand
CAATCGTTCCAACGTTTACGTGTGGCTTCTTGCGCTCAAACTTTTCTTTTGCCATGACGACCTCTGTGCGGGCACTCAACGCGGCGAGTGCGGTTAAACGGTGGTGCTCATGGGCAGGATCGAACTGCCGACCTCTCCCTTACCAAGGGAGTGCTCTACCACTGAGCCACATGAGCATCTTTCTATTAAAGCCTGGAGCGGGTGAAGGGAATCGAACCCTCGTCTTAAGCTTGGAAGGCTTCAGCTCTACCATTGAGCTACACCCGCACACCTTGTGAACCCCTTTTCAAGAGCGCACTCGGTTAAACTGCTTGAATTCTTGGTGGAGAGAGCTGGATTCGAACCAGCGTAGGCATACGCCAACAGATTTACAGTCTGCCTCCTTTAGCCACTCGGACATCTCTCCAAAAGAGAACCCCGGATTATGTATGCTTTTTTAATTACCGTCAACACCCTATGCCCCCTTTCCGCCTTATTTGTATATTAATTCTTGGTTTTTCCAGTGGACTGCCCCTTGCCTTGACCGGAAGCACACTTCAAGCGTGGCTGGCGGTCGAGAATGTGGACATCAAGACTATTGGTTTGTACGCGGTGGTAGGGTTTCCCTACACCTACAAATTTTTGTGGTCGCCCTTCCTGGATTACCTGACACCCGGCTTTTTTGACCAACGGCGCGGCTGGATCGCGATCATGCAATTGGCGTGCGCCGTGCTGATTGCAGCCATGGCATTCCTGGATGCGCATTCGGCGTGGACAGTTGCGGCGGTTGCGGCAGCGATTGCATTTTGTTCATCCACCCAGGACATGGCCATTGACGCATACAGAACCGACCTGCTTCCCACGCAGGAAAGGGGGTTGGGCGCTGCGTACTATGTGACGGGTTATCGGGTGGCCATGCTGGTGTCGGGCGGTTTGGCGCTGATTCTTGCCGGGGAATTTCTGGGTTGGTCTGGCACTTACCTGCTGATGGCCGGATTGATCGCTGTTTGCGCTGTGATTACGGCATTCAGCCCGACAGCGGACACCCCAGAGGACCTTGCAAAGCGGGCAATCAAGCGAAAATTGTTCGACATTGTGAAGGAATCTACCCGCAACTTCATGAGCAAGGAAGCAGCGATCTGGATTTTGGTGCTGATTGTGCTGTACAAGGTGGGCGATGCGTTTGCGGGATCACTGACCACTGCGTTTCTGCTCAAGGGCCTTGGGTTCACGCTGACCGAGGTGGGCGCAGTGAACAAGACGGTCAGCCTGATTGCGACTCTGCTGGGCGCCTTTTTGGGTGGCGCTTTGATGACGCGCATGGGCTTGTACGGGGCACTGATGTTGTTCGGAATTTTCCAGGCTGTGTCGAATTTGTCGTTCTGGCTGCTGTCGGTGATTGAACCCGATATTTGGGCGATGGGCGGCGCGGTATTTGTAGAGAACCTGTGCGGCGGCATGGGCACGGCTGCTTTTGTAGCGCTGTTGACGAGCCTGTGCAGCAAGGAATTTTCCGCAACCCAGTATGCGTTGCTGTCTTCGCTGGCGGCGATGGGCAGAGTGTACCTGGCGGCACCCGCAGGTTATGTGGTGGATGCGTTTGGCTGGAGCGACTTTTTCATCTTTTCAACCATTGCGGCCATACCCGGTTTAATTGCCCTTTACCTGCTTCGGACGAGTATCCAGAAACTGGCGCGGTGAACAACCGTGCCACTTTTGAAAGGCGTGAATGAACGCAGAGGGTGAGGAGTAACCCAGGCGGGCCGACACTTCGGACACGCTGAGACCGGCGGAGGACAACAGTTCTTCGGCCATGGTTTGCCGCACCTCGGCAAGCAGGTCCCGAAAGCTGGTGCCTTCGTCGGTGAGCCGTCTGCGCAAGGTACGTTCTGTCATGAAATGATCCGTGGCGATTTGATCGAGGCTGGGCGAGGATGAAATATCTGCCAGCAGTTTGTTGCGCAACCAGGCCGATACGCCACCACGCTGCATGCGCCGCGACAACAGGGTTTCAAGCTGGACTTCGCAAAATTTTGAACTGGTTTCATTGGCCTTGGGCAAGGGCAGGCTCAACCATTGCTCATCGAAACTGGCGCGATTCAATGCTGCACAAAATTGCGGGGCACAACCAAACATGGTTTCGTATTGGGCCAGGTCGCCGGTAAGAGGAAAGGCGAATTCCATGCTGTGCAGGGGTAGGCTGACGCCAAACAGTTCGCGTTGCAAAACCTGAATGGCAGAGCTGTCCCGTTCAGCAACAAAGGTGCGCACGGCGGGGGGCAAATGATCGACGGACAAAACAATGGATGCAATGCCATTGGCCTGCCTCAGTTCGACTTTCGAGAACGCGAAAGTAAGGTCGAGGTAACGCAAACCCAGTTCAACCGCCTGCCGGAAGGTGGGGCTGGTGATGAGTGCGTAACCCCAGATGCCGTAGGTGGTCAAATGGTATTCCGACCCAGCCATCAAGCCCAAACCCGGCACTTTGCCGTGAAGACGAACCAGGTTGTGAATGACCTGCAGTTCCTGATCCGGATCGATTTCCAGATGTGGATCATCCAGTTGCGCAGGCAAAATGGATGAGCCCGTGAGCAAAGCACTTAAACCCGAACCCAGGCGAACACCCAGTTCGCAAAGAATTTTGACGCTGGCTACGGTTCGGCGGGCGGGCATGCGCGATCGGGCTGCCGTTACTCGACGGTCACTGATTTGGCAAGGTTGCGTGGTTTGTCCACGTCGGTGCCTTTGACCAGGGCAACGTGGTAGGACAACAGCTGCAATGGGAGCGTGTGCAAAATTGGTGACAGGTGCCCGGCGTGGTCCAATAAATTGATGACATGCACTCCATCGGCTTTTTCAATTTTGGTGTCGCGGTCGGCGAAAATGTACAACTCGCCACCACGGGCACGCACTTCCTGCAAATTCGACTTCAGTTTTTCGATCAAGGTGTCTTTGGGCGCGACCGCCACCACGGGCATGTCTGCGTCGACCAGTGCAAGCGGGCCGTGCTTCAGCTCGCCCGCAGCATAAGCTTCGGCGTGAATGTAGCTGATTTCCTTGAGCTTCAATGCACCTTCCATGGCAATCGGGTAGTGCACTCCACGGCCCAGGAACAGCGCATGGCGCTTTTCTGCAAAACTGGCTGCCAATGCCTTGATTTCAGGCTCGAGGGCCAGGATGTTCTGCATGGCCGACGGCAGGTGACGCAGTTGCGTGAGTAGTGTTTTTTCCTGATCGGCAGAGAGCTTGCCGCGCAGTTTTGCCATGACCAGCGTGAAGGTAAAAAGCGCCGCCAACTGGGTGGTGAATGCCTTGGTGGAAGCCACGCCAATTTCCGGACCCGCACGGGTAAGAAACTTCAAGTTGCTGGCGCGAATCAGTGCGGATTCTGGCACGTTGCAAATGGACAGGGCATTGTTCATTCCCTGGGATTTTGCGTGCTCAAGCGCCGCCAAAGTGTCGGCTGTTTCACCGGATTGCGAAATCGTGATGACCAGGGTATTGGGCAGGCTGACGCTGGTGCGGTAGCGGTATTCGCTGGCAATTTCAACGCTGGTGGGCAGGGCTGCTATGGATTCAAACCAGTAACGCGCAACCAGTGCGGCGTGGTAGCTGGTGCCACAGGCCAGAATAAGCACCTGTTGAATGCCGGGAAGAATGTTGCCCGCTTCGGCACCAAACAATTCCGGCTTTACTGCAGAGGCATTGCTGACCATTTCAAGGGTTGCCGCAATGGCACCAGGCTGTTCGTATATTTCCTTCTGCATGTAGTGTGCATAGGGGCCCAGTTCCACCGCATCGGCGGACAACTGGCTTTCGATGATGGGGCGCTTGACCTGCGTGCCTGCACCATCAAAAAACGAGACGCCAGTGGCTTGCAACTGCACCACGTCGCTTTCTTCCAGATAGGTGATCAGCTTGGTGTGCGCCACCAACGCCGAGGCATCGGAGGCCAGAAAAAATTCGCCTTCGCCATGCCCCACCAGCAAGGGCGCGCCTTTTTTGGAGGCCACCAGGGTGAGCGGGGCTGTGTTGCATATCACTGCGATGGCAAACGCACCTTCGAGCTTTTTGACGGTGGCTTGCACTGCAGGCAGCAGGAGCATGCCCTGCGCCAGGTGTTTGTGGGCGAGGTGGGCAATGACCTCGGTGTCTGTGTCGGACTGGAAAACGTAGCCTTCTGCGGTGAGCGCCTTGCGAATTTCTTCGTGGTTTTCAATGATGCCGTTGTGCACCACGCTGACTGAAATACCCTGCCCTTCGCTGATGTGCGGATGCGCGTTGCGTTCGCTGGGCACGCCGTGTGTGGCCCAGCGGGTGTGAGCAATTCCCATGCGGGCATTGAGGGTTTTGGTGGTGGAATCCAGTTCGACCACGCGGCCCACACTGCGGGCGCGGTGAATGGATTGATCGATATCGGATTGAATGGCCAAACCCGCGGAATCGTATCCGCGGTATTCAAGTTTTTTCAGGCCATCGATCAACACTGGCACGCTGTTGGTTTTAGAAAGTACGCCGACAATTCCGCACATGGTGTGAGGTATTCCTTTATTTTTTGGTTGATTTGACCGGGCGCTTCCAGCCCGAGATCGTGATTTGTTTGGTGCGCGACACGGTGAGTGCATTTTCAGGCGCGTCTTTGGTCAAGGTGGTTCCCGCGCCAAGGGTGGCACCTTTTTTCACGGTGACGGGGGCGACCAGTTGTGTGTCAGACCCGATAAATACATCGTCTTCGATGATGGTGAGGTGTTTGTTTGCACCATCGTAATTGCAGGTGATGGTGCCCGCACCGACGTTGACCCGCTCGCCAATTTGCGCATCGCCAATGTAGGCCAGGTGGTTTGCTTTGGATTGGTTGGCGATGGTGGCATTTTTCACTTCAACGAAGTTGCCGATGTGCACTTCATTGCCCAATTTTGCACCGGGCCGCAAGCGGGCATAGGGGCCAACAACGGCGTTTTCGCCCACCGTTGCGTCGGTGAGATGGGAATATGCATCAACGCGCGTGCCTGCGGCAATGCTGACGTTGTTGAGTACACAGTACGGGCCAATCGATACCCTGTCGCCCAGCGTGACATTGCCTTGAAACACGCAACCCACATCGATGGACACATCGGCACCGCAATGCAGGGTGCCGCGCAGGTCGATGCGTGCCGGGTCCAGCAACTGCACACCTTCAACCATCAACTTTTCAGCCTGGTGCAGTTGCCAGATGCGTTCCAGTTCGGCCTGCTGTACACGGGAATTGACACCGGACACTTCCCAATGATGGGCGGGCTGGCAAGTGCGCACCAGAAGACCTTCGGCATGCGCCATGGCAATGATGTCGGTGAGGTAGTACTCGCCTTGCGCGTTGTTGTTGCTTAAGCGGTTGACCCAAGTTTTTAACTGTGCTGTGGGACAAGCCAGAATGCCGGTATTCACCTCCGAAATAACCTGTTGCGCGGGAGTGGCATCTTTTTGCTCGACAATGCCGACTGCCGCGCCTTCTGCGTCGCGAAGAATTCGGCCATAACCATGGGGATTGGCCATGCTCAAGGTCATCAAACCCAGCTGGCCAGCTTGGGCGGCCTTGACCAGGGGCTGAAGCGATTCGAATTGAATGAGCGGCACATCGCCGTACAAAATCAATGTGACAGCATGATCTGCCAACGCTGAACTGGCGCACTGAACAGCATGGCCCGTGCCCAGTTGCTCGGCCTGGGTGGCGAACTGAAGGTTGGCATGTGAAGCCAAATGTTGCTGCACTTCTTGCGCGCCATGGCCCAACACAACCACCAGGTGCGGGTTGTCGAATTTCGATGCAGTGCCCACTACACGGGCCAGCATGGACTGGCCGCCCACGGGGTGCAACACCTTGGGCAGGGCAGACTTCATGCGGGTGCCTTTGCCGGCTGCGAGAATCAAAATATTCATGTCAACAATTCAAGTTTAGAAAAATAACGCGAGTACACCGGTGTAGCCGTACAGTGACCCCCGGAAAATTTCTCCGTTGGCAGAGAAGCCAATCAAGGGGATGTCGCCCAATTGCTCACGCACGATTTGCTGCTCAACCCCCTGGAAGCCAAACAGCGCAGCACCCCGACCATTACAGGCAATGTACACCGCACCACGCGGCTTGCGCTGAGAATGAATTCCAGAAAAGCCGGCTGCCCGCAATTCATTAAGCTGAGGCGCCGGGGCATCCAGGTCTTCACGCAGTTCTGCACACATGCGGGTTAAATCAACGCGGGCGGAGTTTTCATCGCGTGTGCAAAACGAAAGCCGGTCACCAAGCTTGAAGTCTTCAGCCACCGCGAGTGATTTTTTGTTGGGGTCCAAGCCCACAACGGGGCGCACCTTGAGCTGATGGGCCTCAGAGCGCCCAGCAGTGTAACCTTTGATTGCGATGGATTCAGCCAGCGAACGATCGGTCAAGCCGACAAACAAACCGTGTGCAAAACGCTTGGCCAATACATCAGCTGCCTGACTGGCCGGATTGGCCTCGTCGACATCGGGTTGCAGGCCCAAATCGGCGAGCAGCACATCAAGCGCGGGCCTACCATCGAGTTCTTCAACGAAATTGCCACGCAAACCGGTGATTTCGTGTTCAACCCCCACCACCTGAACACCCTGGGTCATGCGCACTTCGATGGGCAGGCCGTTGGCAAACACCACACCAGACACGCCACCCGAGAGAGGTTCTAGCGCAACATGTGTGTGAACCGTGCCAGCAGAAACCAACCCCCCAAAAATTTGCCTTGAACTGACTTTCAAGCTGAGGTCTTCAAGCAGGTCGTCGATATCCTCGGTCAGGGGGTCGATGTGAATGAGCGCGGCTGACATGGCTTCGCGGCCCGATGCTGTGACACTGCCGGGTTTGGGCAAGGGCACTTTGCCCGAGAACACGCGGGCAGAATCGGCGGGGAATTCCATGAGCATGACTGCGATTGCCGGTTCCTGGAAATATTCCACCCCGCTGCTGCACACGCCCGGTGCAATGCCCCCCACCCAGTCTTTGAAACCCGTGCGTTGCCGCAACCCTTGAAGGATCTGCGGCATGCTGTCGGCAAAGGCCTCGGTGGCATAGATCAAACCCAGCTTCTGGGGCCGACTGATGTCGGCTGCAAATTGTTCCAACTGCATTTGGCCTTCGAGCTGCACCAACACGAGTTCAAGTGCTTCTCTCCAGTTGGGATGTGTGGCGTGGCCAAAACGAAACATCTAGGTCCTTGTGCGCGTGGTGCTTGCGGTTTTCTTGCGTGTGGTCGTGGCTCGCCTGGCTTTCGGTTTTGCAGCGGACTTGGCCGAAGATTTTGCGGCAGGTTTTGCTGCATCCGCTTCAAGCCCGGAACCCGACATGGCGGAAGTGGCCACTTTATTGAATTGGTCTTGCAGCAAGCCCCACCAGGCGGTGGCATTTGACACAATGGCCTTCGACGATTCCTGTGCCGCTGCCGCTGCTTCACTTTCGGTGCGGGATTGCGGCTCGGGGTCGGGAACTTTAGGGGCAACGGGCTCCACCCGGGGCACTGGCGGCGGTGCGACAGCGGCCTGCATGGCGTTGCGGATGAGTTCTTCATTGACAGCGAGATTGACGCCGCTTGGGCGATCACCACCCAAGCCCAAATTGGAACTGAACGATTTGATCGTGGCAATGGTGCCGCGCTGCACTTCCAGCCCTTGAATGGTGGCGCGCAACATGCTGAGGTTGACATTGAGCCATTGCTCCACCGCTTTGAGGTCGGAGATCCGCTTATCCAGCTCATCCAGATCGGTGGTGGGATTCATCACACTGGGGATGGGCAAGCTGCCCCAGATCTTTTTTACAAAATCAAATCCGTCGGTGACTGACAAATTGGGTATTCTTTTGTTCGACATGTCTCCCCCTGCATGTGGTGCGGATTGTTCCGCTGTTGAAATCAGTGACTGCGAATCATGGTGCCCACGCCTTGGTCGGTCAAAATTTCGAGCAAGAGGCAGTGCGGCACACGGCCATCAACCACATGAACCGAGTTTACTCCGCTTTTCGCGGCCTCAATGGCCGAGGACAGCTTGGGCAGCATGCCGCCTGAAATGGTGCCGTCTTCGAACAGCTCATCAATCCGTTTGGCGGTAAGGCCGGTGAGCAACTTGCCATCTTTATCCAGTACGCCGGGCGTGTTGGTCATCATGATGAGCTTTTCAGCCTTCAGGACTTCGGCAATTTTTCCGGCCACCAGATCGGCGTTGATGTTGTAGGCATGGCCGTCTTCGCCAAACCCGATTGGGGAGATGACCGGGATGAATGCGTCGTCTTGCAGGGCTTTCACGATGGCGGGGTCGATAGATGCAATTTCACCCACAAAACCGATGTCATGAAATTTTCCGGGCTCGGTTTTGTCGGCGAGCTGCATTTTCCGGGCTCGAATCAAGGCGCCATCTTTGCCGGTCAAGCCCACGGCTTTGCCGCCGTGTTCGTTGATCATCATGACGATGTCTTGCTGCACCTGGCCACCCAAAACCCATTCAACCACTTCCATGGTTTCTTCGTCGGTCACGCGCATGCCCTGGATGAAAGTACCCTGTTTGCCCACACGGCGAAGCGCCTCGTCAATTTGCGGGCCACCGCCATGCACGACGATCGGGTTGATGCCCACAAGTTTGAGCAACACGACATCGTGTGCAAACGATTTTTGCAGTTCGATGTCCGTCATGGCGTTGCCGCCGTACTTCACCACAACGGTTTTGCCGTGAAAGCGACGAATGTAGGGCAATGCCTCGGACAAGACTTTGGCTTTGACGGCGGGGGTAAGGATGTCGGGGGTCATGGGCGATCCGGGTAGAAAACAGTGCACAAGGTGCATTTTAAAGCCAATCTACCCGGACAAATGTGGCATCAATGCCGATCGACGGATTCTAGAGGATGAATTGCGCCAGATCCTCGGATTTGGCCGCTTCGCCCAGACGGGAATCGACAAACTCTGCCGTGATTTCAACCCCTCTGGGCTGCCCATCGGCCTCGAAGGCGACTTCCTCCAGAAGACGCTCCATGACAGTGTACAGCCTGCGTGCGCCGATATTCTCGGTTTTCTCATTCACGGTGAAGGCAATTTCAGCCAGACGGCGCACACCTTCGTCGGTGAAGGTAAGCGCCACCCCGTCTGTGGCCAGCAAGGCTTTGTATTGCTCGGTCAAGCATGCATCTGTGCTGGTGAGGATTCGCTTGAAATCTTCAACTGTGAGCGATTCCAGTTCAACGCGGATGGGGAAGCGACCTTGCAACTCGGGGATCAGGTCGGATGGGCGCGACAGATGGAACGCCCCACTGGCCACAAAAAGGATGTGGTCCGTTTTGATCATGCCGTATTTGGTGTTCACTGTGGTGCCTTCCACCAGGGGCAGCAGGTCGCGCTGCACACCCTGACGGGATACATCGGTGCCCCGCCCGTCGGCCTTGGTGGCGATCTTGTCGATTTCATCGAGAAAGACAATGCCGTCCTGTTCAACGCGGGCAATGGCTTTTGCGCGAACTTCTTCTTCGTTCACGCGCTTGGCGGCCTCTTCGTCCTGAATGACTTTGAGTGCTTCAGACACTTTCATTTTGCGAAGCTTTTTCTTGCCACCAGACATGTTCTGGAACATGGACTGCAACTGGCCTGTGAGCTCTTCCATCCCCGGAGGGCCAACCACATCAAGTGAAGGTGCCGACGCTGCCACTTCAATTTCGATTTCCTTGTCGTCCAGCTCGCCTGCAAACAGTTTTTCACGAAAACGAATGCGGGTTCGATTTTCATCGGTGGCGGCAGGGGCTTGTTCGGTGAAACCGAAATCGCGGGCCGGCGGCAACAGGGCATCAAGCACACGGTCAAACGCAGCGGACTTGGCTTCTTCCTGAACGCCCACCTGCGCCTCGTCGCGAACCTGCTTCAAGGCAATTTCAATGAGGTCGCGAATGATGGTGTCCACGTCGCGGCCCACATAGCCCACTTCCGTGAATTTGGTGGCTTCAATCTTGATGAAAGGTGCGTTGGCAAGCTTGGCCAGGCGACGGGCAATTTCGGTTTTGCCCACGCCGGTTGGGCCAATCATGAGTATGTTTTTGGGCGTGATTTCCTGGCGCAGGGGCATGGCCACCTGCATGCGTCGCCAGCGGTTGCGCAAGGCCACGGCGACTGCACGTTTTGCCGCATGTTGGCCAACAATATTTTTGTTGAGTTCGTCAACAATGTTTGTGGGGGTAAGTTGGGTCATGGCAGCACTTCAATGGTGTGATGTTGGTTGGTGTAAATGCACAGTTCGCCCGCAATGGTCAGCGACTTTTTCACTATCTCGCTGGGTGATAGCTCGGTGTTTTCAAGCAGCGCCTTGGCTGCGGAATGGGCATAGGCACCGCCACTGCCGATTGCAACCAACCCTTGTTCGGGCTCCAGCACATCGCCATTGCCAGTAATGATCAATGAATGACTTTCATCGGCCACGGCGAGCATGGCCTCAAGCCTGCGCAGCATGCGGTCGGTGCGCCATTCTTTGGCCAGCTCAACGGCTGCGCGCTGCAGGTGCCCTGAATGTTTTTCAAGCTGGGCTTCGAAATGTTCAAACAGGGTGAATGCATCGGCGGTCCCGCCAGCGAAACCCGCCAAAATTTTGTTGTGATGCAAGCGGCGCACTTTGCGGGCGGTGCCCTTAACAACAATATGGCCCAATGTAACTTGTCCGTCGCCGCCCAGAGCAACCTGGTTGCCCCTGCGAACCGACAGAATGGTGGTGCCGTGATATTGCTCCATGCCTATCCTTTGTGTGTGTGGTGTAGCGCGAATGAAGCGCAGATTGTCAGGATATGGGGACGATCAGGGCAGGATCAAGTCTTGTTTGATCACAGGCTGAACCGCTACAAAAGCACTAAGCTCAATGGCGGCCTCGTTGGCTTGATCAATGCTGGCAAACGGCCCCACCAGAACCCGGTGCACGCCGGATTCGGAAAGGATCTGGCTGGCCTTGCCGAAACTTTCATGATTGTTCGACACCTGGATCAGCAGTGCTTCTGCATTACTTTTGCTGCCAAAGGCGCCGATTTGCAAATACAGTGGGGTTCGCTTGATGGGCACGGGCGCTACATTGGGGGCCAACCCCACGCGCTCGACGGAGACGTTGCCGCCTGCCACTTGGGTGCCGTTTTTCTCGGTATGAAACTGGGTGATTGCCTCCGGGGTCATTTTTTCAACCAGCACTTCCGCGCTGCCCTGCTTGATGTAGTCAAGCTGGTAGGCCGCCGCATAGCTTAGATCGATAATTCGCCCACGCAGAAATGGCCCACGATCATTCACACGCACAATGACAGACTTGCCGTTGGCCAGGTTGGTGACCTTGGCATAACTGGGCAATGGCAGTGTGGGGTGCGCGGCTGTCATTTGGTGCATGTCGTAAATTTCGCCATTGGCGGTTTTTGCACCGTGGAATTTCTTGCCGTACCAGCTTGCGCGACCTTTTTGACGGTAGGACTCTTCGAGCGATGTTTGCGGCTCGAAGTTTTGCCCCATCACGGTGTAAGGGCGGGTGTTGCGAATTGCGATTGGCTCAATTTGAGGTTCTGCAGACGGTAATTCGCCAAGATTCGCAGGGCGAAGATCGCCGGGGCCGTCATCCAGATAATAGCCTCCGCCCTGGGGTGCAGTTTCCCACTGCCCGTGCTTGACAACAGGCGGGGGCGAAGCCGGTTTGACCGCCGCTTTCTGTGGCAGAGCAGGCGTGTCAAGCGGTACGCTTGAACAAGCACCAAGTGCCAGCAACAGCGAGGCCCACCATGTAATTTGAACAACGCCTTTGCCACTGAAACCAGTCTTCATTCCCGTCTCCCTTTGCGCTCAAGCCTGACGCTGTCGTTTAATCAAGGCTTCAACCACACGAAGCGCGTTGTCCTCGGACCCGGCCACCGAGGCGGAGGTAAAGAACTTTCCGTCCACGCCCAAGGTTGGTACGCCATCTGCGCCGTAGGCTTCAAACAGCGCTTTGGCCTGTGCACACTTTGCATTGACACCAAAAGATTTGAAGACATTGGCGAATTCTTCGCGCTTTAAACCGATGGATTCAGCGAAGTCAAAAATTTGCGCATCGTTGGCCAGTTGTTTTTTGTCTTTGTGCATGGCTTCAAACACCTTGCTGTGCGCAATATCCAGCTTGCCCATGGCCTCGAGGGTGTAATACAGGCGCTGATGGCCCTGAAAATTTACACGCTGGCTTTGGAAAACAATGGGCACCTTGGTGAACAAAACATCGCCGGGAAGCTTCTTGGCCCAGGCATTGACCTTGGGCTCGAAGTTGTAACAGTGGATACAACCGTACCAAAAAAACTCCACGACATCGATTTTTCCCGGGGTTGAGCGGGGCACTTCCCTGCGCACCTTTTTGAAGGCGCCCGCCGCTTGGGCAAATGCCGTGGATATGCCACCGAACGCACCCACAACACCCAGCACAAGCGCACTTTGAATCAGTTCACGACGTTTCATTTGATTACTCCTTGACCACTGTGGCTTCGAACCCGCCCTTGGTCAACGGAATTCGTGCCTGATAAGCTTCATTCGCGCTGCCAAAAGGTCCCACACGAACGCGATTTACAACATTGCCGTTGACCTCGCCCACGGCAATTTCAGACTCTGTGCCCACAAAGGCGAGTTGCGCACGCAACTGCTCTGCGTCTTCCCGGTTGCGAAAACTGCCCACTTGCAAAAAGTAGATGGTTTGGGCGACGGGATCTGCTTGCTGGGTTGGAGTGTTGTCACCCGATTGTGGTTCCGTGCCCTGCTGAAATGGATCAACGGCAACGATATTTCCCTGATTGGCATTGGCCTTGCCATAAATTGCAGAATTGGGGTCGGGTGGACTGTTGCCCGGACCTGGGGACACGTTCGGAATTGCGCCCTGGGTTTCAGCGCCAGAAAAGGGCAATTGGGACTTGCTGACAAACAGTGCCACGCCAAGCGCGATCAACAGGCCAAAGACCATGCCAAACACGAAGGCCGGTATAGTGTTGCCCCGGGATTTTTTTGCCAGGGGTTTTGCTTTTGATGTCGCCGATTTTGTTGATGCCATTTGGGTGTTAAAACCTGTCCTTGAGAAACTGACCTTAAATTATGCCCGAAGGCGGCCCGCAGATGCGGCCCAAACGCGCAAGGCGCCCAATGCGATTGCCCTCATGCTGTAAAGTGTAGGCTTCTTGGGCCTGCGCCCGAAATTCGCTTAAAAGTCAGCAATAAAGGTGCTTTGTGGGTCTTGACTATCTAAAACGCATATTGACCGCCAAGGTTTACGATGTAGCCATCGAAACACCGCTTGAGCGCGCACATTCCCTGTCCGTGCGCACCGGCAACCAGGTGTTGCTTAAACGCGAAGACATGCAAGAGGTGTTCAGTTTCAAGCTGAGGGGTGCCTACAACAAAATGGCGCACCTTAGCCCGATTCAACTGGAGCGCGGCGTGATTGCGGCATCGGCAGGCAACCATGCGCAAGGCGTGGCACTTTCTGCAGCAAAAATGCGCTGCCTGGCCACCATTGTGATGCCCACCACCACACCCGCCCTGAAAATTGACGCGGTGAAACGCTTCGGCGGCGACTGGGTGAATGTGGTGCTGTTTGGCGACAGCTATAGCGATGCTGCCGAACATGCCGCCAAACTGGCGCAAGCCAAAAGCCTGACCTTTGTGCACCCCTTTGACGACCCCGATGTGATTGCAGGCCAGGGCACCGTTGGCATGGAAATTCTGCGCCAGCACCAGGGACCCATTCATGCAATTTTCATCGCGATTGGGGGGGGCGGCCTTGCAGCAGGCGTGGGCGCGTATGTGAAGCAGTTGCGCCCCGACATCAAGATCATCGGCGTGCAAACCGTGGACTCAGACGCCATGGCTCAAAGCCTGGAGCAGCACAAGCGCGTGACACTTTCTGAAGTGGGCTTGTTTTCCGATGGCACCGCAGTGAAACTGGTGGGAGAAGAAACCTTCCGCCTGTGCGAAAAGTACGTGGACGGCGTGGTGCGCGTGACCACAGACGAGGCCTGTGCAGCAATCAAGGATGTGTTTCAGGACACACGCAGCATTCTTGAACCGGCCGGTGCGCTGGCCGTGGCGGGTCTGAAGCAATACGCCACCGAGAGGGGTCTGCAAAACCAGACGCTGGTGGCCATTTCATGTGGCGCCAATATGAATTTTGATCGCCTGCGTTTTGTGGCCGAACGTGCCGAGGTGGGTGAGCAACGAGAGGCGGTATTCGCCATCACCGTGCCAGAAGAACGTGGCAGCTTCCGAAAATTTTGCGATCTGCTCGGCCCCACGAATGTGACCGAGTTCAACTACCGCATGTCCGACTCAGCCAAGGCCAATATTTTTGTGGGCATTCAAATTGGCAACCGGGTACAGGCTGACGAGCTGCAACAGCGATTCATTGAATCAGGATTTGACGCACTGAACCTGACCGACGATGAAATGGCCAAACTGCACCTGCGCCACATGGTGGGCGGCAAATCGAACCTGGCCGCACACGAGCTGGTGTACCGTTTTGAATTTCCTGAGCGGCCCGGCGCATTGACCAAATTTTTAACGGCACTGAACCCGGGCTGGAACATCAGCCTGTTTCACTACCGCAACCATGGTGCCGACTACGGCCGTATTCTGGTGGGCATTCAGGTGCCGCCAGCGGACCACGGCGAATTCGACAAGTTTGTGAAACAACTCGGCTACCCGGCGGTGAATGAAACCGAGAACCCGGCGTACAAGCTGTTTTTGAAATAATGGCGAGCTCAAAACAGGGTTAAACCGTGCAGAAAGGTTGTGTGCCTGATGCTTTGTGGCCGATTTAAGGCGGGCTTTCCCGCCAAGGCCGCGATATCTAGCACTCATCATCCGCATCAAACGCTGTATCGCCTGCGCCGTCTTCAAGCACCGAGCCGGGGCGAATCGTTTCAAACGGGAAGAGCTTGCGATCCATGAGGTGCGAAGGCACCACCGTGGACAAGGATGTGAACAGGTTGGCGATCCAGCGCGGGTTGTGTTTTTCCCACTGCTTGAGCAAGGCTGCCATTTCCTTGCGCTTCAGATTTTCCTGACTGCCACACAGGTTGCACGGAATGATCGGAAAATTCTTTTCTTCCGCATACCGGGCCAGATCGCTTTCGCGGCAGTAGGCCAGCGGGCGAATAATTGTGTGTTCGCCATTGTCACTGACCAGCTTGGGCGGCATGCCCTTCATGCGGCCACCGTAAAACAAATTCAACAGCAGGGTTTGCAAAATGTCGTCTTTGTGATGGCCCAAAGCCACCTTGGTTGCACCCAGTTCAGAAGCAACACGGTACAAAATACCGCGACGCAAACGTGAGCACAGCGAGCAGGTGGTTTTGCCTTCGGGAATAACGCGCTTCACAATCGAATACGTGTCTTGCTCTTCGATGTGGAACGGCACGTTGATGCTGCGCAGGTAATTGGGCAGCACTTCTTCGGGAAAACCGGGCTGCTTTTGATCCAGGTTCACCGCAATGATGTCAAAATGGATCGGTGCGCGCTGGCGCAACAACAACAAAATGTCGAGCAAACCATAGCTGTCTTTTCCGCCGGATACACACACCATGACCTTGTCGCCGTCCTCAATCATGTTGAAGTCGGCAATGGCTTGGCCCACCTGCTTGGTTAGGCGCTTTTCAAGCTTGTTGAATTCAAACGCCTCTTTCTGTTCCGCCTTGTTGGGGAAAATGGTGATGGTTTGCATGGTTAAACACTCTGAGAAGATTTGAAGCGGAATACCTCCACACCGGCTGATTCACAGTCGGGGTATACCTCGGATTTTTCGGCACGCACGCGGGCGGCCACCACTTTGGGATGATCAAGCACCAAGGCCAGGGTCTTGTCGACCAATGTTTCCAGCAGGCCGATGTGGCCTGCCTGAATCAACCCGTGAATGCCGGGGCGCACGAAGTCGTAATCGACAACGTCCACCAGCAGGTCGCGCTCGGAAGGGGTAGCGGCGCATTTCACCCAGAAATCAATGTTGATGCGCACGGCCTGTGTGCGCCCCAATTCCTGCGGAAATACGCCGATGGCGGCCGACACGTCGAAGTCGCGAATGAATACGCGACGGCAGTCGGAAAGGCGAGGATCAAAAAACCAGTCGGTCATGGTGTCATCATGCTGAAATCGCGCGCCATGGGCACCAAATGCTGCCCGCCATCGACAAGGATGGTGGTGCCAGTGATTGCGCGGTTTTGCACCAGAAACAACACTGTGTTGGCGATGTCCTGGGGCTCGGAAGATTTGTTCAAAGGCGAAATTCGATGAGTACTCTGGAATTGCGCATCGGTTTGTAAGTGCGAAATCAGCGTAAGGCCTGGGGCCACACCCACCACCCGCACTTTGGGGGCCAGTTCCATGGCCAGCATGGTGGTGGCAGTTTCAAGGCCGGCCTTTGTCAAGGTGTAGCTTAAAAAATCAGGGTTCAGGTTTTTCAGTTTTTGATCCAGCAGGTTGACCATCACCGCCTGTTCATCGTCGGGCACATGCTGAAACAGGCGTTTGGCCAATTGAATGGGCGCTGCAAGGTTGGACGCCATGTGCCGGTGAAACAGCTCGGGCTGAAAGGTTTCGCCAGAATCAAATTCAAACAAGGACGCATTGTTGACCACGCAACGAATGGGGCCAGCCTTCTCGGCTTGATCAAACAAGGCTTCTACTTCTTCGGGTTTTTCAAGATCGGCCTGCACCACAACACACTGCACACCCAGGGCTTCAATTTGCGCTGCGGTGTCGCGGGCCTCGACCAGCGAGCTTCGACAATGCAACACAATCGACCAGCCAGCGCGTGCCAGTTCCAGGGCAATGGCCTTGCCCAGTCGCTTCGCGCCCCCTGTTACCAGGGCAAATTGTTGTTTTGCATGCGTCATCGGTTAGAATTCTGGGTTAAACGCCAGCTTTAATGCCAGTCAAGGCTTTGATTTTTAAAAGAAGAACCCGCTATTCTAAACCAGACCTGCCCCATGCTGTCGACTTTTAACACACCTGTTCGCTTTGACGAATTCATGCAGTTTGCGCTTTACCACCCGCAGCATGGTTATTACGCGCGCGGGGAGCGCATTTTCGGAATCGAAGGCGATTTTGTAACTGCGCCCGAACTAAGCCCCCTGTTTGGTCAAACAATCGGCATCGCCCTGCGTGAAGTGCTGACGCGTTGCGGGGGAGTGATTTATGAATTTGGTGCGGGAACGGGGCAGCTGGCTTGTGATGTGTTGCATACAGCAGGCGATTTGATTTCGCAGTACAACATTGTGGATGTGTCGGGTGGCTTAAAGCCGGTTCAACTTGCCAGGCTGCTTGCACAACACGGCCCCGATGTTGAACACAAGGTGCGCTGGTTAAGCACCCTGCCCGATGTGCTGCATGGCGTGGTTCTGGGCAACGAGGTGCTGGACGCCACACCGGTGCGCCGTTTCAAGTGGCACGGCAATGGTCCGCTTGAGGCATGGGTACAACATCAGAATGATGAACTTCAGTGGGCATGGAAACCCGCTGACCCGATTTTTGCCACCACCATTGGGGCACTGCATGCAACGCATGGACCCTGGCCCGAGGGCTATGAATCGGAAATTGCAGAACAAAGTGCCGCCTGGGTAAGCACAATCACCGAACGGTTGAACGGCGTGGCCCTGATGATCGATTATGGTTACCACGCTGCACAGTATTACCACCCCAGCCGCACCCAAGGCACCTTGCGCGCCACAAGCCGCCACACCGCGCACGATGATTTTCTGCTGAAGGTGGGCGAGCAGGACTTGACTGCACATGTAAATTTCAGTGATGTGTTCTTGGCATTAAGCCGCGTGGGCGGCGACCTGGAAGGGTATTCTCATCAAGGTGAATTCTTGCTTGCACATGGCATTCTGGACATTGCACAACAACAGCCCGATTTTACACACCCGGTGCGCGGCGCACTAATGCGCCAGAATTTGAACACACTGTTGAACGAAGCCGACATGGGCGAGGCGTTCAAGGTGATTTGCTGGAGCAAAGGCATTGATGCAGAAAGCACTACATTGAGCCGGGCATTTTTGGCCAATGACCGAAGCGGTGACCTTTAGTAGCCCCTAAGAATCACACGGCTTTAGCTCGCCTTTGCGATTCAGCTTGAAAACGGATTCTACTGTCTCGATTTGGGCAGGCGTGCCCCGCAATTCAAAAAATACCCGGGCAGGCCCAAGCCGCTCGCGAATTTGTACGCCGGCAACACCGCGCTTGGCGAGATCGTCTTTTTGAACATTTGCACGGTCCAGATCCCGAAACAGGCCCAAGGAGATGGTGCCCTGTAAAGGACCGGGCGTTGTGATGTAAAACATGTCGGTGATGCCCTTGCCAGACAACTGCTCAATGCCCACTCCGCTGTTAACAATTTCTTGCGGCAAGTACACCACGTAACCCACGGGCACCTGCTTTTCAAGGCGCTCGAAATTGCCATTCCAATTGCTCAAAGACTCTTGAACGCGAGCTGATTCGCTTTGCAGCAAAGGCCCCCACACACGGCATTGCTGATTCTTTTTCGGATCATCCAGCACTTGCTTGCTGGCGTTTTCAATCGCCGAATCCAGGTTCGCCTGCCCTTGTTTCAAATTGATCTTCGGCGCCGGTGGCTGCGGCGACAAAACCACATCCACGGCCTGCGTCCATGGTCGCTCCACCGTGACCCATTCCGCCCGCAAACCCGGTGCCTCGATGGCTCGCGTTGAGCCATCCGCACCCAACAAACCCCAAGCCAACAGGCCCAGATTGCCAGCAACAAAAAGCCCTAACAGGGCGCGCCAACCATTCATGCCGCCCCCCCGTGCTGCATCTGATAATCAAAAACCAGGCCCTTGAACACCGCATGCTCAAGCAACTGCGCAGCCGGGTAAAGGCTTTGCATTGCTGCGGCAAACCCGCCGCTGAACCACACCACCGGCAGTTGCCCGTGTGTACGTTTCAGCTCATCCACCAGCAATTGAACCCATGCAATTTGCATGCGCCCAACCCCTGCGCCAATGGCCTGCTGCGTGTTTCGCGGCCATTCGAAGTGGCCCACAGCCAGCGTATTGAAATCCACCTTCGGAAGTTCAGCCGTGTTGTTGTGCAAACTGGTCAACATGGTTTGAACGCCCGGCACAATAAAGCCGCCCAGGTGTTGCCACGCACCTTCTTTCTTGACAAGCGCATCCAGAGTGGTGGCCGTACCAAAGCTGACCACCAGGTTCACGGGTGCTTTGCTGGCCTGCGCCACAGCCAGACACGCAGCCCAGCGATCCTTCCCCAACAAGGCTGAATTGTCGTAAGCAGACTGAAGCTGCGAATTGACATTCGCTTTCAAAACATGCAATTCAATTTTTCTGGTGTCGCAGTGCGCACGCAGCGATGCTTCAAATTCTGGCCCCAACACATTGCTCAGCAACACAGCATCAACCAGGCCTGGCAAGTCATCAAGCTTGAATTCAGCCGTGGGTTTGCTCCACTGCTGCGCCACCGCCAACAGCGGGAGGGACGCGTCGTAGTGCACACACCATTTGACCAGTGTGTTGCCTGCATCAATGCACAACAGGACGCTGGGTTTGCTCATGCCCGCACCCGCAGCGAAAGATCGCCCGCATTCAAAGCCAGCATCCCCTGTTCTTCCGTGTTGATTAAATAGGCACCCTGTTCATTGATGCCCATGGCTTTGCCTTGCAGTCGCACGGTGCCATTGTCGATCACCAGCACATCGCAACCCAGCCAGGCATCCAGGCGGTTGAATTCGCTGAAAATCGCCCCAATGCCCTGCGCACTGGCCGCATGGATGGCCTGCAAAATGGCCGACACGAAGCGATCTGCCAGTTCGCGCACTTGCGGCTGAGTTTGATCACCCAGATGCTCGACCAAACCAGTTGCACCTTGACCGCCAAGGGCTTCGGGCACACTGGGTTGCAATAGATTCACACCCAAACCGACCACCGTGACCGGACCACCGTTGCATTGAAACGACTCACACAACACGCCACCCAGCTTTTGTTGCCCGACCAACAGGTCATTGGGCCACTTCAAGCGCACCGGCACCAGCAACGTTTCGATCACCTGCGCGGCAGCCACACCCACGCAAAGCGGTAAAAACGACACGGTGTGCCCCGCCACTGGCAAACCAATGGACAAACACAAACTGGCACCCGGCAAGGTCTGCCAGCGCCGACCCGCCCGTCCACGGCCTGCAGTTTGGCTGTGCGCCAGCACGGCGGTGACACCCGATACCCGACCCTGCAGGTATGCGCGGGCTAGATAATCATTTGTCGAGTCGACTGAATCGAGTTCGATCCAGTGCACATCTGCTTGGGTTAACATCGGATGAGCGTCACATCGGGGCGAGTTGGAAAATTTCGCTCATCTTAACCCCCGAAGGGCACACAAAACCAAGGAATTGCTCAAACCCAATGCCTCCAATCCACTCCACCCTTCTGAAAAGAACCCCATACACGGGGATTTTGATGTTTGCGAGTTTGTATGCGTGCGTGGTGATTCACCTGAGCCTGTTCCCCTACAGCGATTGGCGCCACATCGGCATTGGTCCGTTTGAGTTCCTGTTTGGCCCCTGGATCCCCGTTCACCAAAAAGTATTGTGGGCCGATGTCTTCATCAATATCGGGGGCTACATTCCACTTGGCTTTCTGATGTTGCTGGGCTTGAACCGGCAACCCCGCACCCTCGACAAAATCGCGACAGTGTTGGCTTGCGCCTTGATTTCGTTCTCGCTGGAATCGTTGCAAACGTTTTTACCCAGCCGGGTGCCGTCCAAAATGGATCTGGTGACCAACACGATTGGCGCAGCCTTGGGGGTGTTGGCCGGCATTTACGTCACGGCGCAACACCGCATCGCGCCGCGCCTGAACAGGCGGCTTGAACACTGGCTGATTCAACGCGCATGGATTGGCATGGGCTTGCTGTGCCTGTGGTTCCTTAGCATTTTACCACCACAGAACCCCACCTTCAGCACGGGCCTTTGGCTGGGTAATTTGTTTGAGATTCCCGGCCCCTTGCAACAAGGCACGCCATTTGGCCTGCCACTGGAACTCCTGCTGCGCATCGAGACCATTGCCCCCACTTTTATCAACTACTGTTTTCTGGTTTGCGCGTGGATGATCGGCCTGGCACAAACCCATGCAGGGTCTCCAAGGGCACGGCTGCTGATCGTACTGATTGCAGTCACCCTGTTCATTCGCTTGCTCGACTACCTTGTATTGGCGCCCGCATCGGCTTGGTCTTATTTGGGCCAGCGCTGGTTTGAAGCCAACAGCCTGGGGCTTGCCATCGCGTTTGTTGTGGCACTGGGCATTTCCATGATGCCCGTGCTGCCACACCAGATGGCGCGCATCGGCCTGATCCACTTGCTGGGTGGCTGGTTGATTACCCTGTTGCTGCCCGGCGTATACGACCCGGAACTGGGCAACCCGGGCAGTGGTGCACTGGCCATTTTCAGGAACCTCCAGGAGGCGGGTCGATGGATCAGCGAGCTGTGGCCGATTCTGGCCCTGACTGTTTTGACCTTTCTCAGCCTGCCCGAGCGGCGTTTTCGGCGATAATAGTCTGAATACTTTTCAGCACACCTGCGGATTCCTCCAGCCATGAGCTACTTCGACAAGCATGTTTTTTTCTGCACCAACCAACGCCCCAACAATGAAAGTTGTTGCGCCGATTGCCATGCCTCTGCGGCCCATGCACACGCCAAGGAACGCATCAAGAAACTTGGGCTGAACGGCCAGGGAAAAATTCGCATGAACAAGGCAGGCTGCCTGGACCGGTGTGATGAAGGCCCGGTGATGGTGGTGTACCCGGAAGGTGTTTGGTACACCTATGTGGACATCACGGATGTGGATGAAATTATTGATTCCCACTTGGTGGGCGGCAAAATTGTTGAGCGACTGCGGCTGCCATGAACCCGAAAACCCGACATGAACTGTGGGACGGCAAAGCCGGCCCGATCGAAGTGTCCATTGACGAACCCGCCACTGCACCCAGGGGTCTCGCGGTGATTGCCCACCCGCATCCGCTGTTTGGCGGCACCAAAGACAACAAGGTGGTGCAAACACTGGCACGTGCATTCCTGCAACTGGGCTACGTGACCTTGCGGTTCAATTTTCGGGGTGTGGGCCAAAGTGCGGGCGTCCACGACAACGGCCTGGGCGAATGCGACGACCTGGTCGATTTGACGCACCGGGCACGCGCCGCGCTGCTGCGCGCCGACCTGCAAGACCAGCCAATCGCCATGGCCGGTTTTTCATTTGGTGCATTTGTGACCAGCCACGCCGCAGAGCGCCTGCGCAATTCGGGCCTTGACATCGGGAAGCTTGCCCTTGTGGGCACGGCCACAAGCCGGTTCACGGTGGCCAAAGTGCCGGAAAACACCTTGGTGATTCATGGCGAGGTTGACGACACAGTGCCTTTGACCGACGTTTTGCGTTGGGCGGGTGAACAAAATCTGCCCGTGGTGGTCATGCCAGGGGTGGAGCATTTTTTTCATGGAAAATTACCTCAACTAAAAGAGTTGGTTGTGCGTTACTACCCAAGCTGAACGCGCCCAACGCACTTTTCCATTTTTAATACACAGGAGCTTTTTACTTGTTTAATTCAGGATTTTCCAGATTCAAGCGCCAATTGAGTCAGTTCTCTTTGATCGTGGGTTTGGGCGTTTTCGCCGGCCATGCGGCCGCGCAATCCAGCGTTATGCCCCCTCCACCGGAAATCGGTGCGAAAGGTTACATGCTGCTTGACCTGACAACCGGGCAAACACTGGCTGAATTCAACAGCAGGGAACGCCTGGACCCTGCGTCACTGACCAAATTGATGACCGCCTACATGGCCTTTGCAGCACTGGAAAGCAAACAGATTCGCCTGGATCAGCAAGTGCCTGTTTCCCCGTATGCATGGAAAGCAGAGGGCTCTCGGATGTTCATTGAGCCCAACAAACCCGTGACCGTGGAAGAGCTGCTGTACGGGGTCATTGTTCAATCGGGCAATGATGCAAGCCGTGCCATAGCCGAATTGCTGGCAGGCGATGAAAACAACTTTGCCACTCTGATGAATCAGCAAGCCAAGCGCATTGGCCTGACCGACACGAACTTTAAAAATGCAACCGGCCTGCCCGACCCACAGCACTACACCACAGCGCGTGATTTGGGTATTCTGGCCAAACGCATCATTACTGACTTTCCCGAATACTACAAAAAGATGTATTCCACCAAGGAGTACACCTACAACGGCATCCGCCAGCCCAACCGCAACCGCCTGCTGTGGATCGACCCTTCCGTGGATGGCATGAAAACCGGCCACACCGAGTCCGCAGGCTATTGCCTGGTGAGCTCGGCCAACCGAAAGTTGCCCAATGGCGTGGACCGCCGCTTGCTTTCTGTTGTGCTGGGCACCACCTCGGACCAGGCTCGCACACAGGAAAGCCTGAAGTTGATGAACTACGGCTACCAGATGTTTGAAACGGTGAAGCTGTATTCTGCCAAACAGGCGATCAGCACCAGCGAGGTGTACAAGGGCCAGGCCAAAGACGTGAAACTGGGCGTGAACAAAGACCTGTTGATCAACGTACCCCGTGGCATGGCCAAACAGCTGAAAGCAACGGTCGAAAAAAAGGGAACCTTGATTGCCCCCATCGCCGCAGGCACAGAACTGGGTACCCTGAAGTTGACCTTGAACGGGGAAACGATTGGCACAGTGCCTTTGCTGGCCTTGTCCACTGTTGATGAAGCGGGCATTTTTGGCCGCGTGGTGGATTCCGCCAAGCTGTGGTTTGAAGAGTAAGCCATGGACAAACCAATGCCCGGGCAAGACAAGCCGCCAAGTCTGATCGAATTTCCCTGTCTCTTTCCAATCAAGGTGATGGGGAAAAACGTGCCTGAATTTTCACAAGTGATTTGTGATTTGCTGCTGTCCATGAACCCAGGCTTTGACGTGGCTGGGGTTGAAATGCGCCCCAGCAGCAAAGGCAACTACATCAGCCTGACTTGCTCGGTGCAGGTGAACAGCCAGGACGAACTTGACGACATTTACCGCGCCCTTTCCGGGCACGAACTGGTGTCTGTTGTTCTGTAATTACACGCCGTAGCGGGTGCGGTATTCCTTCACTTTTTCATACCAGCCTGCCAGGCGAACATTCGCCGCCTGGCGAGTCAACAGATAACGCAACAAATCTTGCAGGTTGGCAATCGCTATCACGGGGATGCCGTATAACTGCTCCACTTCCTGCACTGCCGAATGTTGGGTGTCTTGCCCGTCGCGCATGCCTTTCTCCATGCGGTCCAGTGCAATCAGCACGGCGGCGGGTTCTGCTCCATTGGCACGAATGATTTCAACGGACTCACGCACCGAGGTGCCTGCCGATATGACGTCATCCACAATGACAACCCGCCCCTCCAGCGGAGCACCAACCAGTGAACCGCCCTCTCCGTGGTCTTTTGCTTCCTTGCGATTGAATGCATACGGCACATCGCGGCCACGGCGAGCCATTTCCATGGTGGCACCTGCGACCAAAGGAATGCCTTTGTAGGCTGGGCCAAACAACATGTCGAACTCAATTCCCCGCTCAACGGTTTGCTCAAGCAAAGTTTGTGCGTAAAATTCACTGAGCTTTTGAAGAGAAAAACCCGTGTTGAACAAACCCGCATTGAAAAAGTAAGGGGACATTCTGCCCGCCTTGGTTTTGAACTCACCGAAGCGCAACACCTGTTTTTCGACAGCGAACTGCAAAAACTGGTCGGAAAGCACCTGCAAACTTTGATTTGAATCGACCACGATCAATCCCTAAAAAAACAGACTTCATACAATGACCCGCATTATCTCAGCAAATCTGAATGGAATTCGTTCTGCCCACACAAAAGGGTTTTTCCACTGGATGAACCAAAGCCAGGCCGATGTGGTGTGCGTGCAGGAAATTAAGGCGCACCTGGCCGACCTTGGGCCTGAACACCTGCAACCTGGCGAATACACCGGCTACTTTCAGGCCGCCGAGAAGAAAGGCTACAGCGGCGTGGGCATTTACAGCAAAATAGAGCCACTTAACGTAATTTACGGCCTGAATAATGCAGAGTTCGACGCTGAGGGCCGCATGGTGACGGCGGAATTCGACAACATGGTTGTGTCGTCAATCTATTTTCCGTCCGGCAGCAGCTCGGAGGAACGCCAGGAAGCGAAATTCCGGTTTTTGGACCACTTTGCGCAAGTTTTCGACGAATTTGGGAGCAAAAAGAAACCTGTGGTGCTGTGCGGCGACTGGAATATTGCCCACAAGGAAATTGACCTGAAAAACTGGAAAGGCAACCTGAAGAACAGCGGCTTCCTGCCCGAAGAACGTACCTGGATTGGCGATGCAATGGAAAAACGCGGCTGGGTGGATGCCTATCGGGTGTTGTACCCTGAAGAAACCGATGGCTGCTACACTTGGTGGAGCAACAGGGGACAAGCCTATGCCAAGAACGTGGGGTGGCGAATTGACTACCAGATGGTCAGCCCGGTTTTGCGGAACAAGATTCGCGAAGTGAGTGTTTACAAAGGGCAGAAGTTTTCAGACCATGCGCCATTGATTGCGGATTACGACCATCCGCTTTGATGAATGGGCTTGTCGAGTACACTCGGCTTCTTTAGGCCCACTCGGCAGTGGGTTTGCCTGTTCTGCACATTCAAGAAAACCGCCCCTTGTGAATTCATTCGCTGCGTTCGGCTGCAAGCTGACACCGAGACTCGGCCATCTTTTTTGCCGAGCTCGGTGAACAAGAATTAATCCAACAAGGGACTTATCGGCTTTCTGTGCAGAATCGGGCAGCCCCACCGGGCTGGCCGAGAAATTAGACGCTCAATTTCGCTTTCAAAATCTCGTTCACCTGCGCCGGGTTGGCCTTGCCGCGCGCCGCACGCATGATCTGCCCCACCAGGAAGTTGAACGACGCTTCTTTGCCAGCCTTGTACTCGGCCACAGGGCCAGGGTGCGCAGCCAGCACATCATCGATCATTTGCTCAACAGCGCCAGAATCAGAGATTTGCTCCAGCCCCTCGCCCTTGATACACGCATCCACGTCGCTGTACTTACCTTCCCACAACGCCGCAAAAACCACTTTCGCAGTTTTGTTGTTCAAGGTGCCATCCACCAGGCGCTTCACCAAGGCAGCCATCAAGGCAGGGGCAATCGGTGATTCAGCCGGGGTTTTGTCATCGCGATTCAAGCTGGCGGAAAACTCGCCCAACAACCAGTTGGCCAAGGGCTTGGCTTTGTCATTGCCGGCCTCCGCCAACGCGGCCTCAAAGTAGTCGGTCATGGCGCGGCTGGCCGTCACGGTGACGGCATCGTATTCACTCAAACCCAAATCCGTCGTGTAACGAGCCTGCTTCTGGCCCGGCAGTTCCGGCATTTCAGCGCGAACCTGCTCAACCCACTCCGCGGAAATCATCAGTGGCGGCAAATCCGGGTCGGGGAAGTAACGGTAGTCTTCCGAATCTTCTTTGCTGCGCATGGAACGGGTTTCGTTGCGATCCGGGTCATAAAGTCGCGTTTCCTGCCTGATTACACCACCATCTTCGATGATCTCGATTTGACGCTGAGCCTCAAACAAAATGGCGGCGTGCAAAAACTTGAAGCTGTTCAGGTTCTTGATTTCGCAGCGCGTGCCCAGCTTGGCCTCACCTTTGGGGCGAACCGACACATTGGCATCGCAGCGGAAGCTGCCTTCCTGCATGTTGCCGTCGCAAATGCCCAGCCATGTCACCAAGGTGTGCAGGGTTTTGGCGTAGGCCACCGCCTCTTCGGCTGAACGCATGTCGGGCTCGGTCACAATTTCCAGCAACGGCGTGCCAGCGCGGTTCAAGTCAATGCCCGAAAGGCCTGCGAAGTCTTCGTGCAGGCTTTTCCCCGCATCCTCTTCCAAATGGGCGCGAACCAGGCGCACGGTTTTCATTTGATCGCCCAGCAAAAAGCTGACAGTGCCGCCCTGCACCACGGGAATTTCAAACTGGCTGATTTGATAGCCCTTGGGCAAGTCGGGATAAAAATAGTTTTTGCGGGCAAATACGGAGTGTTCAGCCACTTTGGCGCCCACTGCCAAACCAAACTGAATGGCACGCGTCACGGCGGCCTTGTTCATCACAGGCAACACGCCGGGCAGGGCCAAGTCCACCGCGCAGGCCTGTGCGTTGGGTTCGGCACCGAAGGCCGTACTGGCTCCGGAGAAGATTTTTGACACGGTTGTTAGCTGGGTGTGGGTTTCAAGACCCACCACAATTTCCCATTGCATGGTGTGATCCTTTTTTAAGACGGTGTGCGAAGGTGCCAATCGGTGGCGGTCTGGTAATGGTCTGCCAGCGCCAGCAATTCACCTTCCTTGAAATAGTTGCCAATCAGTTGCATGCCCACAGGGCGGTTTTTGTCGCCAAAGCCCACTGGCACGCTCATGCCGGGCAAACCCGCCAGGCTGGTGCTGAGGGTGTAAATATCGGCCAGGTACATTTGCACCGGGTCGGCCGACTTTTCACCCAAATTCCACGCCACTGTGGGGCTGACCGGCCCTGCAATGAAATCGCACTGCTGGAATGCGGCCTGGAAGTCTTGCGCAATCAGGCGGCGAATTTTCTGGGCTTGCAGGTAATACGCATCGTAATAACCATGCGAGAGCACATAGGCACCCACCATGATGCGGCGCTGCACTTCAAGGCCGAAACCTTCGCTGCGAGAATTTTCGTACATGGATTTCAAATCGGCGTACTCGACCGCACGGTGGCCGTAACGCACCCCATCAAAACGCGACAGGTTGGAACTGGCTTCGGCAGGCGCAATCACGTAGTACGCGGGAATGGACAATTCCGTTCGCGGCAAGTTGATGTTCACCAGCGTGGCACCCATGAATTCAAGCTGCTTCAGCGCTGCATCGATGGGGGCACGCACATCCGCGGCCAAACCTTCACCGAAAAATTCAGCGGGCAAGCCCACTCGAACGTCGGCCAAGGGCTTTGCAGAATCACCGCCACGCAGGGGCTTTCCAAAACCTGCGGTGAAATCTTCGCTTGAGACTGGGCGCTGCACGCTGGTGCTGTCTTTCACATCAAAGCCCACCATCGCATTGAGCACCAGCGCACAATCGCGGGCGCTGTGCGCCATGGGGCCGGCCTGGTCCAGGCTGCTGGCATACGCAATCATGCCGTAGCGGCTGCAACTGCCATAGGTGGGCTTGATTCCGGTGATGCCACAAAGAGATGCTGGCTGACGAATGGACCCGCCAGTGTCGGTGCCGGTGGTGAAAGGCACCACTCCAGAGGCCACCGCCACAGCCGAACCACCCGAAGAACCTCCTGGCACGGCCAGTGTGTCCCAAGGGTTCAGGCAAGGGCCATAAGCACTTTTCTCATTCGAGGAACCCATGGCAAATTCATCGCAATTCAATTTGCCAATGCTAACCGTGCCTGCGGCATTCAAGCGTGACACCACTTCGGCATCGAAGGGGCTTTGGTAGCCCGCCAGCATTTTGGAACCCGCTGTGCTTGTCCAACCCTGCGTGACAAAAATATCTTTGTGAGCGGTTGGAATTCCCAACAGGGCGCCGGTTTCGCCTGCGGCCAAACGCGCATCGGCGGCTTTGGCTTGTTGCAAGGTCAGGTCATCGCGAATGTCGACGAATGCGTTCAAGCTGGACTGTTGGCCCGCATTGCGCAGCGCTTCTTGGGCCAATTCAGTGGCACTGGCTTTTTTTTCGTCCAGCAAGGCGCGAAGCCGGGAAATACTTTGAAGTTGGGAAGACATGTTTAAAACCACATTCCAATATCAGATCGGGAATAAAAAAGGACACAACACATCGATGAAAGATTTACTCAATCACCTTGGGCACCAGGAACAGGCCCTTCTCGGCAGCGGGCGCATTGGCCATATTGGCTGCGCGGTTTTCATGTTCAGTCACAACGTCTTCGCGCAAGCGCAGGGCAATGGGCTGAATCAGTGAAATTGGATGCGCGAGTGGCTCGACACCGTCGGTGTTTTCACTGCTCAAGCGGTCGGCCAGCTGCATGATGTTGTTTAATTGTTGCTCAAGGGCCTGGGCTTGCTCAGGCGCCAGCTTCAAGCGCGACAAGGCTGCAATTTTCGCAATTTGCCCGGAATCCAGGGACATAAAATTTCTCCGCCGACAAGCAGGCCTGAACATCGCTTCTAAATGATGCAAAAGCCGCTTGGTGAAAGTCTGTGTTGATCAAAGTCTTCTTATTTTATAGGTTATCATCGGTAGTTACGCCACTTGACAAGTGAAGTCCCATAATTAGTGGCGTGTCGGGCAACTTCTGTACAACTTTGAGCTTCGCGGGCTTGGCAGCTCTCCAACTACACAATACAGGTTAGAACATCACCATGTTTGGGTTTCTACGCAGCTACTTATCAAACGACTTGGCCATTGATTTGGGCACGGCCAATACGCTCATTTACGCCCGCACCAAGGGAATCGTTCTCGATGAACCGTCCGTTGTGGCCATTCGCCAGGAAGGCGGCCCCAACGGCAAGAAGACCATCACGGCCGTTGGCCTTGAAGCCAAGCAGATGCTGGGCAAGGTCCCGGGCAACATTGAGGCCATTCGCCCCATGAAAGACGGCGTGATCGCCGACTTCACGGTGACAGAGCAAATGCTCAAACAGTTCATCAAGATGGTTCATGAAAGCCGCCTGTTTTCGCCCAGCCCCAGAATAATCATTTGCGTGCCCTGCGGGTCTACACAAGTTGAACGCCGTGCCATTCGCGAAAGCGCACTGGGCGCCGGTGCTTCCCAGGTTTACCTGATTGAAGAACCCATGGCAGCAGCCATTGGCGCAGGCTTGCCGGTTTCCGAAGCATCGGGTTCCATGGTGGTGGACATTGGCGGCGGCACCACGGAAGTGGGCATTATTTCCCTGGGAGGCATGGTGTACGCAGGCAGCGTGCGCGTGGGTGGCGACAAGTTCGATGAAGCAATCATCAGCTACATTCGCCGCAACTACGGCATGATGATTGGCGAACCAACCGCAGAGGCCATCAAGAAGCAGATTGGCTCTGCATTTCCTGGTTCAGAAGTGAAAGACATGGAAGTGACCGGCCGCAATTTGTCCGAAGGCATTCCACGCCGCTTCACGATTTCATCGAATGAAATTCTGGAAGCGCTGACCGAGCCTTTGAACGCGATCGTTTCGGCTGTGAAATCCGCACTGGAACAAACACCACCTGAACTGGGTGCCGACATTGCCGAACGCGGCATGATGCTGACCGGTGGTGGCGCTTTGCTGCGCGACCTGGACCGTTTGTTGATGGAAGAGACCGGTTTGCCAGTGCACGTGGCCGAAGACCCGCTGACTTGCGTGGTTCGCGGTTGTGGCCTTGCGCTTGAACGCATGGACAAATTGGGCACCATTTTCACCAGTGAATAAGTAGCGAGCAATAAACGGTTCGAACTCTGGCTTCTCACGCGGCTTGGTATTGAACCGGCGACAAGCCTATGGAGTACACACCACCACCGCTGTTCAAACAAGGCCCGTCCGCACGTGTGCGGCTGGTCTTTTTTGTCGCGCTTTCGGTGGGTTTACTATTTGTCGATGCCCGCTTTGGTGCCATGGAAGTGGTGCGGAAAGTGGTTGGCACCGTACTGTACCCTGTCCAGACCGTTGCCAGTTTGCCCGTGGAATGGGCGCGCGCCGGTATTGATTACGTCACCACACTGGATTCGCTGCAATCAGAAAACAAAGAACTGATTCGCACACAAATTCAGGACAAGCAAAAGCTGCACGAGCTCGAAACCCTGAAGCTGGAAAACGAGAAACTTCGCAAACTCACGAACGTGGGTAACACGCTGAAGGTGAAGCGGTCCATCCTGAGTGAAATCGTAAGCGACGCCCAGGATCCTTTTTCGCGCAAGATCATCATCGGAAAAGGCCTGATTCAAGGCATCAAGGAAGGCATGCCCGTCATCGATGAACTCGGCCTGCTTGGGCAAGTAACCCGAGCCTTCCCCAGCCGGGCAGAAGTCAGCCTGATCACCGACAAAGAACAGATTATCCCGGTGGAGAACCTGCGCAATGGCATTCGCAGTGTGGCTTACGGTGGGCTGGATGGTGGTTTGCTTGAACTCCGCTTCATGGCGGCCAATGCCGACATAGAAAACAACGACCTGCTGGTGACTTCCGGACTGGATGGTGTGTACCCCCGTGGCATTCCGGTGGCACGCGTCATTCGCGTGGAACGCAATTCGCGATATGCCTTCGCCAGCATTTTCTGCGAACCCATTGCCGGTGTGGAACGCCACCGCTTTGTGCTGGTGCTGGATACATTCATGACCATTCCAGACAACACCGAGCCCGCGCCCGCCAACCAGGGCACGAGTCAGCCTGCACCTGCCACAGCGGTTGCGCCTGCCCAACAACAAGCAGCACCGCCAGTTGTCGCCCCGGCAGCCCCCACAACCGACAGAGGGGCCAATGGCAATTAACCCTTTCGGCGATTCGGAAATTCTGCGCCCGGTGAACCCGTGGTTCATTGTGTTTTCCCTTTTGGCAGCGATGCTGTTCAAGTTCATTCCAATTGACAGAAACTGGATCACCCCCGACCTGCTGGCCCTGGTGCTTGTGTTCTGGAACATTCACCAACCCCGCCGGATCGGGATTGGCGCAGCCTGGTGTTTTGGGGTGGCCATTGACGTGCATTCAGCCAGCGTGTTCGGCGAACACGCGCTTGCCTACACCCTGCTTTCCTATTTTGCGATCACCATCCACCGGCGCGTCATGTGGTTTTCACCCATGATGCAAGCAGCGCACATATTCCCCCTACTGCTGGCTGCACAGGCAATTACTGTGGGTATACGTGTAATGTTCGGTGCCGCCTTCCCCGGTGCATGGATATTTGCAGAAAGCGCCCTGACCGCTGCCTTGTGGCCATTGACGCAGTTCTTGCTGCTCGCCCCGCAAAAGCTGCCTGAAAACCGTGACAATGACCGCCCGATATGACCGAGTTCACTCACCCTGAACAAGCCATCAAACAGTTCCGGCTGCGGCTGTTTCTCGCCGGGCTGTTCGTGGTTGCACTGTTCATGATTCTGGTGGGTCGGCTGCTGTGGTTGCAGGTGATCAGCTATGACAAATACCAATCCAAAGCCGAAGACAACCGGATTACGATTGTGCCACTGGTGCCAAACCGGGGGCTGATTCTGGACCGAAATGGTGTGGTGCTTGCCAACAACTATTCGGCCTACACCCTGGAAATTACCCCTTCAAAAATCGACAAACTCAACGAGATGATCGATGAATTGGGGAAGATTGTTGAAATTTCAACGCTGGATCGCCGACGTTTCAAAAAACTTCGGGCTGAATCCAAACGCTTCGAGTCCATCCCGATCCGCACCCGGCTGACCGATCAGGAAGTGGCCCGTTTCGCCGTGCAAAGCTTTCGTTTTCCCGGTGTGGAAATTCGGGCGCGCCTGTTCAGGCAATACCCTCATGGTTCACAGGCTGCGCACCTGCTGGGTTACATCGGCCGCATTTCTGCACGCGACCAGGACCGGATTGAAGAACTGGACCAAACCAATAACTACAGGGGTACGGCCTATATTGGCAAGGACGGCCTGGAAAAACGATATGAAACGGAACTGCATGGCCGCACCGGCTTTGAGGAAGTAGAAACCTCGGCGGGTGGGCGTGCCGTTCGGGTGTTGTCACGATCCCCTGCGGTGCCGGGTGAAAACCTGATGTTGTCCATCGACATTCGCCTGCAAGACGCTGCTGAAAAAGCGCTGGCTGGAAAGCGGGGTGCCTTGGTGGCGATTGATCCGCGCAACGGGGACATTCTGGCCATGGTCAGTGCGCCCAGCTTTGACCCCAACCTGTTTGTCGAAGGCATTGATTCCGAAAACTGGAAAGCCCTGAACGAAAGCATTGACCGCCCCTTGTTGAACCGCCCGCTGGCGGGCACCTATCCACCGGGTTCCACCTTCAAACCATTTATGGCTTTGGCCGCACTTGAGAAAGGGTTCCGAAATGCGTCCACCACCATCCGCGACCCCGGTTATTTTGATTTTGGTTCCCGCCGTTTCATGGACGACAAAATTGGCGGGCACGGCTTGGTGGACATGTACAAATCGATTGCTGAATCCTGCAACACCTACTATTACATGCTGGGCAGCGAAATGGGCATCGACATCATTTCCGAATTCATGGGTCGCTTTGGCTTTGGTTCGCGCACCGGCATTGATCTGGATGGCGAACGCACTGGCGTTCTTCCCTCCAGGGAATGGAAGGCTGCTGCATTTAAAAAAGCAGAAGCGCAACGCTGGTATTCAGGCGAAACCGTGTCGGTTGCCATTGGGCAAGGCTACAACACCTACACGCCGCTGCAATTGGCGCACGCCACTGCAGTGCTGGCCAGCGGCGGCATGAATGCGACGCCACGGCTGGTGCGGGCTTTTCAAAACCCGGTCAGCGGCGCAATGACAGAAAAACCACTGGAAGCTTTCCGGCAAATGAACCTTCAACAACGCCACGTGGATTCGGTAAAATTAGGCATGCGCGGTGCAGTGCTGGAAGGCACGGCGCGCGGGGTATTCCGGGACGTGAATTATGAGGTTGCCGGCAAAACCGGCACCGCCCAGGTGTTCGGCCTGAAACAGGGCGAAACCTATAAAGACCGAGCTGCCGCCGCCGAGCGTTTACGCGACCATGGCTGGTTTATTGCGTTTTCACCTATGGAGCAGCCACGGATTGCCCTTGCCGCCATTGTAGAAAATGCGGGCTTTGGCAGCCAGTCTGCCGCCCCGGCAGTCAAGCAGGTACTGGACACCTTTTGGACATTGCAAGCGCAAAATGACCCATCCATCGTGTTGCCAGTGCCATTGGCGCCCACCGAGGAGGCATTGCCATGAAACGCGCCCGCCCCATGCACCGAGAACCCATCTGGCCCCGCGTCAGACCGTTCATTACTGTGTTTGATCCAGTGCTCAGCACCATCCTGCTTTCACTGGTGGCGTTTGCCCTGATCACGCAGTACAGCGCAGCATTCGACTTCGAGGGCCGATTTGCTGACCACTCCCGCAACCTGTTGATCGCCTTTCTGGTGATGTGGGTGACAGCCAACCTGAAACCACAGTTCTTGATGCGAATCGCGGTACCGCTGTACGTGGTTGGCGTGGTCTTGCTGATCGCAGTGGAGTTGTTTGGCGACATTTCCAAAGGTGCGCAGCGCTGGCTCAACCTGGGTTTCATTCGGATTCAGCCGTCTGAAATCATGAAAATTGCGATGCCCTTGATGCTGGCCTGGTTCTTTCAGCAACGCGAAAACGTGTCCGGCTGGCGTGAATTCGCGATGGCCGCAATCATTCTGGCCATTCCGGGCATTCTGATCCTGAAACAGCCCGATCTGGGCACAGCCCTGCTAGTGCTGGGTTCGGGATTTTTCGTGATTTTCTTCGCAGGCTTGTCCTGGAAAGTGCTGGCTTGGCTCACGGGCCTGTTTTTGGCCAGCTTGCCAGTGTTCTGGACCCTGATGCACGAATACCAGCGCCAGCGCGTAATGACCCTGCTCGACCCCACCCAGGATCCGCTTGGAAAGGGATTCCACATCATTCAGTCCACTGTGGCAGTGGGGTCTGGCGGGTTCACGGGAAAAGGGTTTTTACAGGGCACGCAAACCCACCTGGAATTCATTCCGGAACGCACAACCGACTTCATTTTTGCGGTGCTGGCAGAAGAGTTCGGGCTGCTGGGTTGCCTGGTGCTGTTGACGTTGTATACCTGCCTGATTGTGCGCGGCCTTGTCATTGCCGGCAATGCACCCACTCTGTTTTCCCGGCTGATGGCCGGTGCCATGGCGCTGATTTTCTTTACCTATGCCTTTGTGAATATTGGCATGGTTAGCGGTATTTTGCCGGTGGTTGGCGTACCCCTGCCCTTGATGAGTTACGGCGGTACAGCCATGGTGACACTGGGCATGGGTGCGGGTATTTTGATGAGTATTCAAAACACCAAGAAGCTGGTTCAGACCTGATGTACCACATTCACGCAGACAAAGCGTGGCTGGACCACACGCTGCCAACACAATTCAAGCCGTTTATCGCGCGTTGGCGGGACCACACCAGCGCCCCGGCCAGCCAGTTCTCGGACTGGTATCTGAACAGCGAACACATTGGGCATTTGGATACAGCACATGTGCCCGAGCTGCTGCGCGCTTTTGATGCTTGTGGTTTGACCTGCACGCAAAGTGCGCGGGGTATTGAATGCACCACGGTTGCCAATCAGCAGGCGTTAAGCGCCGCATTGATGACAGCGGGCAACATGGCGCGCGCATGGGGCCTGGCACCCGGCTGGCGCAACGAAGAACAGCTGCTGCTGAACCGGCACGGCGAAGTTTTGGGGCAGGCAGAACGCGCGCTGTTCAAAACCTGGGGCTTGAGAAGCCGTGCCGTGCATGTGCATGTCGAGAACCACCAAGGCATGGTGTGGACTGGCGTGCGGGCGCACAACAAACACGAGAACCCAGGCATGCTGGACAATTTGGCTGCAGGCGGCATTGCCAGTGCTGAAACCGTGGAACATGCGCTGTGGCGTGAACTAAGTGAGGAGGCCGGGCTTCATTCAGACGATTTTGAATGGATTAGGCCAATGTCCCCACATGAACTGGTATTAAGCCGCCCCTTGCTGTATGGTGGCTGGCATCACGAAACAGTGATTCTGTTTCATGGTCAGTTAAAGCCAAACCGCCGCCCCTGCAACCGCGATGGCGAGGTGGGTGCATTCCAGTTAATGCCCCCGAAAGCCTGCGTTGAAGCCATCAATGCATGGCAGTTCACGCCCGACGCGGCCCTGTGCTGTGCGCTGGCGCTGACCACCATCGAACAAACACGAAAGGACTAAACATGTTGTTGGGTTTAAAAGCCGCCACGTACCGCATCGGTACCACCGTGCTGCTGGATCAGGTTGACTTTTCCATTGATGAACGCGAACGCGTGGCCTTGGTGGGTCGCAACGGCACCGGCAAAAGCACCCTGTTCCGAATTCTGACCGGGGTGACCACGCCCGAAGACGGCCTTGTGATCAAGCAAGACGGCCTGCGCATGACATGCCTTGAACAGGCTGTGCCGCAAGAACACAACGAAACCATTTTCGATGTGGTGGCGCAGGGCTTTGGCGCGCTGGGAAAACACATCAGCATCAGCCGTGCACTTGGGCCACTGAACCACGACACCCTGAGCCCCGAGCAGGCCAAGGCGCTTGAAGATGCGCAGCATGAGTTGGGCGAGCACCACGGCTGGCATTTGGAAAGTGAAGTGGACCAAATGCTTTCCCGCATGAAGCTGCCACCTGATTTGCCCTTCGCAAAATTGTCGGGTGGCATGAAACGCAAAGTAATGCTGGCCAAAGCCATGGTCAGCAACCCCGATGTGCTGTTGCTGGACGAACCCACCAACCACCTGGACATTCCCAGCATTGAATTGCTGGAAGAGCAGATTCGCCAGTTCAAGGGCGCGGTTATTTTTGTGAGCCACGACCGTTCATTCATGCGCAAGCTGGCCACACGGGTTTGCGACCTGGACCGCGGCATGCTGAAAAGCTGGTCTGGCGGCTACGAGGGTTATCTGAAAGGCAAGGCGGAATTTCTGCACGCACAGGAAAAAGCCCACGCCCTGTTCGACAAAAAACTGGCCGAAGAGGAAGTGTGGATTCGCCGCGGCATTGAAGCACGCCGCACCCGCAACGAAGGCCGCGTGCGCGCATTGATGGAAATGCGCAAACAGTTTTCCGACCGCCGCAACATTGTGGGTACTGCAAAAGTACAGGTGCAGGAGGCCGAGCGAAGCGGCAAGCTGGTGGCGGAACTGACCGACATCAACAAGCGGCTTGGCGATTTACAAATTCTGCGCGACTTCACGAACACCATTGTGCGCGGTGAAAAAATTGGCTTTTTGGGCCCCAACGGCATTGGGAAAACCACTGCGCTGAGGGTGCTGTTGGGCCAACTCGCACCGGATTCAGGCCACATCAAGCTGGGTACCAAGCTGGAAGTCGCTTACTTCGACCAGTTGCGCAGCCAGTTCAATGAAGAAGACACGGCGGTTGAAATCATTGGTGCCGGCAAGGAATTCATCACCATCGACGGTCAGGCCAAGCATGTGATTGGTTACCTGCAAGACTTCCTTTTCACGCCCGACCGTGCCCGCCAACCCGTGCGAAGCCTTTCAGGTGGCGAGCGTGCACGCTTAATTCTCGCGCAACTGTTTTCGACGCCTTCCAACGTCATGGTGCTCGACGAACCGACCAACGACCTAGATATCGAAACGCTGGAGTTGCTGGAAGAAAAGTTGATGGCCTACCAAGGCACTCTGATTCTGGTCAGCCACGACCGGGAATTTTTAAACCAGATTGTGACCCGTTGCCTGGTGTTTGAAGGCAGTGGAATGGTGGGCGATTACGTGGGCGGTTACGACGATTGGCTGCGCCAGCGCACCACCGACCCCTGGGCCAATGTGGGCAAAGACAAACCCGGGGCAGACATACCAGCGGCTGCCGCTGCCACCACAGCCCCCGCTTCAGGGTCTGCAAAAAAAACAAAAAAGCTGGGTTACAAAGAACAGCGGGAACTTGAAATGCTGCCCGCCCTGATTGAAAAACTGGAGACGGAACAGGAAGCGCTAGTGGCCAAAATTGGCGACCCCGGTTTTTATCAGCAGCAAGCCAGTGTAATTGCCGCCGCACAAACGCGCATGGCTGCGCTTGAGAATGAACTTTTGGCCGCCTACGCCCGCTGGGAAGAACTGGACGGTTAAATTCGGCGAGGCGGGTTCAGCGCAAGCGGGTGGGCTGACCATTCAGGGTCAGCGAAATGCCCAGGCTGGCCCACACGTCATCCGCTTCTTTGTAGGCGCCCGCCATTTGCAGGCGCATGCCATAAAACAGCATGGATTCCGGCAGGGTGCCAGGCAGGTCCGGAATCCGGGCCTGGAGCAAGGCGCGTGCTGTTTCTTCGCTGGCAATATTGAAACTGCCACTGAGCACCCGCCCGCCTGTCAAACGGCGCACCTCCCAGGTAAAACGCTGCCCCCACTCGAACTTTGCCGCTGGCGGAAAACTGACGTACTCACTTTCGATGGGCTCGACCCAAAAACGTTTGCCTTTGGAATCAAACAGCATCAAATTGCCTTCACGCGGCAAATCGCCTTTGAACACAAACTGGGGGGTGCGGGTCAGCAACAGCGAACCATCAACAGGCTGAATCACGTCCAGTTCGCCACCGTCCTCAGGCCGTGCCTTGGCACTGCCCGGTGCAGAACCACGCGGCCTGGCATACAGCTTGATCCATTGATCCACCATGTCCAGATCTTCCTGCGCCAAGGGAAATACCTTCGCTGCGGGGCCGCTTAGCAAGCGGATGGTGTCTGCAATCACTTTCAAATTTGCCGGGCCGGTGAACACGCGCCTGTTTCCGGTTTTCAGAACCAATACGGCCAAACGCTGCCCTTTCGGAACTTCAACCTGGTGGCCAGACAACAAACGCTGCGTGGGCAAAGCGCTGTATCGTTGACCCTTTGGGTTGGTGACCACCACGTTTTCACCTGCTGCCAACACGAATACTACCGGGGTTTGGGCGTGCGCCGTGGCTGCAAAAAACCAGAACACCGACAACAGCACATACTTCAACATGACTTTCAATACCACCCCACCAATGACAAACCAAGACCCAGATAATCAGATTTGTAATTGTAATCAATCAAGCTTTCGCCATAACCGGTGAAGTACTGCAAGTGACCACGTAAATTGCTGGTCAGTGGAAAAGCCCAATCAAACTGCACTGCACCGCGGGAATCGTCGCCGCCCCGGAAATTGTGACGAGTCAATAGCGAATATTCATGCCCATCGCTTTTGTGAACCAGCAACATGTCGCCCCTTCCCATGAAATCACTGATGTCGGGGTTGTCATCATCGCCTGTGTCTTCCGGAAAGCGCAGCCAGGGGCGGAACTGGATCATGGTGTTGTCGCGCTCAAACCCCACCATGCCGATCAAGCGGTTCCACGAACGCGACAGGGGCAGTGCCCGGCCATTGGACTGGTGATTCACGCTCAGGCCCAGCAAGCGGGGCTCCCAACCTGTGGCATCCTTGAATTCACTCCAGCTGGAGCGCCAAGTGAAAATCAGTTCCGGTTCGTAATTGGTTTCCCTGAATGGCCGGGAAATGTCTTCGTTCATGACCTGCCACCGACTGGACTGGGTGTAGGCAAACCACAGGTCGCCGTTGTCGCCGAACATGTTTTCCATCACCTTGGTTTTCAGGCTTAGCTGGAACTTCAATTCATTGCGATCCAGATTTTCGGGGGCATCACCCGGCTGAACCGTGTTGGCCGGGTTCGGGCTACTTGGGCGAATATTGGGCGATTTGTTGTGGTACACCGGCAGCAAGTACACTGGCTGATACGGGCGCACCGAAAAAGTACCGCGTTTTGAAGCCGGTGCAAGCTCCCAGCGACGGTCCAGCCAAGACAGGGTGGAGTCTTCACTGCGCCTGTACAGCAAAAGCCCCCCGTCAATTGACGCTGCGGCCTCTGGGGATGAGCCGTCTTTGACCACAAGGCTTCGGCCTGTGGCATCATCGAAGCAACGCAGGCGAAGTTGATCATCGTCCAGAAACAGGCAGGTGCGCAGTGCTTCTTCGTTGAGGGTTTTATTGTAAATTTCCTGGGCCTGGGCCCAGGAACCGAAGCCTGAAAGGGCCAGCAAAAGGAAAATTGCTTTGTTCATGATTGACTGCTGCGTAAAGCCGGATTGGCTAGATACTCTCACATTTGGTTACAATTCTTAAATGGTTTCATTTCGCTTTAAAAAATCGTCAGCAAATAAAGACGTGCCCAACAGTGGGCAGGGTCGAGAATTCACCATCGATGAACTGGCCCGAACCGCCAACACCACGGTGCGCAATGTGCGCGCATATCAAGACCGCGGTCTGCTGGCTCCGCCTGAAAAACGCGGACGTGTCGGCTACTACAGTGAAGACCACCTTTCCCGCCTGAAGCTTATCGGTCAAATGTTGGGGCGTGGTTACACGCTGGGCAACATTCAGGAAATGCTGGACGCGATAGACAAAGGCTACGACCTTCGCCAGTTGCTGGGTTTAACACACGCAATCACCAGCCCGTGGACTGACGAAACGCCGAAAAACTACAACCCGGTGCATTTGGCCACCATGTTTGGCACCAACTTAAGCCGTGGCGCCTTGGCCAAAACGATCGAATTGGGTTTGCTGGAGCCCGATGGTTTGCGTTACCGCGCACCCAGCCCGAAGATTCTGCATGCTGGCGCTGAAATGGCCAGCGCGGGTATTCCACTGGTAGACCTGCTGGACTTGATTCATTCCCTGCGTGGGCACCTGGAAAGTTTTTGTGATCAGGCAGTGTCGCTTTTTGTCAAGGAACTGGACCAATATGGCGACAACCTGCCACCCAAAGAAGAATTGCCGCGACTGGCGCAGTTGATCTGGAAAATTCGCCCGCTGGCAATGACAGCCATTGAATCGGAAGTATCGCGCGCCCTGCAAAAGTCTGCCAGCAAGTTTGTGGACGAACGGATTGTCGGATTGATCGACAAAATGGCTGACGAAAAGCCAGTGGACAAATAACGATCAAAGCAACAAAATCAATTTGTTCGCATTGGGTGAAACACGGTATACAAAACGTTGCGACACCATGCGCATGAAGGTCAAACCCATCCCACCTTCTGGCAGTTCGCCCAGAGTCAGGTCATCCTGAAATGCCTCGGCATTGCGCATATTGTCCAGCACATGGGCCGGAATGCTCGCCCCCTGATCCTCAAGCACAACCCCGACAGCATTGTGAAAAGCCAGAACTGTTAACTGCACAGGTGCTGGCCTGCTGTCTTTGAAACCATGCACCATCACGTTGGTCAAGGCCTCTGACACCACCAGGTCGGTGTTGTAGCAAAGGTCTTCCAGATAAGCCAACCCCCCCACAAAACTTCGCACCGCATTGCTTAGCACACCGATATTGACCGTGTCCGCCACGGCAGTAAAAGCAAGGCAATCCAGATACTCACCCAGTTTCATGGGGCTTTGATGCGTACAAAACTCGTCTTTCAGCTCAAGGCTTGTTGCGCTCAATTCAGCAATCAGCAGTTCCAGTTGCGAAGGGCTGGGGCAGAAACGCACCGGCTCGAAACTTTCCCGCCATTGAAGGCCCAACAAGGCCGCATCGCCTGCCGTCGCATGGTCTGCGCGCCCAAGGGACAACAAGCGGGAAAACTCTTTGTTCAGGGAATCGCTGCCACGTTCAGTCAGCAACACCTGTTCTTTCCAGACCTGAAAGTCGGAAACACCCAGGGTGTGTGCGCATTCCTGTGAATACAAATACAAACGGCTGCCCGGCGCAATGACACCTTGATACAGCACCTTGCCCTGCCGCTCGCTGTTGTCGCGTGTGCCATCAACCTCGAAAAATACTGGTTCAGCACCAGGCTGGGCCAACACCATGCGCCAACTGCCAATGCCCGCCACCAGCAAAGTACCCTGATCAAGATTCATCAATCCGTACAGCAGGTCAAATCGCTGGGCTTCTTCATTCAGTGAGGGAGAGAGGCGGGACAACTGTGCCAATACCTGCTCAGGCGTGGCCAGGTAGCGTCGAATCTTGGCACTTGTTTGCTCGATCGGAAACAGCACGCGGGTCGCCCTGGCCATTGAAAACCAACGGGCCAAGGCCATGGTTTGCAAGGCGGTTGCTGTGTCGTCACCAGGCATCGAAAGCATGAAAAAACCATGTTCGTTGGCCTGTGTTTCAAGCACCCCCATCTGCTTGCCGCACACATAGCCCTGCGGCTGATAAATGGTTTGAAGGGCAAAGGGCCAGGGATCAGGCCTGCTTTTGGGCAGCAAGGCGCGCTGAATGCGCGACACTTCCCGCATGTCGCGTTGTAACGCTTCATAAAGTTGACTCAGCTCGTTGTGGCGGCGCTCCAGCCCGGTGTGCAAACTGGCAATGCGCTGCGCTGTTTTCAGACGCACTTTCAATTCACTGGGGTTGACCGGTTTGGTCATGAAATCGTCTGCACCCACCTTCAAACTGTTCAGCAGATCATCGCGGCTTGCGTAACCGGTGATCATGATGATGTAAATGTAAGCAGTCTGGGTGTGGGCGCGCACCTGCTCACACAACTCAATACCGCTCATGCCGGGCATGTCCCAGTCGGTCAACACAAAGTCAGGCTGCACCTTTTCGATTAAAGCGAGGGCTTCGTGTCCGTTTCTGGCCGAATGGACGGTGTACCCCCAGCTGTTGAGCATGGCCTCAAAAATTCTGAGAAAACTGCGGGAATCATCGACAATCACAATCGACTTTTCCTGGGTCGTTTGAGGTACTTCGTTCCACTGATCCGTTAAATTCTGAAGCTTGAAAAGCAGTTCCGGCACCTGACGATCCTGGTCAACCACCTCGCGTTGATCCAGCACGCCGGGCCGAGGTGCCAACATCAGGATCGACACGTCATCTTCAAAACCTTTTTTCTGGACAAACGCGCCGCCCCAGTGCTGTACCTTCATCTGGATTCGCTCGGGCAAGTCCGCCCACCGACCAAGCCTGGCCTGTTGCGTCACAAAATCAAGCAAGCGTTCCTCACCAAAGGCCTCGGATGTAGCAGACAACACCTCGGTGACACCATCGGAATACAGGACAAGGGCATCCCCGTTGCCCAGCGTCAGTTCAATGTCTTCAAAATCATCGATGTCAAACAAACCAACCGGGTATCCCCCATTGCCCAATACCTTCACTGAATGATTGCCCGACAACAACAAGGGTGATGGGTGACCCGCCTGGCACATTGACACGTGGTGGGTGGATGAATTGAATAACCCGTAAATCATGGTGAAGTACGACAGATCCGATTCAGTTTGCTGAAACAGCCGGTTTAACCGGGACACCACATCGCGAGGGCGCGACACAATACGCTGCCCATCGGTGCCTGAGCGCCCTTCAAACACAATGCTGGAGCTGGAGTGGTCCATGAACATTTGCACCAGTTGCATCGACTTGACTGCCGCTGGTATGCCATGGCCTGAAACGTCAAGCAGGTAAAAGCCATACACCTCAGGCAATAATTCGAATACCTGCAGGTGGTCGCCCGACACATATTTCGAGGGCACCGACAGCCACTGGTAATTCAAGCCGGGAAACGGGCTATCGGCTTCTGGCAAAAAACTTTGCTGAAGGCCCGACACAGCCCGCAAATCATGTGCAATCACATCGTGCGCATGGGAAAGCTCTTCTGTTTTGGTGGTCAATTGCGCTTGCAATTCAATGCGTCGAACTGCCGATTGCAAACGTGCTTCCAGTTCACTGCCGTCCACGGGCTTGGCCAGCACATCGTCTGCGCCCGCATCAAGCGCATTGATCAGGAATTCCTCGTCATTTTGCGCCGACATCAAAATGATGTAGGTGTATTGACCCAAGTCAAGATTGCGCAAGGCCGAACACAGCTCAGTGCCCTGCATGCCCGGCATTTCCAGATCGGCCAGCACCAGTTGAATTTTCTCGCGCTGAATCAGCGCAATTGCTTCCTGGCCAGTACTGGCAAACTCAACCGGATACCCCCATGCGGCCACGGTGTGAACCAGCAAGTTGCGCTCAATCTCAGAATCGTCAACTACGATGATTCGGGGCAAGTACTTGTCGGGATTGTCTTCCACCACGGCAGATCAAACCTGCTGAAAAAATGCGAGTGCTTTCGGCATGTCATCACTCAGCGAGAACTGTCGATCCATGCGGGACAATTCGAACATCATTCGGACTGACTTGTTCATCCCCACCAACACCAACTTCCCCTGATTGTTGGAAATGTTTTTCAGCAATGCCACCAGCGAACCCAATCCACCTGAATCGACCAGTTTCACGGCAGCAATGTCCAGCGCGAATTTTTTATTTGTTTCAAGTTTCGAAACCACGGCATTTCGAATGATTGTGCCCACCGCGCTGTCCAGACGAACCGCCTCCACCCGCAACACGCATACATCCCCAATGTCTTCTGCTGAAACCATGTTATTCGCCCTAAACTGTGAAATCTCTTTTCGGAAAGTGTGGCCTTTGCGACACTTCCACTAATAATTGCATTAAACAAGCCCAAGAAATTGAGCATATACAAAACAATAGGATAACGTGACAATCGATGTGGAATAACTTTCAAAAGAATGCCAAATCCGCACTGAATTCAACTGAATGCAACAGTCAGTTCAAATAATTCTTCCAGGCTGATTTTTACAGGATCTTTCGATTATTAATTTATGCGCGCGATAATTACAATTGCACTTTGCCTGTCCTGCCTGACAGGGTTTGCCCAAGGGCCGGTCTCGCAAGGCACCGTGCCCCTCATTCAAGAAGTGGTAACGGCTGCCGAGAAAACGAGAACACAACGCTTTTCGGAAATGGGACAACCCAATGGCGCCCGCCTGACCGGTGCCAACCGCGTTGTTGACCTGAATTCCGGTGTTCGGCTGGATGAGTTGGTGACACGCGCCAAGCTTGACCTGAAGGTGTTGTATCCACAGGGCATGCGTCACGAACAATCTTTCATTCGTGTGTATGTCAACAACCAGTTGTCGGCCATTGAACAGTTAAGCGCAAACCGAGCCGGGGTGCCACATACCTTGTCGCTTGACCTTGATCCGATGCTTTTTTCCGACTTCACCACCGTACGGGTTGAATACGACGGCACTTATGACGCGGAATGTATCGACCCCAACAACCCCACGCTGCGCCTGGACATTCGCCCGGAAAGCACATTGACGATTGTCTACACACCACTGAACCTGGTCAACGACCTGGCTTTGCTGCCCGCGCCCTTTTTTGACTCCAGGGACAGCCGCAAGCTGCGTTTGCCGTTGGTGCTGCCGCAAGAGCAAACTGACGCCAGCATGAAAGCAGCTGGGGTACTTGCATCCTGGATGGGTGCACAAGCGTTTTATCGGCAAGCGGAATTTGAAGTGCTTGAATCGGCTTCGCAGACGCGGCACACCATTGTGTTGTCCAAAGGCAAAAACTTGCCACAGGGCATGACCGAGGCGGACATTGAAGGCCCAACCCTGATGATTGTCGGCGCAACGGACAACCCATGGGTTAAACACCTGTACGTGATGGGCCGCAACGACGAGGAACTGCTTCAAGCCGTGTACGGCTTGGTGATCGAGGGGCAGGTGTTGAGCGGCCAGAAAGCGCTGGTGAAGAAGGTCAATCTGGGTGCCCCACGCCAACCTTATGATGCGCCCCGCTACGTGCCCACCAACCGCCCTGTTCGCTTTGCTGAACTGATCGACTTCCCGGGGCAACTGGAAGCCAGTGCCGACAAGCCACGCACCGCCATCAATCTGCGCTTGCCGCCTGATTTGTTCAGTTGGGCAGGGCGCAACATCCCGATGGATTTGAAGTACCGTTACACGGCACCTTCACGCTGGAACGATTCACTGTTGAACATTGAAATCAACAATGCCCTGATCCAGTCGTTCCGTTTGCCGCCACGCTCTGAGCAAGCCCAAAACAAAATCAACATCGACCTGTTGGGCCAGGCTGAACTAACCAGCGAGGAAGCCTTGCAGATCCCGGCCTTTCGGGTGGGGGGCAACAACGAACTGTCGTTCGCATTCGGGTTCATGCCCGAAGGCCGAGGCACCTGCACACGGGTGTCTCAAGTAGCACGGGGTTCCATTGATCCGGAATCAACGCTGGATTTTTCCAACCTGCCGCATTACACCCGCATGCCCAACCTGACAGCGTTTGCCAATGGCGGTTACCCGTTCAGCATCATGGCCGATTTGTCAGATACCGCGATCGTGTTGCCAGCCAACCCTACCCCGCTTGAAATTCGTTCGTACCTGAACGTGATGGGGCTGTTTGGCCAGTGGACAGGCTTGCCTGCCACACGCACCAGCCTGGTTGTGTCAGACAACCCACAAGGCGTGGGCGGGAAAAACTGGCTTGCTATTGGCACCAGCGATCGCCTGCCCTGGCTGAATGCTGGAAACATGAATTTGCCCATGGTGTTAAACGCCACGGAACGCAGCATGGGCCTGCCCCCTGCATTTCAGTGGCTCAAGGGTTTGTGGCAAAACGACACCGACCTGCAGCCCGGTGACGACGCACGAGCCTTGATTCAAACAGCGGGCTCGCTGGGCGCGATCATGGGGTTTGAATCGCACTGGGCAGCCGGAAAAGCAGGCGTGGTGATCACTGGCACCGACCAGGACAGCTTCGAGCGCGCGATCGCGGCCTTGTCTGATTACGGTGATGTGGCCGGCATCAAAGGCAGCGTCAGCCTGATTCGCGGCGACGACATTCAAAGCTACAGTTTGGGCGAAACCTACATCAGCGGCGCATTGCCCTGGTGGCTGCGTTTGCGGATTGTGTTCTCAGAATACCCGGCGCTGATCGCGGTGGGCGGTGCACTGGCAGGCGTCGTTCTGGCCATGCTGGCATTTGTCTGGCTGTCAGGTCGCGCGTCACGCCGCGCAAAAGGTGGGTGACATGGCGTTTTGGCGCACGGTGGGTGTTCGTCTGTTTTTGGGTGCTTTGGCGCTTGCAGCAACAAGCGGATGCGGTGCAGCGCCATCCTGGTCCGCTTGGGAAGGCTTCAAGAAAGCGTTTGTCAGCGACGATGGCCGGGTGATCGACCACAGTCAGGCTGATTTGCGCACCGTATCGGAAGGCCAGGCTTATGGCTTGTTTTTCGCCCTGGTAGCGCAGGACAGAAAAACATTCGATGCACTATTGGGTTGGACAGAGAACAACTTGAGTGCGGGCGATTTGGGCAAGCAACTGCCTGCCTGGGTATGGGGCAAACAAGGCGACAACTGGGGGGTGATTGATGGCAACAGTGCCTCGGACGCAGACCTTTGGATCGCCTACACCCTGCTGGAAGCAAGCCGCGTGTGGTGCCATGCGCCGTATGCCGACAAGGCGCGCGCGCTGGGCAAACTGATTCTGGATCAGGAAAGCTTGGAGGTGCACGGCCTGGGTTTAAGCATATTGCCCGGCAAGAATGGCTTTGTACAAGCCAATGGGGCTGTCAGGTTGAACCCCAGCTACCTGCCCCCATTCATGATGGCGCGCTTTGCCAATGCCTGGGCAGACGACCCCCGCTGGGCAAATGTTTACCTGGCTAGCCAGCGCCTGCTGCTGGACACCGGGCGAAGCGGATTTTATCCAGACTGGGTGTTGTACAACAACGGCGAAATGAGTCTGCCTGATGACGAACAACGCGGCGACTACGATGCCATTCGCACCTACATGTGGATCGGGATGAGCAACAACGGCGACCCGGTGGTTGCCCCCTTATTAAAGCAATTGTCGCCCGCAGTGGCCCTGTTGCTGAAGCGCCAGAACATGCCGGAGTGGGTTGACCCACAAAGTGGCGATGCTTCCCCGCAAGCGGGACCAAAGGGCTTTCAGGCTGCCGTGGCGCCTTTTTTACAGGCCACAGGCGCAGTTGAACTGGCCAAAACATTCCATGCAAACACCCTGACAAAAGCCGACAAGGCTGTCTGGTTGCAATACGGTTATTACAACGGTGCACTTGCCCTTTTTGCGCAGGGGTTCATGGACAAACAGTATCGCTTCAACGCCTGGGGGGCGCTTTTGCCAAAAGGCAAAGAGGTCAAACACTGTGGCTAAGCGCTTTTCTTTCAGGTTTTGTGCGTTAAGCCTTGCGGTTCACGCATGCTTTGCGGGCATTCCTCTTTTGCTGCCCACACCAGGCATTGCCGCGCAGGGAAACCAGCAAACCAGCATTCGCACCCTGAGCGACAAAGGCATTTACTGGTACGAACGTTATCGGTTTGATTTGGCCGTGCAATCATTCAACAAAATCCTGCTGCTCGACCCCAGCAATGCATCCGCACTGCGCTGGCAAGGGCTGATCGACCTGGCGCGTGGCGACATTCAGGCTGCCAACGTGTGGCTAGGCAAATTACAGATGCTTCACGGCAACCACCCTTTTGCGATTGAACTTCAGCAGTCCATTGCGCTGGCGGGGGAAAAAAGACAGCCATTTGCAGAACTGCGTTACCTGGCTGTCAGTGAGCAAGTACCGGTCGATTTGCCACAGCGTTTGCGCCAGCTTTTACCGCAAGCCCCATTGGGCGACGCCGCGGTGCAAATTTACCGTTTGATGAGCCGCACAACCGAAGGCCGCGAATACGCCAAAAAACAAACCTTGGCGTTGATGCAGCAGTTCCCCGAAGACCTGCGCTACACCAAACTGCTGGCTGAACTGGGCGGCATTACAAAACCAGCAACACGCAAAACCGCACCCCGGACCACACCAAAACCCCCGATCAACGCGGCAGTCATCGAACCATCACCTCCATCATTAACAACCGAAACACCAGTGGTTTCCAACTTTGAGCGTGGGCAGCAACTTGGTGATCAGGCACAACAACACATTCAGCAAGGCAACACCACAGCCGCAGCCAGCCTTTTGCAGCAAGCCATTGACCTGAACCCGGCTTACCCCTGGTTCCGCTACGACCTGGCCACCCTGCTGGACGATCAAGGCGACATGGGCAGCAAACAATCAGCCCAGCGGTTGATGGACCAAGGCATGTCCAAAGACCCCAGTGCGGAAATGCGCTTTGCATCTGCCTTGCTGGCAGCCCGCCAGAACCGGGGCAAGGATGCGCTTGATTTGATCAACGCCGTGCCACGAGAAAACTGGACCGAGGGCATGAGTGCCCTTGAAAAACGTGTGCTGTACAGCCGACATCTGGATTCACTTCGCGCACTGGAACAGCAAGGCCGTTACAACCAGTTGGCCAATGCCATGGGGGCGAATCCAACATGGCGCGCCGAGCCCGAAGTACAAGACATCGAGCAAAACCTGCAACAAAAAAAGCAGGTCCGCCTTCGCATGTCGTATGACAACGCAGTGATCGACGGCGAAGAAGGCGTGTCAAAAATCGAGACAAACGAAGTGCCACTGCAGATAGACCTGCCGCTGGATTTCGAGAGGACCCTTTTCCTGCGCGCCGACACACTGAACGCCAAATCAGGCCGCGTGAACCCGGCCACCGCCAGTAACTTTGCAAAGCTGGGCACCACACTGGCCACAGACCCCGCCATTTCAAGCGATCGCCTTGACCAGAATTACAATGGGCATGTGGTGGGTGTTGGCATTCAAACAGACCAGTACCGCATCGACCTGGGCACCACCGTGGGCGACTACCCGGTCAATGACTGGGTGGGAGGGGTGCAATGGCGCACGGACCTGGGCAATGGATCACTTCGACTGGAAGTGGCGCGTCGCATGGTCAATGGCAGCGTGCTGTCAACCACAGGTGCGGTCGATCCACTGACTGGTGAAACATGGGGGGGTGCCCGCAGGAATGGCGTAAGCGCCGTGTATTACGAAGCCTTCAGCCCCACACTGGACTTTGTTGGCATTGCACGCGCCAACCTGATCACCGGGAAGAACATTCCAGACAACACAGAAGTAAACCTGCAAGGCATTGTTGGCAAAACCGTGTACCAGCGCCCGGGGCACGAAGTCGAAATTGCTGCCTCATTGTTTTTGTGGTCGTTCCAGAAAAACCTGCGTTTCTACAGCTTCGGGCAAGGTGGCTATTACAGCCCGCAAGCGTTTGCATCGCTGACATTCCCGGTGACCTGGACGGGTCGCCTCAATGACTGGTCCTGGCAAATTCAAGCCCGGCTTGGTGCCAGTGAATCGCGTGAAGACGACACCCAGCTTTACCCGCTTCACCCCGAACTTGCCGCAGCCGCCGCTGCGCAAGGCAACCCCACCTTGCAGGCAGGCGGCCCCGGTGGAGGCGGCAGCACGGGCTTGCGGCTTGCGCTTGAGCGGCAGATCATAAAAAACCTGGTGGTGGGCGCTTACTTTGAAATAGACCGGTCGGAAGGCTACAACCCGGATCGCTTGCAGGCTTACGTGAAGTATTCCTTTGGCGATTTCTTCGAATTGAGCGCACCGCCCGAGGGCGTTGCACCCTACTCGAGGTTCTGAATGATTGACCTGCCCAAGCCCGGTGCCTATGTGTTGCGCGCACCCCATGCAGGAAATTTCTCGCAAGGTCTGGTGCAGCATTGGCTGGACTCGCAGGAAGAAACTTCGTTTAAAGCCTGCCTGTGGCTGACAACAAGCCGGCAAAGCGACCTGCGCAACATGTTTGAGCCTTACCTGAGCAACAAGGCCAAGGCACCGAAAGGGCTAGACGTGGTGTCGGTTCGCGACGTGTGGCGACAAGGCCGGGCACACACGGGTATTCGCCAGCTTTGCCGATCGCTCAACACATTGTGTGTGCTCAAGCCAAGCCTTGTGATTGTTGAACACGCAGGGCTTTGGTTTAATCAGGAAGACGAGGTGCTGAGCAAACGCAACCCGATGGCACACATGCGGCTTTTGCACCAGTGGGCGCTGCACGCCCGGGCCAGCGTGGTCACCGTGGTGCAGGGCGACCTGCCCCAATGGAGCGTGTTTGCGGACGGCTTGGCCGATGTCAACGAACGGGGGGACTTCGAGTTTCGCCCCTGGTGGCCGACCCAGTGGGGCATGCAAACCAATTTGTGGACCGACACGAACCAGATGATGCAACTACCCGTTCACCACGTGCTGGACAGTCAGCAATTTGGTGGATTGAAACAACTGGCGCAAGCCTGCCATCGCCTTCGTTTTTCAGACAACGCAGCAAGCGGTGTCCATGTAAAAGCCCACGGAGAATTCAGTTCTCTCGATGCTTCCGTGCTGTTGCGAATGGGTGCAGACTCGGTGATGCTGAACAATGAGGATCCTGCAACCTGGCTGGGACTGCCCAACAACCGGATTCAGCAGCCTGACCTGAAAGACCTGCCCGATTCTGAACATGCCGACAATTTCGCCCGTGATCTGCACGAGATATTCATGCCGGGCCTGCTGACGCTGGTGGCCAACCCCTCATTTGCAACGCACGGCCTGATGATGCTGGAACTGTCACAACGATGGTCCATGCACAGCACCATTACACGGCTTTCGCTGATGCGGCACATGACCGCACAAACCGCATTGCGGCTGGCCAACTGGTCCCGGGCGACCTGTGTATTCACCGCCACCCGCGAAGCCATTTACGTGCTCAAAATTTGGGTGGATGAACCCGATGAATCAGACTATCGCCAATGGCTTGGCTCGTGTTTCAGGGAAAAATTGACCACCCTGTTCAGCGGCGACATTCAGTTTATCGGCATGAAAGAACAAACTGAACTGCTGGCGGACTTGAACGAAGAACTTGAACCCCTGTCGGTTGAAGACCTGATGGCAGCCGACCCCAACGAACCCGTGAAACTGGATGAACTGTGGGATGAGAACCGGGACATGACAAATACGAATCGCCCTTGGCTGCAACGCATTGCCCAACTGTTGAGTGGAGGACAAACATGATTGTCTTTGCACTGATTCTGGGCGGTCTGCTCCTTGGCGTCTTGTTGACCATTGTCCTAATCGGCAAAATGATGAGAATTCCCGCCTCCCGGATATGGCTGAGCGACTGGGCCAACTGGAGCAACAACAAGTTACCCGACGATTGTTACCAACTGGTACGGCACGGCAAATGGATCGCCGGCCCCACTGACGAAGAGGACGCATGATCATCATTGCCCTGGTCTCGCCAACAGGCGGTGCAGGACGCACCAGCCTGGCCATTGCAGCCGCATCGAACCTGTGCACGCTGGGCAGAAAAGTAACGCTGGTTCAGGCCGACCCGGCAAACAACATTGAGTTTCAGCTGGGCTACGCGCAAGCCAGCCCGAACGGTTTGGGTCAAGCCCTGTTGCAGGTCAAGGAACTGGACAGCGTGGTTGCAACCACAACCGCGGGTTTCAAACTGCTGCCCTTTGGGCAACTGAGCCTGCTCGAACAACTGGCCGTGGACCAGATGTTGATGGAGCAGCCCGAGAATTTGACCGCGCTGTTTCGTCATGCGCAGTTTGAAGACGACGGTGTGGTGATTGTTGACCTGCCACGTTGGCCTGCACCCTGGGTGCAGAAAATCATGGCGCTTTCCGATCTCAACCTGGTTACGCTGGTTCCCGATTCTGCTTCCATTCTGGGCGTGAACACCCTGCTGCCACACCTGCTTGAAAGCCGTGGTGCATCGTACTTTTTGATGAACCGTTTTGATTCAACCAAGGTGTTGCATCTGGACCTATGGACCCTGTGCAAAATGAAACTGAGCCATCGTCTGCTGCCGTTTTACCTGCATGAAGACCAAGCCCTGTCTGAAAGCCTTGCAGCCGGACTGCCCCTGCTGGATTACGCACCCCGTTCACAACTGGTCGACGATCAACAAAAACTGTGCAACTGGATCGACGCGGAGATCGGATGAGCAGCGCCTCACCAGGATTGATCAAGCAACTTGAGCGCTTGCTGGACCTGCGGGAGTTCCCGCACTTAAGCACCCGGGCTCGCATGCTGCGGCTATTTCAGGCACTTTGGTTGCGCCCGGACAGCTTGAACAGCACACTGAGCAGCCCCCCGAGCCACACACCTGGCCACGCGCAAAACCGCAATGTGCTGTACCTTGTTTTGCGAATTGTTGTTGTGGCTTTGCATGATATTTTCAGCCCCATCGCCAGCCTTTTTGATTTCACAGTACAACGCCCGTTCCGTGCATTTCGACACGCATTGGTGCGCGTGACTGACAAACTGATGGCCGCTGCCCGGCTTGAAGAACGCATAGAACAGTCGCGCAACACAATACTTCGGTTCAAGACCGCGCGCTGGGTGCTGGGTTTAAGTGCCCTGGCCCTGTTTCTTTTCACCGCACAAGCTTCACTGCCACTGGCCGGGCAATGGGTCTTCATCGCAGTGTGCTACCTGTTTGCAATTCTGTTCAAACGCATGCCTGAACGCTTTGCCAATTTGTGCCTTATGGCACTGACCATGCTGCTGCTGGCCCGCTATGTGTTTTGGCGTTTCACCAGTTCACTGGACCTGGAAAGCGGCACGGAAATATTTCTGGGCTACACACTGGTGATTGCTGAAGCGTACACCTGGATCATTCTGATTTTTGGTTTTGTTCAAACCGCATGGCCCCTGAAACGCAAACCCATGCCGCTGGAACTGAACCTGAACGACTGGCCCACAGTGGATGTATTCATTCCCAGCTACAACGAACCTTTGTCGGTGGTGCGCCCCACTGTGTATGCCGCGAAAGGAGTGGACTGGCCGCTGGAAAAAATCACCGTGTACATTCTGGACGACGGCCATCGCCCCGCCTTTGAAGAATTCGCCAGACAGGCCGGTGTCGAATACATTTCACGACCCGACAATTCACACGCCAAAGCCGGCAACATCAACCATGCCCTGAAGCACACCCATGGCCAGTACATCGCCATTTTCGACTGCGACCACATTCCCACGCGTTCGTTTTTGCAAACCAGCATGGGGTGGTTTGCAAAAGACCCCAAGTGCGTACTGGTGCAAACGCCCCACCATTTTTTCTCGGCCGACCCGTTTGAGCGTAACTTCAATTTTTTCAGGCAAATGCCCAATGAAGGCTCACTGTTCTACGGCTTGATTCAAGATGGAAACGACTACTGGAACGCCTCGTTTTTTTGCGGCAGTTGCGCAGTGATTGAACGCAAAGCCTTGCTTGAAGTGGGTGGCATTGCGGTAGAAACTGTGACAGAAGACGCACACACCGCATTGAAACTACATTCGCTGGGCTACAACAGCGTGTACCTGAACAACATTCAGGCCGCAGGGCTGGCCACTGAAACCCTGGCAGGCCACATTGGTCAGCGCATTCGCTGGGCGCGCGGCATGGCGCAAATTTTCCGAACCGACAACCCCATGTTCAAAAAGGGGCTCAGCCTGTTTCAGCGCATTTGCTATTCCAACGCCATGTTGCACTTTTTCTATGGCATTCCGCGTGTTGTCTTTCTGGTCATGCCCATGGCCTACCTGTTTTTCGAACAACACCTGATCAACGCTGCAGCACTGACAATCTTGAGTTATGCCCTGCCGCAACTGATTATTTCCAGCTACACCAACTCGGCCATTCAGGGAAAATACAGACGATCATTCTGGTCTGAGGTGTATGAAACCGTGCTGTCCTGGTACATCATTTTGCCCACCACACTGGCCTTCATCAACCCGAAGCTGGGCAAGTTCAACGTGACATCCAAAGGTGGCTTGATCGAGGAAAGCTACTTCGACGCCAACATTGCCAAACCCTACCTTATTTTGCTGTTGCTCAATCTGCTAGGCTTCGGCGTGGGCGTGTTGCGCCTGTTTGTATTCAACACGCATGAAACCGGCACTGTGGTGATGAACCTGTTGTGGTGTGGCTTTAACCTGGCCATATTGGGTGCCGCCGTTGGCGTGGCCACGGAATCCATTCAAAAACATGTTCACCACCGCGTCAGGATGGTGATGCCCGCGTTTCTCAAACTGCCTGGTGGCTACACAATCAGCTGCTACACCGAAGAGTATTCAGCAGCAGGCTTGACACTGGCTGTTGCCGACGCCACAGGCATTGCCGAATTCAGTCAGGTGCAGGTGGGCTTGCACCGCGGTGACCGAGAATTTCTGTTTCCGGCGAAGATCCACTTCACCGAAAGCGGTCACGTGGAAGCGCTGTTCACCAACCTGACCCCCGAACAGGAAACCCAGTTGATCCAATGCACTTTCGGACGCGCAGACGCATGGCTGAACTGGCAGGAAGACCAAACCCGTGACCGTGCACTTGGGGGCCTGAAAGATGTGTTTGCCAAAGGCATGATCGGCTATGTGCGTCTTTTCGCCTGGCTGCGAAAAGGTGCTGTAGAAGTGGGCAACCGCCTGATGGGCAACAAGGCACACAACGAGAAGTGGGAGAACTAGAACCATGCTGTTGTGGAACCTGTACTTCCTGATCAAGTTTGGCTTGCACTTTGTCGGCCAACTTGTACTAAGCCCCGTATTGAACCTTGCGCTGTTTGCCCTGCTGATCGCCACAAACCCGGCTGCATACGACAACAAACAGCTGGTAAAAGTGCTGCGTTACCTATTGTTCACCGGCCCAGCCATTGCCTTGCTATTGCATGAACTGGGGCTGGCGGTGTCGTGGGCACTGGTGGACCAGATCAAGGCACTGTTCGGCTTTTCGCCAGACTATCTGTGGGAACTGACCAAACGAACCATTCAACCCTGGATGCTGTGGGGTGCCCTTGCCAGCTTCATACTGGTTCGGGTGCTGGACCGTTACCTGCGCATCAGCACCTGGGTCGGGGTTGGCTTGCTTGCGGTCATGCTGCTGCAAACATTGCCCGTGATTCAACAGCAATCGCAGGTGGCCAGCACCCTGACCGTCGAACCAATGGCCCAGGCGCGTGTGAACCTGTCACCGGCTGAATTGCTGGCACTGGGGCAGGCGGACCTGAAAAAATTGCGCGTGGCACGGGATCAGGAAAGTGCTGTCAAACTGCGCGACGACAACAATGAAAGTGCCGGACCAGGCGCAACATTGAACGGCTTTTTCGAGCGTCAACGCACAGTGGCACTGACACCTTTCGCACCCACAACACCCCCCGACTTTGATGTGATCGTGCTGCAAATCTGCTCCATGTCCTGGGCCGACCTGCAATATGCCAAACAAAGTCGGCATCCACTTGTCCGGCAAGCCGACTTCATGTTCGAGAACTTCAATTCCGCCACCAGCTATTCAGGCCCGGCAGCCATTCGGCTGTTGCGGGGCAAATGCGGGCAGACCGAACACGATGCCCTGTACAACCGTACAGCAAACAACTGCATGTTGTTTGACCAGCTTCGTGATGTGGGTTTCGAAGTGGAAATAGGCTTGAATCACGATGGCCGCTTTCAAAACTTCACCAAACTGGTGAACAGCAACCTGGGGGGTGCGGCCAAACAGCGTGTTGCACACAACGAAGTGCAAACCGGGGTACAGGCATTTGATGGTTCACAGGTTGGGCGCGACGGCGATTACCTGCGCACCTGGTGGAAAAAGCGCATCGAACAAAGCGGCCCTGCTGTAGCGTACTACTACAACAGCATCACCCTGCACGATGGCAATCGCTTTCCCAACAGCAATTTGAACAGCCTGGAAAGTTACCCCCTGCGGCTTGAGCGCGTGCTGAATGACCTTCAATCCATGTTGGGCGAAATCAAACGCAGTGACCGCAAAGCCCTGGTGCTGGTGGTACCCGAACACGGAGCCGGTTTAACCGGCGAGTACGGTCAGTTGCCAGGGCTGCGGGAACTGCCCACCCCGGCCATTACCAAAGTACCCGTGTTTGGCTATTGGATGGCACCAGGTTATGTGGCCGCACCAGGCGGGTCAGTCACGGTCAGGCAGCCCACAAGCTACACAGCATTGGGTGAACTGCTGAACCGCTGGATGGCCCTGCCTGCCGAGCAACAGCTGCGCCCAGCCTGGCCCGTGTTGCTGAGCGACTTGCCCAGCACACGCTTTGTTGCGCAACAAGGTAATATTACCGTGATGGAAAGCCAGGGTTCTTACTGGATGAAAGCACCGGGCACTGGCTGGAAAATACTGGGTCCCGTGCAAACCGCACCAGCGCCCTGAGCAACACGGACAACACATGGCCGCCACATTCGACCCGCACAATCCACCCGCCCTGTTCATGCCGCCTGCCGACATGGCGCACGACATTTACGCCCTGAGTGCGCAGCTCAACGGCTTTGACCACAACATGTATCAAGACATTCAGTACGATCAAGCGGTGTACGATTCATTCCAGCGCTGGCCATTTCTGTTTGGCATTGCCCTGGCCCCGCACGCGGGTGAAGATTAAGTAACCCCATCAAGTTGGGGGTCAGCGAATTTGGCGTTTCGCAAAAGGCATGGTGGGCTGTTTGCTGTTTTTCGCCACCGAAATGCGCTGGTTCTTAAAACCCAACAGGCGGCGCTGCCAGCGGCGTTCCTGCGTTAAATGCGCCCCTTCATCGATACCGAAAATCCGCTGCAACATGAACTTGCTGGCCGCAACCGAATCGGGTGAACGGGTCAGAATTTCCTGTACAAGGGCCTGTACTTTGTCATCCACATTATCAACGGCATGGGTCACCAAACCCAATTCCTTCGCTTGAACACCACTGAGCACACGGCCAGTCATGGTCAATTCCTTGGCCACATCCACGGGCAACAATTCACGCAACAGCGCGCCGCCGCCCATGTCGGGCACCAAACCCCACTTGGCTTCAAGAATCGACAATTGTGAATCGGGCGTGCACACACGAATGTCTGCGCCCAAAGCCAGCTGAATACCGGCACCAAAGCAATTGCCATGAATTTGCGCAATCACGGGCACACCAAGGTCGCGCCACCCCATGCTCCAGGTTTGAAAAATATTGCGCATGGGCAACCAAAGGTTGGCGTACATCACCACGGCAGTTTTGGGGTTGCTCATCACCGATTTCACATCAAGCCCGGCGCAAAACGAAGGCCCCTCGCCTTTCAAAACAACCGCACGCAATGTGTTGTGTTTGGCCAATTGCAATTGCACCTTGCGCACTGCTTTCAACATGGGCCAATCCACCCCGTTGTGTTTCTCGGGGCGATTCAGGGCCACAGTGGCCACGGTGTTGTCGTTGTTGAACTGCAGGGATACTCTGTCCATGGTACGCTCGGCTGTTTTTTGTTGTCGTGAAGGCTTTTTGCCATCTTAACCGTGAACATTCTCAAACCCAATATGATCTTTAAAGTGTTGACTCTGGTTTTGGCCGTGCTGGGCTATTACCTTAGCCCGTATGGCCCCAACGCCGCCGAGGAAAGCCCGCGCAAAACCACCAATGCACGGTCGGGCAGTTTTTATTTGGCCAAGGTGACCCGCGTGGTCGACGGCGACACAATCACCGTTCGCAACCGCGACGGCGCCACCCTCAAAATTCGCATGCACGCTGTGGATTCGCCCGAATTGAAACAAGCCGGTGGCGAACAGTCAAAAGCCTGGCTTACACAACAGGTCATGAACAAAAACGTAAAAATTGTGGTGAACAACACCGACCGCTACAAGCGCCAGGTGGCCAAAGTGGTGCTGCCAGTTGAAGGTTGCGAAAAGCGTTTGTGTGAAGCAGAAACCGACGTGAACCTGAAAGCCATTGAAGCAGGACACGCCTGGTGGTATTGGGAATTTGCGCGCAGCCAAAGCAGCGAAGACCGCGTGCTGTACGAAACCGCCGAAAACCAGGCTCGCAACCAGCGCAAAGGCCTGTGGCAACAAACTGCACCACTGGCGCCATGGCAATGGCGCACCGAACAACGCAACCAACGTTAAAACCACATGAAAGAAATCTACACCACCACCGTTGCGCTTCGCTGGGGCGACATGGACCAGATTGGCCATGTGAACAACACCGTCTACTTCCGCTGTTTTGAACAAGCCCGTGTTGAATGGATTGACCAGTTTCCCGAAAACACCAACCACAACCCCGCCTACGTGGTGATTGTTCACACCGAATGCAGCTTTCTGAAAGAACTGAAAGCACCGGGCGTTGTTGCCATCAAAGTGTTGGCGGGCGACATGGGGCGCAGCAGCCTGGTGCAGCATTACGAAATGCGCCGCACCGACGCCCCCGAAGTGCTGGTGGCCACCGGCAGCGCCAAAATGGTGTGGGTAGACCCCGTCACTGGCCGTTCAACCCCCATTCCAGACCGTTTCAAAACTGCACTTTAATTCGGGAAAACCCGAATTCGTTTCTAGAATCAGCACTCAGTTTTTGCTATTGTCGAGCCGAAATTTTATTGTTACATTGCTCAATGTCACGGTCGATTGTGGCAACAACAATAAAACAAGTGTAGGAGTCAAACCATGAAAAACATCATGCCTGTTCGTCGCGATGTCAAATTGAATCTGCCTGAAGAAAAGGTATCCAATTGGCATGAGCAAGGTCCCCACGTGACCCATTTCATGAACGCCCTGTCCCTGTTCTTCCCGGCAGGCGAGCGCATGTTCATGGACGCCGTGCGCAACTACCGCGATGAAATTACGGATCCTGAATTGAAAAAGGCCGTGGTGGCCTTCATTGGCCAGGAAGCCATGCACAGCCGCGAGCACGTTGAGTACAACGAAATGCTGGACCGTGCCGGCCTGCCCGCATCGCAACTGGACAATTTCCTGTGGGGCTTTCTGGCCTTCATCAAGAAAACACTGGGCAAGCGCTTGACGCTGGCTGGCACCATTGCACTGGAACACTACACAGCACTGATGGCCGACCAGTTGCTGCGCAACCCCGATGTATTGGGTGAAAAATCCGACCCCGCCTACAAGCAAATGTGGATGTGGCACGCTTATGAAGAAACCGAACACAAGGCTGTGGCCTACGACGTGTGGAATCATGTGCTGCCCAACAACATGCGCAACCGATTCAGCCGCCGCTTTGCCATGGTGTTGGCCACCGTAATTTTCTGGCCGTTCGTTGCCTACTTCCACATGCGCTTGGTGTTTGCCGACAAAACCATCAAAGGCGGCCACATCAAAGGCTTCTGGGCAGTAAGCAAAATGTTGTGGGGCAAGAAAGTGGGCGTGCTGCGCAAGCCCGTGGCCAACGGCGAATTCATGGACTACTTCAAAGCCGACTTCCACCCCTGGATGCACGACAACAGCCGCTTCCTGACAGAAATTGACAACTTTGTGGCCACGGTTGAAGGCTCGGGCCGCAAGCCCAACACCGACATTGCAAACGCCATTCGTGCACGCATGAACAATCAGCTGAAAGCCAATGCAGCCTGATAGTTGTTATCAGTTTAATGCCGAAGATTTCGTGACAGAAAACTTGGGATGAATACCCGGTGGGAGAAGTGAGCAGCCCACCGGCTTTTTTGGTTTGTTCAGGCTCCCCGCCGGTAATAGTCGCTTTGCTCATAATGCGCAAAGGCATGCACATACGCCACCTTGCAAATGGCGGCCAATGGTAAAGCCAGAAACACACCCACCAAACCGAACAAGGCTCCGAAAAATGCCAGAGCAAAAATAACAGCCAATGCCGACAAGCCAATTTTGTCGCCCACCACCAGGGGTGTCAGCACAAAACCTTCCAGAAACTGCCCGGCAATGAACACAAACAACACCAGCACAATGGGCAAAAAGCCTTGCAGTTCAAGCGCAGCGGTCAGCAAACCCACCAACAAAGCCAGCGCAAAACCGAGATAGGGCACCACGCACAGCACACCGGCCAGCATGCCGATTGCCCAACCGCTTTGAAGGCCCACCACGCTTAAGCCAATTGAATAAAAAGTACTGAGAAACAACATCACAATCATCATGCCCTTGATGTATTCAGTCATCACCGTGTCAATTTCGGTGAACAAAGGCTGCGCACGTTTCCACAAGTGCGGTGGGAAAACTTGCTGAAACTGCTTTCCTATCTGGGTCCATCCCGGAAGAATGAACAGCGTGGCGATTACCGTCAGCGATACAAAACCGGTAATACCCAACACCGATTGGGAACCCGAGCGTAGTATCTTCGTGCTGATCTCAGCCAGCGTGCCACGGTTCTCGCTGATGTAAGCAGCAATGCGGTCTTTCATGTCGGTGCTGTCCACAGAAATGCTCAAGCCAAACACATCATTTAGCCAAGGCAACACCGTGCGCTTCACATTCACAATCAGTTGTGGCAGGTTGTTTTGAATCAGTTCAAGCTGGGTCAGCACCACAGGGATGAACAACAAACCCACACTGGAAAAAATCAAAAGCAGCATGAAAAATGTGAGCACCGCGCACACCGGCAAGGGAATGCGTTCACGCAATTTCCGGTGCACCCAACGGCTTGGGGCCGCCAACAAATAGGCCAACACAAACGCCGCCACAAAAGGTGCCAACACAGGCCACAGGGCAATCACCACAGCCAGCAGCAAGGCCCCACTGAGCAACAAGCCCCAGTGCTGCAAATAAAACTGCTTGGCCAACGCCGACAAACCCACAGGCTGTGACCCGGTTTGCTTCTCAGTTTGCTCTTCGGTTTTTTTCATCCATCGCCTTTCAAGTTACACCGTGCACCCTTAACGCTTGGCCCGCAAAACCAGATACACCCCACCCAAAGTCATAACCATCGCCACCAGCAAAGTGATCGTGACTGATTCGTTCAGGAAGAACACGCCCGCCAGCGCGGCAATCACCGGCACGCTCAACTGCACACTGGCAGCCGATGTGGTGGGCAAGGCAGGCAACACCTTGTACCACACCGCATAACCAATGCCACTGGCCAGGCAACCCGACGCCAGGGCAAACAACACGCCCGCCACGCTGGGTGTGGGCAGGTACACGGTATGCAGGGCCAGCCCCCGCTCGACTGTAACACCCGGAAGGTGAAAGCCAGCCTTGGCAGAAAAATACACCGCCACCCACACCAGCAGCATTAAAAATGCAGCCCTGGAAAAATTGCCCGCCGTGTCCGCCAAAGGGAATTTTGACCCCTTGCCCACCACGGAATACACGCCCCAACAGGCCCCTGCCAAGGCCATGCTGACGGCAGCCAACACAGAAGCAGGCGTTTGCAAATGTGGCCACACCAACAGCACAAGGCCGGCAGCAGCCACCAGCGCGCCCAGTGCGCGCAAGCCCCGCAAGTGATCACCCTGCGTGGCAGCATAGCCAATCATGCTGAGCTGCACACTGCCAAACAAAATCAATGCGCCAGTGCCCGTGCTCATGTACAAATACGCCATGGAAAACAGCACCGCATAACCAAACAGGGCCCACGCGCCCATCCAACTGCCTTGCTGTGTACCCTTGTTTTGAATGCGCAAACACAGCCACAAAGTGATGGCACCACTGAGTAGCCGAATGGCGGTGAAACTGGCCGGGTCAATTTGCCCTGCGGCCAAAGCCGCGCGGCAAAAGAACGAATTGGCCGCAAATGCGCACATGGCAAAGACCGTAAAAATTAGTGTGTTGACTTCAATTTTTTTCATTCGTGCACGCTACTATGTGACAACAATAATTTTCAATTTCTAAACACCGGAGACGCTTCCCCCATGCGCATTGAACTTCGCGATCCATTGACACTGCCCTGCGGCACAACCCTTCCCAACCGCTTGGTAAAAGCCGCCATGAGCGAAGCCCTGGGCACCCGCGACAACCGGGTAACACCGCAAATTGTGCGCGTGTACCAACGCTGGACAGCCGGTGGTATTGGTTTGAATATAACCGGGAATGTGATGATAGACCGCCGCGCACGTGCAGAGCCCGGTAACGTTGTGATTGAAGACGACCGCGACATGCCCCTGCTGCAACAATGGGCCAAAGCAGGCCAGGCCCATGGCAGCAAAATCTGGGTGCAAATCAACCACCCCGGCAAACAATGCCCCAAAGGCATGAACAAGGAAACCGTGTCGCCTTCTGCAGTGCCCTTTCACAAAAGCCTGCAAATGATGTTTGCCACCCCGCGCGAACTTACCGAGACTGAAATTCTGGACCTGGTTGCCCGCTGGGGCCGCACCGCCAAAGTGTGTAAAGACGCCGGCTTTGATGGCGTGCAAATTCACGGTGCGCACGGCTACCTGATCAGCCAGTTTTTAAGCCCGCTAAGCAACCAGCGCACCGACCAATGGGGCGGCAGCGCTGAAAACCGCCGCCGCTTTGTGCTGGCCATTTACGACGAAGTACGCAAACAGGTTGGGGCGGATTTCCCCGTGGGCATCAAGCTGAATTCAGCCGACTTTCAAAAAGGTGGATTTTCCGAGGAAGAATCACTGGCTGTGATTCAGGAACTGACCGCCCGCGGTATCGATATGATTGAAGTGTCCGGCGGCACCTACGAAGCCCCCGCCATGACCGGTGCCACCGCCAAGCCGAAAAAAGAAAGTACCGTGAAACGCGAAGCCTACTTCATCGACTTCACCGAGAAAGTACGCGCTGTATGCAAAGTGCCGCTGATGCTGACCGGCGGCTTCCGCACCGTGGGCGGCATGAAAGAAGCACTGAACACCGGCGCAGTAGACGTGATCGGCCTGGCCCGCGCTATTGCCATTGAACCCGACCTGCCCAAGCGGCTGTTGGACAACAAGGAAACCCTGCACCCCGTCAAGCCACTGATTACCGGCGTGAAGGCCGTAGACCGCACCGGCTTGCTGGAAATTCAGTGGTACACCCGGCAAATTCACCGCATGGGCAAGGGCAAAAACCCTGTCCCGAACGAAAGCGCCCTGAAAGCCCTGTTTTTCTATATTCTTGACAGCAGTTGGGGCTTGTTCAAAGCCCGCAAGTTGAGGGCTTGATCCAGAGGCGATGATGATTAGAAACAGTTTGTTATTGGCTTTGTTCTTGAGTGCATCAACCGCATTCGCACTGGAAGATGCAGCCATACTTGAACAAGGCCGAAAACTGTTTCAAACCGACGCCGAACCCGCCTGCGCCATTTGCCACACACTGGCCGACGCAGGCACCAAAGGCAAAGTAGGCCCGGTGCTGGATGAACTGAAGCCCAGTGAAGAACGCGTGCTGAACGCACTTAAAAACGGCAAAGGGAGCATGCCCCCTTTTGTGGATCACCTAACTGCGGATCAAATGAAAATTCTGGCTAAGTATGTTTCCACCGTGACAGGTGGAAACTCGCAGCGTCAGTAAGGCATCAGAGTGACCCAAGCAAGCCACTAAAAACAAACTCACATCACTCCGCAATGATCTGGACTCCCTGCACAATCTGCAAATATTCACCATTTTTTAACATGTATCTTGATGATTCACTGCGAATTCGAATTAAACAACAAGCGCAGCAGCCAGTTTAAGTACGCCAATCGTCAGGCAGAAGCATTCTCCGGGAATGGTGTTCACACGAATCGAGTGCAGTCCATATGCATACCCAGTATCGGCCCCATACCGCCCGGAAAACATTACATTGTCGATCGACAATCTGGCGGATTTTTAGGCGCACTTTACGATTGTCTTGATGACAAAAGCCAATGGTTTTCCCTGTACGCGATAGACAACAAAATTGACGACATCACTTACTGCGAAGCAGTAAAGCGCGGGCAGTTCCGCTTACATCCCAAAGGCCCTCTTGGTAGAAGCGAAGATTGCATCACGATTGAAAAACCAGCAGACTTCTTGCAAATACGTGCAATGCTGAAGGGAACAAAGCACAGTCAATGTACCCAACACCGAGCTGCAAGCCTATGGCGTGGTCGCAGTGAAATGAAAAGCTTGTTTAGAACGTTAGTCATAACGCTGTGGATTGGTATATGCACCCTGTTGCTTACGCGCCACTGGTATCAAGAGCCTGATTCATTTCCGCAATTTCTAAAATTGTTTGGTAACTGGATCATCGACAATGTCGGCGCACAAGGCGCTGACCAGGTAGGCGACCTGGAAATTCTGTTTGTGATATCTACAGCTTTGTTCGTCGCCTTAATCACAACCTGGTTTTTGTTTTCAGTGATCGCAATACTCAAAAAGTGGGTTTAGCACTTCGAATCAGCTTTTGTAATCAGGCTGCTCGCGGTCCAGCTTGCGCAACAGCGCAGGCCAGGCAATGTTGCCCCCCAAACCGCGGGTTACTTGCGCGGCTGCCGCCTTGATGCCATTCACAATGGGCTGGGCAATTGGGATCAACATGGCACCACCTGATTGCGCTGCAATTTGAACCTCGCAGGCCCGCTGCAAAATGAACATGTTCAAAAACGCATCGGCCACCGTGGGGCCACAGGTCAGCAAACCGTGGTTGCGCAAAATCATGGTGTTCGCTTCGCCCAGGTCGGCTTGCAGACGGGCCTTTTCATCCTCGCGCAGAGCAAGGCCTTCGTAGTCGTGATACGCCAAACCGGCCAGCGGAAAAAGCGACTGCTGGGAAATGGCCAGCAAACCCTGTTCTTGAGTAGAAACCGCAACACCGGCCACCGTGTGGGTGTGCATCACGCAATGGGCATCGTGGCGCACTGCATGCACCGCGCTGTGAATGGTGAAACCCGCCGGGTTCACATCGTAGGGGCTGTTGTCCACTTTCTCGCAATTCATGTTCACCTTCACCAGGCTGCTGGCGGTGATTTCCTCAAACATGAAGCCATACGGGTTGATCAAAAAGTGACCTTCCTCACCCGGCACACGGGCCGAAATGTGGGTAAACACCAAGTCATCCCAACCATGCATGGCCACCAAGCGGTACGCGGCCGCCAAGTCGATGCGGGCCTGCCATTCGGCAGGGGCAATAGGTGTATTCATGTCTGTCTCCTGTGCATTTATATGAATTGTATTTTCAGAAAGTGTACCAGTGCAGGGGCGGTTAATCGCCAAAAACACTTGAAATGCAAGGCGATCAAGGGCAATCTAACATTACAGAATAATAATCACAGTGCAGGAGACAGTAATACAATGCATGCCAAAGTCAAACCCCAAGCGCAAAGGGAATCGCAAGGCCCAACCGTTCAATCGGTGCGTGCCAACTACCGGGCTGAATTCGTATCGACGGGGTACCAAGGCTATTTACACTTGGCCATGACCATGACCCTGGGGCTGGGCGTCATCGCCCTGTGCATTTATTGGCTTGAATCACCCGGTTTTCTGGAGTGGTTGACCATACCCGCCACATTTCTATACGCCAACTTTGCGGAATGGGCCGGGCACAAATACGCCATGCACCGCCCGGTAAAAGGCCTGGGGTTTGTGTACAAAAGGCATTCACTTCAGCACCACAAGTTTTTCACCGACAGCCACATGGAAATTGACACCAACCAAGACTTCAAAGCCGTGCTGTTTCCAATCGCCATTGTCGGCTTTTTCGTGGTCGCGTTTTTCGTGCCCATGGGCTTTTTGCTGGCCTGGCTGTTCAGCCCGAATGTGGCCCTGCTGCTGGTGGCCACCGGCATGGCCTACTACCTGAATTACGAACTGTTTCACCTGTCTTACCACTTAAAGAAAGAACACTGGGTGCACCGCATTCCGGGCTTCACGCGCTTTGCGCGCTTGCACACCACGCACCACGATCAGCGAATTATGGCGCACAAAAATTTCAACATTACCTATCCGATCATGGATTGGTTGATGGGGACTTGGGATAAAAAATAAGCGCACCGTGGGGTAGATAAGCACCTGTTTTCCCTCGCTTTTCGAGCCCTTGACCCGACAAAACCGGCAGTAGACTGAATTCATCGTCACCCTGCCCGTACTGTCATGAAACAACTCAGCCTGAAAGCCCACGCCGCCGCCTTCCACGCGGAATTCTTTGGCAACACCACCCAGAAACGCTATGTGCTGGGCATCAATGAATTTGCAGATGCCGTGGCCAACAAGGCGAACCTGGACGGCTTTATTGACGAGTACACCACCGCCACCGAATACCGGGGCAAACCAGTGGTGAAGTTGGGCGACGTGCCCGCAGGCAGCATGGTGATTTCAACCGTCACGCAGGCACGCCCCAAAACAGCCATGAACAAACTGCTGCGTTTGAATGGCGTGGCATCGATGGATTATTTTGCAGTGGCCGATGCCAGCCACTACCAGTTGCCGCAGGTACAAGCCTTGGCGGACACGCAGAAGGAATACGCCGCGCATCCCGAGAAATTTGAATGGGTGCGTGAACTGTTTGCCGATCAGGAATCGCGTGAAGTGTTCAACCGCGTCATGGAATTCCGCCTGAACGCCAACCTGCGTGCCATGCGCTTTTTTGATTACACCGCCGACCAACAATACTTCGAACCCTTCGTGAAATTCGCCCCAGGCGAAGTGTTCGTAGACGGTGGTGGCTTTGACGGTTACACCACGGCAGAATTCATCAAGCACTGCCCCCAGTTCGGTGGCGTTCACTTTTTCGAACCCGCAGAAAAAACACTGGGGATTGCCAAAGAAAAACTGGCCGCCCACCACAATATTCAAATGCACCCAGTGGGTTTGTTCAACGAAAAACAAACGCTGTCGTTCGACGCAAGCGCTGGCTCAGCCTGCAAAATTTCAGAAACAGGCCGTGTGAAAATTGATGTGGACACGCTGGACAATCGTGTCACCGAATCGGTCAGCTTCATCAAGCTGGACCTTGAAGGTGCCGAACCCAAAGCCCTGGAAGGCATGAAGTGGCACATTCAGGAAGATCACCCCAAGCTGGCCGTGGCCGTGTATCACGACCCGGCACATTTCTGGCAGGTGCCAGAAATCATTATGGGTGTACGCAATGATTACAAGGTGTACTTGCGCCACTACACCGAAGGCTGGACCGAAACAGTGATGTTCTTTATCCCCGGCTGATTGACCAAACTACGCCAATTCAGCACGAAGGCTAAGGCGCTGCGCCACGGCCTCCACCCATTTCATTCTACCGTGACCAGGCAGTACGCAATCCTGAACGTTCAACAAACCAGCCAGTGCCAGCGCATCGATGTCACGTTTCACCGCACTCCGATCGCGGTGCAAGCGCTCGGCAATATCAGTGATAGACCCCGCACTGTGCTTCACCTCCCGAAACACAGCCAGCCGCGCATCGGTCATTAAACGAACCAACTCAGAGGGGTCCTCAAAACTAATAATTTTTTCATCTGTTAATGGACCACGGGCGTCAGCCTTTTTCGCAATATCCCTGCCACGTTTGAAAAACGTTTCAGTCGAACCAGTTTTGATCAGCAACTTATTCATTTGTGTCCTCTTAATGCAAGCCAATCACTTTCAAACCTTGATTCGATGTCTTCGAAATTAATAAACTCGACAGGCTCAATGCGCCCCATTACATGGCGATGATGTCCGTCGTGCGCATTGTCATAACCTACAACACGACCATTGTCACGGTTGTAAACCCGATGATTGATGTAGGCTAAATTGTAGCGAGCCACTTCACCCGTCAAACAATCAACCCACACTTCCCGCCTTAATTGACCATTTCCTTTCTTGTCTGAAATTTTGTGAATTTCATCAATAACCTTACGCTCAGACATGACAAATAATATCACTGCTGATACGCAATGAATAGTGATTAACTCATCACTAAAACAGATTAAATCCAAATTTGCCAATTCGTGTCACTTCATCGAGCGAACACTATCACTCACAGTAGGTTTTAAGCCGGTGCTCCACAATCAATGCGCATCACCGCCATCCAGCGCACTTAGCGCAGCGGCCACCAAAATCATCATCCCGCCTATGCCCACTTGCAGGGTCAGTACCTCGTGGGTCAACACAATGGCCGACAAGGTGGCAAACACCACTTCCGACAACATGACCACCGCAGTAATATTCGCCGGCAAACGCGATGCGCCATATTGCAAACCATAATTGGCCACCAGCAAACTGGCGGCAAAACCCAACAACACCAGCGCACCAAACCCGCCGGGCACGGAAGGCCATTGCACCACTGAATTACCCGGCCCTAACAACACAGCCAACACAGTGGCCACCACTGCGGGTGCCACCACCCCTCCCACGAACATTGCGAACAAACGGGCCTGTGGCGTGCGCTGTGCCTGGTGGCGCAGCATGATGTTGTTCAGTGCAAATGCCGCACCACCCATCAAACCCAACCATTCCGCCATGTTCGAAGGCACCGGATAACCCAAAGCGCCATTGGGGCTTAACACCAGCACTGCGCCGCCAAATGCAAGGGCCACACGCAACATCGCCTTCAGCGAAATACGTTCGTGCAGCACCACACGTGCCAGTAACACGGCCCAAATCGGCATCAGGTAAAACAACAACACCACCCTGATCACCTCGCCAATCGACACGCCCCAGTTGAAGCCCACCATGGTGGTGCCCGCAGCCAAGGCCAATATCCACAGGTGTTTGTGCTGCATAAACTCCTCCAGCACTTTGGGCATGGCACACAACATCACCACCGCGCCCAACAGGTAAGTAAGCGCGGAAGACCACAGCGGGTGTAGCCCCTCACCCTGCAATTCACGCAGGGGCCACCAGGACACCCCCCACACAAAAGCATTTAAAACCAGGGCAAGGTAAGGCAGGTAACTTGAACGGCTTTCAGGCACAGTTCACCACCACGCGGCCCTGCAATTGATTGGCCAACACCAGGTGGGCGCTGTCCAGCGCCTGTGCCAGCCGCACTTCCTTGATCATGAAATCCAGGTCGTATTCGCCCAACGCATGGGCCAGCAAGCCCCAGGCGCGGTCGCGCTCGGCATGTGTTCTGTACACGCAGTTAATGCCGCGCAAGGTAATGCCCCGCAAAATAAAAGGCGCCACACTGCCCTCGAAATCCATGCCCTGCGCCAAACCGCAAGCTGCCACCACGCCGCCATAGCGGGTTTGGGCGCAAGCATTCACCAAGGTGTGGCTGCCCACACTGTCCACCACCGCTGCGAACTGTTCTTTCTGCAAAGGCTTGCCGGGGCGCGACATCGATTCCCTGTGAATCAGGTGGGTTGACCCCAACTGCAAGCGCTCGAAATGTTTGGCAGCCGATTCCGACACGGGCTCACCCATCGCGTCAATCGACCCCGTCAACCCCACCACCTCGTAACCCAAATGCTGCAACAGCAGGCAGGCCACTGTGCCCACGCCCCCGCTGACACCGGTCACCAGCACAGGGCCATCACCGGGCTTCACCGGGTGGTCTTGCAAGGCCATCACGCACAAGGCAGCGGTGTAACCTGCTGTGCCCAAGGCTGCCGCCCAGCGGGCACTTCGCCCTTCAGGTATCGGGGAAATCCATTGCGCAGGCACACTGGCCCGCTCGGCCAGGCCGCCCCAATGGGTTTCGCCCAGCCCCCAGTCATTCACCTGGCACACCCTGCCCACCGGCCACTGGCTGGTGTTCGATTCAATCACCTCGCCCACAGCATCAATGCCATGCACCATGGGGTATTTGCGCGCAATGGGTGCAGTGTGGGTTAGCGCCAACGCGTCCTTGTAGTTCAGGCAGCTGTAGTGCAGCTTCAAAACCACGTCTTGCCCGGTGAATTCAGATTCATCCAACGTTTCCAGCTCGGCCTGCGCTTGGTCTGCAGCCCGGGAAATCCATGCCCTGATCATTTTGTCTCCTTATTCTGGGTGAGCCAATGATCGCACAAACCTGTGATCAAATTTGCGCGCAAGGCCTGCCTTGCATACACTTCAGGTTTGCCTTAGAAGAACAACCACATCGTGCGCAAACCCACCGCCAAAAGCCTGATTCTCGACCTGTTACTTGCATCCAAAGGCCGCCCCCTTTCTGCCAAACAGGCCATTGCCGCCTGCGGCATTTTCGACATCAGCGTGAACAACACCCGCGTGGCGCTGGTGCGCCTTTCATCGGAAGGGTTGATTGAATCGGCAGGCCGCGCCCTTTATCAGTTGACCGACGACGCCCACACCCTGGCCGACGACGTGGCTGCCTGGCGCACCCGCAGCACCCGCGTTCGCGCATGGGATGGCAGCTACATTGTGGTTCAGGCTGAAAAGCTTTCGCGCAGCGAAGCCAAACAGCAGCGCGCCCGCGCCCGTGCATTGCTGATGCTCGGCTTTCAGCCCCTGAATGAACACCTGTTCATTCGACCCAACAACATTGAAGACACGCTTGAAACAGTGCGGGCAAGGCTGTACAAACTGGGCCTTGAAAAAGAAGCGCCTGTGTTCGTTGCGCAGCAGTTCGACTGCGAGTTTACCCAGCGCATCAGCGCCCTGTGGAAGCCCAACGCGCTGGAACAAAACTACGTACAGCTTGAGAAAAAGATGCGCACCTGGCTGGATCGTTTTAAGTCACTGGAACCGGAAGTGGCCGCGCGTGAATCATTTTTGCTCGGCGGCACAGCGATCAAGCATGTGGTGTACGACCCCTTCCTGCCAGCCGAGTGGGTGGATGTTCAGGCCCGGGAACGGTTCTTGAACGCAGTGGATGAAGTGGACCAGGCGGGCATGCGGATCTGGAGCGGTATGTGGGCAAGCATGGAAGGCTGAAAGCAGCAGCGGCCTATTTAGAGTAAACCCTCATCCGAAACGCCCATTGCTGCGTATAAACTTCGTCCATCCCAACATTGCACCGCAGCAACCGTGAAAAAACTACTCAGATCCGCTTTGAAAATCCACGAATTGGCCGTGAACACCGCGACCAATGCGGCGGACTGGTTTTTTCGCAAGGAAATCCTGATCCAGTCGGGCAAAACCGAATACGACGTAATTGCCGAGCACCTGCCCATGCGGGTGCGCTACTACGCGCCCTCCAACCCCACATCCGGTGCGGCATTGCAACACGCAGTGCCTTTGGTACTGGTGCCACCTCTGGGTGTCACCACAGAAACATTTGACCTGATGCCAGACCGCAGCCTGGTGAAAGCCATGGTTGAAGCGGGCTATCGGGTGTATGTGATCGACTGGGGCAAGCCTGAACGCAAAGACGGCCACCTTGGCTTGTTCGACTACAGCCACACCATGATGGGCCAAGCCCTTCAAGCCGTTCGCCAGCACAGTCAATCCAAAGACATTTCCCTGTTTGGCTGGTGCATGGGCGGCTTGCTGTGCCTGTTGTACAGCGGTTACGGGCACGACAAACACATTCGCAACCTGGTGACCGTGGCCAGCCCAATCGACCTTCGCGACGGCAAAAACATCATGGCCTTTGCGTCCAACACACTGAACGTCACAGCGCGCTTCATTCGCAAATACAGCGAATTTCGCCTGGACCGGATCAATCCCACCCTGTTCAGCCCACCCGGCTGGATGGTCAGCCTCGGTTTCAAACTCACCGCGCCGATGGCCAGCATCACCACTTACTGGGACCTGCTGACCCGCCTGAACGACCGTGATTTTGTAGAACAACACACCACCACAGCCGACTACCTGAACAACATGATGCTTTACCCGGGCGGCGTGGTTCGCGACTTCATGATCCGCTTCGCGGTGGACAACAGGCTGGCCAATGGCAAAGTCAGAATAGGCGACCAGGTTTCCGAACTAAGCAATATCACAGCCAACATGCTAGTGTTTGCCGGGGAAACCGACCACCTGGTGCCCCCCAGCATGGCCAGAAAAAGCCTGTCCATGGTCTCCTCCAAAGACAAATCTTTCCTGATTGCCCCCGGCGGGCACATGGGTGTTATTTTGGGCGGTCAAGCTCGCACACACGTGTGGGAAAAGGTCGCAGATTGGCTGGCAGGCCATTCGCAACAGGCAGCACCAAAACCCAAAATCCGCAAACCCCGCGCCGCGTAAGAAAAGCCCGTTTACAGGTTTTTGTAATCAAAAAATTTCCATTAATTCGATATTTCCATTATTATCGAATTATGGAAGAAAATGACATCATCAAAGCACTGGCCGCCCTCTCCCACAGCTCTCGCTTGCGCGTGTTTCGCACGCTCGTCGTGACAGGCCCCGCCGGGCTTACCCCTGGCCAACTCTGCGAACGGCTCGACATACCGGCCGCCACCATGTCTTTCCACTTGAAAGAACTCAGCAACGCGGGGCTGGTTCAACCCATTCGCGATGGGCGCAACCTGATTTACAGCGCCCAGTTTGCCCACATGAACGGCGTTATCGCCTACCTGACCGAAAACTGCTGCGAGGGCCAAGGCTGTACTCCTCAAGGCACACCCATTCAACACGAAGTCGAACAAATAGGAAAAGTATCGTCATGAGCACCAATGTCCTCATTCTTTGCACCCACAACTCTGCGCGCAGCGTGCTGTCAGAAGGCATGCTGAACCACTTGGCCCAACAATACGGGAAAGACATCAAAGCCTTCAGCGCAGGCAGTGCGCCCAGTGGCCGCGTGAACCCTTACGCCCTTCAAGCGCTGGCCAACGTAGGCATCGACACCAGCAAGTACACCAGCAAAAGCTGGGACGTATTCACTGAACCCGGCGCACCAAAAATCGACATCGTGATCACCGTGTGCGACAGCGCAGCGGCCGAGCAATGCCCTTACTGGCCAGGCAGCCCCGTGAAAACACACTGGGGCTACCCAGACCCATCCAATGAAGTGGAAGAGAACAAACCCCGTGCCTTTGAGCTGACGCGCCAAGCCATTGCTTTTAAGATGATGCAGCTTATTCAACTGCCACTGGGCAGCATGAGTACAGCCGAATTGAACACAGCGCTGGCCGCCATTGCACGGAGCTGATTGACCATGTACACCTTACCTAAACGACTGGGTGCTGAATTTCTCGGCACCCTGCTGCTGCTGGCCATCGTGATCGGTTCTGGCGTGATGGCTGAAAACCTGTCCGAAGGCAACAATGGCGTGGCACTTATTGCCAACACGTTGGCCACCGTGTTCGGCCTGTACATCCTGATTGAAGTGTTCGGTCCCGTCAGCGGTGCGCACTTCAACCCCGTGGTTACGTTGTCCATGGTGTTGCTCAAGCGGCAGCCCGCATCCGAATTGCTGCCCTACATTCTGGTTCAACTGACTGGCGCATTTTGTGGCGCCATTCTAGTCCACCAAATGTTCGATATGGAACTGCTACAGTTTTCCGAGAAAGCACGCACTGGCTGGGGCATCTGGACGGGTGAAATTGTAGCCACAGCGGGTTTGTTGCTGGTTATTCTCATGGCCAAACAAGAACGCGTGTCGGGCATGGTGGCCTGCTACATCGGTGCGGCTTACTGGTTCACATCGTCCACTTCGTTTGCCAACCCGGCTGCTGCTTTCGGCCGATTGTTCTCCAACAGCTTTGCAGGCATTGCACCAGCAGACGTTCCCGCCTACATGGTGTTTGAAGTCGTTGGCGGCTTGCTTGCCTTGGCAATTTACAAAAGCCTCAGCATAAACACTCAAATTACAACTTCCCAAGCACCCAATCCCGCAGCTTGAATCGCTATAACAAGGCAAGACAACAAAAAGGCCCCCGGTTTAGATCAACCGAGGGCCTTTTCAAATTTCAACCAGGGTTGAAAATTACTTCAGTGCAATCGCCTTGCCGTCGGTTGTCTTAACAGACTTCCATGCATTTTCGATCAGCTTTACAGTTGCGTCTGGCAGTGGAACGTAGTCCAGGTCAGAAGACAACTTGTCGCCCTTGGCGTAGGCCCAGGTGAAGAACTTCAGTACTTCAGAAGCCTTGGCTGCGTCAGCTTGTTGCTTGTGGAACAAGATGAATGTTGCGCCAGTGATGGGCCATGCATTTTTGCCAGGCTGGTTGGTCAGGATTTCATAGAACTCGTTGGACCAATCGGCACCAGCGGAAGCAGCCTTGAAAGCTTCGTCACCAGGCTGAACATACGCACCGTCTTTGTTCTGCAATTGTGTAAATGTCAGCTTGTTTTGCTTGGCGTACGCGTACTCAACGTAACCGATTGAATCTGGCAGGCGCTGAACGAATGCTGAAACACCTTCGTTGCCCTTGCCGCCCAAGCCCACTGGCCACTTCACGGCTGTACCTTCGCCTACGGTGCTCTTCCAGTCAGCGCTTACCTTGCTCAGGTAGTTCGTGAAAATGAAAGTAGTACCGGAACCATCGGCACGACGAATCACGCTGATGTCGGTTTCAGGCAGGTTAACACCTGGGTTCAAGGCAACAATCGCCTTGTCATTCCACTTGGTAATCTTGTTCAGGTAGATGTTGGCCAGCACTTCGCCGTTCAACTTCATCTGGCCGGGGGCCACGCCCTGCAGGTTCACAACGGGCACAACACCACCAATCACTGTTGGGAACTGCATCAAACCCTTTTCTTTCAAATCTTCAGGCTTCAAAGGCGCATCGGATGCACCGAAGTCTACTGTCTTGGCCGTAATCTGCTTGATACCACCACCGGAACCGATGGACTGGTAGTTCACCTTGTTGCCTGTTTCCTTGTTATAAGCATCGGCCCACTTGGAGTAAACAGGTGCAGGGAAAGAAGCGCCGGCACCAGTAATTTCAGCGGCGTTTGCGGAAGTCATGCTCAGGGCCAGAGCACCTGCAGAAATCGCTGTAGCGATTGTTTTGATGTTGAACATTTTTTTCACCTCACTTATTAAAGTATGGTCATACTGCCGCACAAATATTTCAGAATCATGACAAAAATAAGGCATTAACATAAATGTCAAAAAACCACACCCAGATGTCCGGATGTGGTTTTTTAGCAATCAAGTCAAGTACTTGGCAAGCGTGATCAGCCAAATCGGCCAGTGATATAGTTTTCTGTTTCCTGCTTTTTAGGCTTCAGGAAAATCTGGTCAGTCACACCGAACTCAATCAGCTCACCCAAATACATGTAGGCCGTGTAATCGGAAACCCGGGCGGCCTGCTGCATGTTGTGGGTCACAATCACCACCGTGTAATCTTCTTTCAGCTCGGTAATCAATTCTTCGATGCTGGCCGTAGAAATAGGGTCAAGCGCCGAACAGGGTTCATCGAGCAACAAAATTTCAGGCTTGATCGCAATGCCGCGCGCAATGCACAAACGCTGCTGCTGGCCACCCGACAAGCCATTGCCACTTTGATGCAGCTTGTCTTTCACTTCTTTCCACAACGCCGCCTTGGTCAGCGCCCATTCCACGCGCTCTTCCATCTCGCCCTTGGACAACTTCTCGAACAGGCGAACACCGAACGCGATGTTTTCATAGATCGACATCGGAAACGGCGTGGGCTTCTGGAACACCATGCCAATTTTGGAACGAATCAGGGCAATGTCTTTCTTGCTGGTGATCAGGTCTTCGCCGTCCATCAAGATCTGGCCCTCGGCACGCTGCTCGGGGTACAGCGCATACATCTTGTTGAAAGTGCGCAGCAAAGTGGACTTCCCACAACCCGACGGGCCGATGAATGCAGTCACCTTCCGTTCCGGAATCGTCAGGTTCACCGACTTCAGCGCGTGAAAATCACCGTAATAGAAGTTCAGGTCTTTGACTTCCAGTTTCGTTTTTTCAACAACAACTTCAGTATTGGGCATTTTTAGGCCTTGAATGGTCAATTATTTTGAGTTCTTCAACAGCGAACGCGCAATGATGTTCAACACCAGCACACCTGCCGTGATCAGGAATACACCGGCCCAGGCCAGTTCCTGCCACTCTTTGAAAGGGCTGAGTGCGAAGTTGAAAATCATCACAGGCAAGTTCGCCATCGGCTTCATCATGTCGGTGTTCCAGAACTGGTTCGACAGCGCTGTAAACAACAAAGGTGCAGTTTCACCCGCAATGCGGGCAACCGACAACAAAATGCCGGTCAAAATGCCTGCATAGCTGGCCTTCACGGTGATCGCCATCACCATTTTCCACTTGGGCGTACCCAGTGCAAAGGCCGCTTCGCGAAGGGCATCGGGCACCAGGCGCAACATGTTCTCGGTGGTGCGAATCACAATCGGAATTTGAATCAAGGCCAAAGCCACCACGCCCGCCCACGCTGAGAAGTGACCCATGATGCGCACCATCACGGCGTACACAAACAGACCAATCACTATTGATGGTGCAGACAACAAAATGTCGTTGATAAACCGAACAGACGCAGCCAATTTGTTGTCTTTGCGCGATTCCGCCAAATGCACACCCGCCAAAATACCCAGCGGCGTGCCAAACAAGGTGGCAAAACCTACCATCAGCAAGGTCCCCGTGATTGCGTTGGCCAAGCCACCACCCTCTACGCCAGGTGGCGGGGTCATTTCAGTGAAAAGATTCCAGGACAAACCATTGATGCCCAAGGTGACCGTGGTGTACAAAATCCAGATCAACCAAAACAGGCCAAAGGCCATGGCCGCCAGCGACAGGGTCAGCGCGATTGAATTGATCAGCTTGCGCTTGGACTGCATTTTCAAACGCATTTTCTCGTCGGTGGCCACGGTGGTCACCAGGTTCTCTTTGGAAATCGCGGTGGGGTCGGTGTAAATGCTGCTCATGGCTTATCTCCCGTTGCTCGACAATTTGGCCAGCAACAGCTTGGATGCCACCAACACGAAAAACGTGATCACAAACAGGATCAAACCCAATTCCATCAACGCCGAGGTGTGCAAACCTGCATCGGCTTCCGCAAATTCATTCGCCAGTGCAGATGTAATGCTGTTGCCCGGTGAGAACAAGGAAATATCATTCAGATAGTTGGTGTTACCAATCACGAATGTAACGGCCATGGTTTCACCCAAAGCGCGCCCCAAGCCCAACATCACCCCGCCGATCACACCCACTTTGGTGTGGGGCAGCACAATTTTCCAGATCACTTCCCACGTGGTACAACCCATGCCATAACCGGCTTCTTTCAGCATCACGGGGGTTACTTCAAACACATCGCGCATGACAGCGGCAATGTAAGGAATGATCATGATGGCCAGTACCACACCCGCAGTCAGCAGGCCAATGCCAATGGGCGGGCCTGAAAACAGTGCGCCGATCACGGGCACTTTTCCCAAGGTGGCACCCAAGGGCCCCTGGACATACTTCGCAAAAATGGGGGCAAACACCAGCAAACCCCACATGCCATACACGATCGAAGGCACAGCAGCCAGCAATTCAATGGCGGTGCCCAAGGGACGGCGCAACCAGGGGGGCGACAGCTCGGTGAGAAACAGGGCAATACCAAAACTGATGGGAACAGCAATGACCAAGGCAATAAACGAGGTCACCAGCGTGCCATAAATAGGCACCAATGCACCGTATTCATCAATGGGCGGGTCCCAGTTGGCCGTAAACAGGAAATCAAAGCCAAATGCGGTGATGGTTGGCCAGGATGCAACCATCAAGGAAGCGATGATTCCGCCCAGCAACAACAGGGTGAACACGGACGCTCCGCTGGTCAACAGGCCGAATATGGTATCGCCCCGCTTGGTCGGAACCTTGATCATCGAGTTATTGGACATGTTGATAAATGGTTAATCCAGCTGAAGCTTTCACGCAGACCCACAAGGGTATCCAAGAATTATGACAAAAAAATGACAAAAATAAGACTTACCCATGAAATCGAATACCACGGGGCGAGAACAAGGCCGGAAATTCAGGCCGGCTTTCGCTTCATAAAAGTGATTGGCACCACCGAAGGGGGTGGGCTATTGAATATGTCTTTGCGCATTTTACCCATGATGTGCATTTCACAGGGTTTGCAATCGAATTTCAGAGTGTACTTTTGGTCGCCATTGACCAGCACCATGGGCTCGGCTTTCACTTGACCCTGAACCCCCTTCACACCCTTGGCCTGTTTTGGGCACAAATTAAACGAAAATCGCAGACAATGCTTGGTGATCATAACCGGCACCTCGCCTGCTTCCTCGTGCGACTCATACGCAGCGGCGATCATCTGAACGCCATGTTTTTTGTAAAATTCCCGCGCCTTGTTGTTGTAAACATTGGCGAGAAAGCTGAGAGACTTTTCGGGGTACTCCACATAAGGCTGCACCGGATCCTTGCGGGGCGGCCGCTGCCAGGCAGCCAGACGGGCCGCGTTCAGTGCCTCAATAGCCTCGCGGCGCATGGCATTCAAGGCGCTGGCAGGCACAAACCAGGCTTGGCTTAGGTGCACATTCAAACCCAAGGCTGAAAAATCGGTACCGCCCAGCTTGCCAAGGTGGGTCTTGATACTGTCCACTGCCGTGTCGGCCTGCTTGGCTGGCTCCAATGCCATTTCAACCTGCGCTGCGGCCACCACACCATCTTCATCAGTCAGGTCAAGCTGCAAACCCTTTAATACATCGCCTTGCATCCACTCAGTCAAGGTCAGCCACAGGCCAATTCGGCGCTCGGCACTTTCTTTGCTCAAGGCCATGTCCCAGGCGTGGTCGCGGTTTCGGTGCATGGGCAAGCCAGCCTTCATGCCGTCGTAGCTGGAAACCGGATCTTTGGGAAACACCCGGTACACGGCCTGGCCTTCACCCTTGTTGTGCAGTTTCTCGGCGCGGTTCACATGCAAACCCATTACCTCGCGCTTGCGCATGAAATTCAGGCCGTCGCCATTGTGCAATTCATCACTGGTTTGAATGTCGATGCTTTTGTCATTCACCGCGACCACATGGCCCACGGGCTGGCCAATGAACTTCGGGGAATCAAAGGCGCCAATGTCGATCTTGCGGCCACTGGCAAAGTAATCGGTTGAGCCACGGTGAAAATTGCGGTCGGGGTCGGGCCGGAAATAGTGGCGTGTGGTGCCGCTGGATGCGCGGGTGAATTCGCCGCGCTGCTCCATGATCTCGTCAAGCAAAATCCGGTAATGGGCCGTGATGTTTTTCACATAGGCCATGTCTTTGTAACGCCCCTCAATTTTGAAAGACCGTACACCCGCATCAATCAAATGCTCCAGGTTACCGCTTTGGTTGTTGTCTTTCATGGACAGCAAATGTTTGTCAAAAGCGACCACAGCGCCGCTTTGATCGGTCAGCGTGTAGGGCAGTCGGCAGGCTTGCGAACAATCGCCGCGGTTGGCACTGCGGCCAGTTTCCGCCTGGCTGATGTAACACTGCCCGGAAAAAGCCACGCACAACGCACCGTGAATAAAGTATTCAATGGTGGCCGAATTGCCCACAGCAGCGTGAACCGCTGCAATTTCGTCAACAGTCAGCTCACGCGCCAGTACCAGTTGGGAAAAACCACTGTCAGCCAAAAATTTCGCTTTCTCGACCGTGCGAATATCGCATTGCGTGCTGGCGTGCAGTTGAATGGGCGGTAAGTCCATTTCCATCAAGCCCATATCTTGAATAATCAGTGCATCAACGCCTGCGTCATACAGTTGCCACACCAGTTTGCGGGCCTCTTCCAGCTCGGCATCGTGAAGAATGGTGTTGATGGTCGTGAAAATTCGGGCGTGGTAACGGTGGGCAAACTCCACCAGCTTTGCAATGTCTGCCACCGAGTTGGCTGCGTTGGCGCGCGCGCCAAACACCGGGCCGCCCAGGTAAACCGCGTCTGCACCGTGCAGAATCGCCTGGCGACCAATTTCAACGTCGCGTGCAGGGGCAAGCAATTCCAATTCGTGTGGCAACAAACTCATGATTTCACTGATATTTCTGGCAAAGGGTGCCCATTATTTCAAAAAGCCGGTCTGATTGAAAGCAAAACCGTGATTGCCACGCCCGGTTTACAACACCCAGTAAAGGGCCAGCGGCACGAATATCAGGCTCATCAGGTTGCCCATCATCACCAGCGAGGCCACACGGTGGGGCTGAAGGCCGTATTTTTCAGCAAACACAAAGCCAAGCACCGCAGGTGGCAAAGCACCGAATACGATCAGCATGGCTGCATGCTCGGGGCTTAATGGCAGTAACCACACGCAAACAAAGGCGAAAATCAAACCCGTCACAGGGCACAGCACACCACCAATAACACCTAGTTTCACATCCGAAAAATCGGCCTGGGTCAAACGCACACCCAAGGCAAAAAGCAGCAGCGGAATGGACACGTCCCCGGTCATGTCAATGGCGAAATACAGGGGCTCCCACACCTCAATCCCCAGCACACTGATCAACAAGCCCACCAGCGACGCAGCAATCACGGGTTCTTTCCACAAATTCCAAACCCGCGCGTTTGGGCTCATCATCCAGGTGCCAAGCGAATAATGCAGGGTATTGCCCACAACAAACAACATGACCGCCGCAGGCAGCGCCTGTTCACCAAAGGCTAGAATGGCCAGTGGCAAACCCATGTTGCCGCAGTTGCTGAACATCATCGGTGGCACGAAAACGCGGCTGTCAATACCCAGAAAACGGCCAACGGGCCACGCCAGCAAACCCGACCCCAAAATGACAATTGCACCGCCCACGGCCAGCAACCAATAAGCTTCAATGTCGAACGATTTGCTGGCCAGCGCAGAAAACACCAGCGCCGGTACGAAAATTTCCATGTTCAACTGGTTGGCAAAACGCATGTCCGGCTTCTTGGCCCGCCCATACCAATAGCCCAAAGCCACCACCGCAAACACCGGGAAAATAACCGCAACAATGCGCAATAACATGGGCAGACCGTTCAAAGAAGGGACAAGAAAGGCGAAGTTTACTGCAAGCGCCTAGGCGGGGCGATTCGGGTTTGCATTGAATAGCAGCTTCAAAGCAGGGTGGTTCAAGTTGCGCGGGTGGGTAAATGCGAAAAAGTCTTCAACCACATCGACCGCGTCGCCCATGTGCACCACCGTGTGGTCGCGCACCACATCCCCAATCAACAATGCGGGCACGGCAAACAACCCCAAGCCCGCGCGGCCAAAGGTTTCCAGCAGGGCCAGGTCATCAAATTCACCCACCACTTTTACCTCCACCCCAGCGCTTTCCAGCCAGTGCTCCAGCTTCAGGCGCAACACGTTGTTGCGCGACGGCATCAGAAATGGCGCATGTTGCAGGCTGTGCGGAAAATTTACACGGTACTTCGCTTTCAGCGCAGGGCTTGCAAAAATACGCACCGGGTAGGTCAGCAACTTGGCCACCTGCAGGTGCGCCGTGCCCTGCCCGCCGGGGCGCTCGGCCAGCACCACATCCACACTGTGTTGCACCAGTTCTGAACACAGCGTTTCGAATCGCCCTTCCTGGCACACCAGCCGCACCGGCCGCTGCATACCCAAAACCGGCTCGATCATGTGAAACGACACCGTTTTTGGCAAGGCATCGGCAATGCCCACCGACAGGCGAAGGGTGTAGTCCAGCTGTTCATCGCCCAGGCTTTCTGCCATTTGCTCGCCCAACTGAAATATCTGGTCGGCATAACGCAAGGCGATGCGCCCGGCTTCCGTCAACCCCAAACCCCGACCCACTGGCTGAAACAGTGCGCGTCCCAGCGTTTGTTCCAATTGGGCAATTTGACTGGATAGCGTTTGCGCCCGAAGGCCAAGCCGTTCGGCAGCAGCGGTCAGGCTGCCCGTGTTGGCCACCATCCAGAAATAGCGCAAGTGGTGAAAATTCAGGTCAGTAAGCTTCATGGATACTTCGATTAAATCGAACACTTAATAAGCAAATGTTCCATTTATTCTTACATTAAACCCACGTACACTTCAACTGTCTATTTTCCCGAACAAGGAACACGCATCATGAAACGCATTGTTTTATTTCTCGCCACCAACATCGCCATCATGGTGGTTCTGGGCATTACCGTGCATTTACTGGGCCTGAACCAGTTCATGGCGGGTGGGCAGTTGAACCTGGGTATGCTGCTGGCATTTAGCGCGGTACTGGGCTTTGGTGGTTCGTTCATCAGCCTGTTGATCAGCAAGAAAGTGGCCAAGTGGAGCACCGGCGCACAGGTCATTGAAACCCCGCGCAACCCGACCGAGCAGTGGTTGGTTCAAACCGTGGAGCGCTTCGCCCGCAAGGCCAACATCGCCATGCCGGAAGTGGCCATTTACGAGGGCGCGCCCAACGCATTCGCCACCGGCCCTAGCAAAAACAACTCGCTGGTGGCTGTAAGCACCGGCTTGCTGCAAAGCATGAGCCGTGAAGAAGCCGAAGCCGTGCTGGCCCACGAGGTTGCGCACGTGGCCAACGGCGACATGGTCACCTTGACCCTGATTCAAGGCGTGGTGAACACCTTTGTGTTTTTCCTCGCCCGCGTGGTGGGGTTTGCAGTGGATCAATTTCTGCGCAAAGACAATGAGGAATCAAGCGGCCAGGGCATGGGTTACTTCATCACCGTGATCGTGATGGAAATTACGCTTGGTATTTTGGCGTCGATCATCGTGATGTACTTCTCGCGTCAGCGTGAATTCCGTGCCGATTCTGGCGCAGCACAACTGATGGGTTCTCGCCAACCCATGATTTCCGCACTCAAGCGGTTGGGCGGAATGCAGGCCGGTGAACTGCCATCGAGCATGGCAGCATCCGGTATTTCGGGCAAAGGTGGCATCATGGCGTTGTTCAGCAGCCACCCCCCGATTGAGCAACGCATTGAGGCCTTGGCCCAGCAACATTAATTGTTCAGCGCAAAAAAAAACCCGCCAGCGGCGGGTTTTTTGGATGCTACTTTTCAGTGCTACATCACCCTGCGCACCTTCCAGAAAGTTTTTCGCCAGTACAAATCATCAAGCTTGCTGATAGTGACACCCACCTTGGTCGATGCATGCAAAAACTGCCCGCCGCCCAAGTAAAAACCCACATGTTTGGTGGTGTAACCCGTGCGGAAAAACAGCAAGTCACCCACCTTCAAATTGTCCCGGTCAACGGCCACCCCCAGTTGCACTTGCTGGGTGGTGGTGCGCGGGGCGTTCACACTGAAATGGGTAGAAAGGGTTTGTTGCACAAACGCCGAACAATCAATACCCGCTTTTGAATTGCCCCCCAGCTTGTAGGGTGTTCCCCGCCATTCACGGAACTGCGTCAGCAAGGCTTGCTGCACCATGCCACGATCAGCTGCATCGCCAACAAACACGGTACCATCTTCCAGCACCAAGGTGTCACCTGGTTCTTCCTGCAAACTGGCACATCCGTGAATCAGAAATGCCAAAGCGCAAACATACAGTGCTATCCAGGGCGTGCGCATCAACATGTCAAACGACGGCCTTTCTTTCGCTGAAACGCAGCAAACCCTTGACGAAACGGTACAAAAGCCAAATGCTCAACGCGATGTAAACCAACATGCCCAAACCAAAAGCGAACATGGTAATTACGGACACCACAAACCAGAACATGCCGATCCAGAAAGTGGAAATAAGCCAGTCATAGTGACTGTAGTAAATGGTGCCCGTGGCTTCGCCGCGCTTGACATAACAAATAATCAAGGCAATCAAAATGGGGATGAACGCCGTAAATATACCCACAGCGCCAAGAATATAAGCGATCAGCACAATGGTGCGGTTGGACTCTTCCTGGTTTGGAACCGGGTTGGGTTGATAGCTCATCGAATCCCCCTTACACCTTCAATGCAGCAATACCGGCACGGGCAATTTGTGCGTCTTGATCTGACTTTACGCCAGACACACCCACTGCACCCACACACTGACCGTCCACCACGATAGGCACGCCGCCTTCAAGCAAACCATCAACATAAGGTGCCGTCACAAAAGCGGTGCGACCATTGTTAATCACGTCTTCGAGAATTTTTGTTTCTTTTCTGGCCATGGCAGCGGTCTTGGCTTTGGACGGGCCAATGTGCGCGCTCATGGGTGGTGCACCATCCAGGCGAAGCAAACCCAACAGGTGACCACCATCGTCTGCCACTGCGATGGTGACACCCCAGTTATTCTTGTCAGCTTCTGCACGGGCGGCAGACAAAATGGCCTGAACATCATCAGCAGACAACACGGCTTTGGTTTTCATGAACTCGCTCCAATTCGGTTTTAAAAAGTCAACCCGAAGTATGCGTGAGACTTCCCGTGATGGCTACACAGGAAGTCCCTAATTCAAACAGAAAGCTTACGGATTGCAACTCAAGCCTTCCTCCGCAGCATCGCATGAAGCAGGTTTTCCAGCACCGCCGATGCCCTCGGTTGCGGGGCGACCTGGCCCCACTTCAAGCACAACGCCATTGATGATTTTACCAGCCACATTTTCAGTGCGAACCACGGAGCGGGTTTGCTCCTGGCGCGCCAGCACAACCGCGCCCTGTGCCGTGGTCAAGGCCGCCGACTCTTGGGGGGAAACCAGCAACGAACCGTTGTACACCACCGGAACCCGGCTCAAACTGCGTGCACCATCATAGAAAAACACATACTTTCCTTTGCGTTCAGGCCCAGCCAAATACACCACCTGCCCCGGCAACAAATTATTTCCCTCAAAAGGCAACACCGTCACAAAACCACCAAAACCAGCCCGGTTCACTTCACCCACTTCAACACGAATTGCACCGCTAACAGCAGATTGCCCCACGCCAGAGGACTCGCCAAATAGTGCGACGCCACCTTGCGACCCACTGACATTGCCTGTGGGAATGGAAAGTGTAAGACCTGCAAACGAGCGGGATGTTCCTGCGGCAATGTCGTTGTACGGCATGCGTGCACGAATTTGTGACACATCGCCTGTGGTCGAAACACCTCGTGCACGAATGGCCACCAGATCAGCCTCGACTCCCATTCCGGCAACACGCAACTGCACATCATTGTTCACAGCAAAAAGGCTGGCCCCTTGCGCTGGATTGTAGCCATATGCCTGCCCATAATTCTGTCCAGACAAAGCGGCTAACTGACCGTTGATCTGGTTATTTTTGGTCAATACCACAGACCCGTTTGCAGTCGAATTGAATTGTGTCATCGACCCGGCAGCGGTCAGGATTTGCCCTGACTGTTGGTCAATGGCAGGACTTGCAAGGGTGATGCGCCCCAGACCGGTGATTGGATCCACAGCTTCTTTGGCGGAAAACACATCAAGCGCCGGTGGCAACAGGATCGCAATTTCAGCCGAGGACAAAGCGCTCGGCGCGCCCTTGGCTGTAAATGTCAGGGTGCCACCAGTTTGCTCGACATTGCCCAGGAACAACAGTCGACCATCCGCAGTGATCTGGCCACCACGGCTCATCAGGTTCATCACCTGCAAGTCACCACGCGCATTAATATCGGTTTGTTCTGCAGTTGCATTGACGGTGTTTTGGAACTGGTTGTTTACATGCTGCAACGAAACCGTGCCGCCAACTGCGTTCAGCTCAGTGGTGCCCCCCACATGCAAGGAATTGGTTTGTGAAATGCCATTGGCATTTACTTCCAGATTTCCATCAAGCTGCGATTGTGCAAACACCACCTGCGCGCCTTTCACCGTGGTGTTGCCCCCAACGGTCAAACTCAAGGCGCCCGTGGAAGAACCATTGTCCGCATTCAAATCGCCGGAAGTCGACATTTGAATTGTTTTGCCAGAATCCAGTTGTGTGGTTCCATTGAAGCGGTTCCCCATGTCTTTCAAAGCAATACTGTCTGCTTTAAACACCGAGTTGTTCAAGCTCACAAGCTCGTTTTGGGTCAGGGCACCCGTCAAGTTGATGTTGCTGCCGCCCGCCACAGTAGTGGCATTCAATACCACGTTCTGCGCCTTCAAGCCAAAGTTGCCTTGCACCTGCGCAGCCAGTTTCACATCTGTGGCCTGAACGTTTAGCGAATTTTTATCCGCAATCGACACCTCAGGAACGGAAGAATCTTTTCCTGCAAGAATTACCTCACCCACAAAATCATTTTTGGAATCTTCCAGCGTAACGTTGTCGGCATTCAGCACGGTTTGCCGCTGTACATGCAACGCTGCACTTTGAGTGAGCTTTTCTGAAGTCACTTCCAATTGCTGAAGTTCGCCCAGATCACCCAAAACAGCCTCTTTGGCCACCAACTTCAAGTGTGAAATATTGGCCCCTTCCACAGCCAACGCGCCCTGGCTGTGCAAAGTGGTTGTATTCGCCTGTGCTTCGCCTTCAATTCGCACAACACCATTCAATTTGTTGGCATTGTTGTCCAACGCAATTTTATTGGCCTGCAGTGTCAGGCCGGATTTTGCGCTCAATGCGTTGACCTGTTGAATCGACTGGGCTTTAAGCAATGAGGGATCATTTACATTGCCAGACACCACCAATGCATTTGCGTCATTCAGCTTTGTGCTGCCAGCAACATTCAGTGCCACTTCGCCTTGAAAATCGTTGGCATCATTGAACAATTCCACGGTGGTGGCCTGCAAACTGGCAATGTTGCGAACAGTCAATGCCTGTGCTTGAGTCAAACGATTTGCCCGCACGGTTAGATCGCCAACATTGCCTTGAATCGACAAATCATGTTGGGAAGAGACATCCGCAGCTTCTGCAGTCAGCACAAAATTGCCACTGGCTTGAATATTTTCTATTACCAGCTTGTTCGCAGTCGCGGACAAATCACGACCCACAAAATTGATGTTCAGGGAATTCGAATCAACCACCGTAGCGTTGTCTGAATTCACAGTCAGCCGCCCTGAAAAATCATTGTCGATTCGATTCAATTGAACATTGGCAGCAGTGACCGATACATCACCACTGTAATTGATGGAAGGACCAGGATTGCTTGTCTCGCCCTGATTGACCGACTGCGCAGTCAGTTTCAACACGCCGCCGCCCCGCACATCACCAAGCATTAGCGCGTTGGCATCCGTAATTTCCGCGAATTCAGTCGCGCTCAAATTCAAGACGTCACCGAAATCGTTGTTTCTGTTTTCCAACTTGACAGAAGTTGCCTGAATGGTTGTTTCACCATTGAAAGACAAAGATTCGCCCTGGGTCACTGAACGGGACTTCAAATGAGTGGACTTGCTGCTTGCAATACCATCCAACTCAATTTGATCAGCCTGCGCCTTCACAAGTTCAGCTGTCAGGTTTTTCAGTTCAAGCGCTTTGCCCGCGCTAACATCCAACTGCTGCATACTGCCTGAAATGGACAGATCGTTTTGATCGTGAATGGCGACATTGCCTGCCACGGTGGTGTTTACATTGGCCTGAAAATCATTCTTTTCATCAAGCAGCTCAACCGTATCGGCTGATAACGCAGCAGGCGCGGTCACTGTGAGCGTATTCGATTGGGTCACGTTCCTGGCTTTGACATTCAACTGAGCAGAACGGCCCTCCACTTTCAAATCGCCGGTGGTGTGAAGCGTATTGTTGCCACCATTGAGCAACACAGCGCCCCCGAATGCATTCCCCTTTTCAATCAGATTCGCAGTGTTCGTATTCAACACCACATTGCCAGCCACATCCACTGCAGCGGATTGTTCAAGCACATTCGCAGTGGCGTTCAAACTACCGGCTTGAAGATCACCAAGTGTCACGGTGTTCTTCGCCTGTACAATCACCTCGCCCGCATTGCCCTGAACAGTGAAACTATTCGCGTCACGCAGCAATACCTTGCCCACCACTTGAAGATCAACAACACCCTCGAAATCGTTGTTGTCATTCATCAGCTCAATGCTTCCGGCAACAAGATTCGTGAGCCCCTCAACTTTCAACGCGTCAGATTGTTTGATGTGCGCTGCTTTCACAGTCAAGTTCTTTGCACTGCCACTCAAGACAAGTTGATTGTTGTCATGAATGGTCGCTGCGCCCACATTGTTCAGAATCACATTACCCTTGAAATCATTTTCCAGGGCCAAGCTTACTGTATCAGCAGCAATCGTGATTTCTCCACCTGACTGGTTGGCCTCGGTTTGGGTCACCGTAGTTGCCTGCAACTGCGCCTTCTCCAACACATTCAGTTTGTTCATTTGAATGGTGGATGCAGCCAGGGTTCCATTCCTCATTTCCAGATCGCCTGCGGTCAAGGTACCGCCAACCGTTGCATTCAGAGTTTGTGCGTGGCCTTTCAGGAACAAATCATTGCCATCGACAACATCTGCCCGTCCAGTCACCACCAATTCAAGCACGCCTTTGAAATCGTTTGATGCATTTCGCAAGTCCACATTTTGTGCCGTCAAAGTGGCGTTCCCAGTCACTTGCACATTGTCTGTTGGCTTGGCTTGATTGATCTTCTTGCCAGTGGCATTCAATGTGCCCACCGTTGCGGAAGACAGGCGAAGGTTCTCGCCAGCCACTGCGTTTAACGTGCCCGCGCTACCACCCACCGCAAGATTTTGATCTGAATGCACTGCGGCCACCTGCGTGGCATTCACCGTAACCACGTCACCGAACACATTCTTTTCATTGTTCAAGTTGATGTTGGCTGCCGTAATATCGCTGGCTTTCGTTACAGTCAGTGCGGCGGCCTGGTTCACATCAGCAATGGCTGTTGCGGTCAGTTTGTTGACCGTGCCTTGCAGGTCAACGCTGTTGGCGTCTTGAATTTTCACATCGCCCGCTGAATTCAGAATCACGGTGTTTTTGAAGTCGTTGCCCGCGTCTTCCAAAGTAACCTTCGCGGCAGCCAAGGTGGTTACACCGCCAACGGTCAAGGCACCCTGCTGCGTTACATCACCACCCGTCAAGGTTAAATCACCCGTGGTCGAAAAGCCATTCAGTTGAACCTGCTTGCCATCCAACACGATTGTTTGTGAAGTGAGGTTCGACACAGTCAGTGATTGACCTGAGGAAGCGGATACCGATGCTGCCTTGCCAGCCACTTCCAGATTTTCTGAAGAATGCACTGTTGACGCGCCGCTCAGATTCAGGTCCACCACTTTATCAAAACGATTGCCTGGATTGTCCAGATTGACTGAACCACCTTGCAGCGTGCTTGTTCCAGCAACAACCACAGCACCATCTTGCCCGTCACTGATACTGTTGGCTTTCAAGGTAACGTTACCCGCCGCAGACAAACCATTCAGGGTCAGCGTTTGCGCATCAATTGTGGCACTTTTTACGTTGCCAGCAACAATCAGATTGTTGGTGTCGTGCAACTTCACCTGATCGGTCACTTCGAAGTTCACCTGACCTTTGAAGTCGTTCCCTGTGTTGCCCAACGTCACCGTGTTGGCAGTCAGGGTTGCGGTGTTCTGTACTTCCACCGTGCCTGTTTCTGTTTGATCAATCGTGGTGGCATTGACTGTCAAGCTTCCGGCATTCAGATTGTTCAATG
>NZ_DAIUBR010000005.1:0-36683 GCF_036846585.1 Limnobacter sp. | reverse complement strand
TGATCAATCGTGGTGGCATTGACTGTCAAGCTTCCGGCATTCAGATTGTTCAATGTCAGCTTGTTTGCATCACGCAAATCGGTGTGGCCTGATGAATTCACATTCACCTGAGCTTTGAAGTCGTTGCCTTCATTGTCCAGCTTCACTTCATTCGCAATCAGTTGGCTGGAACCCACCACGGTCAATGCGTCAAGCTGACGAATTGTCTTGGCACTCACCTGCAAGGCATTCTCAGGATTCGATGCCGTAAAAGTCCCTGTTAGCTGAACCGTGTCGCCTTGAACGGTAATTTGCGATGCTTCATTCACACCTGCGGTGTTGATAACACTGCCAGCACCGTTGTTCGTTGAACTGGCAAGCAACACGATTTTTCCGCCCTGCGCCAGAACCGACCCAAGCTGATCGATCAAGGCATTCTCATGCCCCGCCTTGACCGTGAACACCATATCGGCCCCACCAATATTGGCAGTCACTTCACTGGCTGCAATCAAATTCACTGCTGCAATCAAATTCACTGCTGCACCAGTTACAGATGCTTTCAAGGAACCCGTGTTGTTGATCACCGGTGCCAAAAATACGATGTCTTTGGCGTTGATGGTGCCCAGGCTTTCAATTCCACCTGAACTGGTTTCAGCCTGGAATTCAAGCACATCGTCATTGCCTTGAAACCCAGGCTTCAGGCTCAAAGTCGAGGCCACCAAACCACCCACACTCACCACAGATTTTTCGCCAAACACAATGCCGTTCGGGTTGATCAGGAACACGCGGCCATTGGCATGCAAGTCACCAAGAATTTGAGATGGATCGCCACCCACCACGCGGTTCAAGATCACCGAATTTGCATCAGGCTGAATAAACTGGACCACTTCACCTTCGGCAATTGAAAATTCTTGCCACTTGACCACTGCGCGCCCAACGTGCTGGGTCACAGTGGTTGTTTTTCCATCAGGTAGCGCAACGGTAATGTCGTTATTAGGGACATCAAGTATGGGAGCCGAGTGAATTCCCGATGCACACACCAGCAACACAGCAGCTGCCAGGGGCTTCAAGGGAAAGGGGCGATTGGGTGTAAAATTGGGGGTGTACATGGTGCGTACCTGTTTAGAAGTAGTAAACATAAGATGCAAAAATTCGGGGGCTTTGGCGCTTGGGGTCGGAGCGGCGAACACCGGCCAGTTCCCAGGCCAGGCTCAGGTTGAACGTGAACACATCTGCCCTGTCCCAGGCCACCGCTAGGCCATAACCAGCCAGTTCGGCGTGGTTGTCAAAACCACTGGGGCGTTCACTGGTGTCTTCACGCAAACGCACGCGGCCCTGGTCATAAAACACATTGAATGACAGTTCCCGGGCGTAGCTTCCAAACCAGTTGGCGGAAGGCAGGTAACGCGCTTCGAGCGTGAACAGGTCGCAACTGTCGCCCGATGTTTCACCTTGGGCAAATGCACGCACTGCAGTGGCGCCACCCAGCGAACATTGCTCGCTGCTGTCAAGGTTCTCCATTGCGTGCTGCCCGCGAAGCAGGCTCCACAACATCAACTTACCCGGCAGAATTGATTGCAAACGCCCCAGGGAGTAATTCACGCGCATGGCTTTCAGCTCATCGTCCAGACCGAAGGGCACGCCAGCGGGATAATTCACTTTGCTTTTTTCAAGCGTCAGGTTGAAAAAGTTCAAGCCACCGCCTGCAACGCTGTCGCGGGAATCACCGCTGAAACCCAAGCGGAAAGAATCCACCTCTTTGACGGTTTCCAAGTCGGCAAGGGACTGTCGGTCTTTGAATTCTTTTTTGTCGTAACCTGCCAGCGCAAACAGGTTCAAATTGCGTGACCGGATGACCGGATACAAAGCGAAAACGCCGATTGATTCCGCATCGCCATTCAGGCCCAAAGGGAAATCATCGTCGTTCAGCTTGTAATTCACGGTGGACACATTCACACCCAATTTCAAGCCGTTCGACCCCACCGGCAAGGTGTAACCGAGCAAGGTGAAATCCAGCCCACCCGTTTCAGACTGCAAATGACTGACAGACAAGGAGTCGCCCAAACCCAGTGGGCTTTCCCAAGACATGGATGCAATACCCCGGTAAATGCCCGCATATCGGGAACCGTTTGCATCCAGCCCCACACTGCCTGTCAGCACCCTGTCGTTGCTGGGTGTTGCCACCAGAATAGCCTTGCCGGGCTGGGTACCGGGCTTGATTGCAAATGACATGCGAATGCCGCGCAAGTCGTTGAGCAGAAAAACAACCCGCTCAACCTCATCCACACGAATCACGGCGCCGGGTTTCAGCCGGTTCAAGTGCGCCTGCACAATGCCTTTGCTGACCCGCAGTTCCTCTGCGGGCCAAACGACTTCCACAGATTCCAGCACACCGGGCAACACGGCGATGGTGACCACACCGTTCTTGATGTCTTGCGCGGGCAAATAGGCATAAGCCAGGTACAGACCCAGTTCACGCTGCAAATACGCAGTCACCACTTGTGCGGCACTGCTCAGGTCTTCGAATGACCGATTGGCGCCCACGTAGGGTTTTAGCCGGGCTTCAATGTCATCCAGATGCTTTTCGTCCACACCGTCAATCTGATACCGGGCGACATTCAGTGACATGTCATTCATCGGTTTGCCCAGTTCGGGCGCAGGTTGTTTGGCGGCTTGATTGTCAATATCGGGTTCCGGCTCTGTGTTGCGGTTTTCCTTTGCGGGCTCGGGGTTCAGAAAAGGGGCAGGGGTCGACACTTGCGCACTGGCCTGAGAAGACAACACAGCCAGCAGCAACACAATGAATATTCGGAAAAGACACATGACATCAACACTTAAAATGAGGGCGAACCGGATTGGAACATCAAAATTTGAAAACAGAAAATGGGGTCATCGGCATTGCATCATCCAATCGAACTACCCTGCCTGATCAATGAACACCAGAATGCTGCTGAGGTTGTCGGCTCTTCCCCCCGCGCGGGACAGGGCAAGCTCGTGGATGTGCCCTGCACACGCGGAGTCGTTGCGAAGGTTACTGCCCAGCAAGGCAAGTTCGTCGTCACTGAAATGTTCCCAAATTCCATCGGAACACAGCAAGAACCAGTCACCCGACAACACCACAAAAGGCGAAGACACTTCCACCTGAAGCTGCTGTGGCGGCTCGCCAAGTGCTGTGTACAGGGCGTTCCGGGTGGCATCCGGTTTCATCTGCCCGTTGTCGGTCATCCACTGCAAAATGCTGTGGTCTTTGGTTCTGAATTTCAAGCAGTTGTTCTGGAAGTGATAAACCCGGGAGTCGCCCACATGCACGCACACGGCTTCGCTGCTTCGCTGGTTTAACACCAATACACACACGGTGGTGTGCATGTCGGCCAGTTCGTCATTCGCCTGCTGGGTTTCCAAAATACCGTGGTTCACCCGGTGCACCATTGCAAGCAATTGCGATGCATTGGCAGTGGGGGCCTGCGTGAATGCGTCCAGCATGGCGTTGACAGCATGTCGCGATGCAACCTCACCGCCCCGGTGCCCACCAGCACCGTCGGCCAACACACAGACCAACCAGTCGCCCACACGGCGATGACCCAAGGTATCCTGATTTTCTTGTCGATCACCTGTGTCGCTGCGCTCGACCACGCGGCACCGCAAGGGGCTGGCCGATCCGGATTCACTTAACTGAATGGTCAATTCCATGTGCTGCCCAGTTTTTTGAAACGTTCGCAGTACAAATCCCAAAACCTCGCTTTGCGCGTGGCGCTCAAGCCCAGTGTGACACCACCTTTGCGGTTCGCCTCATCCATTATTATTTGTGGGTCCAGTTCGGAATTGACTTGATCGATCAAGGCTTGAATGCGCGCAACACCGAGCTGCATGTGTGTTGCCAAATCGTTGTAAGCCTGTTCCAATGCCTGCTCGGCATTCAGGTATGCCGGTGTAGGTTCGGCCAGCAAGCGCTGCAATGCCTCGCCTGCAGAACCGGAGAATTTCAGCGGGTTGTTTCCCTTGCTGGAAATGGTGGTCAAGTTGCCACCCATTTCCTGTTGAAAAACCCGTCGGGCCTGCAGCAAACGCATGCAGCCCTGCACGCTGATTTCAAGCAGGTGCTTCAGATGCGCAACTTCCGCAGACCGGTCAATCAAAACGCGCGGTGGTGAAGACTCGACGCCGGTCTCCACAGCCCCCTGCTTTCCCACATACATTCGCTGTGCCAGAAGCGATTCACGCGGCACGTCCTCGGCGCGTTGTGGCACATTCATTTCAGCCAGCAAATCATCGATATTCAAACAAGGCGCCGCACCGGGCATCAATGATTCAAGTGGGTCGACCTGAACGGGTGTCATGAACTCGTCAAGCCCCGACCAATCGCCCGCAGTTGCTTCAAGAACGACGAAATGCTCACCAATTTTCAGCACATCGCCCGCTTTCAGGCATACACGCTGGCCTTGCGGCATGGGCTTGCCGTTCACCTGCGTGGTGTTGGTTCCAAGGTCTGTCCAGTGGCACTGCCCATCTTCAATATCTACACGGGCATGTTGACGCGACACAATGCGGTTCGGATCGTCAAGCACCCAGGCACAGTCCGGGGAACGCCCGACCGTTCCTCCGCTTTCTGGAACAGCCCAGGAAGTGGGGGCTTGAACACCCATTGCAGTGGACTGAACCTTGAACCTGAAACCTGAATTCATGCCATTCCTCTTCTAGCGCAACACAAACACTTCAGAGCCCAACACGCCCACGTGCATGGGCCATTTGTGCAGCGTGCCGCTCTGATTTGCGTTGAATTGAAGCAAGGGTTGATGTTCAGGATTCAGCAGTGCATAAATTGACGACTGCCGAACAGGGCGCACAAGCCACTGTGCAGGATCCAAGGCCTTGTCGTTCAGTGTGCAGTGCGTACACATTTGTTCCAGGTGGCTGGCAAAAGTGCTGTGCACCTGTTGAAGGTCAAGACCATAGGCGGTCGCAACTTCCCGATTGCGAACTGAAAAATAAGGCAACAGCGCAGACACTTTCTGGCCCTGAAACAAGGTGAGCATCTTCAGAAGGAAATCCTGAATCCGTTCTTGGTCATCCGAATCGGCAGGAGATTGCATCACATCGAGGTAACGCCATCGGGGAAATGAAACAGGCAAATCCACACGCGTATCGAGAACCCGGTTCTTGTTGAATCGCTGCCCGCGAAGCACACTGCCTTGCAGCCTGAACAGCACGTTGGCATTCACGAAACTGCCTGGCCCTCGATCCTTTTGAATTTCAACCAGAACCTGGGCGTCGACATTACAGGCACTTAATGGTTTGGCACCGTTTTGCGCGGTTGAGGAAATGGCCTCGACCTGAATGCGGTTTTCCCCTGACTGTATGTATTCATGCACAGGCAAGCGTAGCTCCTGACCTACTGTCAATTTACCCAGCACCATGCCATTGAGCATCAGCAATGCATCCTGACCTTTAACGGACGCACGCAACAACAGGCTTTTATCCATTGCTTAAGTCCCATTGCGCCATGGTCAATTCAGCACCCAGTTCCCAGACACCACAGCACCAACCCACCAACGGGTCGATCGCTTGCCAGTGCCCCATCAAACCGGAATGCGACAGGGTCAGGAACAAACCCAATTGACGGGTTTCAGGATTGATTTGAGCATGTAGTTTCAGGCCAAGGTAACCGGCAATCAATTCCGTTGCATTCAGCACCGGTTTGCCAACACACAGCACCGGATTAACAAGCAGATGCAAAGGCGCATCATGCTGGCGAACCAGCAAGGGCGCACCTAAGGGAAGTTGACCCGTCTGAATTGTTTCCTTGATTGACCAGTGTATGGCCAGATCCTGCTGCAATTGAATGCCCAAATTGACCAGCACCCCCTGATGCTGAAGATTGGCCTCCCAAACCAGTGCGTTTGCTGACATTCGCACATGCATGCCAGCATCAATGCGGAATTCAAAACCGGCAGCCCCTTTTTGCCAGCCCGCACAAAATTGCAGATCGGCATTCAGGCAAGGGCTTGCAATCCGGATACTGCTGTCATCGAGCAAACTGGGTTGCACCGCGCTTTGCCAATTCGACTCGACCTTGGCCTGCATTGCAGCGTTCAGTTCAAATGTGCGTTGCGTGAAATCCAGTTGTACCTGCCTTGCATCGTACAACTCCAACTGCTGCGTTGCCACGAAACCTGTGGGCGTCAGCATACCCAGTTCACAGTGCTCAACCAAGGCGGTGGGGCTGACCACGCGTGGGTCTTCGGCCAAGGCGTTGCGGCACACCTGGGCAATCAGGCTTTGGGGAGAATGCTCACCAAACACCTTGTGCTGAAAACCGGATTGTGTGCGAAAACAGTTTGCCTCGCGGTGGAGTTGATGCTCGACCATTTGACCGGGCAAACCTTGATGAAGGCACATCAACTGAACAAACGGATTCTCCACCAAACTGTGCGAAAGCAGATGCAGGCAATTTGTTTCAGGCTCGACATTCAACCAGGCTTGCCGACACGAACCCGTACCAGCCAACACAGTGTGAATGTGTTCATAGGCCCCCTTTGGCGCGCCCAAATGGATCGCCTTTTGCACACAGTGCAAAACACGATCCAACACAGGCAAAATTGCGGGCATCTGCTCAAGCCTTACCCCGCCCATCAACACGCTAAACAGCACGCATGCCTGGTGGTAGGCATTGTCAATGCCCTGCGTTTGAAGGCCATGAATTGTTTTTTCGACTGTGACAGGGTAATCCGGGCTTGCGCTGTAGGTTTGCTTCACATCCAGCTCGGCCAGCAAGGCCTGAATACGCTGCACATGGTCGCTGTACGCCAGTGAATCAAACCTGCCTTTTAGATCAAGGCTTAGCATGACGACACCTGCTTGATGTGCAGCTTGCCCGACTGCAACTGGTAAATGTCCAGCCCCTCATGTGCCGAAAAACAAAATGACTTGACCGGACCAAACAGGCCGACAAGGTCTTGACCTTGCAATGTGCCCAATGCCAGTTTCAAATAACGTGGGTCAAACCAGGGCCAAACGCGGTTTCGCCCCAAATCGTCTTGCATGTGGCGCATGCGCCGCAAGTGGTTTTTAAGCAGACTGAAAGGGCCTTCTTCCATCACCAGCACGTAACCTTGATCGGCGGGTTTCCAGGCCCACATGCTGGCTGAACTTGCTGCCGCCACTGCCAACCCGACCACGCCAACCTTGCAATCCACCGGAATAGTGCCCCCCACGGGGCGCCCCAAAAACGGCGGGAATTCAGCCAGCACATTGCCCTGTGAAATCAGTTCGCTTCTGGCCACGCCATACACAGACAACATGTACTAAGCACCCATCAAGGAATTGGATCGACCGGTGGCTCAACCACCTCGGGAGCCAGCGCACTTTCTGGCGGGGTGGGCGAAGCACTGGCAGCACCGGCCCCACCGCCTGCGCCATTGACTGAAATGGATGGGCCGCTCAGGGTGATGCCCGCTGGCGAAATGACAATTGACGACCCGCCAACGTTGAGCGACAAGCTTGCGCCTGCGGTCAATTTCAAACTTGAACCTGCCTTGAAATTACCTTGAGCCGCGGTGTTCAAGTTCATGTTGCCGCTGGCATCCAGGTCGGTGCTGCCCCCGGACTTCAGCGAACATTGCCCGGTGGTGCTAACCGCAATTTGCCCGTTGTTAATCAAGCCCAACAAGCCCTGTACCTTGGCCAACAGGTCGTCGTTCACGGTCAGGTGCAAAGCCTGCTCAATTTGCTGACTGACTTTTCCCAGCACGGTGCGGGATACATCGGCCTTGATTTCCTCAATCAGGTTGCCATGAATGAGGCTGTTGGAATGTCCGCCAATTTCAGTGTTGCTGTTGTTCTTGATCAGGCTGAGGTAGTCTTTCTCGGCCTGAAACCAAACATACTCACTGCCAATTTTGTCTTCAAAACGCAGTTCATTGAAATTTGACGGTGTGCCCTTTTCGGAAGACTGTGAGCGCCAACCTGACACGGTTTTGTGATCAGGCAGGGGATAAGGCACATTCTGTTCAGCGTTGTAAGCCACACCTGTGACCAACGGGCGATCGGGGTCACCGTCTTCAAACGACACCACCACCTCTTGACCAATGCGCGGAATCGCGATGAAACCCCAGCCCTTGCCTGCCGCTGGCGAAGCAACACGCACCCAGCATGAACTGTCCTGATTGCGCTTGCCGTAGCGGTCCCAATAAAACTGGACCTTGATGCGACCAAATTCGTCGGTGTGAATTTCCCGGCCTTCCGGACCAACCACCAAGGCAGGCAACGGGCCTTTGGCATGGGGTTTTCTTGACTTGCGTTCCGGGCGGAACGGCTGACTGGATTCGATCGCTTCAAATTCACAACTGAAGTCGGACTGTGCGCCGTTGTGCGCTTCGGGTTCTGCCTCGAATATGCTGACAACCGTGCTGACCAGCAACAGGTTTTTGGAAAAAGCGGGGTTGTCTTTACAAACAGTGTTGAGCAAGTACCCTACCGAGACGCCGCGTGCAGCGGTGCTTGCGTTGAACACAAGTTGCCGGCTTTGTGCTGCCTCATGACGAAGCTGGCTGTAATGCGCGCCCTCGCCTTCGTTTTCATATTCGCCCGGGTATTCAAACACCTCGAAGGCGGAATTGTATGCTTCGGCCTTGCCTTGCGACTTCACCAGCAAGGATGCAGAAGGCGTTTTGAAATTGTAGTCGCTGTGTGCGTGCCGAGGTGGCTCAATCGATTTTTTCAGGGTCATGCCTGAAATCATTTCCTCGGGCGTAAGGCGCCCGCCCTGAATGGAGGGATCGTAGGCCAGCGTGTCGTAACCGGGGAAAGCCGCATGGGATGTGGATGAATCCACCAGCACCAGCGTGTGCTTTCCCTGCGCGTGTTCAAAATAAAAATACACGCCTTCCTGCTCAAGAATTCGGCGAATGAAATTCAAATCGCTTTCACCAAACTGGACCACGTATTCCCAAACACGCTTGGCACCTAGGGTGCGATCAGAAAAACGCACCGATGGATGGGTGTGGCGTGCAATGACCTCGGCCACGATGGTGGGCACCGTTTTGTTTTGGTAAACCCGGAATTCCTGATTTTTACTGAGCAGCCAAGTCCATGACTTCACTTCGAGCCGATAAGCACAGCGGCCGCCTGCTGCTTGCGAAACCTGCTCCATTTCCACCACAACGCCATCGAAATAACGCTGTGTTTTCTCTCGTGTTTCGAAGGCAAGGCAAAGGTTTTGGCCCAGAAAGTCGTCCGCTTGCAAACTGGCAGAATCAGATTCAAGGCAAATGCTGCCGGTGCTGTTTTCCGACAACGATTCATGCAAACGTGCGGACCTGAAATGAACTTCATCCAGGGGTACCGACCCGCTCAGTGTAATCAATCTATTCATTGTGATGGGTCTGGTTACAGATCAAGGCAGGCGACTGATTTCAACGCGACGGTTGGCCGGTGCAAACGGATTGTTGGCATCCACCAGTTTTTCGGCGCCCTTGCCCTCAATTCGCAACAAGGAAGGCGAAACACCTTTGTTTATCAAGTAAGACTTCACGGCCTTGGCGCGCTCGGCTGACAAGGTCTGGTTCAATTCGACATTGCCGCTGGCGTCTGCATGCCCTGTGACCAGAACCGGGGGCGTGTTGGCGGGCCTGTTGCCCAGCACCTGTGCAAACACGTCCAGTTGCTTTTTCAGATCAACAGGCAATTCAGCAGAGCCCAGTTGAAAATGTGCATTGGGAATGGAGAAGCGCACTGCGGGCTTGAAACCCATGCATTTGAATCCGTTTTTACGCAGTTCTTCACAGGCTTCTTCGGGGAACAGACCTTCCTTCACTTGCTCGGCAGCGGGAACTGTGTTGCCCAAATCAACCACTAAAGATTCCGCATTGGCAGGTGCAGACAACACCAGCAGAAGTGGTGCAACAAAAGCGAACTTCAGAATGTGTTTCTCAAACATAGCTACTCCGATATAGGTAGGGCACAGGTAAAAAAATCACCTTAAAAATTCTCGTGTTACGATTTTTCGCGACTAGGGCATCGAGTCTATTCCTTTTGAGAAAAACCGTTCAAAGAGTGATACATCCCAGCAAACAGAGAGTGAACCTCATCCCCCGATATGACTAAAAACAGCCGAGTGATCTGGAGCGAAGGCCTCTTCCTTCAGCCCCAACATTTCCAGCAGCAAGAACGCTACTTCGACCATGAAATTCATGTTCGCGCAGCGCACTTCAATGGCCACTGCCATGGATTCAACATGCTGCAACTGGACCCTGATCTGCTTCTCGCCGGGAAAGTTGGTGTGCTGAAGGCATCGGGCTATTTTCAGGATGGCACCTACTTTTCCATTCCCGACAAAGATCCGCCACCCCCTTGTCTGGATCTGGCCAACCATGCACAGGCCCGCAAGGTCTACCTCAGCCTGGCCAAACCGCACTGGGCCGGGCCGCAACTGCAATGGCATGAAACCGGGAATGCCACCAGCAGCGACACGACAGCACGCATGAAATTTCAGGCAGAAACGGTGGAGGCGCAAAGTGTGTACGACCCCGAGCTGGAACCACAGGCTGTGGACGTTGCGCGCTTGAATACATTTTTAAGCGTGGATGCAAACCACCAGGAAGGGCACGTGCAACTGGCGGTGTGCGAGTTGCTTCAATCGAAAAACACCGACGCGAAAATCAACGCTGCCTTTATTGAACCCTGCCTGTGCAGCTTGAACAACGCAAACATTCGCCGCGTGCTTGAAGCTGTGCTTGGCTTGCTGGAAAGCAAAATTGACCAGCTTAGGCAACGGCGCATCCGGAAGGGCAGCCACAACAGTTCCGAGATTGGCGACTTTCTGCTGCTTCAAAGTTGTATTCAACATCGCCTGGTATTTGCACATTTGCTCAACAGCAAACAGGTGCACCCCGAGGCGGCCTACCTTCGCTTGCTGGCCTGCCTGGGCGCTGTGACCCTTTACGGCGATGACACGGCTGCTGACTTCTCGCCCAACTACAACCACGACAACCTTCGATTGGCCTTTGAAACGGTATTGGCGGCCATTCGAAATGCATTGGCCGGGTTGCACGATCAGCATGCCATTCAAATTCCGCTGGTTCAAAAACAGGGTGGTATTCACATTGGGCAAATTGCAGACCGAACCCTGTTGGCCGATGCGCATTTCTACCTCACCGTACATGCGCTGGCACCGGAAGAGACCGTGCAGCGACTGTTTCCGAGCGCAGTCAAAATTGGTCCGGTTGAAAAACTGCGCGACCTGGTGAACCTGAATTTGCCTGGCGTTCGTTTAAAGGCTATTCACCAAAGCCCTGCGGCGCTGCCCTATTACGCAGATCACTTTTACTTTCAGCTGGAAACCCGGGCCGAACCGCTTTGGAAAATGCTTGAGCAAACCGGGCATGTGGCCATTCATTACGCAGGCGACCTGCCTGAACTGCGAATTGAGCTGTGGGCTGTGCGCCGTGAACAGGAGCAGTTACTGTGAATCCCAACGATCCATTTTCAGCACTGGGTGGCGAACGCACCATCATCAAGCCCCGACTGGGAAAGCCAGCCTCGCAGGCCATTCAGTCACTGGACAACATTCTGGGTCCAGGCGTTCAGGCCGACACCAACAGCGAGGCATCCCGTTCCCTTGCGCAATCTCGGTTTGACAGTGCATGGCAACAACTCAAGGAAAGCCCGGCCGCAAACAAAAACGTGCTACTTGTTCATGCCAGCCCGCTGTTGCGCATGGTATGTGCCGTGGGCAGCACGGCAGAAGTACCCTCGCTGAAGGCGTTGGCCAACACGTGGTCAAAAGGCTTGAGCGAGCTGGAACACACACTGGAGAAACTGGATCGTCCGCAGGCCGAACGCCTTTCAGTGCGCTATGTGCTCTGTACCTTCATGGATGAACGCGCCGCCAACACGCCGTGGGGTGGCTCAGGTCTTTGGGCTGCCCACAGCCTGTTGCTGCAGTTTTTCAGTGAAACATGGGGCGGCGAAAAGGTGTTTGCGCTGATCCAAAAAATGATACAGAGCTCCGCAGAAAATCGCGACTTGCTGGAGTTCATGGCGATTGTTCTTGGATTGGGATTTAAAGGCAAATATCAGGTGGAAACCGGCGGTGAACTGGCACTGAGCCAACTTCGGTCCCGGTTGTTTCAACTCGTAAAATCGAGTCCGCTCGATCCGCTAAGCCCACTACACCCCATGTTCTGGCAATCAAAGGCACCTGCATCAGGAAAACGCTTTTTGCAAATTCCACTGTGGTTGCCAGTCAGTATTTTAAGTGCGCTGGGCACCGCCATTTTTCTTGGACTTTACTTCAACATGAATACGCAATCCGATCAGGTATTTTCTGAAATCACCTCTATTTCATTGCCTGCACCACACTTTGCTCAGGCTCAAGCGGCACTCGTTGTCCCAGAATTGGGGCTGGAACTTCCCACTCAATTGCGAGATGAAATTGTTGCAGGTTTGCTGACCCTGAAACAGGCGGGAAACAGGTCGACTGTTGTTTTAATGGGCGATGGTTTGTTCAGTTCTGGCAGCGCAGAACTAAACAACACAGCCATTCCACTGGTGGAAAAAGTGGCCCGCGAATTCGCGCTTCACCCAGGGCAGGTCGCCGTGACGGGCTACACCGACAACCAGCCCATTCGCTCAATCCGCTTTCCATCCAACTGGCAATTGTCGGCAGAACGCGCTGAACATGTCGGGCAACGTATTGCACCTTTTTTGCCCAACACAGCGATTGCCACCGAGGGCGCGGGCGCTGCCAATCCGATCGCGACCAACAACACCGCCGAAGGCCGAGCCTTGAATCGACGGGTTGAAATTACCTTGATTCACGCCCAATAACACCTACCAAGACACCCACCGAGTTCACCATGCTTTTGCGATCTGTTTTCTGTCTGTTGGCGTTTCTGGGCTTCGCCGCGCTGGTTTGGCTTGTCGGGCCAATCGTGTCGATTGGCAAGTCCCAGCCTTTCTCAAGCACCTGGGTGCGTGTCGGCTTGACCCTCATCCTCTTTTTGCTGGTATTTGCGCCGCTCGCGTTTCGCTGGTGGACTGTTCGCAAGGCAGAGCGTGCACTGAAAGCCGGACTGACCCGTCAGGATGAACAGACACGTGTTCAATCGGCCAAGCTGCAGGATATTTTCACGCAGGCAGTGAATACGCTGAAGCAGCATCAATCACGCAAAGCCTGGTACCAAAGCAAACCCGGTCTGTACGAATTGCCGTGGTATGTGTTCATTGGTCCACCCGGCAGTGGAAAAACCACCGCATTGAAAAATGCGGGTTTGCGTTTCCCGCTTCAAGACCCCATGGGAAAAGACGCAATCAAGGGTGTGGGCGGCACCCGAAATTGCGACTGGTGGTTCACCGACCAGGCTGTGTTGATCGACACGGCAGGGCGATTTACAACACAGGACTCTGACCAGAACACAGATGCAGTGGCATGGAATTCATTTCTTGGTTTGTTGAAAAAACACCGCCCGAAACAGCCGGTCAACGGAGTGCTGCTCACCTTGAGTGTTCAAGACCTGCTTGATTCTGAAACCAAGCGCAAGGAAAGTGCAGGGAAAATTTCCTTGCGACTTCAGGAAATGATTCGGGCTTTGGGCATGTGCCCACCCGTGTATGTGTTGATCACCAAACTCGATTTGCTCAGCGGCTTTAACGAAACATTTGGACGACTTGACGAAACCAAACGCGCGCAAGCATGGGGCGTTAATTTTGAACACCCTAACTTGCTGAACACCACATTGAAAGATACCTTGCCGCAAGCATTGGCCAACATGGTGGATCGACTGGGCGAGCAGTTGAACGCGCGTATGACACAGGAAGAACAGGAAAACCGGCGAATCAAACTGTTCGAGTTCCCGTTGGCATTTGCACAATTAAAGCCCGCCATTGAAGGATTGCTGCGCGACGCATTTCAGTCAGAAAGCCCGTTTGAAAAGCCCGTCACTTTGCGTGGTGTTTATTTAAGCAGTGGCACACAAGACGGCACGGTCTTCGATCGAATTTTGTCGGCCATGTTACCCGGTAACGCTGCTTACCCAACAAACAAAGGACAGGGGAAAAGTTTTTTCATCCGGGACGTGTTGTCGCAGGTTGTTTTCCCAGAACAGCATTTGGCGTCATATGTAAAAAAGAAGGCGCTACTGGAAAAGGGCTTGTATTTTGGTGGGCTTGCAGCTGCGCTGTTGCTGTTCAGCGGCTTGTCGCTAGGCTGGTGGCTAAGCCACAGCAACAACAGCAATGCAATGGCGCAAACGCTTACGCGAAGCAAGGCGGCAACAACGCAGGCAGCCGCCTTGCCCACTGAAGCACAGGCTCCGCTGCAACCCCTGTTTCAAACGCTGGACACGCTGCAAAATATAGCCCAACCCACCCCCGATGACTGGGTTCATCACTTGGGCTTGAACCAGGATGACAAACTGCAACAGGCCGAAGAACTGGCCTACCGCAACGCACTGAGCAATGCACTGATGCCCCATGTGGCCAAGCGGCTTGAAGACCGCTTGCGCGCGGCATTAAACCAGGACATGGAATTGGCGTATGAATCACTGAAAGCCTATGTCATGATTCACACGCCACAGCATTTTGATGCGCAGGCTTTGTCAACCTGGGTGGTGTTTGACTGGCAACAGCATGTGTTTGCCCGCTACGACCCTGCCCTTCGGGAATCGGCCAGCCAGCATTTGCAAGCTGCCATCGCCTTGGGTGCGCCCGGCAACCTGCCTGCAAAAGACCAGGAACTGATTGACACAGCCCGTCAAATTATTGGTGCACAAGCGCTGGATGAACGACTGTACAAACGCATGGTCCGGTTTTTCAAGCCAGAACCTGCCAGCGATTTCAACCTGATTCAAACCGTGGGGGTTAGTGCTGCGGGTATTTTTACGCGGCCCAGTGGGCAGTCGCTGAATCAGGGTGTCCAAGCCCTGTACACACGAAACACATACGTCAGCTACTTTCTTGCACAACTGCCGTTGGAAGCCAAACGCTTAAGCGACGAAGCAAGCTGGGTAATGGGCGATGCAAAAACCATGAATGGTTTGAGTACACAAGACCTGCTGCGCAAGGCACGGCAGTTGTACATTCGCGACTACATTCAAACTTGGGACCGTTATTTGAAAGACGTTCAAATTCAACGCCCGCTTCAGTTTGACCAGGCCGTTGATTTGGCCCGTGTGTTGGCTTCTCCTCAATCACCTTTGAAAAAGTTTCTTGAAGGTGTGTCGAAGAACACGCGTTTGGCGGGGCAAATGAGCCAGTCCACTGACAAGGCCGAAGCCGTTGCGAATCAGAAAGTGAACCAGGCCCTGTCACCCAATGTGGCTTTGCTGGCGGGATCCAACTTCAAACCTGTTGAGATGGATGCCCCACTTGAACAGCAGGTGGATGATCACTTCAGTGACATCAACGGCCTGTTCGAAGGCAGCCCGCCTGCGTACACGCAAGTATCCGCCTTGCTGAATGACCTGTACGCGCAACTTGCCGCAATTGCGGGTGCGAAGAAAAGCAAAACAGCACCGCCCCCGCCCACCGCCATGGATTCACTGCAAGTGAATGCCGGTGTACTGCCCGAACCCGTGCGCGCCATTGTGGGGCAACTGGCCGGGCAAGGCAGTGCGCAGGGCCGTGTGGCCGAACGCGCAAACTTAAGCGCTGACCTTCGGCCACTTCAAGAGGTGTGCCAGCGCACGGTGGCCAATCGGTACCCCATTCATCCCGGCTCGGGGCTGGATGTGCTGACCGACGACTTTGCACGGTTTTTCGGGCCTGCTGGTTTGATGGACCAGTTTTTTTCAAGTCGGCTGGCCAGCATGGTGGACACGGGCGGCCCAAGCTGGAAATTGAAGCCACTCAGCGATGGGTCGCAAGCGCAAGCCAATCCATCGCTGATCCAGTTTCAACGCGCCGCAAGAATTCGCGATGTGTTTTTCTATGGCGGGAAATCTGCACCGGGTTTTGAAGTCGAAATGCGACTGGTCAATTCCAGCAACCCAAGCGATGTGTTCTACCTTGAAAACAATGGCGATATGAAAATGTTTTCCAGACAATTTCAACCCACCCACCGAATTCAATGGGGGGGCCAGTCGCCTTCGGCAACGCTGCGTATTCGTGCATCGGAAGGTGCCTACAAAACCTACAACGGCCCGTGGGCGCTGTTTCGCCTGTTTGATGCAAGCGTGATTCAAAACACCGAAAGACCCGAAAAGTTCAAGGCGCGGTTCTCGCTTGAGGGCAAGCAGTTTGACTTCGAGGTACTCGCCAACTCAGCGTTCAACCCACTTCGCCTGAACGAACTTCGACAGTTTCGCTGCCCTGGTCAACTATGAACATCAACAGCACAACACGCAATATTTCGTGGTTTGGGAAGTTGCCCTGTGTGGGCGATTTCTTTAGCCAGAACATGTCCGCCTACTTGTTGGGCACGCTCGACGAGTGGCTGAGCAAAACCCTGCGGGAAGGCCAGGAAACACATGGTGAGGCATGGACACATGCCTACTTTGAAACCCCCATGCACGGTTTTGTGTGGGGCAAAAATACCGTTCACACCCTGCCAGGCGACTTGGTCGCTGGCGTCATCATGCCTTCTGTTGACAAGGCCGGGCGTGAATTTCCATTCATTTTGATGGAGCAAATACCCGCACATCCCTCGCTGGAACTGTGCACGCAAAGCCTGAACGACTGGTTCTTGCGCGCCCATTGCCTGTGCGCAGATGCCTTGAACGAGGAATGGAGCCTGGACAGGTTGAATCATGCGCTTTCAGATTTGCCCGTGTTGCAGTGGGCACGCGACCGCACCACCACAACCAAACCCGGGCACAGCCAGTGGTTCCGGATCGAATTTGCCGGGCACATTCACAAAGTGCTGGAATGCGCTGGCTTGCCGCAGGCGCATGTATTTGAGGCCCTGTTGGGCCTGCAACAGCAACCCCAATCATGAACGACAACACAGTCATTCAATCTGCACCTGCAACTGATATCGAGGCCAACCAGCAGCCGTTGTCTGTTGGCACGGTGATTGAGGGCTTCGAGATTCGCGGTGTGATCGGGGTGGGTGGCTTTGGCATTGTGTACCAAGCCTGGGATTTCATGCTGGAGCGCCTCGTTGCCCTGAAAGAGTACCTGCCTGCCTCGCTCGCGGTGCGCATGCCAAACGGGCAGGTTCAGGTTCGCGACAAACGCCACAGCGGCACCTTCGATGCGGGCATGAAAAGCTTCATCAACGAAGCCCGTTTGCTGGCCCAGTTCGACCACGCGGCCTTGGTAAAGGTGTACCGGTTCTGGGAAATGGCAGGTACGGCCTACATGGTGATGCCTTTGTACCAGGGCATTACCTTGAAAGCGTACGTGGAGCAAAGCACACAGCCTTTGCAGGAAGACCAGTTGCTGCACTGGCTTGAAGCATTGACACAGGCACTGGAAGTGATGCACCAGCAGCAGTGCTACCACCGCGACATTTCACCGGAAAACATCATTATTCAAGAAGGCACAGGCTTGCCGATATTGCTGGATTTCGGCGCTGCACGCCGTGCAATTGGAACGGTGTCGCAACCCTTCACCGTCATTCTGAAAGCCAGCTACGCCCCCATTGAGCAGTACGCCGAGGTGCCCTCGATGACACAGGGCCCGTGGACAGACGTGTACGCCCTGGCTGCCGTGGCGCATTTCCTGATCACGGGCAAAACCCCACCTTCTTCGGTAGCGCGCATGGTCAATGACGCCTACACCCCGCTGGCCAACCGCAACGATTTGCCTTTCAACATGCCAATTCGCCTGGCCATTGACCATGCACTGGCAGTACAACCCCAAGACCGCACCGCCAGCATGGCCCGGTTTCGCCACAACCTGTTAAAGCCCGCCATTGATGTGCTTGACTTGTTTGATGCCCCACAAGAAACGCAGGCACCTGCTGTTGAAAAAACCAACACGCAACTCAAGGCAAAGCCCAACAAAGCATTGAAAAAAACGATGCTTCTTTCCATGTCCACATTGGCGTCAATCGCCTTGATCGGCGCGATGGTGTATTGGGCCATGTTGCCCACGGTGGAACCTGTTCTTCAAGCCATTGAAGTGCCGGCCAACAACCAGGCTGAATACACATCATCGGCTGAAGAAACACCTGTTCAAGACAACGCAGTCGAGCCTGCCTTTCAGGCTGTGTTGAATCAGGCCAGCGACACGTTGGGTATCCAGATGGAACAGACCGTGCTGCGAATTGGCCACGACCTGCTGCAATTTAGTGTGCGTTCACCCATCAACGGGTATGTGGCGGTGTATGTGCGTTCATCCGACAACACCCTGTTGCAACTGCTGCCCAATGCACGCATTCCGACGCTGACCATTGTTGCGGGGCAAACCATGCAACTGCCACCGGCCAATGAACCCATGCAGGCCGCCGGGCCTGCCGGGCAAAACCAGTTTTTGGTGGTGGTGACCGAAAAGCCACGCAGCTATGCCCACCTGAAGCTGCAAGACCATTATGGTTTTGGGCTGATTGGCGACAGCACATTGCTTGACCCGGCCACACAGGCGGGCCTGGAAGGAAGCAGCCAATGCGCAAACCCGCCATGTCAGGATGCCTTGGCTGCGGCCTGGTTTTCGGTTGAAGAGGTTGATTGATTCTTCTGTAGAATAAAAAAATAATCCGGGCTATTTCTTCTATTAAAGCCCGAACCTACCGGAGACAATATGAAAACCATCGTCGCAGCATTTCTTGTGCTGGCCACAGGCTTGGCATTGCCTGTTCAAGCCCAAGCCAACACCACCACCAAAATGTGTATTTTTGACATTGCCGGGCGCAGCGGCCCCGCCTTTGCACAGGCGCGCGATTATGCCGTGGCTGCAAAAGCGTGGGGGAGCAATATCGAGCTGGAAGCCTATGTGGACGAACGGCTGGCTGCCGAAGACTTCAAAACCGGCAAGTGCGATGCTGCTGCCATTTCCACCTTGCGTGGTCGCCAGTTCAACAAGTTTGTGGGCAGCATTGATTCCATTGGTGCGGTGCCCACCTACCAACATTTGCGCACTGTGATTGATTTAATGAGCAATGCCAAACTGGCCGGAAAAATGACATCGGGTTTGTTTGAAGTTGCTGGCATTTTGCCAATTGGCGCGGCCTATGTAATGGTGAACGACCGTGCCATCAATTCAGTGGAAAAAGCCGCTGGCAAAAAAATCGCTGTGCTGGATTACGACAAGTCACAGGCCAAGATGGTGCAGCAACTGGGTGCACAACCCGTGGCCAGCGAGGTGATCAACTTCGGCACCAAATTCAACAACGGGCAGGTTGATATTATTGCGGCCCCCGCCATTGCCTACCAGCCACTGGAGTTGTACAAGGGCATTGGCACCAAGGGCGGTATTTACCGTTTCCCCCTGGTGCAATTGACTGCCAATATTTTGATTCGAAAAGACAAGTTTCCCGAGGGCTATGGGCAGAAGTCACGCGAGTGGACACAGAAACAGTTTGACCGTGCGATCGCGCTGGTGGACACCTCGGAAAAAGGCGTACCCACTGCAGCCTGGCTGGACATTCCCGATGCTGACCGCGCCAAGTACGATGTGTTGATGCGGGAATCAAGAATCCAGATGACCGCGGATGGATTTTACGATCCCGAGATGATGAAAATTCTCAAGCGAATTCGCTGCAGGCTGGATGGCAGCCTGGGTGAATGTGCGGACAAGCGGGAGCTTTAAGTAGCCCCAGCGTTAAACCAACCCATGCGCCTGTTCATCGGCATGGTATGAACTGCGCACCATGGCACCCACGGCCGCGTGGGTGAAGCCCATTTCATAGGCTTTTTCCTCGAACATTTTGAACACATCGGGGTGCACATAGCGGCGCACTGGCAGGTGGTGGCCTGATGGGGCCAGGTACTGGCCAATCGTGATCATGTCGACCTGATGTTCGCGCATGTCGCGCATGACCTGCAAAATTTCCTCGTCGGTTTCACCAAGCCCAACCATGATGCCGCTTTTGGTCGGCGTGTCGGGGTGTGTCTTTTTGAATTCCTGCAATAGCTTCAGGGAATGTTTGTAGTCCGAACCGGGGCGGGCTTCCTTGTACAGGCGCGCGGTGGTTTCCAGGTTGTGGTTCATCACGTCGGGTGGCGCAGCGTTCAAAATGCCAAGCGCACGGTCAAGGCGACCCCGGAAGTCGGGCACCAGAATTTCAATTTTGGTGTTGGGTGACAATTCGCGGGTTTTTTCAATGCAGGCCACGAAATGGCCAGCGCCACCGTCGCGCAGGTCGTCGCGGTCTACGGATGTAATCACCACGTAGTTCAGGCGCAAGGCGGCGATGGTTTTGGCCAGGTTCAGGGGCTCGTTTTCATCCAGCGGGTCGGGGCGGCCGTGGCCCACATCGCAGAAAGGGCAGCGGCGGGTGCATTTGTCGCCCATGATCATGAAGGTGGCCGTGCCTTTGCCAAAGCATTCACCAATGTTGGGGCAAGACGCTTCTTCGCACACGGTGTGCAACTTGTGTTCGCGCAGTATTTCCTTGATTTCATAGAAGCGCGTGGACGGTGAGCCTGCCTTCACGCGGATCCAGCTGGGCTTCTTGAGTTGCTCCATTGGCACAATCTTGATGGGAATTCGAGCTGTTTTTGCGGCCGCTTTCTGTTTCACGGTCGGATCGCTGACCGCGCTCAATTCTTTGGCGACGGCTGATTTTTCATTGATCTCGGACACGTTGTTGCTCCTTAGGCCTTGGCTGCGGATCGTGCAGCTTCAAGGTGTTGAACCAGATTTTTCATCAGATGCACTTGCATCTCAGGAAGTGAAATTTTAACACCAATCGTGGCCAAGTCCACCGTTTCCAGGCCTTCATACCCACACGGGTTGATCTGCTGGAAGGGTTTCAGGTCCATGTTCACGTTCAGGGACAGGCCGTGATAGGCGCAGCCCTTGCGGATCTTGATGCCCAAAGCCGCTATTTTGGCCAAACCACCGTTGTGAAATGTGTACACGCCGGGCGCATTGGGTTTGCGTTGGGCATCTGCCACACCCACCTGCACCAGCGCGTCAATCACGCTTTGTTCCAGCAGTTGCACGTATTCGCGCACCTTCAAACCATAATGCCGAAGGTCCAGAAGCGGGTAAATAACAATTTGCCCCGGCCCGTGGTAGGTGATTTGCCCACCCCGATCGGTATTGACCAAGGGAATGTTGTTGCGCTGCAACATATGCGCAGGGTCACCAGCAAGCCCCAAGGTGAAAACCGGGGGGTGTTCACAAATCCAGATGTGGTCGCTATCCTGCCCCCCACGGGCGTCTGTGAAATTTCGCATGGCCTCCCAGGTCGGCAAATAATCGACCAAGCCTAATTGGCGAATTTGAATAGAGCCTCCAACTTGCAAGCCATTGGGTTGCAGGGGGCTTTCGTCTTGATGGATCATGTAAGCAAATTTCCGATGTTTACAATTTTGCAGTTGAGTCCATTATGTCCTCTGAGCCCATTGAATGGTTTGATATCCCCAGCGTGCTGGGGCGCAGGGCAGCATCCATTCTGGGGCTGTCGAAAGTTCCAATTGTGGAACTGGACGATTCGCACCGCCCCTTGATTCTTGCACATTTGCTGGCCCTGAATGAAACAGATCGCCGCTTGCGTTTCAGTTATGCACTGGGCGACGCGGCCATTGCAAAGTACACGGCAAGCCTCGACTTTGAACGCGATTCAGTTTTTGGAATTTTCGGGCGCGACGATGTGCTGCTGGGTGTGGTGCATTTGGCGGCCCTGAATGAAGCTGCCGACGGCAAAACCCCCAAGGGGGCCGAGTTGGGTTTGTCGCTGGATGCCAACATGCGCAGGCACGGCCTGGGCACCTTGCTGTTTCAGCGCGCGTTGCGCCGCGCCCGCAACGAGGGCATTGAAATGTTGTTCATCTTCACCCTGATGGACAATGAGGCGATGCTGCGCATTGCCCACAAACTGAACATGCGGGTCAGCACCGCCGATGGCCAGTGCGAGGCCCACTTGCGTGTGGAGCCCGCCAGCACCGGCTCAATGGTGCGCGAATTTGTGGATGAACACCTGGCCGACCTGGATCACTTGTTCAAGGGTTCCCTGAACCAGTTCAAGAGGTGGGCGGAAGAACTTTAACCGGGTGTGCACTCAGGCAACGGATCACTGCCCTTGAATACCCAGATCGGTGCGCTCACGGCGACAATCCGGTCGCCACGCTTCACACGCAGGAAATACCAGTTTTTGCCCTCGGTAGGTGTTACCGTGAATCGCCCAGCCTTGCCATTTCGCGTTTGAAGTGGCACGTAGCGGCCTTCTGCATTGCTGGCTGGCCCGGATTGCGAACTGAACAGTTCAATCGACATGCCTTGAAGTGGGTCCGTGGGGTTGATACTGTCCACATTGAATTCAAGCTGAACCGTGTTGTTGCGGGTTCCAATTCGCGAGCCCATTGGCGTGCGCTGGTTGGCCTGCGCAGCCTCAAAGTTCATGCGCAATACGTTTTCATCTTGGGCAACTGTGTAAAAGCGGCGCGCCAGAAATGCTTCGCGAATGTCGGCTTGATTATTCGAGCGCGCAATCAACACGGTTTTTGGCAAGCTGCTGCCGCCCCAATCGGTGGCGTGGTGGTCTTCAGAACCAACCGGACCAAGGTACCAGCCTTTGTCGAGTGCGTGACCAAACCACGAACCCGATTTTCCATCGCTATCATATTCACTGCCCTTGCCAAACACCTCCACCCCCACCACCCGGTAGTCGGCTGCTGGAACATATTTGAAGTCGTTGAAGGCATAGGCCGAATCGCCTTGCTGGAACACATTCAGCGAATTCAACGCGCCAGCCATGCGGGTGGCCTGGCCCGCGCCCTCACCAATTTGCAGGAACACGCTGTGCAGGGCATCTTCACGCCCAGGGTGATTGAACACCATCAGGCCATCGGCGCCGCCACCAAGCTGCGGGGACGACACAAACCATTGCCAGAACAGGTCCATGGACACCGCATAGCCGGGGCCGGTTTTCGCATTGATGTTGTTTGTGCTGAGGTACACATTGGCATGGCCGAACCGGTCAGATGTCCATTCAAAGCCACGCATGGCGGTGAACTGCCCAAGGGATTCCGCTGTAACCTGCTCAGCCTGCGCCAGCGTGGTTTGCCACTTGGTCAGACTGTTGGGCAGGTTGTCCGGGTCGGAAATCAAACAGGACAAGGGATTGTCCATGCAATTGTCGGGGTCGGGCAGGGCCAGCGGAATGGACAGGTTGTCCGAATGGTCCGAAGACATCACGAAACTCATGCCGCGTTCGCGTGTTTGCTGGTAAACCTGTAGCGGGTCGGTGTTGGCCTGCCCGTCGGAATAAGCGGTGTGCTCATGCATGGCGCCCAGCAAGTGCGCATAGCCCCGCCCATTCAAACCAGCCCCGTAAAACGGCGTGCATTGCCCGGCAGACGCTTGCTGTGCAGCAAGCAGTTCAGGTGTGCCAGTTGAAGTGGATCGCACACTGGCATTCACGGTGCGCTGGGCAACACCAGCCTGAAAGTTTTGGCGGTCAGACACTTCAATGCTGAAGGTCAAGGTTTGATCGGCAAGGTCTGCCGGAATTTGTGCCTGCGCTTCGGCCCGGTTGGCATTGCTCAAGGGCACGCCTGTGCCACCTGTTTGCGTCCAGCGGTAAAACAGGGGGTCGCCATCCGCGTCGGTGGCTTCCACGGTCAGGTTCAGTGTTTCACCGGGGCGCACGGGTTCGGGCAGGGCCGTGGCGTTTTGAATCACGGGTGCTGTGTTTGACGCGCGATCGGGCGTGGTGACTGCAAACAGTTTGAAACCAAGGCCCATGTCGTTGTCGATTGCCATGGCGCGAACGGCGTAGGTTTGCGACACCGGGGAATTGGGAAGTTGTACGTTCAAGTTGCAGCTTGTTTCTTCATACTGGGTGTTCAGCGTTTCGTTGCGCCACTGATAGGTTTGGATGGTGCCATCTGAATCTGTGGACTCACAGGCACTGGCCATGAGTCGATTGTCCGACCCGACAGGTGAAGCAGTGGTGTTGACCACGGGCAAGGCGTTGTCAAAGGTGTTCTGAATGTTGATTTGTACCTGGTCTTCAAGCACTGAACCGTCGGAGAATTGCACTTGCAAGGTAAACAGTGCTGGTGTGTTTTCATTCACCTGGGGCAAAACAAGATCAAGCACGGCCTCGTCAGAACGCCCTGCCGAACCGAAGTACACCGTGTTTTCATTTGCCGGAAACCATGCATAACCCAACACGGCATTGTCATCGCTGGTTTGAACCTGCGCGGTCAATGTCACGTTGCTTCTTTCGGCCGCTTGCAAGTTTTCTCCGGCGTTGATCGAGGTATTTTTTTCTTGCCCTTCAATGCGGGTCGAAGTTGCAGGATCATCGCTGCTGCTACCGGTGCACGCAGCGAGAAAAAACAGGGTAGCAAGAATGTATGCGAAGCGAATGTTGTACAGCATGGTGACAGTCCGGTTGATTGTGGAACTGTTACCAGGACAGGCGCGCTTAAGATGAGGTGAAACCCACTAAGAGACAAGTCACTGATTTGACACAATCGCTGTGCTGTCAGTCGACCAGGTGGCCCGTGCGGACAAGAATGGTGCAGCCTTCCTTGCTGAAAGGCGTATGCACACTGGCATGCGGGCTGCGAATCCAGGTGCCCGCCGGGTAGTCGCCATTTTCGTCGGAGAACACGCCGTCGAGCACAAAAATTTCTTCGCCACCCATGTGGCGATGCATGTTGAAATAAGTGCCGGGCGCCCAGCGAACCAAGGCAGTGTGGCGGGTCTCGAAACTGTCCAGCGGCATCACCTTCAAGCCGGGCACCAAACCTTGTCGCCATTCTGCGGCGTTGGTGTTGATGACCACAGGTGTTTGGTCTTCCGCACGCATGTGGCGCAACTTGACCAGAATGGTGCACCCCGCCGTGGACTTGGGTGAATGTTTGGTACCCACGGGGTTTTTAACGAAAGTACCTGCGGGGTATGCGCCGAATTCGTCCTCAAACGTGCCTTCCAGCACGAAAAATTCTTCACCGCCACCATGTTCATGTTCAGGAAAAGTACATCCGGGGTCGTAACGAACAATGGAGGTAAGGCGTGCCACTTCATCGCCATCGCGTTCCAGCGGCTTGCGCCAAACACCGGGGGCTGGGGATGGAATCCACTCAACGTTGTTGCTGTTGACGACTGCGCGTTGGGAAAGATCAGCGTTGAGTTTCATGGTGCTGCTTGTTGTGTACTGCGGTGGGTTGATTTTAACGCAAAGCTCGCATTAATCGGCGCCGATTGGGTTGAACTACTCCGCCTATCGTGGACTACTCACTAGCCGGGTGCCGAGCAAGTCCGCTTTGTGAGTTCAATCAATTCGGATTACACATTTGACCCCAAACTTGACCCCTCGCGATACTCAGCCTAAATTCCAGGCAATTTACAAAGCAGCGGCCCAGGAATAGTCTCTGAAGCAAAACGAGTTCATCAATTAGTTGATGATAAAAAATACGTTTGGGGAGGGAAAACTCTGAATGGATTCGATTGTTCTGGATTTGTTGGCTATGTTTTTAGTAACCTGTTCCCAGAAAAAAGGACTCACTTCCAAACAAGTGTACAAGGTTTCATCGATAGTCAATTATTCGACACTGTTGATACTGCAATGCCCGGCGACATCATCATATTTCCCTCCACTGGCAGTTTTGTGAACCACATGGGAATCGTTATCGACCAAGAGCGTTGGATAGGATCCCAGTCTTCGACTGGTGTTGAGTATGTAAAATTCAGCAACACTTTCTGGGGAAAGCGAAAGCATTACTTTCGCCGATTGAAAAACTACTCAACACAATCGATATCAAGCTACATCAATAATGCGGGCTTTCTTCATGCTTAAACTCCAGATCTTATTGAGCGTTGCTGTATCTGCTGTTCTTTTAGCCTGCAACGCGTCCAAAGAAGAATCCACGGATTCAACACAGACGCAATGGCGTTTCGAATCTTACTCATGCGCTTTCGCATGTGACCCCATGCTTGATGAAGTTCTAAAACCGCGAGTTGGCGATGTACTCGATTTCAAATCGCCTCAGAATGGATTTGATTTGTTCAGCGAATGCGGTGGAACGATTTCTTTGAAACCAACCAAGCTCAGCCGCGAAGAATTGTTTGAACAACTGAATCAAACTGTACCGCCCAACCAACTATTCTCAGAAAAAAATACCGGCTTAGCAGAATCGACTTTAAACACAGCCCAAGCAATTTGCCATGAGAACGGAAAATCTTCCTCGACTTTTTGGGTTGTATCACTGAACAATCAGGAAATGAAAGTGTACTTTGAAGGTGCGAGTTTTCTGAACTTCAAAGCAATGAAGAAGGACTGATGCGCAGCAAACCACTGACAAAGGTTTGAAGGGTGCTTGGCAAAAAAGGGCGCGGTTTTCTGTGCGGAATCGGGCAACCCCGCCGAGTTGACTCAAAAACCACCGCGACCAATCAACGCAATCAACCCCTACATCGACCTGCGGTACTTCCCGCCCACTTCAAACAGCGCCTGCGTAATCTGCCCCAGAGAACACACCCGCACCGCATCCACCAGCACTTCAAACACATTGCCACCGTCCATCGCGGTTTGCTTCAATCGTTCAAGCATGGGTCCGCTTTCCGAAGCATGCCGCTGCTGAAATTCTGCAAGGCGTTTGAGCTGGCTCAGTTTTTCTTCTTCCGTGGCACGGGCCAGTTCAAGCGAATTCAGTGAATCTGCATTTTCATCCGCATTGGTAAAAGTGTTCACCCCGACAATGGGCAGCGTACCGTCGTGCTTCTGAATTTCATAGTGCATCGATTCTTCCTGAATTTTGCTGCGCTGGTAGCCTGTTTCCATGGCACCCAACACGCCGCCCCGCTCACTGATTCTATCCAGTTCAACCAGCACCGCGTTTTCCACCAGTTCAGTCAACTCTTCAACAATGAATGCGCCTTGATTCGGGTTTTCGTTTTTGGCCAAGCCCCATTCCTTGTTGATGATCAACTGTATGGCCATGGCGCGGCGCACACTTTCTTCGGTGGGCGTGGTTACCGCTTCGTCATACGCGTTGGTGTGCAGGCTGTTGCAGTGGTCGTACACGGCAATCAATGCCTGCAAGGTGGTACGTATGTCGTTGAACGCAATTTCCTGTGCGTGCAAGCTGCGGCCACTGGTTTGAATGTGGTATTTCAGCTTTTGGCTGCGGTCGCTGGCACCGTAACGGTCGCGCATGGCGATGGACCAAATGCGGCGCGCCACGCGACCCAGCACGGTGTATTCCGGGTCCATGCCGTTGCTAAAGAAGAAGCTTAAGTTGGGCGCAAAATCGTCAATCTTCATGCCACGCGCAAGGTAAGCTTCCACGAAAGTAAAGCCGTTGCTCAGCGTAAAGGCCAGTTGCGAAATCGGGTTCGCGCCCGCTTCAGCAATGTGATAGCCGCTGATCGACACGCTGTAGAAATTGCGCACTTCATGGTCAATAAAATACTGCTGAATGTCTCCCATCACGCGCAAACTGAATTCAGTCGAGAAGATGCAGGTGTTCTGGCCCTGATCCTCTTTCAGAATATCGGCCTGCACAGTGCCGCGCACCGCTTTCAAAGTAGCCGCCTTAATTTGTGCGTATTCATCTGCATTGGGTGCGCGCTTTTTTTCAGCGGTGAATTTGTCCACCTGCTGGTCAATGGCCGTATTCAGGAACATGGCCAGAATGCTGGGCGCCGGGCCGTTGATGGTCATCGACACACTGGTGCTGGGTGCGCACAAATCAAAACCGCTGTACAACACTTTCATGTCGTCGAGCGTGGCCACACTCACACCACTGGTGCCTACCTTGCCGTAAATATCGGGGCGCAGGTCAGGGTCAAAGCCGTACAGGGTGACTGAATCAAATGCAGTGGACAATCGCTTGGCATCGCTGCCACTGCTCAACATTTTAAAACGGCGATTGGTGCGGGCTGCATCGCCTTCACCGGCAAACATGCGGGTGGGGTCCTCATTTTCGCGCTTAACCGGAAACACGCCAGCAGTGAATGGGAAGTAGCCTGGCAAGTTTTCCAGCATCACGAATTTCAACAAATCGGCGCGGCTGGTGAACCTGGGCAAGCTGACCCGGTTTATTTTCAAGCCACACAGCGTGGTCACAGTCAGCGGGGCTTGCAGGGCCTTGCCGCGTACCTCGTAAGTCAGCGTATCACCGCGGTAGCCCTCGGCCAGCTTGGAATAATCTTTCATGGCCTGTTGTGCGGCTGTGCTGATGCGGGTGTTGGTTAATTCAACAATGTCGTCCAGCGCTTCAACGGCTTTGGTTTTGTCTGGCTTGTGCTCAAGCAGCAGGGCTTGCGCGCGTTCCATGCATTCCAGGTCGTACACAGCCACCACGTCTTTTTGAACCTGCAGCTTGTAGCTGCGTACGGCCTGCACAATTTCTGCCAGATAGCGCACCCGCTCGGAAGGCACCACCGCTTTCATGGTAGTGGAGTGTTTGGTGTCAATCGCATTGAACAGGCCTTTGGAGGGCTTGGCAATGGGCAGTGCTTCACGAAGTGCCTTGTAAAGGGCACTGACGCCATCGTCGTTGAAACGGCTGGCCAGTGTGCCGTACACCGGCATGGTGTCGGGCATGCTGGTAAACGCCATGCGGTTGCGCTGCACCTGCTTGCACACATCGCGCAGGGCATCCAGCGCGCCTTTGCGATCAAACTTGTTCACGGCCACAAAATCGGCAAAGTCCAGCATGTCGATTTTTTCAAGCTGGCTGGCTGCGCCATATTCGGGTGTCATCACATACAGGCTGAAATCCACATGCGGCACAATGGCGGCATCGCCCTGGCCAATGCCCGGTGTTTCAATCAACACCACATCGAACCCCGTGGCACGGCACAGGGCAATGATGTCGGGCAAAGTGGCGGGTACTTCTTGCGCGGAATCGCGCGTGGCCAGTGAACGCATAAACACTTTGGAGCCATTGGCGGCCCACGGGCCAATCGCATTCATGCGAATGCGATCTCCCAGCAAGGCACCGCCGGTTTTGCGGCGCGATGGGTCAACACACACCACACCAATGGTCAAATCGTCCCCATGGTCCATGCGCAGGCGGCGAATCAATTCATCGGTCAGGCTTGATTTGCCTGCACCACCGGTGCCGGTAATGCCCAGCACAGGGGTTTTGCTGGCTTTGGCTTGCGCACGAATGGCGTCCAAATCAACCGCAGGCACTTCGTCGCGTTCAAGGCGGGTAATCAGTTGGGTGAGTAGCTGCCAGTTGTTGGCCAAGGCTTGAATACTGTCGGGGGTACACTTCACTTCGGCCTTTTTGCGAGCGTCGCGAACCTGTGCAGCGCGTGCAATCATGTCGCCGATCATGCCTTCAAGGCCCATGGTCTGGCCGTCATGCGGACTGTAAATGCGGTTCACGCCATAGGCTTGCAGGGCTTCAATTTCAGACGGCAGAATAACGCCGCCACCGCCACCAAACACCTGAATGTGGCCCGCATGTTGAGCCTTCAGCTCATCGACCATGTATTTGAAAAATTCGTTGTGCCCACCTTGGTACGAACTGACCGCCAGGCCATCCGCATCTTCCTGAATGGCTGCATCGACCAGTTCCTGAACCGAGCGGTTGTGCCCCAAGTGGATGACTTCCGCACCCTGGCTTTGCAACAAACGGCGAATCATGTTGATGGCAGCATCGTGGCCGTCGAACAGGGATGAACCTGTGACAAATCGCAGGGGCGTGCGTTGGGTGTCAGAGAGGGGTTTCCCCACCTCGCCGGTGCTGCTCTTCATGTCTGTCTCCTGATGGGTTGCGGTTGTTTTCCACCGCTCGTTTGAATTTTAATTCTAACCTATCCATACGCCATGCGTAGCATGCAACCAGACCTAAAAAGCTTAAAAGAAGAACACTGGAGATGACCCAATAAGACAATGGCACCCCGTAAACCGTGATGCCAAGCTGGGGAATGAACAAAACAACACTAAGGATTAGCGCAACCCACACCCCAAGCAGATGCCAGGTAATTCGCTTAACCTGCCGCCAGTACTCGTTTTCAAGTGGGGTGGTGTGCAGGTTTTTCATGAACCGCCCCTAGGCTGCAAACTGGGGTTTGAAGCGATACACCGCCAGGGTGCTGCGCAGGTTGCCCAGAAACTCAACTGGTTCGCCGTTCAGGAAAAGCTGCTTGCCCAGCACCTTATGCCCGATTTGGGCCACCAGTGCTTCGAAGTCTTTGGGCGTGCACAGGTGAATATTGGGCGTGTTGTACCACTGATAGGGCATTTGCTTGGACACTGGCATGCGGCCCAAAGCAATGGACCACACATGGTACCAATGGCCAAAATTGGGGAAACTGACAATGCCTTCCTTGCCCACGCGAGCAATTTCCTTGAGGATGCGTTCGGTGTTGTGCATGGCCTGCAGGGTTTGGGAAAGAATGACCACGTCAAAGGCGTGGTCCTCGAACATGGCCAGGCCCTTTTCAAGGTCTTGCTGAATCACATTGACGCCATTGGCCACACTGCGCTGCACATTGGTGTCGTCAATTTCAACACCATAGCCCTTGGCCTTGCGGGTTGTCATCAAGCGAGCCAGGAACGAGCCATCGCCACAGCCCAAGTCCAGCACGCGTGCGCCCATGGGTACCCAGCTTTCAATCAAATCAAGATCGGCCCGGGGCACCACGATGGGCAAGGGTTGCACGTCTTGCGGCACAGCATGCAGGTTTTTCATGCGAGCTCCCTGGCGATACGCTCAAAGTAACCCCGAACCACGTTGTGGTAGCGCGGATCGGTCAACAAAAAGGCATCGTGACCATGCGGGGCGTCAATTTCAGCGTAGGTTACGTCGCGCTGGTTGGCCATCAAGGCTTCCACAATTTCTCGGGTTCGCTCGGGGGCAAAACGCCAATCGGTGGTGAAACTGACCAGCAGGAATTTGGCTTTGGATGCTTCCAGCGCCTTGACCAGATCGCCGCCCGTGTGCCGTGCAGGGTCAAAATAATCCAGCGCCTTGGTGATCAACAGGTAGGTGTTGGCGTCGAAATAATCTGCGAACTTGTCGCCCTGGTAACGCAGGTAGCTTTCTACCTGAAAATCGACATCCAGCCCGTAGTTGTAGTCGCCGTTGCGCAGCGTGCGGCCGAATTTCTCGGCCATGTCGTCACCGCTCAGGTAGGTAATATGACCAATCATTCGGGCCAAACGCAGGCCGCGCTTGGGCACCACGCCGTGCTCGTAGTAATTGCCACCGTGAAAATCGGGGTCAGTCACAATGGCCTGGCGGGCCACTTCGTTGAAGGCAATGTTTTGCGCGCTCAGCTTGGGCGTTGACGCAACCACCATACAATGGCCCACGCGGTCAGGGTAACTAAGGCTCCATTGCAGGGCCTGCATGCCACCCAGGCTGCCACCCATGACGGCTGCAAACTTCTGGATGCCAAAATGATCAGCCAGGCGCACCTGGGCATTCACCCAGTCTTGAACTGTGACAAACGGAAATGTGGCCCCATAAGGCTTGCCGGTCTCGGGGTTGATGCTGCTGGGGCCAGTAGACCCAAAACACGAACCGAGGTTGTTCACGCCGATGACAAAAAACCGGTTGGTGTCCAGGGGCTTGCCTGGGCCTACCATGTTGTCCCACCAGCCTTCGCTTTTTTCTTCCCCCTCGTACAAGCCCGCCACATGGTGCGAGGCATTCAGGGCATGGCACACCAGCACAGCATTGCTTTTCTCGGCATTCAGCGTGCCGTAGGTTTCCACCATCAAGGAATAGCTGGGCAGGGTTTTACCGCACTCGAGCAACAGCGGTGCAGTAAATTCAATAAGTTCGGGCTTTACAAAGCCCACAGACTGGTTGGCAGACACAATACGGCGTTTCTAAAGTTGGATTGTTTGTTCTTGCAAGCCTTTGAGTATAAATCGCAAACTGCTGGCCCAAGCAGTTCAAATGCGGGTCGGGGTGCAAAGTGGCGGCTTAGTCGTTGTGCAGTTGACGCATCAGCCCATCAATTTTCTCGATGTCGAAAGTTCGAATCATTTTTTTGACCAGCTTCTGTGTGTGCCCGAAGTCTGTTTTCAACAGCAGCTCTTTCACGTCCAGCAACTGCGAAGGGTGCATGGAATACTGCGTCAAGCCCATGCCCAACAACAAACGGGTCAGGCGAATGTCGCCTGCCATTTCGCCGCACACGCTGACAGGCACACCCGCTTTGTCAGCACATGAAATGACTTCGTAGACCAAACGAAGAACCGCCGGGTGCAAAGGATCATAAAGATGCGCCACCTGGTGATCTACCCGGTCCACGGCCAGCGTGTACTGGATCAGATCGTTGGTACCAATTGACACGTAATCCAGATAATTCAGGAAATGGGGCAGGCTAAGTGCAGTTGCCGGCACTTCGATCATGCCGCCAATGGGCACGTCCTGATTGGCCTGAAAACGCCGCTCCAGCAATTGTTCACGGGCCATGTCGATGTAAGTCAAGGCCTGCCGCGTTTCACGAATATTGGTCAACATGGGCAGCAAGATTTTCACGGGCCCGTGTTTCGCGGCACGCAACAGCGCGCGTATTTGCGTGAGAAAAATTGCCGGTTCGGCCAGGCTGAACCGAATGGAGCGCAAGCCCAGCGCAGAGGTGCTTGAAACCGGGGGGGCACTGCTGTTGGCCCCGTCGAACTGCAAGGTTTTGTCGGCCCCAAGATCAAGCGTGCGCACCGTGACCGGCTTGCCCTTCATGGCCTTGATCACCTTGCGGTAGGCTTCAAACTGCTCGTCTTCGGAAGGCCATTCCTTGCGGTTCATAAACAGGAATTCAGAACGGAACAGACCCACGCCATCGGCACCCGCATCCACCACACCCTTGATGTCTTCAGGCAATTCGATATTGGCCAGCAATTCTATTCGGCGGCCACATTGCGTACGGGATTCCGTGGTGATCAGGCGTTTTAACCGCTGGCGTGAAAGAGCCAGAATGGCCTGCTTGCGCTGGTACTCATCAACCACCATGGTGGCGGGGTCAAGAAACACTGCGCCAATTTTGCCATCGACCACCACCAGGTCACCGTTGTGCACGAATTCAAGCGCACGGGGCACACCCACCACGGCAGGAATGCCCAGGCTGCGCGCCACGATGGCGGTGTGCGATGTGGCGCCCCCCATCTCGGTCACAAAAGCACCCACGCGGCGGCCTTTGAGCTGCACCATGTCAGCGGGTGAAATGTCGTGCGCCACAATCAGCCAGGGGTCTTCGTTTTCACCTTCGGGCGGCAAAGGCATAGCCGTTGCATGTCCACGCAATGACTTCAATACCCGCTCCACCACCTGGCGCACATCGCTGTTGCGTTCGCGAAAGTAATCGTCTTCAATCGCGGAGAACTGCTCCAGCAGCACTTCCATTTGCTCAATCAAGGCCCACTCGGCATTGATCAGTTTGTTTTGAATGAGGTTTTTGGGTTCTTCTGAAAGAATTGGATCTTGCAGAATCAAGGTGTGCAGGTTCAGAAAGGCGTCAAATTCAGCAGGCGAGTCTGCGCTGATCTGCGCGCGAATTTCAACAAGTTCTTCGGTGACGCGCTTAACCGCGTTGTCGAATCGCTTTTTCTCGAAACGCACCGACTTTTTTTCGATGCGGTTGCGGGGAATGTCCCGCATGGCCGTGTCCCATACCAGGGCCCGGCTGACCGCAATGCCTCTGGATACCGCAATACCATGCAAAGCCAGGGTCATGAGTTACTCGCCTTCGCCAAATTTGTCGTCAATCAGTGCCACAAGGGCGGCAATGGCCTCGGCTTCGTCGCTCCCCTCAGCTTCCAGAACCACTTCGTGCCCCTTGCCTGCAGCCAGCATCATGACGCCCATGATGCTTTTGGCATTCACCCGGCGGCCTGCTTTGGCAATCCACACTTCCGACTGGAATCGGCTGGCGGTTTGCGTCAACTTGACCGAAGCACGGGCATGCAAGCCCAATTTATTGCTGATGGTGATCTCTTGCTGAATCATCGTTTTTTGCCGGGTTAAAAGTTTGACGTTGCGGTGCTGTAGCACCCGTGCTGACAATGCCATTTCGACCGCCCATGACCAGACGCTCGGCAACTTCATTAAGGGGAATGTCGCGAAAACCCAAGGCACGAAGCACCATAGGCAGATTGCAACCCGACACCAGAACCGTGGGCAGGTTAAGCGATTCTGCGCCCGCGCGCACCGCCGCATTCGAGGGGGTTGCGCCAAACAGGTCTGTCAGAAACACAACACCCGCACCCGCTTGCACCAGGTGTGCCGCGTCTTGAATGCGCTTGACGGTGGTGTCGATGTCTTCGGTGGCAGGCACATCAACAACCACGAAACCATCCGGCACACCGCCCATGACGTGTTGCACACATTGGGCAATTGAGTCGCCCAGTGGCGCATGGGTAACCAAAACCAAACCCAGCATCAGCGCACCTCCTGCAAGGCGGTTTCCACCGCCTGCACAAATGTGTCTGCAACGGGGAAGCCCGTTTGATCCATGATCTCACGGAAGCAGGTGGGGCTGGTAACGTTAACTTCGGTCAGATTTTCGCCAATAATGTCCAAACCCACCAGCAACAAACCACGTTTTTTCAGTTCAGGGCCCAGCGTGCGTGCGATGTGCCAATCGTTTTCGCTGAGCGGTTGAGCCCGACCTGTACCACCGGCAGCCAGATTGCCGCGGTGCTCGCCTTCCTTGGGCAGGCGCGCCAGGCAAAAAGGTACCGGTTCGCCATTGATCAGCAACACGCGCTTGTCGCCATCCACAATTTCCGGAATATAACGCTGAATCATGGCGGTTTTTCGACCGTAGTCAGTCAGCGTTTCCAGAATTACGCCCGTGTTCTGGTCACCTTTTTTCAGGCGAAAAATGGAGGTGCCACCCATGCCGTCCAGCGGCTTGGCAATCGCGTCCGGGTGTTCGTTCAAAAACCCGCGCAGTTGTGCTGCATTGCGCGACACCAAGGTGGGCACCACAAACTGCTCAAACTGCGCAATCGCGAATTTTTCATTGTGATCACGAATGGCGCGCGGACTATTGAATACGCGTGCGCCCTCGCGTTCAGCCTGTTCCAGCAACCAGGTTGCCGTTACAAATTCTGCATCGAAAGGCGGGTCTTTGCGCATCACAATGGCGCCCAAGTCTTTCAACGCCACTTCCTCGCGGCCCACTTCGCTAAACCAGGGCTTGTTCGCGCGGTCAATCAGGATCCACACCACGTGGGCACGCACGCCCGAACCGGTGGCCCAGTGCATGCCGCCATCCTCGATCACGCCGACCTTCCAGCCACGGGATTGCGCAGACTCCATCATCGCGATGGTTGAATCTTTTTTGGGGTTCAGGCTGGTCAGTGGATCAATCACGCACACGAAACTTTGACTGCTCATGCGGCCAACTCCACGCTTGCGGTGGCCTCCAGTTCCTGTGACGCCGCCAAGGCAGCCAGGCGGCCAATCACGCCGTAGGCGTAGAAACGGTTCATGGCGGCATCGGGGCGGTCACTGCAATCGGGCGTGTTGCATGGCGTTTCAAAGGCCAGGGGTACAAAGTGCATGCCGGGTGCGTTCAGGTTTTCATCGCGACCACGGCCAGTGTGCACGCGATAAAAACCGCCCACCACGTAACGGTCAATCATGTAGACCACGGGTTCGGCCACGGCATCTTCAATGCTCTCGAAGGTGTGTACTCCCTCTTGAATAATCACGTCAGACACCTGCAAACCTTCTTTGACCACCGACATTTTGTTGCGCTGCTTGCGGTTCAAGCCCACCACTTCCGAGGCGTCTTTCACGGTCATGATGCCCATGCCGTAAGTACCGGCATCTGCCTTCACCACCACGTAGGGTTGTTCTTCAATGCCATATTCAGCATATTTTTTACGGGTTTTGGCCAGCACTTCATCCACAGCCTGCGCCAAAGCCTCTTCACCCACGCGTTCCTGAAAATTAAGTTGATTGCGGTGCGTGAAATAGGGATTGATCAGCCAGGGGTCGATTTCCAGCATCTCGGCAAAGGCATCAACGACCGAATCGTAAGCCTTGAAATGCTCGCTTTTGCGGCGTGTGGCCCAGCCAGCATGCAATGGTGGCAACAGAATTTGGTCTTTGATGCCTTGAAGGATGTGCGGCACACCAGCCGACAAATCGTTGTTCAACAATATCGCGCAGGGCTCCAAGCCGTCTACACCCACCCGGTTGCCATAGCGCTTCAAGGGTTCGAGTACGATGAATTGACCATCGGGCAAATCGAAGCGGGTAGGCTCGGTAATTTCCGGCGACACCGAACCCAAACGAATGTCCAGGCCTGTTTGTTTCAAAATTGCAGCCAAGCGGGCCACGTTGCTTAAGTAAAAAGTGTTGCGGGTGTGGTTTTCAGGCACAAGTACCATGCTGCGCGCCTCGGGGCAAATTTTCTCAATCGCGCTCATGGCCGCCTGAATGGCCAGCGGCATCATGTCGGGCGCAAGATTGTTGAACCCCCCGGGAAACAGATTGGTGTCAACAGGGGCAAGCTTGAAACCGGCATTGCGCACATCGACTGAACTGTAGAACGGTGGAGTATTCTCGTTCCAGGCCATGCGAAACCATCTTTCGATTTCGGTGGTTTTGTCGAGCATTCGTTTTTCGAGGTCCAGTAGCGGACCGGTTAAGGCTGTAACAAGATGTGGAACCATCAACATTCTCTGGGTAAGACACTTCGCCAAGTGTAATCCAAAACGC
>NZ_DAIUBR010000004.1:0-165233 GCF_036846585.1 Limnobacter sp. | reverse complement strand
GTATACAACTGAGGGCAATCAACCCACGCCCGGCGGTGTCTTAAACCCGCCGGCCACCACAATTTTCTTGCCGTCCAACCGGATGGGCAGCACGGGCATGGCACGTGTGGCGGGGCCAACAACCACGGCACCGGCATCCAGCGGCTGGAACTTCGAGCCGTGGCAAAAACAGGCCAATGCCTTGTCCGCCGACATCCAGGTTTTCACATCGCAACCCTGGTGCGTGCAAATCGACGAGAATGCCAACACATCGCCCGCAGCAACTTTTTTGGACTCATCACTAAAATCAGCCCTGTTCATGCGAATCAACACAATGCGATTCAAGCGGGAATCGGTTTTGGGCTTGTTTGTCTTTGGATTGAGCGGGTAAACAATGAGTGGCTTGAGTGGGGCAAGGTCATCCAGCGTGATCGGCCTGATTTCGCCTTCAGCATTGTCATCAACCAGAAAGTCGCCTGCCACCGGGCCATCAATTGCGGCCTCGGCCATCGCCTGGCTGGCATTGCGAGTAACACCAAAGCCGGCGGCAATACCGGCTGCAGCGATTTTGAACACCCTGCGGCGTGAATCATCAAAAGGTTGCGCTCCTGCACAGGCGCAACAATTGTTCTCTTTTTGCATGTGTCATCTCCTTCCTTGTTTCATGCGGTGCCCGCTTGGGGGGCGAGAAAGCTATATTTTTGTTGTGGGTTTAATATATATATTCTGAATTCGGAGTTCAAGTATTTTTTTGAAACCATTGAACTCTGAACTCAAACAAATACAACACAATAATTTATTAATCAACAACTTATGGAAAACAATAACGTCGATTATATTAATAAAATTCGCAAGAATTGGTGTTATCCATAGTGGTTTTTACAGAAAAAATCGAGGGCGATTGGCTTAAACAGACCAGTGAAAAATTGGAGAACACTGCGGTGGGCGCTTTATAAGTGCCCGCCAGCAGGGTGTATTGCACACCACAAGAAGCCTGAACCAAGGCTTTGTCACCTTAAGTATTTACTGCAAAGCGCCACAGACATATTCTTGAAATGCTGCGGGCAAACAATGTTCATTGGCATAGCCTATAGCATAAATTTATAAAAACAACTTGATCGATAGGATTCCGATCCCTACACTGAATTCAGCAGTTACGAATTAACGGCAACAAGGAGAGAAGCATGACTAACGAAGCGAAATGCCCATTCACGGGCGATGGTCCCAAAACAGCGATTGCCGGCACACCCACTAACGCAAACTGGTGGCCCAACGCACTGAACCTGAAAATCCTGAACCAGAATTCCCCCCTGATCGACCCGATGGACGACGGCTTCGACTACGTGGAAGAAGTCAAAAAACTGGACGTAAACGCCCTGCTGGCCGACCTGAAAGCGTTGTACACAGATTCCCAAGACTGGTGGCCAGCTGATTACGGCCACTACGGTCCATTTTTTGTGCGCATGACATGGCACGCTGCGGGCACCTACCGCATCGCCGATGGCCGTGGTGGTGCTGGTGCCGGCATGCAGCGTTTTGCCCCCTTGAACAGCTGGCCCGACAACGGCAACCTGGACAAAGCCCGCCGCCTGTTGTGGCCCATCAAACAGAAGTATGGCAAACAATTGTCATGGGCCGACCTGATCACCTTGGCTGGCACCTACTGCATGGACACCATGGGCTTCAAAACCTTTGGTTTCGCATTTGGCCGCAAAGACGTGTACGAGCCTGAAGAAGTGTACTGGGGCCCTGAAGCCGAATGGCTGGCCACCAGCGACAAACCAAACAGCCGCTATTCCGGCAAGCGCGACCTTGAGAACCCTTTGGCCGCCGTGCAGATGGGCCTGATCTACGTCAACCCCGAAGGCCCGGACGGCAACCCCGACCCCAAACTTTCCGCGCATGACATTCGCGAAACATTCGCCCGCATGGCGATGAACGACTATGAAACCGTGGCGCTGGTTGCAGGCGGCCACACATTCGGCAAGGCACACGGCGCAGGCGATGCAGCGCTGGTGGGCCCCGCACCTGAAAGCGCACCCGTTGAAGAACAGGGCTTGGGCTGGATCAACAAGCACGGTACCGGCAAAGCAGGCGACACCATCACCAGCGGTATTGAAGGTGCCTGGAAACCCAACCCCACCAAGTGGGACATGGGTTACCTGGAAACCCTGTTCAAGTACGACTGGGAATTGACAAAGAGCCCAGCCGGTGCACACCAGTGGAAGCCAAAAGGTGGTGCAGGTGCAGGCACTGTTGTGGACGCACACGACCCCAACAAGAGCCACGCCCCCATGATGACCACCGCCGACCTGGCGCTGCGCATGGACCCGGCTTACGAGAAAATTTCTCGCCATTTCCTGAACAACCCGGACGAGTTTGCCGATGCCTATGCACGCGCATGGTTCAAACTGACCCACCGCGACATGGGACCGAAATCACGTTACATCGGCCCACTGGTACCCAAAGAAGACTTGATCTGGCAAGACCCGGTACCCGCAGTTGACCACAAGCTGGCCGACGATGCAGATGTAGCAACCTTGAAAGCCAAAGTATTGGGCTGTGGCTTAAGCATTGCCGAGCTGGTGCGCACAGCCTGGGCCTCTGCGTCCACCTACCGCAAAAGCGACAAACGTGGTGGTGCCAACGGTGCACGCATTCGCCTGAATCCCCACAAAAACTGGGAAGCCAACAACCCTGCAGAATTGGGCAAGGTGCTGGAGCAACTGGAAAATGTGAAGAAACAGTTCAATGACGGTGGCAACGGAAAGAAAATTTCCCTGGCTGACCTGATCGTACTGGCTGGCGCTGCGGGTGTTGAAGCCGCTGCCAAGAAAGCAGGCCACAACATCACTGTGCCGGTTGCACTGGGCCGAACCGATGCAACGGAAGATCAAACTGACGTGGAAGCATTTGAAGTGCTGGAACCCACCGCAGACGGCTTCCGCAACTACGCACGCAAAGGCCTGGAAAGCAAAGCCGCAGAACGCTTGATCGACAAAGCCAACCTGTTGGGTTTGACTGCACCTGAAATGACCGTGCTGGTGGGTGGCCTGCGCGCCATGAACGCCAACACAGGCGGTGCAAAGCACGGTGTGTTCACCAAGCGCCCGGAAGCACTGACCACTGACTTCTTCACCAACCTGCTCGACATGAGCACCAAGTGGACCAAGTCAACCAGCGCAGACGGCGTGCTGGAAGGCCGCGACCGGAAAACAGGTGAAGTGAAGTGGACAGGTACACTGGCCGACATGTGCTTCGGTTCAAACTCGCAATTACGTGCTTTGTGCGAAGTGTATGCCGGTGCAGATGCCGAGAAGAAGTTTGTGAACGACTTCGTGGCCGCATGGACCAAAGTAATGAATGCAGACCGTTTTGATCTGCACCATTAATTTGCTCAAGCAGTAAGTAGTCCAAAAGGCTCGGTGTGAAAACACCGGGCCTTTTTGTTTGGGCGTTATTTCGGTGTATCTTTTGCGGTCCGGTTTAAAAGCAAAAACACCCGCCCATGTCAGCTCCCGTTATTTTCAGCACAATCAAAACTGCCAGCGGCCATCTGTTTGGCCATGCCATGTTAAACAATCCGGCCGCCTTGAATGCGCTCACATTGCCCATGATCGACCTGCTCGACCAACAATTGAAAGCGTGGGCACGAGACAATGCCGTCGCAGGTGTGGTGTTGGGTGCTGCAGGTGACAAAGGATTTTGCGCAGGCGGCGATGTGGTCAGCCTGTACCACGCATCAAAGTGCGCGGGCGCGGGAAATGTGCCGCCAGAAGCAGAAGCATTTTTCGAACGAGAATACCGTTTGGACTACCGCATTCACACCTACCCCAAACCAATATTGTGCTGGGCACACGGCATTGTGATGGGCGGCGGCGTGGGCTTGATGGTGGGCGCTTCGCACCGCGTGGTCAGCCCCAATGCACGCATTGCCATGCCGGAAATTCACATCGGCCTGTACCCCGATGTTGCTGGCACCTGGTTCTTGCACCGCATGCCGGGGCGCACCGGTTTGTTTCTGGCTTTAACCGGCGCCATTGTGAATGCAGGCGATGCAATGCTGGGCAATTGGGCCGAAGCCGTAGTTCCACACGATCAGTTTTCGCTGGTGTTGGCGGCAATCGAAAAAGCCCACTGGCAAGGCAATTTGAAAACCGACAGCGTGGTGTTGTCCGCATTGCTGACACAGTTTGAAATGGACGCGCCCACGCCTTTGTTACACACACACGCCGCCACAATTGATGCAGCAATGAACCACGACACGCTGGCAGAAATTGACCGCGCGCTGCGTGCGCTTCAACAAAGCGATGACGCCTGGCTGGCCAAGGCCGCGCAGGCGTATGCGCATGGTTCACCCACCTCGGCAGCGCTTTCGTTTGAATTGATGAAGCGCCACGAGGGTGCCGATTTGGCCGATGTATTGCGCCTGGAATACCAAGCCTCGATTGGCTGTTGTGTTCATCCTGATTTTCCAGAAGGCGTGCGCGCCTTGCTGGTGGACAAAGACAAAATACCGAAGTGGCGCCATACAAAAGCGGATGAAGTTTCAGCAGATGAGATCACCGACATTCTGAAACCGAGATTCAACGGCTTACATCCACTGCAAGATCTTGGGGAGACCCACTAACATGTCGGCGCATTACGCCGATTAAAACCCTTCAATTAAATGCAAAGCAATCAATCGCTCAACAAATCGATATAGGCCTTGTAGCTGTAGGCTCGATGCTTCTTTTGCCCTGTGACTTCCACCACACAATGCCCAGCGCTTCAAGTGCGGACACAGCAGCATTTGCTGTCGGAAAACTGGCGTTCAACTTCAGCTTTACTTGCTCCACATTGAAGCGAGGCATCATGGGCAAACTTTCAAACAAGCGATAAACCATGGGGGTGGCTCGAGGTGATTCCAACAACTTTCGACGATCGGCAGCAATCAGACTGACCACAGCCACAAAGCCACGCTCGACCTGTACTGCTGCTGCAGCCACGCCATCAAGAAACGGATGAATTGTTTCAAACTGAGCATGCACAAGCGCAATTTTCACCAATAGTGAAAATTTGAGACGTCATCAACGCTTCTTTTCGAATAGCACTGTAAAGCAACCAATCCACCGAAGGAACCAATCCCGCTACACCTGAGAGGCGTGCAAGCGCTAGCTCAGCTGCTTTGTTCTTCTCTTCAAAGAACGCGGAATCCAATGCAGGTGAAGCTGGAGGCAAGGGATTGGGAACAAAAGCCTGAAAGGGCTCGCCCAAGGTGGTGGAAGTAATGTAAAAGCCAGTTTGACGCATGCTATTAAAGAATTCTTGAATATAGCCGCTTATATTAAAGTACGCTTTAATGTATTGATTCAGGCACTCATGCTTTGAATTGCCCCAGACTGATCCGTTGAACCGCCCCGGCAATGCCCATGCTTTGCATCACCCGCAAGGCATTGTCATCACAAGCCAAACCATCCGGTTTGCTTTCAATCATCACAATCAGTTTTTTCAGCTGAGATTTGCTTTTCGCCAACCGCAACTGCATCGACTCAATGTCTGCAATTTTTTTGGTCAACGCTGAAATCAGTTCATCGTGCTTCCACTGCGACAAATTACCTGGCATCACCTGCTTGATTTCATCCAGCGTAAAGCCTGTTTGCTGGGCATTTGAAATAATGCTCAGCACAGCCAGCGCCTCGGCCGGGTATTCACGGTATCCGTTTGCCTTGCGATCCACTGCGGTGATCAAACCCTTGGATTCATAAAAGCGAATGGTGGCGGGGGTCAGCCCGCTTCGCTTGGCCAATTCTCCAATTTTCATGGCGCACTCTCGACGATGTAAACAAGCATCAGTTTAAGCTTCAAGTGCGCTTGAGGGTCAACAAAGTACTTGACCTTCAAGTTAACTTTAATCTTAAGGTGTTTCCATCGAACACATGGAAAACGACATGAGCACCTTTACATCACTTACTTTGCCCAACGGCACACAAATCATCAACAGGCTGGCCAAAGCCGCCATGGAAGAAAATCTGGCTGATTCAAACCACGCACCATCAGATGAGCTGATTCGTCTGTACCGGGCTTGGGCCGAAGGCGGCGTGGGCTTGATGATTACCGGCAATGTAATGGTAGACCGCCGCGCCATGACAGGCCCTGGCGGTGTAGTGCTGGAAAACGCCGAACACAAGGCAAGGTTCGAGCAATGGGCCAAGGTGGCCCGTGCACAAGGTGCACAGGTGTGGATGCAAATCAACCACCCTGGCCGTCAAATGCAGGCTGCAATGGGACAAGTCACGGTGGCGCCTTCTGCCGTGGCACTGGACATGGGCAAATTCTCCAAACAGTTTACAGTGCCCAAAGCCATGACCGAGGTCGACATTGCAGAGGTAAAAGCCCGCTTTGTGACCACCGCCGTGCTGGCCGAACAAAGCGGCTTTAACGGTGTACAAATTCACGCTGCGCACGGCTACCTGCTTAGCCAGTTTTTATCGCCAATTACCAACAAGCGACACGACCAGTGGGGTGGTTCGATTGAAAACCGCGCCCGCCTGTTGGTGGACATTGTGAAAGACGTTCGCGCAGCAGTAGGCCAAACTTTCTCCGTTTCAGTAAAACTCAATTCTGCCGATTTTCAACGGGGTGGCTTTAGCCAGGAAGAAGCCAAGGGGGTTGTCACCATGCTGAACCCGTTGGGCCTGGACATGATTGAATTGTCGGGCGGCAGCTACGAAGCCCCCGCCATGCAAGGCGACGCCCGCGATGGCCGCACCCTTGCGCGCGAAGCCTACTTTCTGGAATTCGCCAAAGACATTGCAACCGTTGCAACCATGCCAATCATGGTGACCGGCGGTGTACGCCGCCTGCCCGTGGTGGAACAGGTGCTGAACAGCGGCATCCACATGGTGGGCATTGCCACCGCCTTGTCGCTGAACCCAAAGCTGCCACGTGAATGGCAAAGCGGCCTTGCAAGCGCCCCCATGCTGCGCACCGTGACATGGAAAAACAAGGTTCTTGCATCACTGGCCTACATGGCCATGGTGAAACATCAGTTGCGGCGCGTGAGCAAAGGCAAAACACCGAACGCAAACGTTCACCCTTTCTACGCATTTGTGGCGCAGCTTGTTAATACACAGCTGAGAACGAAAAAGTACAAGGCGTGGATGGCAAGGCAATCAGCTTGAGGCATTTAAATCAGCGAATAATCAGCATGGGCATCCATGCTGATTGTGGCTGCACGGCCTGCAAATCCACAGCGCGGATCGGTCGAAGCCGGCGGTCTGCAGGTACCGAGTCGGAACGGATTGATATGCAAAGCGTTTGGCTTGGTTTTCATGAACATCAACTGATATTCCAGTGTGGTGAAATCGTCCTCCGTGACGATGGACGGCTCGTTGCTGACTGGAAACAGGCAGTATTGCTGGGTCGCACCTGCCACACACTTGAACGGTCGCATGGCCAGAAAATATTCGTTCATCGTGTCTTCTTTTAACGTAATTTTGAAAGTTTTCGAGTCAGCGCCCACAGACCTGAAATCCACGGTGCCAATCTGGATTTTTTCATCCAAGGTGTTGGTCAGCATGATCGACTTTTCACCATTGAGTTTTTCCCATGAGGTGCTGGCCTGCACGTTAACGCAAGCCAAGAGAGAGACGAAGATCAAACCACGTCGAATAGTGAGAAAATTGAAAATTGCCACGACAACTCCAAGGGATAACAAGAACGTTTCAAAACTAATTTTGCTCAATAAAACAATTCGGTTACATCTCGATGAATTCGACCACACCAACAACACCATTTACCTGGTGTGGATGCAGGCCATTGCGGCGCTTCATTCAAAGCACCTTGGGCCGACGTTTCAAGACTTTGTGGAATTGGGCTATGGCTGCGTGGCACGCCAATACCAGGTTGTGCGCGAAAGCGACCACGCCACCGTGATGCAAGGGCATACGCAATGGGTGTGCATTGACATGAAAAGTGGCCGCCCTAGCTCAACGTTCCATCGCGATGCAGTTCATCGATTTGGTCGTTCAGGGTGCACCAGTCGTAAATAATGCCTATGCCGAACAGGCCCACGGTAAACAAGTAAATCAAACCTGTAATCCACTTGCGCTGATAAAAACGATGAATGCCGAAAACGCCCAGGAAAGTAAGCAACACCCAGGCAATGTTGTAGTTGATGGGGCCGGTTAAAAAGCGGCGGTCAGCGCTTTTGTCCATGCCGGGAATCAGGAACAAGTCCACAATCCAGCCAATTAAAAACAGGCCAAGAGTGAAGAACCAAATGATGCCGGAAATAGGTCGACCGTAATAAAAACGGTGTGCGCCCATGAAACCAAAAATCCAGAGAATGTAACCAATGACGATGCTGTGACTGTTGCTGTCTTTAATCATGTGAATAGTTTATTTTTTAAAAGTCAGCTACAAACATAACACAGTGGGCAGGCTCATCAACAAGGCACCAAAAACAAAAAGGACCTAGCACCCCACAGCGCTAAGTCCTTGATTTTATTTGGGGCGATGTATGGGGCTCGAACCCACGACCCATGGAATCACAATCCATTGCTCTACCAACTGAGCTAACACCGCCACCGTAAACCGGTTTGAATCCAACTGATCTAAATTCTTGGCCTGCCCGGAGGGGTTCGAACCCCCGACCCCTTAGAAGTTTGGTACACGTAACTGTGTAGAAAACTACACAGTTAGTTTTCAAATGGCGTAAATGCGTGCTCTCAGCAAGGTTCTAACTCTTGGGATCTATGCCAATAATGTCGTTTAACATCAACATAGCATCAGCAGTTACCGTTAAAAACTCATCTCGAAACAGCCAGCTGCGAGCATCGGCTCGCCTTTGAATTCAGACGCTTTTCCACGATGCGTGTACTTTATTCAAATTTAATCTCTACGACTTGAATAATTCAGATCTTCCGGTACATCCACATCTTGCAACACATCCGCGGTTGGCCACTCAATCGGGAGCATATTCGCAGCGCGTAGCAAATTTTTTGCGCCTATATCTCCCTGCAATGCAAGCAGTGAACCCGCCCATGTACGCGTCAGCCCCACCGGGTGCCCACGCTTGCCTTGAAAGTATGGCGCCACAGCATGTAACTCTTGTGCGCTCACTTTCGAGAGTTCAGCATGTACCAGTGCAATGGCTTCAACGGGTAGCCACGGCATATCTCCCAATGAAATCACAAATCCAGTGATACCAGGCTTTTTCTCAAGGCAATGCTTTACAGCCGCGGCCAAGGCGCTGCCCATACCTTGTTGTGCTTCCGGGCTGATCAAGACTTCGCAGCCCGCATCGAACAGGCAGTGCACGCGCCCGGGCTGGTGACCTTGAATGACTGCCAGCGTGTCGGGCAGCACCTTGCACATGGCGCTGCCGCTATGCCACAACACAGGCTTGCCAGAATCGGCGCGAAGTTGCAGCAACTTGTCTTTTTCCCCGCTAGGGTCAAAGCGCTGGCCCTGCCCCGCAGCCAATAAAATGCCCTGAATCATGGCCCGGGCTTTTTCATTTTGCGCAGGCGCTCAAGGTGTCAGCAGCCACTTCAAGCGCAGCTTTGGCTTGTGCCACATTCAATACCTTGTCGCCAGCAACGCCGTTTTTCATGGCCACCAGTTCGGCGGCAATTGAAACTGCGATTTCAGCAGGGGTGCGGCTTCCAATATAAATACCGGCCGGGCCACGCAAGGTTGCAGCCTGTTCCTCGCTTACGCCAAATTCAAGAAGGCGGGTTCGGCGGGTTTCATTGTTTCGGCGCGAACCCAGCGCAGCCACATAAAATGCGGGGCTTTGCAAGGCCTCCATCAAGGCGAGGTCATCCAGCTTGGGGTCATGGGTCAAGGCAATCACGGCCATGCGTGCGTCGGGTTTCATCGCCATGACAACGTCGTCGGGCATGTCGCGAGTCAATGTGGTGCCGGGTTCATTCCATTCATCGGCGTATTCTTCACGTGGGTCACATACCGTCACAGCAAAATCGAGTGCAATCGCCATGCGCGCCAGTTGCTGGCTTAAATGACCAGCACCAATCAGCAACAAACGATAGCGTGGGCCGAATACACTGATCAAGGTGGAACCATCAAACACCAAGCCTTGTTCAGGGTGGGAGGGCTCCAGTTTGCTGTCGCCTGTTTTGATATTCAGGCCGCGCTGCACCAGTTTTCCGGCTTTCAACGCATTCAACAATTCCGTCAATTCATTGGCTGCAGCCAGGGGTTCAAGCACCAGCTCCATGGTGCCGCCACAGGGTAAACCGAAGCGCCGGGCCTGCTCAGCGCCAACACCATAGCTCACCAGCTGGGGCTGTGCCGGAAAGCCGTCCTTGTTCAACAGGCGGTCAATCAAATCGTCTTCAATGCAGCCACCCGATACGCTGCCCACGGCATGGCCATCTTCACGCAACGCCAGCAACGAGCCCGGTGGTCTGGGGGAAGAACCCCAAGTGCGCACCACAGTGGCCAGCATCACGCGATGACCATTTTCCAGCCACCGGTGCGCGCGCTGCAACACTTCAAGATCAAGACTTTCCATGCTGCGGCTCCTTTATGCTTTCAGTTGTTCAGCAATCGGCAGTTTGCGAATGCGCTTGCCGGTCGCGTTGAACAAGGCGTTGGCCAGCGCGGGTGCCAAAGGTGGTACGCCCGGCTCACCCACGCCGGTTGGCTTCTCGCCAGACTGAACCATGTGTACCTCTACTTTGGGCATTTCGTTGATGCGCAACACTGGGTAGTCGTGGTAATTCGACTGCTGCACCTCACCGTCTTTCAAGGTAATTTCACCAGTCAGTGCGGCGGCCAGGGCAAAACCAATACCACCCTCCATTTGTGCTTTCACCACATCGGGGTTTACTACCACACCGCAATCTACGGCACACACCACGCGGTCTACCTTGAAGTTGCCATCTTTCTGAACTGTTACTTCAACAACCTGAGCCACAAAACTATTGAACGATTCATGTACAGCAATGCCGCGTCCACGTTTGGCACCGTCGGCTGCAGTTACGAGTGGCTTGTTCCAGCCGGCTTTTTCAGCCACCAGTTTCAGTACACCTGCATGGCGGGGGTGCTTAGTCAACAAGGCCTCACGATATTTAACCGGATCTTGTTTGGCTTGAACGGCCAGTTCATCCACGAATACTTCGGTGGCGTAGGCAGTGTGGGTGGAACCCACGGCACGCCACCACTGAATGGGTACGCGAACCTGTTCATTGGTGGTATGTAAATCCACGAGCATGTTTGGAATTTGGTAAGGCACGTTGGATGACCCTTCGACCGAGGTTACATCCACGCCGTCTTTCACCATGCCTGCCTCAAAGGGCGAACCTTTGGCAATTGACTGGCCAACAATGCGGTTCTCCCAGGCCACTGGCAAACCATTTTTTCCCAATGCTGCGCGCAAGCGGTGGGCATAGACCGGGCGGTAGTAGCCGCCTTTCATGTCGTCTTCCCGGCTCCACACCAATTTCACCGGCGCTTTTCCGCCAATGGCTTTCACAATGTGTGCCGTTTCAACCAGGTAATCCGCTTGCGGGTTGGCTCGGCGGCCAAAGCTGCCACCGGCATACAGCATGTTCAGTTTCACTTTTTCGGGGTCAAGGCCCAACACTGCGGCCACAGCAGCCTGATCGGCGGTTTGCATTTGTTCGCCATTCCAGACCTCCGCGCTGTCCTTGTCCAGTTTAATCAGGCAGTTCAATGGTTCCATCGAGGCATGCGCTAAAAAAGGGAAGTGAAAGTCGGATTCGACAATCTGATTGCTGCGCGCAAATTGCCCTTTGGTGTCACCATCTTCCCGCGCAACCGTGCCGGGCTTGCCCAGTAGTTGGGTGTAGTCAGCTGTAATTTGTTCGCTGCTACCGTTGTAAGCTTTGGACAAATCCCATTCAATGTTCAGTGCATCACGACCTTTTTTCGCGGTCCAGAAATTGCTGGCCAAAACGGCCACGCCACTGGGAATGGTGACCACGTCCGATACACCTTGGATAGCGCGCGCAGCTTTGTCATCAACCTTCTTCACGGTGCCGCCAAACTTGGGCGGGTGGGCAACAACAGCCACCAGCATGCCGGGCAGTTTCATGTCTTGCGTAAAAATTGCAGTGCCGTTGGTTTTTGCAGTACTGTCTTTGCGGGGTGCTGTTTTGCCAATCAGTTTGAAATCTTTCGGGTCTTTCAACGTTACTTCACCAGGCACAGATTGCTGGCTGGCAGCTTCAGCCAACTCGCCAAAGGTGGCCTTGCGATTGCTTTTCGCATGCGACACAACACTGTTGCTCACTGAAATTTCGCGAGCGTGTACTTTCCATTGTGCAGCGGCAGCGTTCACCAACATGGCCCGGGCGGTGGCGCCTGCGGTACGCATTTGTTCAAATGAGTTGGCAATTGCGGTACTGCCGCCAGTGCCTTGCGCACCCCAGAACAGATTGTTGTAGTGTTTGGTGCTAGCGCCTGCGCCCTCCACTTTGACTGTGGACCAATCGGCATCCAGTTCCTCTGCAACCAAGGTGGCAAGGCCCGTATACACGCCTTGACCCATTTCAAGGTGTTTGGAAATAACAGTAACTGTGTTGTCGCTACCAATTGTCACAAAGGCATTAGGAGCGAAGTTGCCTGCTTCAACAGCACTGCCAGCCTGGCCCGGGCCGCCTGCTTTCAGTTTGTTGCTGGCAAACACGGAGGGAATGCTGACTGCGAGTGTCAGGCCGGCGCCGGCTTTCAAAAAATCGCGACGAGAAACGTTGGTAACGATGCTCATGAATGTTTCTCCTTAAGCCAATGTTTTGGCGGCTTCGTGAATGGCCGCACGAATGCGCACATAGGTGGCACAGCGGCACACATTGCCTGCCATGGCTGCATCGATGTCATCGTCGGAAGGCTTTGGGTTGCTGGTCAGCAAAGCTGTGGCCGACATGATTTGCCCCGACTGGCAATAACCACACTGCACGACATCGAGCTTCTGCCAGGCTGCCTGAACAGCCGATCCCACTTTGTGATTCTGCATGGCTTCGATGGTGCTAACTTGTTTACCAGCCACGGTGGACACTGGCGTCGAACAACTGCGCACAGGCTCACCATCTACATGTGCTGTGCAAGCGCCGCAAAGGCCCATGCCGCAGCCAAATTTTGTGCCCGTCATGTCCAGGTCATCGCGAAGCACCCAAAGCAGTGGGGTGTCGCCATCCACGTCCACACTGACGACTTTGCCATTCAATACAAAATCAACCATTCACCACCTCCGATACCCTAAAAATGTTGCAGTGCACATATCGGTACAGTCTAGCCCCCTTGATTATCAAGATAAAGGCGGATATGGTGTATTGGTTATTAACATTAGGTTCAGAATGGAGATTGTTCATGGTGCTCGATAAAGATCTGCTGGACGGCATTCCGGTGTTTTTAACTGTAGCCGAGCACAGCAGTTTTACCTTGGCCGCTGCACAATTGGGCATTACCCCCACGGCGGTGAGCAAGGCGATCCGGGTGTTGGAAGAACGCCATGGCGTGGTGTTGTTTCAGCGGACCACTCGCAAAGTTGCTTTGACTGAAGCTGGCCAGGCTTTGTTCTCGCGCCTGCAGCCCGCTACGCAGGAAATTGATGAGGCAATCTCCGCTCTTGGCCAGTTTCGCGACAAACCAATCGGCACGCTTCGACTTAATATGAAACGATCGGCCTGCACTTATTTGGTCGAACCCATTGTTGCCGAGTTTCGCCAGAAGTACCCCGATGTGAAACTGGACATCACGATCGATGAAGGCCTTACCGATTTGCTGGAGGGTCGTTACGATGCAGGTATTCGTTTGGGCGAGTCGGTAGACAAAGACATGGTTGGTGTACGGCTTACTCCCGATTTGGCTTTTCATGTGGTGGGAAGCCCGGAATATTTCAAACGCAATGGCAAACCAGCAAAACCTGAGGATTTACAGCAACACGATGCAATCATGTACCGCTTCGTGACCAGTGGCACCTTTCACCGGTGGGAGTTTGTTCGCAGCAAGCGGCAGTTTTTTGTGGATGTACCAAGCCCAGTGGTGGTGAATAACCGGGATATTCTGATCAACTTTGCCCGACAGGGTTTGGGTTTGGCCTATGTGGCGCAGTACGAGGTCGAGCGAGAATTGACTGAAGGCAGCTTGGTACCCGTACTCAGTGAATTCATTCCCAAAACTTCGGGTTTGTATTTGTACTTTCCTGCTCGCACTCAAGCACAATTGAAGTTACGCGCTTTCATTGACATGGTTAGCAAAGTTCGGCCGTCCTGAACTCAACCGAGTTCAGACACACAAGCGACTCGGTATTGCGCTGAAAGTTTGGGAACTACGAAGGTGTCATTAGCGGTACTTGCTTTCGTTGCTCAGCGATTACCAGGCAACCCGAGGACTGTATTGTCGATAACTTACTGTCTTGAAAAAGTAAGTCTTGCATTTCCCGAACCCAGGGCCTCGGCCAGGCCTGCAGTGTCATCCACTCGACCAATCCGAGTGTAGGAATAGATCGAATTGAAGGTCGAATAGAAAACAACTAGCGTGTCGTTCCCATAGAGCATGAGATCGCCATTGCGGATGATTCCAGGACGGCTCGCATGTGTGGGCAATCATGTGGGTAATTTGGCATGTTTTTCGTTGCCATTCAGCTCTTCCATATCCAGCGTAAGCGGAAACTGCGAGACGAATGCACGCGCGGTATCGTTATCGGCAAGAGTGATGGCAAATCGCTGTTCGTTAATAGTCATCCACATGGGCAATTTCTCAGAACTCTCAAAGACTCCAATGATCGCGTTACCGGACTCGGAAGGTGCCCCGGCTCGGCATACACTAACCACCAGCATTCCTAACAGTAAACTCAGTCCGCGCAGGCTTGAGATTCGACACTTGTAGTTCATTTCTACATCTCCTTTTTTCAGTTACGTATTCGGGCAGACGCTGTCATTCAACATTAAGGAGATGTAGCGAGCATTTATCTCAACTCAGAGCGCGAACATCTCACATTAATTGCAGTTGCAACAGCTCGTCCCGCAATTCCGATAGCACCTCCTACCGTGGCCAATTCATGCTGCCGTCGTCTCTACTTCTTCAGGTGAACACGGAAGAACGCCGTCAGCTTGTTAAAAGGAATAATGTCAACCCGGTCGTACAGATCCGTGTGGTTGGCTCCAGGAATGATCATCAATTCTTTTGGCTCCGCCGCAGCTGCGTACGCAGTTTCGCTGAAATAGCGCGAGTGTGCTTTCTCACCGTGGATGAACAGGATCGGTCGCGGCGAAATTTCAGCAATGTAGGTCAGGATCGGCATGTTCATAAACGACAGCGGAGTCGTGAGCGTCCACGAGCTGTTCGAATTGATCGCTCGCGGATGGAAACCGCGCGGGGTTCTGTAGAAATCATGGTAGCCAGCTTCTGAAATGAAAGAAGCTTTGAAGCGCATCAAACAACTGGAAGCTGCGCTGGGCCGCAAAACACTTGAGAACGAAATTCTCAAGGAAGCCGTGGAGTATGGTAAAAGCCGAAAGTGGATTGCGCACTCGCCCTTGTTGCCCGGGGACGACCAGTAAGAGAGGTCTGTTTCGTCCTTGGCGTTTCGCGCAGTCACATGACCGCTCTGAGAACCAGAAAAGCTGATTGGGTTGACCGTCGAAAAGCGCCACCCAGGCCTGATGACGACCAGTTGTTGAGTGACATCATCACCGTTGCCAAAGACTTGCCCACCTACGGTTATCGCCGCGTGTGGGCGATTCTGAAGTTTCAGGGTATCGATGGGAGCCCACAAATGGTGAACCACAAACGTGTTTACCGCGTGATGCGAGACAACAATTTGCTGTTGTTTCGGCATGGCAGTAAGCCTAGGGATACACGCAGGCACGACGGCAAAGTGGCTGTTCAAACCAGCAACACCCGCTGGTGTTCGGACGGGTTTGAACTGGCTTGTGACAACGGTGAGAAAGTTCGAGTGGCCTTTGCCCTGGATTGCTGTGACCGCGAGGTCATGAGCTGGATTGCAACCACCAAAGGCATTGATGCTGGCCTGGTTGGAGATTTGATGATGCAAGCAGTGGAATACCGATTTGGCGCGGGCAGTACGGCGCAAACTCCCATTGAATGGCTGTCGGATAATGGCTCTTGTTATACCGCCATTGAAACGAGAACCTTTGCAACCCAACTTGGGCTCAAACCCGTGAGAACGCCGGTTGAAAGCCCGCAAAGCAACGGTATGGCCGAGAGCTTTGTGAAGACATTCAAACGTGACTATGCTCGTCTGGCCAATCGGCCTGACTCGCAAACTGTCATGCGTGAATTGAAGATGTGGTTTGAGCATTACAATGAAAAGCACCCTCACAGTGCTTTGGGGTACCTGCCTCCCCGGAGATTCCGGGAAAAGCAGAGGTCAATTAACTAATACCGATGGCCCTGTAATACGGGGGCGAGTCCACGATGTATGTAGGTGTTACTGGCTACAACCTTCAACTCTGGCCCCAACTCTGATTGTGAACTGCAGATTCTTTACTTATAAATTTTAGATTACCTCACCGGAATACTGACATAAAAAGTATCCCTTATAACCCTGCACATCGCTTGACTAGACGTCTTCACTTGTAAATCTTGCCTATCTGTACTGCAATGCTATGTGTCTGGTATTCGGCCAGAGCCGACTTGACTAGTTTTGTGAAAAAGGACTGTATTTGACCCAAAGCTGACCTTCATAATAACCTATGAAGATTTACAAAACCAATGAATCCCATACCAATAAAAAATATAGCGAATTGTGAATTTTCAAGTACTAGAGATTTATCATTCATCCTCTTCCCAAGCAAATTCTTTTTAGATTTTCGCAAAGTAAATTGAAAGCTTTTTTAATGGCATAACTAGACGACCGGTCTAATTAATGCAATAATGCACTTATGGGTAATGAACTTCCAATCATAAAGTCTGGCGATACGCGTCAGCAAATCCTCGATATAGCCAAGGGCATCATCCTCGGCAAGGGCTTTGCTGCGGTCGGCCTCAACGAGATACTTTCCACTGCAGGCGTGCCCAAGGGGTCGTTCTATCACTATTTCAAGTCAAAGGAGCAGTTTGGCGACGCCTTACTCGCAGACTATTTTGACGACTACCTGCAGATGTTAGAGCGCATGCTTAAAGATGACGGCAGCACTAATTCCAGCCGACTGCTGGGATTTTTCCAGTTCTGGCTGGATACGCAGTCAAGTGATGCCACAACGGATAAATGTCTGGTAGTTAAATTGAGCGCAGAAGTGACGGATCTTTCCGAATCCATGCGTATTACGTTGAAGAATGGCACCGACAGGGTAATAGCGTGCCTCACACATTGCGTGGAACAAGGTATACGCACAGGTGAATTCCCTGCCAACCTCGATGCAAAAACTGTCACGGCAGAGATCTACTATATGTGGATAGGCGCAACGCTTTTGACCAAGGTAGGCCGCACGCGTGCAGCCCTGGAATGCGCCATGAATGCCACGAAAGCGAGACTGGGACTTGCTTGAGGTCGATCTTTTTATTTATCCGAACACTAGCCGACTGGTCTAATAACTGTAATTTTTAAGGAGTTTTGATGCTGAATTTTGATTTTTACAACCCGACGCGCATCGCTTTCGGCAAGGGCAAGGTCGCCGAAATCGACAAGCTGGTGCCTGCTGAGGCTCGCGTATTGATTGTTTACGGCGGCACTAGCGCCAAGAAGAATGGCACGCTGGATGAAGTCAAAGCTGCCCTGGGCGGGCGTTATGTCGAGGAATTCAGCGGCATCGAGCCAAACCCTACCTATGAGACCCTAATGAAAGCCGTCGCCCAAATCAAGGCCAATAGGCTGGACTATCTGCTGGCAGTCGGCGGCGGCTCGGTGATTGATGGCACCAAGTTTGTTGCGGCAGCGGTGTATGCCGAGGGCGACCCGTGGGAGATTTTGCTCCAGCGAGGTGCCAATGTGAAACAGGCCATGCCTTATGGCACTGTGCTGACCTTGCCTGCGACAGGCTCGGAGATGAACGACGGCTCGGTGATTTCACGCACCGAAACCGCATCTGGCTTGCACGACAAGCTCTATTTCACCAGTGAGCATGTGTTTCCACAGTTCTCCGTGCTCGACCCGAGCAAGAGCTACACCCTGCCGCCGCGCCAGTTGGCTAACGGCGTGGTGGATGCCTACACCCACATCATGGAGCAATACCTGACCTACCCGGTGGAAGCGCGGGTGCAGGATCGCTTTGCCGAAGGCTTGCTACAGACCCTTATCGAGGTTGGTCCCAAGGTGCTGGCCAATCCGCAGGATTACGACACTCAGGCCAACTTCATGTGGGTCGCCACCCTGGCCTTGAATGGTTTGATCGGCTCCGGTGTGCCCAGCGATTGGGCGACGCACATGATAGGCCACGAGATCACCGCGCTTCATGGATTGGATCACGCACAGACGCTGGCTATCATATTACCGACTATGCTCAGCCTGCGCCGCGATGTCAAGCGCGCCAAGCTGCTGCAATACGCCGAGCGCGTCTGGCATATCAGTGAAGGTACAGAGGATGCTCGTATCGAAGCGGCTATCCAGAATACCCGCGCTTTTTTCGAGAGCCTCAGCGTGCCTACGCGCTTATCCGCCTACAACATCGGTGCGGATGCCATTCCTGCCCTGCTGGCGCAACTTGAAAGTCATGGCATGGTCAAACTCGGTGAGCATCAGGATGTGACGCTGGATAAGAGCAGGGAGGTGCTGGAAGCGAGTATTTAGATTTTTAGTAGGGTGGATAAAGCGCGATAGCGCGTATCCACCACCTTCGTGTTTTATTTTTTTATTAGGAGCAATCATGAGCAACAAGTTAGCCCTGTATGTACGTCTGCACGCCAAGCCAGGTAAGGAAGCAGCACTGGAAGCATTTCTGAAATCCGCACTGCCGCTGGTGGAAAACGAGCCGGAAACCGCTACCTGGTACGCACTCAAATTCGGCCCTGCCACCTTTGGCATTTTTGACACCTTTATGGATGAACATGGCCGACAAGCGCATTTGACAGGGAAAATCGCTGAGGCACTGATGGCGAATGCCGCAGATTTGCTGACCGAGATGCCGGTAATCGAAACCGTGGATTTACTGGCAGTCAAAGGCCAGTCTTAAATCTGTTTTGGCTAAGTAGATAGCTCCTCCCCGGGCTATTTCGGACCTACACTGGCACATCACTTTCCTACCTTTTGTGGTGTGCCAGTGTTTTTTCTTAGTGAGCAGAATGTATACCCCTAATCCAAATCAATCGCCGACAGCCAACCGCGGCTGGCAGCGTGTATTCCAGCGCGGCAAACTCACGCTGGGCATCATGTTCCCGATCGAGGCCTTCGAGCGCGACCAGCCGACCATGCACAACCAGGTAGCGCTGGCGCAGTTTGCCGAAAAATCCGGTTTTTCCAGCCTCGGCTTTCGCGATGTGCCGCTGCGCGACCCGAATTTTGGCGATGTCGGCCAGGTATTCGACCCGTGGGCTTATCTCGGTTATATGGCCGCGCAGACCACAGAAATCGCGCTGCTGACGGCATCCATCATTCTGCCATTGCGCCACCCGATACATATCGCCAAAGCCGCCGCCAGCATAGACCAGTTGTCCAATGGCCGCTTGCTGCTTGGCATAGCTACAGGCGATAGGATGGTGGAGTTCCCAGCCTTTAATGTGGATTTTGAGTCGCGAGGGGCGATGTTTCGCGAAGAGGTCGATTTGCTTAAGATATATTGGTCAGAGTTTTACCCGCAAATAAGTAGCAGCTTTGGCCATCTGCAACATGCCGATGTCATTCCCAAGCCGGTAGCTTCGCATGTGCCCTTGTTAGTTACCGGACATAGTCAGCAGGATCTGGGCTGGATCGCGCGCAATGCCGACGGCTGGATGAGCTACCCGCGTAGCATAGAAGCGCAGGCGCAGGTGGTGCAGCGCTGGCGCGATACTGTTGAAGCGGAATTGCCGGGGCAGTATAAACCGTTTATGCAGTCTTATTTTATTGATCTTGCCGATAACCCGAACGAAGCACCAACGCCTATTCATCTGGGTCACCGACTCGGCAGGAATGCGCTGCTGGTACATCTGCGTGCCAGCAAACGTATCGGCGTGGACCACATGATTTTCAACGTCAAATACGGCAAACGTCCGGCCGGTGAGGTGTTGCAGGAGTTGGCTGAATTTGTTTTACCGGAATTTATATGAAGTTGTTGCGCATGCGCCCCGCCTGCCAACTTATCAAAAAAACGCAGGCGAGGACGCCTGCGCTACAAAAATAGGAGCCGCCATGAAAGCCGTTGCATTAACCAAGTATTTACCTATCAGCGATCCTGAATCACTGATGGATGTCGAATTGCCCATCCCCGTCACTACCGGTCGCGATCTGCTGGTCAAGATCCACGCCATTGCAGTTAACCCGGTAGATACCAAAGTGCGAAAACCCAAGGACAAGATAGAGACCACACCCAAGGTGCTGGGCTGGGATGCCGCTGGTGAAGTCGTCGAAGCCGGGCCAGATTGCACGCTGTTCAAGACTGGCGACAAAGTGTTTTATGCGGGTGACATCACGCGCTCGGGCTGCAATGCCGAATACCAGCTCATGGATGAGCGCATAGTCGGGCACATGCCGCAGAGCTTGAGTTATGAGCAGGCGGCAGCTTTGCCGCTGACCGCAGTGACAGCTTGGGAATCACTGTTCGACCGCCTGGGCATTGCGCTTGATATAGCGCAGAACCGCAATAAAAACCTGCTTATCATAGGCGGTGCGGGCGGCGTGGGTTCGATTGCCATCCAACTCGCGAACAAACTGGCGGGATTGACCGTGGTAGCCACGGCATCGCGGCCTGAGACCGTACGCTGGGTGCAGGAATTGGGCGCACAGTATGTCATCAATCATAAGCATGACCTAGTGACTCAAATGCGCGAAATCGGCATTCCCCAACCAGATTATATTTTCTGCTGCAACGATACCGATGGCTATTTTTCTGTCATGGCCGAGCTCATCAAGCCGCAAGGCAAGATTTGCTCGATTGTCGAAACCGCACAGCCGGTGGACCTTAATCTGCTCAAGAATAAGAGCGCGACCTTCGCATGGGAGCTGATGTTTACACGTTCCATGTTTCAGACCGCCGACATGACAGAACAGCACCTTATCCTCGACCGCATTGCCAAACTGGTGGATGAGGGTGTGCTGAAGACCACGCTCAATGAAACCCTATCACCCATCAATGCTACCAATCTGCGTAAGGCGCACGCTCAGCTCGAAGCAGGTGGCACCATAGGCAAGATCGTGTTGAAAGGCTGGCATTAAATTATAAATAGTATTTTCACACTATTTTTTACATTATCAGGAGATAAAAATGTCACGTGTCGTCAGATTCCACCAAACCGGTGGGCCAGAAGTATTACAGATAGCAGATGAACAAGTCGCCTCACCAGGCAAGGGTGAGGTGCAGATCAAGGTGCATGCCATCGGACTCAATCGTGCCGAAGTCATGTTTCGCAATGGTCAGTATCTGGAAACACCGCAACTGCCAGCGAGGCTCGGCTATGAGGCGGCAGGCATAATCAATGCGGTGGGCGAGGATGTGACTGATTTCAAGATAGGTGATGCGGTCAGCACGGTTCCGGCGTTTTCGCAGAATCAGTATGGCGTGTATGGTGAGTTGGCGAATGTGCCCGCATTTGCCGTGGTCAAGCATCCACCATCACTTTCTTGGCCGGAAGCTTCCGCCATCTGGATGCAATATATGACTGCCTACGGCGCATTGGTGGAGTTTGCCGATACCAAAGTCGGTGAGTTTGTGCTGATTCCGGCGGCATCCAGTAGCGTGGGTGTGGCAGCTATCGAGATTGCCAATCTGCTGGGTGCCATTCCTGTTGCTTTGACGCGCACCAGCAGCAAGCGCGAGGCTTTGCTCAAGGCCGGTGCCAAGCATGTGATTGCGACGGAAGAACAAGACCTGGTGACCGAAGTGAACCGCATTACCAATAATAAAGGTGCACGCGTGGTGTTCGATCCGGTTGGCGGGCCGACCATCAGCAAACTGGCAGAAGCGACAGCCCAAAGCGGCATTATTTTCCAGTATGGCGCGCTAAGTACAGAGCCGACGCCATTGCCGCTGTTCCCCGTGCTCGCCAAGCAATTAACCATACGCGGGTATACCCTATTTGAAATCAGCACTCATCCTGAACGCATGGCACGCGCCAAAGCCTTCATTGTGCAAGGGCTGACTGAAGGCAAGCTGAAACCGCTGGTGGCCAAAACCTTTCCGCTAGCGCAGATTGTCGAAGCACACCGCTATATGGAATCCAACCAGCAGATCGGCAAAATTGTGGTGACAGTTTAGCGCTATTAGCAACTGCATAGGCGCTTTGCAGTCGGTTGGGCAGTCACGTTTGAGTGCCGAAATGAAGCCTCCACGATGAAAGTATACAAACATAGAATCTGGGGGCGTTAATGGTGGATTTTGTTTAGCAAGCTCACCCTAACCCTTTAGCGGGACGCCTGACGGTGCTCATGCATTCAACTGTTGAAGGTCAGTTAAGGTCGAATTTCGGCCGGAGCGGTTGTCCAGCTTCTTTGGGAGGAATGGCCAGTTTGGGCTGAAAAGCGGACAAGTGGGCGCCTACGAAATCTAGGATCAGTCAATTTCAGGATTACAGGAGAGGGCGTATTCTTTATGCGCCCGGGGAACGTGCCCTCGTGGATAACGACCTCATTGAATTCTTTGCGTTTTGCCTTGTGGATAGTCATTACATGCAAATCACGTCATTACTTTTGTGCGGCTAGAGGTGTCTCTATGATGTGGGATTCATATGCCAATTCTGTGCCTCGAAAGAGCGGCTTTTGACATATCACTGTTGTACACGGCAAACACGTATGCTACGTCTTTGTCAAAATAGCTTCGTGCTGTTTCAATGCATCGACTATGGCATCAAACACTAGGCGCACCCGTTTTGGTACTGGTCCTCGTTGAGGTCTGTATACATAGATATCCCACGGTGCACACGCATCGGCCTCCAGCACGCGTACTAGACTTTTGGAATTCACGTGTTGCTCCGCGAGGTAATCTGGCAATTGCCCATAGGCAACACCAGACAGAACAGCATCGCACTCTGCCTCAGGGTCGTCGGTTACAAACGCAAAAGGCTCGGGTAGCATACGGCGCTCTTTGCTAAAAAACCAACTCCAGGGTCGGCCCGTGCTGTGATCAATAAGCCCTGTAGTTGGTAGCGCTGATAGGTCGGAGATTTGCTGCGGTGTGCCATAGCGCTCGATGAGATTATGGCTGCCATAAACACCAAAGCCCACCGAACCTACTTTGCGCACCACAAAGCGATTGTCTTTGAATAGACCCATACGAACACCGACATCAATCTGCCCGTCAACAACATCAGCAAGTTCATCAGAAAGTCGGATATCGATGACGATACCTGGATGAAGACGTGCAACTTCGTTAAGCGCTGGCAGCACCCGTAACCTGCCAAGGCTGCGAGGCGCTGTGATACGAACGCGGCCAACTAGTTCAGCGGGTGCTTGTGGCGATGCAGGAGCGAGGACAGCTTCCATCTGCTCCAGGCTGGCCCGTACGCGTGGTGCAAGTTCGGCCCCGAATTCGGTGATATTCACCCGGCGAGTGGTGCGGTGAAAAAGTAATTCGCCATAGTGCGCTTCGAGTTCCTGTATGGCCCGTGTTACTCCTTGAGGCGACATCCCCAAAAGCATTGCAGCTTCACGGAAGCTGTCGGTTTCTGCGGCGACGCAAAAAATTTTCAGCCGGTCTTGTGGATTCAGCATATGACAGAAAATCTGAAAGTGTCCTTATATTCATTGTCTCATTTATAGGAATACTTAATTCCTTTTTATTCCATATACACGATTAATATGAAATGGGAGACTGGCAATGATCACTTTTCATTAAAAGGAAATTCTGTGAACATTTACATCCGCCCCTTTGGCATCATGATAGCTGCGTTGCTTACTTCTACCAGCTTGCCTGCGCATGCAGTCAAGCCAGCTGCTCCCGCAGAATGTGCCGCGTTGCCCACCCATGCCCAGTTACACGATGCGCTTGTGCTCGCACGCAAGGCTAACAATGCAGGCTTCAACTTAGAGATGTGGGGCACTGTGGTGTCGCGTAGTGGAACCGTGTGTGCGGTAGCGTTCACAGGGAAAGGCTTGGGTGACCAGTGGCCGGGAAGCCGGGCTATTTCAGCACAGAAGGCCTACACAGCCAATGCCTTCAGCCTGCCAGGTCTAGCTTTGGCAACGGCCAATCTATACAGCGCCGTCCAACCCGGTGGTAGCCTGTTCGGCCTGCAAGAGAGTAACCCGGTGAATCCTGCCTTGGCGATGCAAGGCCCAGTAAGTGCGTGGGGCCAACCCAATGATCCGTTGGTTGGTCAACGCATGGGAGGCATCAATGTGTTTGGAGGAGGATTGGCCTTGTACAACAATCAGGGCGTATTGTTAGGTGCTGTAGGAGTATCGGGGGACAGTTCGTGCGCTGACCATGCTATTGCATGGCGTACCCGCAACAACCTCAAACTTGACTACGTGCCAAGCGGTGTAGGGCCTGGCGGGGTTGACCAGATCACCTACCAAGGAGACTGGAAGCAGCCTCATTGCATTAAGGCAGATTTAGAAGACGCAGTAGTCCGCGCCCTGCCCGCGACGAGCGCTAGATAGCCTGGCCAGTGATGCCAAGAATGAGATCTAAGCCTCTCTGGTATCAAACCATGTTGTAACAATATTCCTTTCAACCCTCACAGGAGCATTACGAAAATCAAGAATTACAGACTCAAATCGATCGACTTCAACAAACCTAGAGCAGGCCTCGGAAATTTGGACAGGTGGATAAAAGATGACAGCTCTGCTTTTTAGGCCAACAATGTTGGCCAGGAAAGGAGAAATCATGAGTCGCAGACCACGCAGAAACCACTCGCCTGACTTTAAAGCCAAAGTGGCGCTAGAAGCAGTTCGGGGTGAACAGCCTCTTGCCGAGCTAGCCCAGAAATACGATGTGCATGCCACCCAGATCGCGCAATGGAAGGCTGAATTGCTGCAAGGCGCATCCACTGTATTTGGCGCTACCAAAGCCGCAGAATCCACGGTGGATGTGAAGGTGTTGCATGCAAAAATTGGCGAGCTGACACTGGAGAACGATTTTTTAGAAAGCGCGCTCACCAAGGCGGGATTGTTGAGCGCAAAGCGTTGATTGACCCGAGTCACGAATTGGCAGTGAGCAAACAAGCCAAGATTCTTCGCATGGCCAGATCCACGGCGTATTACAAGCCTGTGCCCGTGTCTGAATCGGATCTCGCGCTGATGGCTGCTATGGATCGGATTCATTTAGACCGTCCGTATGCAGGCAGCCGCATGATGCGTGATCTGCTGCTTCGCTCGGGTTTTGCAGGCGTTGGTCGGCGCAGGGTGATCAGTTTGATGCGCAAGATGGGCATTCAAGCCGTTTACCGAAAGCCCAATACCAGTAAGCGACACCCTGGGCACAAGATCTATCCGTATTTGTTGCGAACACTGCCCATTGTTCGACCCAATCAGGTCTGGGCGCTGGACATCACGTACTTGCCAATGAAACGCGGATTTCTGTATCTGTGCGCAGTCATCGATTGGTTCAGCAGGAAAGTGCTCAGTTGGAGGTTGTCGAACACCATGCATGCAGATTTCTGCGTTGAAGCGGTTCAAGAAGCGATCATCAAATATGGCAAGCCCGAGATCGTCAACACAGATCAGGGAAGTCAATTCACCAGTTTGGAGTTCACCGAAATGCTCAAAGGTCATGACATACAAATCAGCATGGATGGTAAAGGCTGTTGGCGCGACAACGTGGTGATCGAACGATTCTGGCGCACGGTGAAATACGAGGAGGTGTACCTTCGAGCCTACGAAACCACATCAGAAGCCAGAAAACATTTGCACGAGTACATTGCGTTTTACAATACGGGTCGAGGCCATCAGGCCTTGGATTACAAAACCCCTGACGAGGTGTATTTCGTCAAACAAGTTGCGGCATTGGCCGCTTAACCCGCAGGGCTGGATCTTTATTAAAAATCCAAGAAAACTGTCCGACAAAACGAGGCCTGCTCTTTACCTCATTCCCGCTTGAATGAGCAGCACTCAAATCGTCTTCCTGATAACAAGCGCTCTCAAGGAAATCTTTGATTTTTTCTGCAGGCGCATTTGCCAGCTTTTGAGCTCCGAATAGAAGATCTGAAATCTTCTTGGACCAGCAGAATCTATACGTAGACAACGGGATAACTCTGACAACATGATCAGGCGAAGTAGCGTAAGCCGATGCTGACAATACTCTGGCTATCACGAAAACACCTTGACTCCGATAAGGTATGCCGAACTTATCGAGAAACCACTTATCGGCCACTTCGTGAAAGTGGGGTGATGAGTTGCGAGGACGTCGATCTTTACGCGGAACGATTATCGAAGTTTTATCAATTGAATACTCGTCAGACAGCCCGCGGAAGAACTGTAATGTTTCAAATGTGTCCAAGGTCTCAGGCATGGTTTAACGGAAGCAAGCTATCTACTTCTCTTTCTCTCTTTTTTTCCAGCAGCAGATACTGAAAACTCCTTCGACTGCCGTGCTGGCCCGCTTCTCAACGTCTCCAGTGCCTCTTGTAGTAGGGCTGCAACACGATCATGCGTTGCTGTAGTTAGTGCGTTGCGACGTGCAAGCAAGTCTGAACTTGTCTCTGATTCCCCACCAAATCGCGTATAAATATCTATGCCAGGTAATAGGGAAACTAGCAAAACACGTTGCTGTGTCGGCTTAATAATCTCGCTGCGCAATCCCACACGCGATAACACTTCGAGCTCGTCCAAGGAAATATCACAACGCGGTCTTTGTTTATAAGAGAAAGGCTCGAACAGATCTCGCTCAAGCTTTAGCAGCAACCCAAAGTTAACGGACGTGGATTTCGACGGTTTGGAAAGTGTCGAAAAGAACCCGTACCAAACTAGCGCAGCAGGAAAGAATTCAATTAGAGGGAGCAAGACACCAACATGCGAGAACGATGAAGGCAATATACGGTTGCATACAAATGCAACAGCAACCTCATCAATCTCCGTGCCCAAGGATTTACTTTGAATGATCTCGACAAGTCGTATAAACGCTTTCATGCGATCATCGAACACCCCGGTGAGTTCTCGAAGGTGGGCAGCGGTCCCTGGGTAGCACTTGCGAATAACTGCCTCAATAAGTTTGCCATCAAGATCGTCACCCCTGACGAACGCCTGAACTCCTTGAATCAGCTCAATATCAGCAAAGTCCGATGGCCTGGCCGAACTAGGCCTAACTAACTCATGGACTCGCAGCACAGCGCTCACAACTGGCTGCGTATAGCCCAATCTAGTCATGTCCCTAAGCTGCATCCATCTCATTGCGAGATGCTCAAACGGGACTAAGTCTTTATACAAATGCTGGCAACGGCCTAATGTAAAAGCAAGAGTTCGGCGAACTGCGGAATAAGACGGTGTAGAACTTACACTCTCTGAAACGGACAAACCGGCCAAAACAGCCTCTCCTAGCGCAGCCCCAAGACTAGCCTTGCGATATCGACTGTCGAGAACATCGCAACTCCTAGGCTCGGGAGTAGCGGAATGGTCCAGAGAGCGCTCCATTTCACCATCCAAAACATGTATGAGCGCTGTTATGGGTGACTGATCCGGATAGTAGGTTGCGACCGTTGCAAACAAATCCTCCAATGTATCCGACTGCGGAACAATTACATTGGGCAATGAGATACTGTCGGATTGTTCTACCCGATAAGTTTTGACTAACTTCTCGTCCTTCGTATAGCTAGCAGAAAACAGATCTGCTCTCACTGGGGCTCCCACTTGAGAGTTGGTATTAAAAATGTCAGCTAATGTTTCAGACCTACTGTGCAGCATGATTATTTCTTAAAAAGGTCATCAAACTCAGGGTCGGGTTGTGGAGGTTCGAGCACAGCCAGTGCCGCATTGAGGTAACCGGGCAGGTGGCCACTGTAATATATGTTAGCGCTAGTCTTCCCTCGAAGCACACCAGTGTATATCAACCGCTTCTGAACAGGGCCCATTCGGGACAAAACCTCCCCCCCTCCTAGGTGAACCGCTCGGAACTCCCAGCCTTTCGCTGCATGCATGGTATCGACCCATATTTGCTTATTGCCGTCTACTAGCGCGCTGACCGTTAATATTTCTTTAAAAGCCTCTACCTGTTCTCGTTTAGGGAATAAAACGCCAATTTTCTCGCCAGGATAGAGGGCAATATGTTCACGCAAATTCTCAACTATAGTTGCGAGCTGATCCTCGAATGTGTTGCATGGAACAGACCTGACTATCGACGGTTTCTCAGCCTCAGGATAATGGCACCCCGCTTGAACCCGTGGATACGTTGCTGCGTCAGAAAGAATTGCATCAGCTACTTTGCACAAGCTCAAGCCGCTTCTATAGTGATAACGGAGCGTTACTACATTTCCACCGACAAGCCGCTCTGGTAGGTCAGGGGTGTGCGTAGCCTTGTATATGCTCTGTCGCGAATCAGCCGCCAAAACTAAACGCTTACATAGACCGCGGAATACCAATAATTCAGTATCCGTATAGTCTTGCGCTTCATCGATCAGTAACGTTTCACAATAAGAGTCCGATATTCTTTTTGCGTCAATTAGCGACATAACCTTGCCCGCCAGCAATGCGCGACTAGCCTCAAAGTCTTCCGGCTCCTCAACCGCCACGCCATATTCCTTAAGAATCTCTCTAAAAAACCTCATTTGAGTTACTGCTGAGTCGGGATCGATTCCATAGTGCTCGCAACCTGCCACAACAAACTGCCTCAAGCTTTGCGTGAATACAATTATCTTGAAGTTACTCTCTCCCTTAAGAAGAAGAAATTTTGCTCGTAGCAAAAGAATATTTGTTTTCCCGGAGCCGGCTGGTCCTGTCAAAAGGAAACTATCTGATGTGGGGATATTTTGTACAGCTTGCCGCTGCTCTGTATCGAGCTGGTTCGTACCTATCCAGAACATTTTTCTCTCCGATTAACAAGCTATCATTTGCTCAACAGCATCAAGAAAAGCTTGTTGGCAATTTGCACAGGCAGTCTCTACAGTAAATAACTCAACCCACGAGGCGGAGCTTATATGTCCATCTTCGGTTGATGCATCAAAAGACAGCTTCGTAGCTTCATTTATTTGTCCATCAACAGCAACGGTCACAGTAAAGGTCATCTCCTTAAAAAAGCCGCGGGACACATCCACATCGAAGACAAAACATGATTTATATTCTTGCAGTGATAAACGCTCTTCAATGACCTTAAATTTTGGGAAAATTGGAGTGTTAAGTAGGTAAGTCCGTACCTCAAGAAATAAATCCGAATTCAACCTCCAGAGGTCTTGTTCTCTGGTCTGGGCGATAGCGGGCTTTGCCTGCTTTTCTTCTGCAAGTCGAATCTGTTCATTCAAAATCTGCTTCAAGCGAATACGCTTTTCACGAAGATGCCAGTTAGCCGATTTTTCGGGTTCCGAAAAATCATTCCAGCCTACTAACTTTATTCGCTTCCGCCAGTCTTTTAGCAGGCAAGCCTGTATTGTTTGAATCAACCAGTCTGGTACGTGTTCTGAATGAACACTTGGTGTTTGATCGCGTACAGCGTCATACAAACAAGCATGAGGCTTATCGTAACCGGTAAAGATAGGCTCTCTCATAACCATATCGTGTAGCGTTGCTCCGATTTGGTACAGCGTCACTGCTCGCCAGGCTCCTTCAGCATCTTCTTCCTCTTTTCTCCAAACAAACTCTGGGGGGCTATAACGTAATGACGCGACAAACTCCATACCCGAGTGTCGTTCCTGAGGTAGTTCATTACCAGTAGGCACTTGGTGAATAATTCCTAAATCTAGAAGCGTCAGTGTTTGGAAGTCTTCACTGATTATTATGTTGGCAGGTTTGATATCTCGATGCACAAGATCATGCTCCTCCAGAAAACGAGCGACCTCGGCCAGTTGTTTTGCTAGGCTTGGAATCGATGCTGGCGGTACTTTCCCCACCAACTTATCTAGAGAGATGCCGGGCACACGCTCCATAACCAAGTAAAGAGTTTCTAGCTCTGGATATTCACCACCTGAATATATTTCCACCAGATTTGGATGTATTTTTTTTCCCGCCAACTCAAGCTGTAGTTGCAACCTCTCTTTAGTTGCTGTCTCGCCATTTTTAGCGATCTGAGAGGGAAAGAAGAGTTTCACTGCAACTTCTGCACCCTCTCGCACGGCCGCGTAGACGATACCATCTGCCCCACTTCCTATAACTTCAATTAGGACGCAGCCTTCGATACAACGTCCCGCCAAATTTTCAAGTTCTGCCACTGCCCCCCCTTTTCTAAGCAATAATGGCATTGTTCTTCATAAAAATGCAATCATCTCACTTCGTCGAGTATGCAGAAACCCATTCTGCTGGTGGGGAGGGACTTTCAAAAAAGTTAGTTTAGAAATGCCTCCTTGAATATTTAACTTTGGGGCTAATAAACATTTGCTGGCATTTCATTTCTTTTGATTCATCGAACTAATGAGAAAGGAAGATGCCTTTGTCTGAAAGCCACCCCCGCCCCGGCAGCAGGAACATATCCCATTTAGTTCCATCAGTTGGTGGTAGTCGCAAGCTATTAACGCTGCCTCTCGGTGCTAGTGACAAATCCGGTCACGACAAATATAGGCCAATACTCAAAAACCATCTGTGACAAACGATTTGTCACAAAATTTGTCACAGGCTTGTCACAGCAATTTAATTGAGGCTGTTGAATCTAAGGCAGTTTGCCTAATCTACAACCACTGAAAATGTCTCTCAGTCGAGAATAATATCGCCAAAAACAAAAAGGACCTAGCGGATCACTCACGCTAAGTCCTTGATTTTATTTGGGGCGATGTATGGGGCTCGAACCCACGACCCATGGAATCACAATCCATTGCTCTACCAACTGAGCTAACACCGCCACCGTAAACCGGTACTAAATTCTTGGCCTGCCCGGAGGGGTTCGAACCCCCGACCCTCGGCTTAGAAGGCCGATGCTCTATCCAACTGAGCTACGGGCAGAAATTGCATTGTAACTCGCACACGCGAATGGGTATGAAACACCCACTGGACAAGGATAGAACATCCTTAAAATTCGGTGGTCGGGGCAGAAGGATTCGAACCCTCGACCCTCTGGTCCCAAACCAGATGCGCTACCAGACTGCGCTATGCCCCGACAAAGAAGCGGAATTCTAAAGCCTATTGACATTTCCGTCAAGTATTTCAAACACCATCAGGCCGCTTTGGGCAAAGCCTGAAGAATGGAATCCACCAAGCGCGTTGCAATCGATTTGTCAGCTGTTTCCACCATTACGCGCAGCACGGGTTCCGTGCCGGAAGGACGAATCAGCAAGCGCCCATTGGCACCCAGTTCCGCTTTTACAGCTTCGCAAATGCCCTGCACTTTTGCATCGTTGGCCCAATCGTAAGCAGCCGGCAAACGGGCGTTTTTAAGCACCTGTGGCAGCATGGTCACAGGCTTCAAAATATCGGCCAAGGGCATGCCCAGGTTACGCACAGCACGCAGCACCTGCAAGGCGCTTACAATGCCATCGCCTGTGGAATGGCGATCCAGAACCAGCAAATGGCCAGAACTTTCACCACCCAACTGCCAACCATTGGCCCGCAGTTTTTCAAATACATAGCGGTCGCCCACCTTGGCACGCTCAAAGGGCACGCACAACTGTTTTAACGCCAGCTCAAGGCCCAGGTTGGTCATGAGTGTACCCACAACGCCCTCCACCTTGCCTTGCATGTTCAGGCGCTCGGCCACCAAGGCAAACAGCAATTCGTCACCATTGAAAATTCGGCCTGTGCCATCGACGCAAATTAGCCGGTCGGCGTCTCCATCCAGTGCAAAGCCATAATCAGCCTTGTGTTCCAGCACCGCCTTGGCCACAAAATCAGGGTACGTGGCACCCACCCCGCTGTTGATGTTCAAGCCATCGGGCTGGTCGGCCAGCACCACCACATCAGCACCCAATTCGCGGAATACGGCTGGCGCAATCTGATAGGCTGCACCATTGGCGCAATCCACCACAATTTTCAGGCCACGCAGGTGTTTGTCTCGCGGAAAAGTGCCTTTGCAAAATTCAAGGTAGCGGCCCGCTGCGTCGTTCAAACGCCTGGCCTTGCCCAATTCTTCGGAAGACTTGCAAGGTGCGCTTAGCGCCAGTTGAGCTTCAATTTCCATTTCCCAGGCATCAGGCAGCTTGGTGCCTTCACCCGAAAAAAACTTGATGCCATTGTCTTGGTAAGGATTGTGCGAGGCGCTGATGACCACACCTGCCGACATGTTCAATGCACGCGCCAAATAGGCCACGCCTGCAGTGGGCATGGGGCCTACCATCACCACATCAACCCCAACCGATGTGAAACCCGCTTCAAGGCAACTTTCCAGCAAATAACCACTGACACGGGTGTCTTTGCCGATCAACACCTGCGGGCGGCGCCCATCGCCCTCGTGTTTGGCCAACACAGTGCCGGCGGCCTGCCCCAAACGCAACAAAAAATCAGGGATCATGGGGCTTTGGCCCACGGTGCCGCGAATGCCGTCAGTGCCGAAATATTGTCTGCTCATTGAAAATCTACAGTAGGGTGAATTGTCATAATTAAACTGATTTTACGGGAACCTGCTCACTAGAACGCGCAAATACCGATTAAGTACGCCCCAAGTAATCAATCTTGCTCAATTTGGAAAAACTCTTCAAATAAGCCAGGTCTTCAATGCCATAAACACCCAAATCTGAGCCGGGTGTGAACAAGGCATTCGTTCGCTCGTTCGACCGTTGCTGCAACCAGCCAAAGGCGCTGTGGCGCTTGGCCTCCATGTCGGGCCGCCAATGCTGCCCCGCATACAGCTTGCCCACTTCCTTGTACAGGTGATAAAGCGGAATCAGATTGTGCCGGGGGTGAAACACCTGATAGCCCTTGGCGTGCGCCCGCAAAGAAAGGCTTTGTTCCTCGCCCCGAAAATACAGGTAAGGGTCATAAGGCACCTGTTGGGTAAAATCGCCTGTAGTGAACAGAAAACAGGCGCCGACGTGAAAACCGGGCAAGTGCGTTGTTTCATCTGATTCCACCGCATCGCGAAATACCCTGAACTGCAACACCGCACGGTCTGCTGCCAAGGTGCTTGCCGGGTCGCGATCAATCCGGAATATCTCGTTCGATTTAACAGGTTCGTCCGCCACCGCCCTGCCCTGCGCATCAAACCTGAAACCTGGTGGGTAAGTTGAAACCAACGGTTTCGCATGGACATGTTTCAGTTGCTGCATTTGCTGAATCAGTGTTTCATCCCAGCCCGCATCGAACAGGGTGTGGGAATCAATTTGCAGCAAATAGTCTTGATCGTTGTACAGCGAGAATGCAATGGCGCGCGCCCAGCTGACCCCGCGAGAATCAACCGGCGACAAACCCACGTAATGGATATTTTTTCTGGCGGGAAATTGGGCCAACCAATCGGGGTTCAATTCTTCGGATTGATCCACCAAACCCACAAAAATTCGTTGTGGGTTTTTGGCTTTGGCGTACAACTGGTGAACGGTCAGTTGAAGATGCTGCTCGCAAAAAGCGGCAACACTGACAAAAATGGTGGGAAGCCGCTCCATCTTGTTGGCCTGTGCTATTGGTTTAACGCGAAGGCAACTTTCAAGGCCTCCACGGTTTCACGCACATCGTGCACGCGCAGCACGGCTGCCCCATGTTGCGCAGCAAAGGTGGCCGCGGCCACTGAACCCGCAGTGCGCAAGCCTGGGTCGGTTTGCCCGGTTAGCTCGGCGATCATTCGCTTGCGCGAAACGCCCACCAACACGCCTGCACCCAAGGTAGAAAACAAAGGGGTCGCTTTCATCAAATCGATGTTGTGCTGCAGTGTTTTGCCAAATCCAAAACCTGGATCGACCAACAAGCGGCTAGGCTGAACACCCTGTTTTTCAAGCGCAACCATGCGCTTGTTCAGAAACGCTTCAACATCGCTGACCACGTTGGTGTATTCGGGCGAATCCTGCATGGTGCGCGGCTCGCCCTGCATGTGCATCACCACCGCACCAGCATTGGATTGCGCAAGCACTGCTTCTGCGCCCGTTTCCCGAAAACCGTTTACGTCATTCAGAATGTCCACGCCCAAATCCACAGCACGCGCCATCACTTTGGTTTTCATCGTGTCGATGGACAAAGGCACGTTCCAGCTCATCAGTTCCTTGAGCACATCACCCACACGCTTCCATTCTTCTTCGGCGTCTACGCCTTTTGCGCCGGGGCGAGTGGATTCACCACCAATATCCAGAATGTTTGCACCGCTTTCAACGAGCTGGCGGGCATGGTCAATGGCTTTCAAGGTATTGAAGAAACTGCCGCCGTCAGAAAAAGAATCGGGCGTTACATTCACGATGCCCATGATCAAGGGCTTGCCGTGGGTGTAGGTAAGCTCGAATCGACCTGCTTTCCAAGTGCGAACCATGTGATGCCTTGCTAGTTGCTATGCAGGCTATTTTAAGGCAAAGATGCAGGCTGTTCGATTGCATCTGCGAAGCTGCTGTTTTAATGCATCTGCGAAGCCGCATGCAACGAGCAAGAATCAACACCGGGGAATTCGACTTGATCAAGGCAGAATGCAATGTGGCACCTGCAAACCAAAAACCAGACTCACCAACAAAAAAGCCGCTGGTCGCAAAACCAACGGCTTTTCAAAACGAACGCAGAAAAAGATCAGTCTGCCTTCACACTCATTGCAGCGGGTGCGGGCTGTGGAGCAGGTGCAACCTTGTCGCCACCACCACTGGAGCTGGGGCTACCACCACCCGTGGGTGGCGTGCTGCCGCCAGTTGTGGGTGGACGTGGGTCTTTGCCTTCCATGATGTCGTTGATTTGATCTGCATCAATGGTTTCCCATTCCAGCAAAGCCTTGGCCATGACGTGAACCTTGTCACGATTCTGGTCCAAAATGTCCCAGGCCACTTTGTACTGGGCATCAATGATCTTGCGAATTTCGGCATCCACCATTTGCATGGTCTGCTCGCTCATGTGCGTGGTCTTGGTCACTGAACGGCCCAGGAACACCTCGCCTTCATTCTCGGCATACACCATGGGCCCAAGGGCCTCGGTCATGCCGTAACGGGTCACCATGTCGCGGGCAATGGCTGTGGCTCGCTCAAAGTCGTTCGATGCGCCAGTGGTCATCTGGTTCATGAAAATTTCTTCCGCAATGCGGCCACCAAACAACACAGCAAGGGTACACAGCATGCGTTCCTTGTCCATGCTGTAGCGGTCACCTTCAGGCAACTGCATGGTCACACCCAAGGCACGGCCACGGGGAATAATCGTGACCTTGTGCACGGGGTCGGTTTTGCTCATCAATTTGGCAACCACTGCGTGGCCAGACTCGTGGTAAGCCGTGTTGCGGCGTTCCTCTTCCGGCATCACCATGCTGCGGCGCTCGGCACCCATGATGATCTTGTCTTTGGCTTTCTCGAAGTCGTTCATTTCAACCACACGGCCATTGCGGCGTGCAGCAAACAAAGCGGCTTCGTTCACCAGGTTGGCCAAATCAGCACCAGAGAAACCGGGGCAGCCACGGGCCAGCACAGATGCATCCACGTCGGGCGACATTGGAATTTTGCGCATGTGAACTTTCAAAATCTGCTCTCGGCCACGAATATCGGGCAGGCTGACCACCACCTGGCGGTCGAAACGGCCGGGGCGCAGCAAGGCTGGATCCAATACATCGGGGCGGTTTGTCGCGGCAATCACGATAATGCCCTGGTTGGTATCAAAGCCGTCCATTTCAACCAGCATCTGGTTCAGGGTTTGTTCGCGTTCGTCGTTACCGCCGCCCAAACCGGCACCACGCTGGCGACCCACCGCATCAATTTCATCGATGAAAATAATGCAAGGTGCCTGCTTTTTGGCTTGTTCAAACATGTCGCGAACACGGGCCGCGCCCACACCCACGAACATTTCCACGAAATCGGAACCCGAAATGGCAAAAAACGGCACTTTGGCTTCACCTGCAATGGCTTTGGCCAGCAGGGTTTTACCGGTGCCGGGCGAACCCACCATCAACACGCCACGGGGAATGCGACCACCCAGTTTCTGGAACTTGGTGGGGTCTTTCAGGAATTCAACCAGTTCATGCACGTCTTCTTTGGCTTCGTCGCAACCAGCAACGTCAGCAAAAGTGACGGGGTTGGTGTTTTCATCCAGCAGCTTCGCTCGGCTTTTGCCGAAGCTGAACGCCCCACCCTTGCCGCCGCCTTGCATTTGACGCATGAAGAAGATCCACACACCAATCAGCAGAATCATCGGGAACCAGCTCACGAACAGGCTCATCAAGAGTGATGGCTCTTCGTCGGGCTTGGCTCGCACTTGCACGCCGTATTTCAGCAGGTCGCCGACCATCCAGATGTCGCCGGGCGAGTACACGATCCGCTCACGGTCATCATTGGTGAGGGCGCGCACCGTGCGGCCTTCAACGATCACGCTCTTGATGCGTCCATTTTGCGCATCCTGCATGAACTCGGAATAGGTCATTTCGTTGGAACGAACCTGCTGGCCTTCAAACTGCTTGAACACAGTGAAGAGCACCAGCGCCACGACCAACCAAACTGCTGCTTTGGAAAACGAATTATTCAATGTCACTTCTCCTCGAGGACTCTGGCCCCACCCTAGGGAAATGGGGGCAGGATGTCCATTTTAAACCCAAGCCAGCAAATTACGCCATCACACTATTTCATGGTGTGCATTAACAATCGCAATCACTTGGGTGATGCTGCTTAAATTACTTTTCATTTGCCTGTTTAAGACCCTTGCAAAGCAAAAAGGTTTCCCGGGATCGGTCACGGGAGGCCTTGGGTTTGCGCGGAGACACACTTTTAAACACTTGCTTCATCTGGTGCACGATGTTGCTGTAAGACGATCCATGAAAAATTTTCACAATCAACACCCCGTTGGGCTTGAGGTGATTCAAGGCAAAATCAATGGCCAATTCACACACATGCTCAATTCGGGCTGAATCGGCCGCAGCAACACCAGAAAGATTGGGGGCCATGTCGGAAACCACCAAGTCCAGCTTTTCACCACCCAGGCGTTGATTCAGGTCTTCAAGCACCGCATCGTCGCGAAAATCCCCTTGAATGAATTCAACACCCGCAATAGGTTCCATTGGAAGCAGATCCAGTGCGATAATACGGCCATTGATAACGCCACCCGGCCCCACCAAGGCTTCCCGAAGCACCTGCGACCAACTTCCCGGCGCACTGCCCAGGTCGACCACCTTGATGCCCGGCGTCAACAACCCTTCCGGCTCTGCGATTTCCTTCAGTTTGAAGGCCGCACGAGCGCGATAACCCGCATTCGTGGCCATTTTCACGTAAGGGTCGTTGATGTGGTCATGCAACCAGTTTTTATTGAGTTTCTTCTTTTTAGCCACCGATTACCCAACCGAGTGAAAAATTAATATGACGGACACCACTGCTGTAACCCTGACACCCGCCGAAAAAAAGGCGCTCAAAGCCCAGGCCCATGCGTTGGATCCGGTAGTTTTGATTGGCGACAAGGGTTTGACACCCAATGTGGTCAAGGAAATCGACATGAACCTGAACGCCCACGGTCTGATTAAAGTACGTGTTGCCGGCGATGACCGCGAAGCGCGCCTGGAATACGCACAGGCCATTTGCGAAGAAACTGGCGCGGCCCTGGTTCAACACATTGGCAAGTTACTGGTACTTTTCCGCACCAAGGCTGAAGACCCTGAAAAAGCCAAGGCCAAAAGCCGCCCAAAGCCCAAAGGCCCACGCCAAACCAAGCGCCAGTTCAATTCAAAAAGCTGAAAGCCTGCCCGTGAATCAAGCCTCTGCAGCTTGGTTCACGCCATACCGGCTTAAACCCCAAACCAGCGCACCAATCATTTTGATGGAATACAGCACCGTTGAAAGTGCATGTACATTGCCAAATCGACTGCGCATTTCAGCCAGCTCATCGCCTTGCAAGGTGCTCAAGCCTTCACGCAATTCATTCATGTGTGGGTGCAGCCATGCCAGTTCCAGCACACACACACCCAAGATGACAGCCATCAGCACATTCACCTTGGTGCCAGCGCGCAACCCGTTCACGAAATTGGACAACACCAGAAGCACTGCGCTGGTGAACAACGAATACAAGGCCAGCATGTAGAACAGGCGGCCAGCCACCAAGCCCGCTTCCGGGCGCGGCAACCATTTGAACAAGCCCGGCGCAACCAAAATGGCCATGAACCACAAGGCACCGAGCCAAATCGCCCAAAATGCCAGTTCTGTACCCTTAAAACCACGCCAAGTCATTGTTGCTGTACCCCTTTAGATGTACTTCACTTCCAGCACTTCGTATTCACGCAAGCCACCCGGCGCCTGAACATGCGCTACATCGCCTTCGTACTTGCCGATCAAGGCACGTGCAATTGGGCTGGAAATGGAAATCAGGCCCGATTTGATGTCGGCTTCGTCGTCGCCCACAATCTGATATTCAACGCTGGCGCCAGCTTCAATGTCCTCAAGCTTGACGGTTGCACCAAACACCACTCGACCTTCCGCGTCTACATTGGTGGGGTCGATGACTTGCGCGTTGCTCAGCTTGCCTTCAATTTCCTTGATACGCCCTTCAATAAAACCCTGCTTTTCCTTGGCAGCGTCGTATTCGGCGTTTTCAGACAAATCGCCCTGCGCACGCGCTTCAGAAATGGCATTGATCACCGCTGGGCGATCAATGGTTTTAAGACGGTGTAATTCTTGTTTCAGCTTTTCAGCGCCCTTGACTGTCAATGGGATAGTGGCCATAACTTCCGGTATTTCCTGCAAATGGAAAGCCGCCTGATAGCAGGAATTGCTATAAGACGGCTTAAAGGTTCAGACAAGCAGATTAAGCGGAGAGTTCCGCGTGCAGGCTTTGAACGCTGTAAACGTCCATCGCGCCAAGGTGCTTCATGCCCTCAACTGAAGCCAATGCACCTGCCATGGTTGTAAAGATCGTAACACGAGAACTTAGTGATGTGGTTCGAATGTAACGGCTGTCGTTGATCGCACTGCGGCGTTCTTCAACCGTGTTCACCACCAGTTGCACCTCACCATTTTTCAACATATCAACAATGTTGGGGCGGCCTTCCAGCACTTTGTTCACCACGGTACACTCAATGCCGCCCGCGGTAATCGCTGCTGCCGTGCCGCGTGTCGCGATGATCTTGAAACCCAGTTCAACCAGGCCCTTGGCCAACTTCACTGTGTGTTTCTTGTCCTCGGTTTTCACGCTGATGAAGGCTGTACCACCTTCTGGCAACTTCACAGACGCTGCCAACTGCGACTTCACGAATGCTTCGCCGAATGTACGACCCACACCCATCACCTCGCCGGTAGACTTCATTTCAGGACCCAAAATGGTGTCCACGCCCGGGAACTTGACGAAGGGGAACACGGCTTCTTTCACGGAGAAGTATTTGGGTACCACTTCGCCCTTCACACCCTGCGATTCAAAGGTTTGACCAGCCATGCAGCGTGCTGCAATTTTTGCCAGCTGCAGGCCAGTGGCCTTGGAAACATAAGGCACGGTGCGGGATGCACGCGGGTTCACTTCCAGCACGAACACGGTGTCATTTTGAATGGCGAACTGCACGTTCATCAAGCCGACCACATTCAGTGCCTTGGCCATTACCTCGGACTGACGCTTCAGTTCATTGACCATGTCGGCAGACAAGCTGTATGGGGGCAGGCAGCAGGCAGAATCGCCGCTGTGCACGCCCGCTTGTTCAATGTGTTCCATCACGCCGCCAATCATCACGGTATGGCCGTCGCACAGGGCATCCACGTCCACTTCAATCGCGTCATTCAGGAAGCGGTCCAGCAGCACGGGGCTGTCGTTGCTCACTTTGACGGCTTCGCGCATGTAGCGTTCCAGGTCTTTCTGCTCGTGCACAATTTCCATGGCACGGCCACCCAGCACATAACTTGGGCGCACCACCAGCGGGTAACCAATTTCCTGCGCATGCGAAATGGCTTCCGCTTCAGTGCGCGCGGTGCGGTTTGGCGGCTGGCGCAGGTTCAGCTTGGTCAACAGTTTCTGAAAACGTTCACGGTCTTCGGCAATGTCAATGCTTTCAGGGCTGGTGCCGATAATTGGCACACCGTTGGCTTCAAGCGATTTCGCCAGTTTCAGTGGTGTTTGGCCACCGTACTGCACAATCACGCCCACCGGCTTTTCAATGGCCACAATTTCCAGCACGTCTTCCAGCGTCAATGGCTCGAAGTACAGGCGATCAGAAGTGTCGTAGTCAGTTGAAACCGTTTCAGGGTTGCAGTTGACCATGATGGTTTCATAGCCATCTTCACGCAGCGCCATGGCGGCGTGCACGCAGCAGTAGTCAAATTCGATGCCCTGACCAATCCGGTTGGGGCCGCCGCCAAGCACCATGATTTTCTTCTTGTCGGTGGGCTGGCTTTCGCATTCCTCTTCGTAGGTGGAATACATGTACGCCGTGCCGGTTTTGAATTCAGCAGCGCAAGTGTCTACGCGCTTGTACACGGGACGCACATTGTGATGGTGGCGCAGCTTGCGAATTTCCGCCTCGGATGTGTCAAGCAAGTAGGCCAGACGACGGTCCGAGAAACCTTTGCGCTTGAGCAAACGCAGCATTGGCTCGGTCAGGTCGGCCAGTGTTTTGGTTTCCAGTTCAAGTTCCGTGTCGACGATGTCTTGAATTTGAACCAGGAACCAGCGGTCAATTTTGGTCAGCTGGTGCACTTCTTCCAGGCTGAAACCTTGGGCAAATGCGTCGCCCACGTAGAAGATACGCTCGGGGCCAGGTTCACCCAGTTCGCGCTCAATGACTTCGCGGTCGGTTGTTTTCTGGTTCAATCCGTCCACGCCCACTTCCAGGCCACGCAGGGCTTTCTGGAAACTTTCCTGGAAAGTGCGGCCCATGGCCATCACTTCACCCACCGATTTCATTTGGGTGGTCAGGCGGTCGTCGGCAGTCGGGAATTTCTCGAATGCGAAACGTGGGATTTTGGTAACCACGTAGTCGATTGAAGGCTCGAACGACGCGGGGGTCAGGCCGCCGGTGATGTCGTTTTTCAATTCATCAAGCGTATAGCCCACAGACAGCTTGGCTGCCACTTTGGCAATCGGGAAACCGGTTGCTTTGGAAGCAAGGGCAGATGAACGAGACACGCGCGGGTTCATTTCGATCACGATCATGCGGCCATTGGCCGGGTTGATCGAGAATTGAACATTCGATCCCCCGGTGTCTACGCCGATTTCGCGCAGAATCGCAATCGACGCATTGCGCATCAACTGGTATTCGCGGTCAGTCAGGGTTTGTGCAGGGGCCACAGTAATGCTGTCGCCAGTGTGCACGCCCATGGGGTCGAGGTTTTCGATGGAACACACGATAATGCAGTTGTCTGCACTGTCGCGGACTACTTCCATTTCGTATTCTTTCCAGCCAATCAGGCTTTCTTCAATCAGCAGCTCGTTCGTGGGCGATGCTTCCAGACCACGGCGGCAAATTGTTTCAAATTCTTCGGCGTTGTAGGCAATGCCACCGCCGGTACCGCCCAGGGTAAAGCTGGGGCGAATAATGACCGGAAAGCCGTTGCTGCCCACCTGCTTGGCGATGCTGGCCTGCACTTCAAGGGCTTCTTCCATGGAATGGGCTACACCGCTTTTTGCAGAATCCAGACCAATGCTGGTCATGGCGTTCTTGAACTTCAAGCGGTCTTCGGCTTTCTCGATGGCTTCTTCTTTCGCGCCAATCAATTCAACGTTGTACTTGGCCAGCACACCATGCTTGGCCAAATCAAGCGCACAGTTCAGTGCGGTTTGACCACCCATGGTGGGCAACACGGCATCGGGGCGCTCTTTTTCGATAATTCGCTCAACAACCTGCCAGGTGATGGGCTCGATGTAGGTGACATCGGCCATTTCCGGGTCGGTCATGATGGTGGCCGGGTTGCTGTTGACCAGCACCACTTTGTAACCTTCTTCACGAAGCGCTTTACAGGCTTGGGCACCTGAATAGTCGAATTCGCAGGCCTGGCCAATCACGATGGGGCCAGCGCCGATGATCAGGATTGTTTTTAGATCGTTACGCTTTGGCATAACTTCCCTTTAATTTTAAAAATTTCAATACGGTTCAAACAGGTTTGCACAAAAGGCTCTTAAGCCTTGGCTACCCTGATGTCTGAAATAAAACGGTCAAACAGCTCTGCCAGATCGTGTGGGCCTGGGCTGGCTTCAGGGTGACCCTGGAAACAGAAGGCTGCACGGTCGGTGCGCTCAAGGCCCTGAATGGAGCCATCGAACAAGGACACATGCGTAACACGCAGGTTGGAAGGCAAAGAATCGGCATCCACCGCAAAACCATGGTTTTGGCTGGTAATGGCCACACGCTTTGTTTTCAGGTCTTGCACGGGGTGATTGGCACCGTGGTGACCAAATTTCATTTTCAGTGTTTTCGCGCCGCTGGCCAATGCCATCAACTGATGACCCAGGCAAATGCCAAACACGGGCAGCTTTGTTTTGTCCAGAATGTGCTTGATGGCCGAAATGGCGTAATCGCAGGGCTCAGGGTCGCCGGGGCCGTTGGAAAGAAACACGCCATCGGGATCCAATGCCAGCACTTTTTCAACCGGGGTTTGCGCAGGCACCACAGTAACGCGGCAGCCACGCTGGGCCAGCATGCGCAAAATGTTGCGCTTGGCACCGTAATCAAAGGCCACCACGTGGTGGGGGCGCTCGCCGGTTTGGAAATGAGGCTCTTCAGCTGCCACACCCAAGGCCCATTCGCCTTCCACCCATTCATGGGCTTCTGTACAGGAAACCACCTTGGCCAGGTCCATGCCAGCCAGGCCGGGGAAGCCTTTGGCCAGTTCAATGGCGCGTTCGGCGCTAAAGGTTTCACCGCTGTCCTCGGTCAGCAGGCAACCATTCTGGGCACCCTTTTCACGAAGAATACGGGTCAGCTTGCGGGTATCAATGCCAGCAATACCGGGCACACCGTGCTTTTTCAGGTAATCAGCCAGGGGCATGGTGGAACGGAAATTCGACACCAGTTCGGGCAGGTCTTTGATAACCAAGCCCGACAAATGAAGCCCTGCGGATTCTTCGTCTTGCGGATTGGTGCCCACGTTGCCAATGTGAGGATAAGTAAGGGTAACGATTTGACGGCAGTACGACGGGTCGGTGACAATTTCTTGATAGCCCGTGAGCGAGGTATTGAAAACCACTTCACCCACTTTCGTGGTGGGGGCGCCAAAAGAAATGCCCTCGAATACTGTGCCGTCTGCGAGCGCGAGCAAGGCGCGCGGGTGGGCGCTTGCGACTAATTTCGACAAGGGAAACTCCAATAGATGCGACAAAACACCCGGGGACAAATAACACCCGCGCAGGCTTTTTGCCTAAGAATCATTTAGCTAGCCGTGAATTATACCCGGAACGGCGGGGTTCGGCCATAGACAAAGCGTCATAGTGGAAGGGAACATGAATTGGGGGGCCCCCATTATTTGGTCACAATTGGGATTGACCACCCTTTGTGCCTGCCTCTACTGTCTCGGATCCATTTAACGAAAAAAATAAATCACATGAAAACAACTATTTTAGCGATGAGCGCTGCGGCAATTTTGTTCACCGGCTGTGCCTCGATTACCAAAGGCACTTCCCAAACACTGGCTTTCAAGCTTGACCCTAGAGAAACAAGATGCAGCCTGACCCGCATCGGCGATGGCGAACTTGGTTCAATCAGCAGCACCAACAACACCATCAATGTGGGCAAGGACAAAGACGACATTGTTATCACCTGCAAGGCAGATGGCTACGATGACAAAACAACACGCCTGGTCAGTTCAGTGTCCACAGCCGGTGTGGTTGGCGGTGTATTTCTGGACCTAGGCATTACCGACATGATTACGGGTGCCATGTACGAATACCAGACCGACATCAATGTGGCGCTTGACAAGACAAAGCCACTGGCCTCGGCCGACCAAGCGCAAACCAGCGCCGCGAAGTAATTCACCCACCAAATCTGGTTACGGCAGTCGCCTGCCGTACCAGCATAGCACCGCAACGGTGACATACATCAGCAAACCGTAAACTACCACGGGCACGGCAATTTCGGCGTTTTGTAACAACGACAGCGCAATGGTCAAGCCCAGCGTAGAGTTTTTGACACACATTTCAATCGACACGGTCAAGCTGTCGCGCGCATTCAAGCCGCTGATCTTTCCACCCAAAAGGCCCAAAGCCACGGCAGCAAAATTCAGCGCCACCACTGGGGCCCAGGCTTGGGCAAACCAGCCCGGCATGTTGTCAGACTCGCTGATACCGATCAGAACAACGATGGCGACCAGCACAAACACGGCAAACTTGTTGATTGCCGGCTCAAACTTTTTGGACAGTTCTGGTCTTTTGGCGCGAACAAACATGCCAATGCACACAGGAATGATCACGATGACCATCATGGTGATGAGGGTTTTCAGAAAAGGAAGCTGCAATTCAGTTCCCACCCCGACAAACATGGGCAAGGCGTACGCCATGTAAAACGGAATGGTAAGAACGGTCAACAAACTGGCCAGCACCGTCAGGGTGATCGACAAAGCAAGATTGGCTTTGGCCATGTAGGTCAACACGTTCGATGTTGTACCACCGGGCATGGCAGCAGACAGCACCAAACCAGCTGCCATTACCCCGCCACCAAACAAGCCGCCAATGGCAAAGCCCAGCAAAGGCACCCCCACCAACTGCAACACAGTACCCACAATCACGCCTTTGGGCTGTTCTTTGACTCGACGGAAATCCTCAACTGTAAGGCTAAGCCCCATGCCGATCATGATGATAAAAAGGGAAACCGGTAAACCGATTGTGATGTAGGAATTGCCGAGCATTGTGTCTCCATGGGGTCTTTTTTATTGTTCAGCTACTGTAGCCGAAGCCGCACCCATGCGCTGTCAGCAAATTGACGTTTTTTCCGCCTTTTTGAACTCTGCCTGAACAATTTGTTCCAGAAAATCAGCCACCACTCGGGTTTTCAGCGACAACTGGCTGCTCAAGCCCGGCGGAAACACCAGGTACATGGGCAAACCACCAGTTGCCGGGTTGTCGCAATACCAGTCTTGGAATATTTCAACCAGTTCACCACGTGCAAGGGCGTCTAGTATCATCCAGTCGGCACTGCGCCCCAAACCCAGACCTGCTTCTATGGCACGCACCACCATGATTGGGCTGGAACAGCTCAACCATGAAATTACCCGGTGCTTCTGACTGGGTCCTTGACCATGCCTGGGCCAGAATTCCCATTCTTTCAGGTCCCCTCGCTGGGAGAACGCGATGCATTGGTGATCGATAAGATCCGCCGGCGTTTTCGGAATACCGTGCTGCTCAAGGTACGAGGGTGCTGCATAAAGCTTTCGCCAAATGGTGGCAATTTTTCGGGCACGCAGGGTGGAATCCTGAAGCGGCCCCACCCTCAAGGCAATATCCAGCCCTTCTTCCACGATCATTGCATTGCGGTTGGACAAGTCCACCTGCAACTGCACATCAGGATACCTGGCGTGAAATTCCGACAGGCGGTGTGCCAATATCTTTTCGCCAACAATGACGGGAAGACTGATACGCACCGTACCTTGGGGCTGACCGCTTTGCAGCTGGGTAATGGCATCGCGAGCTTCCTGCTGGCTGTCCAGCATGCGCTGGGCATGGAGTTTGTATATTTCACCAGCCTCGGTGATTCTGACTTGCCGCGTGGTGCGATTGAGCAGGCGAATATTCAAATGGGCTTCCAGTTGCGCGACAGACCGGCTAACGCTGGAGGGGTTCTCGCCTTTCAGCTTGGCGGCAGCGGCGAAGCCGCCTGAATTCACCACCATCAGGAAGGTTTCAGCGGCTTGAAGTTCGTTGAAATTATTGCTCATATCGCAACAGTGAAATTCACCAAAGGTAGTTTATTTGCTTAATGTACATCAATACCATGACTTCACACCATCTCAAAAGGAGAGTGAATCATGAATGAATGGCCCGAAAACCTGCTTGGCCTGGACCTGAACTGGAACCTGATTGAAACAGCAATCCGGGCTTTCCGGACCCTGTTAATTGCCTTGATGATACTGACCGGCATTGGCTTGGCCCAAGCCACTGAATTACCCGCAGTGCTGGTGACTAATACAGCCGAATGGATGGATTTCTCTGGCTGGTTTGCCGATGGCGCAATCGGTGGCTTTGACGCGGCAGGTGCCAGCGTTGCAGGCTGGTGATGTTACTTCCGTTGGTGTGGCGGCCACCGCCACCAAGCCGCCGCCACCGCAAGTCCGAACAGGGCATAAACCAAGGTGAACACCCAGGCCGGCGTCCTGTAAAACATGACCCCATGCACCCAGTGCTGAATGAGACTGCCTTGGTACACGCCCTGCCCGGCTTGCAACCGCAGCCAGTTCTCGAACGTGGTCAGCGGGCATTCAACGCCCAACAGGCTTTCGACAATCACCACGGAAATTGCCAGCAAATGCAGTGCGCGAAACCACCAGCGGTTGACCCATGCCCAACGCAGCAAATTGCCCAACACGATCAACAGCAAACCGCCCACCACAAACAGCACGATGGAGAAATGAATCAACAGGACAACATCGGCGACCAATACGTAGTTCATTCATGTACTAAAAGTTTGCGACCACTTGGACCTGAATTCATATTTTAAGCTGCCCCCCGTGACGCCCGAGTTTTTATTTTGCAGACCATGAAATGAGCTGCTACAAAACACCAAGTATGTTGCCAAGGCAGCGGCAGGCAAGTAAGTTTGCTTGCCGTCAAGGCTTGATTGTATTTTGCATCAGGTTGAGGTGATGCTCTTGAAATTCGGAGATCAAAAAGGGCTCACCTCGCTCCAGTATGAAATAGCGAAATGCCTCTGCGGTTGGGGAAAGGTACTTCCCCAGGGTGTAGGTTAAATTCCATGCCCGCATCACTGGGGCACCCACCACATCCAGCACACACAGCAGTTCTTGATCCAGCTCAAGCTTGATCGTGTGCAACGATAAAAAAGAAACCCCCAAACCCGCCATCACCGCCTGCTTCACGGCTTCATTGCTTTCCAGCTCCATCGCAATCGGGGGGGTGATGCGGTGCTGTTCGAAAAACCGGTCAAGCGCAGCCAGCGTGCCTGATCCGGGTTCCCTGACGATGAACGGATGCGTCTCCAGCACCGTGGGCATGATGTCGTCGGTGCGGGCCAGAATGTGTGAAGGCGAACACACAAACACATGGGGGTGCGCTGCAAAAGGTTCTGCACGCGTGGAAATTTCCTTGGGTGGCCTGCCCATGATCGCCATGTCAATTTCACCATCCCGCAACCAGGCCAAAAGCTTTTGCCGATTTCCCATGGAAATCCTGACATCAACGCCGGGATGATCGGTTTTAAATTCTGACAAGAGCTTGGGCAGGAAGTACAGGGCCGTGCTGACCATGCCAATGAGCAGCGTGCCTGTTTGAATTCCCGAAAGCCGTTCTGCTGCGTCTTGCGCATCTTTCAAAGTGCCCAGCAATTTTCTTGCATACACCAGCATGTATTCACCACCCGTGGTCAGGTAGGTGGTTTTGCCTTTCCTTTCAAACAAGGGAAAACCGATTTGGGCTTCCAGATCTTTGACCTGCATGGTCACCGCCGGTGGCGTTAGATGCAGCGCCGATGCGGCTTTGCTGAAACTGAGATGGTGGGCAACCTCAGTGAATATTCTGAGCTGCCGAAAAGTTGCATTCTTCATGATTAAGTAAAAGCTGAATCAGCGATTAATAAATCATGAATTTCACTTAACTGTCAATCGGTTTATTTTGTCCCTATGGCAATTCACATTGAATCGAACCACAGGGAGAAACGAATGAATAAACCCATCGAAAACACAGCAATTACGGACAGCAAAAAACGCTACACAGCAGGCGTATTGAAGTATCGGCAGATGGGTTATTGGGAGCCCGACTATCAACCGAAAGACACCGATGTTTTGTGCCTGTTTCGAATTACCCCACAGGAAGGCGTGGACCCGGTTGAAGCCGCCGCCGCGGTGGCCGGTGAATCGTCCACCGCCACCTGGACAGTGGTGTGGACCGACCGCCTGACCGCTTGCGACAGCTACCGTGCCAAGGCCTACAACGTTCAACCGGTTCCGAACAACCCCGGGCAATACTTTGCCTGGATTGCCTACGATCTGATTCTGTTTGAAGAAGGCTCCATCGCCAACATGACGGCCAGCCTGATCGGCAACGTGTTCAGCTTCAAACCCTTGAAGGCGTGCCGACTGGAAGACATCCGCATTCCGGTGGCGTATGTCAAAACGTTCAAGGGTCCCCCCACCGGCCTGATTGTTGAACGCGAGCGTCTGGACAAATTCGGCCGACCCCTGCTGGGCGCCACCACCAAGCCGAAGCTGGGTTTGAGTGGCCGCAACTATGGCCGGGTTATTTACGAAGGCCTGAAAGGTGGGCTGGACTTCATGAAGGACGACGAGAACATCAATTCGCAACCCTTCATGCACTGGCGTGACCGGTTTCTGTATGTGATGGACGGCGTGAACAAGGCGCAAGCCGCCACCGGCGAGGTCAAGGGTTCTTATCTGAATGTGACCGCAGCCAACATGGAAGAGATGTACGAACGTGCCGAGTTCGCCAAGGAACTGGGCTCGGTCGTGTTGATGGTCGATCTGGTGATTGGCTGGACTGCCATTCAAAGCATGTCCAACTGGTGCCGCAAAAACGACATGGTGATGCACATGCACCGGGCCGGGCATGGCACTTATACCCGCCAGAAAACACACGGCGTCAGTTTCCGCGTCATGGCCAAGTGGTTGCGCCTGGCGGGTTGCGACCACATGCACGCCGGCACAGCGGTGGGCAAACTGGAAGGGGATCCCAAAACCGTTCAGGGCTTCTACAACGTATGCCGCGAAAGCTACAACAAACAAGACCTGGAGCGTGGCCTGTTCTACGACCAGGACTGGGCAGACCTGAACAAGGTGATGCCTGTGGCTTCGGGTGGCATTCATGCGGGCCAGATGCACGACTTGATCGATCTGTTTGGTGACGATGTCATTTTGCAATTCGGTGGCGGCACGATTGGCCACCCCGGCGGCATTCAGGCTGGCGCCGTCGCCAACCGGGTTGCGCTGGAATGCATTGTCAAGGCGCGCAATGAAGGCAAGGACATCAAGAACGAAGGTCCTGAAATTCTGCGCAAGGCGGCCCAGTTCTGTACACCGTTGAAACAGGCCTTGGACACTTGGGGCGAGATTTCCTTCAACTACGCATCGACTGACACCTCTGACTTTGTCACCACAGCCAGTCCGTCCAACTGATTCACAGGAGAACACGATCATGATGACCAACCCGACCGGGAAAATCACGCAAGGGCAGTTCAGTTTTCTGCCTGAACTGACCGACGAAGAAATCGAGATGCAGATTCAATACGGCTTGAACAAGGGCTTTGCATGGAGCATCGAATACACCGACGATGCGCACCCGCGCAACACCTATTGGGAGATGTTCGGCCACCCGATGTTCGACCTGAAAGACGCTGCTGGCGTGATGATGGAAATGCGCGAATGCCGGGACACCTTTCCGCACCACTACATTCGTTTGATGGCATTTGATTCGACCCGCGGGGTGGAGTCCATCACGATGAGTTTCATTGTCAACCGCCCCCCGGTAGAACCGGGCTTCACACTGAGCCGCCAGGAAATTGGCGGGCGCAGCATGCGCTACACCACGGTGGGTGTCGCCGCCAGCAAACCCGAAGGCGAACGATACTGAAGAGGAGCCAACCATGAACCAGACCATAGAACAGGAACAAGCTGAGGTCGATCCACTTTCGGTGGCCCGGACCGTGGCCGATGTGCTGAAGGACGCCGATGTTGAATCGGTGCTGAACGAGCTTGAGCAGGACCTGGTGGGCCTGGTTCCCGTCAAAACCCGGATTCGCGATATTGCGGCGTTGCTGGTGATTGATCGCTTGCGTAAAAATCAGGGATTGACGGCGAATAACCCGTCACTGCACATGTGCTTCACCGGCAACCCGGGCACTGGCAAAACCACAGTGGCCATGCGCATGGCACAAATTCTTCATCGGCTGGGTTATGTACGCAAAGGCCACCTGGTGGCGGTCACCCGTGACGATCTGGTTGGCCAATACATTGGCCACACTGCGCCAAAGACCCGTGAAGTTCTGAAGAAAGCCATGGGTGGCGTTCTGTTCATCGACGAAGCCTATTACCTGTACCGACCGGAAAACGAACGTGACTATGGCCAGGAGGCCATTGAAATCCTGCTGCAGGTGATGGAGAACCAGCGCGATGACTTGGTCGTCATTCTGGCGGGTTACAAAGACCGCATGGACACCTTTTTCAAAAGCAATCCGGGCATGAGTTCACGCGTGGCCCACCACCTAGACTTTCCGGATTACAAGGCAGATGAACTGCTCTCGATCAGCGACAAAATGCTGGACGCGCAAGCGTACCAATTCGGCTCGGGAGCCCGGGAAGCATTTGACCAGTACTTGAACTTGCGTTTGCAACAACCCAACTTTGCCAATGCACGCAGTGTGCGCAACGCACTGGACCGCGCCCGTTTGCGGCAAGCCAGCCGCCTGTTTACAGACCGAAACAAAACTTACTCGGCAAACGACCTCAGCACGCTGGAGGTGGAGGACATCAAGGGCAGCCGACTATTCCGATCAAATGAACATTAAAACAACCAAACCTGGAGACACCGTTATGGACAAGAAAACATCACAAGGCACTTTCGCAGACTGGACGCAAAAGCAGAGCAATCCGGCATTGGCATCCGTGTTGCAAGTGATTGTCGATGTTTGCAGGGACATTTCAACAGCTGTCACCATGGGCGAGGTGCAGGGCTTGTATGGCCTGGTTGAAACTGCCAATGTTCATGGCGAGAACCAGAAAAAACTCGACATCTATTGCCATGAACTGATGGCACGCGCACTGCACCAATACCCTCGCGTGGCTGCCTGGGCCAGTGAAGAAATGGAGAAACCGGAATGCAACCCTGCACACCAGTGCGAAGGGGACTTTCTGGTGGTGTTTGATCCACTGGATGGATCGTCAAATGTCGAGCCGAACGGTTCCATCGGGACGATCTTTTCCGTGTTGCCGCATATCTATCAAGGAACGCCTCCGGGAGAAGCGGCTTTTTTACAACCAGGCACATCGCAGCTTGCAGCAGGCTATGTGTTGTATGGCCCGGCAACCGTGCTGGTGATCACAACCGGTGCAGGCGTGGATTCTTTCACACTGAACCCCCAGACCGGCGACTGGATCCACACGCGCACACAAATTCAGGTGCCGAAAAGCACACGGGAATTTGCCATCAACTGCTCCAATCAGCAGTACTGGGAAAAACCGGTTCAACGCTATATTGGTGAATGTATTGCAGGGCAAAACGGCCCGCGACGCACAGCATTCAATATGCGCTGGGTGGGTGCAATGGTGGCCGATGCACACCGCATTTTGTGCCGTGGCGGGGTATACCTGTACCCGCGCGACAACAAAGAACCCCAAGTGGCAGGCCGCCTGCGGCTGACCTACGAGGCAGCGCCCATTGCCTTCCTGATGGAACAGGCGGGCGGACAGGCCATCACCGGGACACAGCGCATCATGGATGTTGTGCCCGACCTTGTTCATCAAAAAATTCCAGTGATTTTTGGCTCAAGCAACGAGATTGAAATCATACACAGCTACCACGAGGACCCCAGCGAAAACGTGACGCTACAGTTGTTCAAGAGCAGGTCCCTGTTCGTTCAGGCTTGAGGGGGGCACCATGTCCAAACGCCATCCCGTTGTTGTGGTTACAGGTTCCTCCGGCGCAGGCACCACCACAGTGAAACGAACTTTCGACAACATCTTTCGCCGTGAAGGTTACCGTGCTGCCGTCATCGAAGGCGACGCATTTCACAGGTATGACCGCAAGGCAATGAAAGCTGAAATGAGGCGTGCCGAAGAAAACGGCGGCTTCCTGAGCCATTTTGGTCCACAGGCCAATTTGTGGGCCGAGCTGGGCAAGCAGTTTGACGCCTATGCACGCACCGGGCATTTTAAAACACGGTACTACCTGCACAACGACGACGAAGCAGCGCCCTACCAACAGGAAGCCGGCACCTTCACCCCCTGGCGCGATCACATTGAGGATTCCGACCTGCTGTTTTATGAAGGATTGCACGGCTGTATACAGGACGGCGAGATCAACCTGCACCAATTTGCCGATCTGAAAATTGGCGTGGTGCCCATCATTAACCTGGAGTGGATCCAGAAAATACACCGCGACACCAAAGACCGCGGTTATTCAATGGAAGCGGTGCAGGACGTCATTTTGCGGCGCATGCACGACTACGTACATTATGTGTGCCCGCAATTCGCGCACACCGACATCAACTTCCAGCGGGTTGCCGTGGTGGACACATCCAACCCCTTCATCGCGCGCGACATTCCCACCGCCGGTGAAAGCCTCGTGGTGATCCGCTTCAAGAATCCGCGCGGAATTGATTTTCCGTACCTGCTGTCAATGATTGATCAAAGCTTCATGTCCAGGGCGAACACCATCGTTGTGCCCGGGCAAAAAATGGACTTGGCCATGCAGCTTATCCTGACCCCTTTGATAGTTCGTCTGATGGAGATCAAACGCGCGCAATACAGCTGAACCACATTTCTTTTGAATCAGGAGACCCGACCATGATACTTCACAACGAAATGGCCAATGCCATCCGAATGCTTGCGGCGGATTCCGTGCAAACTGCCAATTCCGGGCACCCCGGCGCACCCATGGGCATGGCAGAAATGGCGGTTGCACTGTGGGGCGAACACCTGGCGCACAACCCGGCCGACCCCGCCTGGCCCAATCGCGACCGGTTTGTGTTGTCCAATGGCCATGCGTCCATGTTGGTTTATGCCCTTTTGCATTTGACGGGCTACCAGCTGCCCATGGACGAACTCAAACGCTTCAGGCAACTGCACAGCAAAACGCCCGGTCATCCTGAAGCCCACATCACCCCCGGTGTTGAAACCACCACCGGACCACTGGGGCAAGGCCTGGCCAATGCAGTGGGCATGGCGCTGGCAGAGAAGCTGATGGCCGACCATTTCAATCAGGATGATTTCCCCGTGGTGGACCATTACACCTACTGTTTTGTCGGTGACGGCTGCCTGATGGAAGGCATCAGCCACGAAGCGTGTTCGCTCGCTGGCGCGCTTGAACTGGGCAAACTGATTGTGTTGTACGACAGCAATGGAATTTCAATTGACGGACAGATTACCCCTTGGTTTGGAGACGACACGGCCGAGCGTTTCCGGGCCTATGGCTGGCATGTGATTGAAGGCATTGATGGGCACGATGTGGATGCCGTGTCGCGCGCAATTGCCAGTGCCAAATCAACCCCGACGCCAAGCTTTCTGGTGTGCAACACGCACATCGGTGCAGGCTCACCCAACCGCGTCAACACCGCCCGTGCCCACGGCGAACCGCTGGGCGAGAACGAACTGAAACTTGTGCGCGAACAGTTGAACTGGGCCAGCGCACCGTTTGTCATCCCCGAGAAAATTCGACAAGCCTGGGACAACACGGCCAAAGGCGAAAAAGCCCAGGCAAGCTGGGCACGCATGATGCACAACTATGCAAAAGCCCATCCCGATTTGTACAACGAATTCAATCGTCGACAAACGGGTGAACTGCCCGATGACTTTGAAGCAAAAGCGGCAAACCACATGGCGCAAACCTGCCAGCAGGCACAAACCATGGCCACACGAAAAGCATCCCAGAACTGCCTGAACGCACTTGCGCCGGACCTGCCTGAATTGCTGGGTGGTTCTGCCGACCTGACCGGAAGCAACCTTACAAATTTCACCGACTGCGGTGCAGTTCGCGCCGGTGAAAAAGGTGGGCGCCACGTCAACTACGGCGTACGTGAATTTGCCATGGCCGCCATCATGAATGGCTTGGCACTGCATGGCGGCATGCGGCCTTATGGCGGCACCTTCGCCGTGTTCAGCGATTACTCACGCAACGCGATTCGCATGTCTGCCCTGATGCGCTTGCCCGTGGTGCACGTGCTGACCCACGACAGCATCGGCCTTGGTGAAGATGGCCCCACCCACCAACCCATTGAGCACGCCTGGTCCCTGCGTGCCATACCCGACCTTGACACCTGGCGCCCCTGCGACGCGCTGGAAACCAGCGTGGCCTGGGTATGCGCATTGCGTCAGCGCAAACGACCCAGCGCGTTGCTGCTGTCGCGCCAAAACCTGCCAGCCATGGTGACCGAAGCCGCACAGCAACTTGGGGCATTCAAAGGTGGCTACAGCCTGTACCAAAGTGAAAAATTCAAAGTGCGCGTGCTGCTGATAGCCACCGGCAGTGAAGTACATGTGGCAAGAATTGCCGCGAACCAACTGGAATCACAAAACATCGGCGTGCGAATTGTTTCAATGCCCTGCACCAATCTGTTTGACCGGCAAAGCCAGGAATACCGTGCAAAGGTATTGATGATGGAACGTGGCGATTCCGTGTTGCGCATTGCCATTGAAGCGGGCTGCACACAGGGATGGTGGAAATACGTTGGCTTCAAGGGCGATGTAATGGGCATTGACACCTTCGGCGAATCAGGGCCCGCTGTCGAGCTGTTTCAGCATTTCGGGCTGACTACCCAACATGTGGTGAACCGAGTGCTTCAGCGCCTGGAACACAACGAGCCCGCAAACACGGAGGTCGACGATGTCACGCTATAAATTGCTGAGCTTCGACCTGGACGGCACGCTGGTTCACACCGCACCCGAGATCGTGCAGGCCTGCAACGAAGCACTGGTGGCCTGTGGTTACGGCGAACTGCCTGATGCGCAGATTGAGCACCTGATAGGCCACGGCACCTACGAGCTAATGCGCAAAGCACTGGAAAGTGTGGTGGCACCCACGTCGGAATCCACACTGGATTTTCTGCTGCAAGACATCATGCCCGTGTTCAACACCATTTACGGCGAAGTCAGCGGCACACGCGGGCAGCCCTACCCCGGCGTGCTGGATGCACTGGAGGCGTTCAAGCGCCAAAACATTCCCATGGTGGTGGTGACCAACAAAGAACACTTTTTTGCAATCAAGGTGTTGAAAAACACAGGACTGCTTGATTACTTCGACGGCGTGGTCGGAGGAGACAGCTTGAGCAAGAAAAAACCGGACGCATTGCCCTTGAACCATTGCATGACGCATTTTGATGTGCGGGCCTGTGACACGGCGCACATTGGCGACTCCAGCATTGATGTGCAAACCGCCCGCGCTGCGCAGGTCTACGCCATTGCGGTCAGCTTTGGTTACAACGGCGGCAAGCCGGTTTCAACGTCAAAGCCCGACTTGTTGATCAATCACTTTGACGAACTGCGCGGACACGTGCTGAACCGCACCGCATTGATCAATCATTAAACAAATTCAGGAGTTTGAACATGGCACTGGTTTCCCTTCGACAATTGCTGGACCATGCAGCCGAATATGGCTATGGAATACCGGCGTTCAACGTGAACAACCTGGAGCAGGTGCAGGCCATCATGCAGGCCGCGCAAGCCACCTGCAGCCCGGTGATACTGCAGGCTTCAGCCGGTGCAAGAAAATATGCCGGCGAAGCGTACCTGCGCCACCTTGTGTTGGCCGCTGTTGAAAGCCACCCGGACATTCCGGTTGTTCTGCATCAGGACCACGCCACCAGCCCAGCCATTTGCCAGCAAGCAATTCGCTCCGGATTCACCAGCGTGATGATGGATGGTTCGCTGATGAGCGATGGAAAAACACCCGCAAGCTACGACTACAACGTGCAAGTAACCCGGCAGGTCTGTGATCTGGCCCACGCCATTGGCGTGTCGGTGGAAGGCGAACTGGGTTGCCTTGGGTCGCTTGAAACCGGGCAAGCCGGGGAAGAAGACGGCATCGGTGCTGAAGGTGCGCTGGACCATTCACAATTGCTGACCGACCCGACACAGGCCAAAGAATTTGTTGAACTGACAGGGGTCGATGAACTGGCCATTGCGATTGGCACCAGCCACGGCGCGTACAAGTTCACACGCAAACCAAGTGGCGACATTCTGGACATTGCGCGCATTGAAGCCATTCACGCCGTGATTCCGAACACCCACCTGGTGATGCACGGTTCATCCAGTGTGCCGCAAGACTGGCTGGACATCATTCGCGAGTTTGGTGGCGAGATCAAGGAAACGTATGGCGTGCCAGTGGAGGAAATTCAACGGGGCATTGCACATGGTGTGCGCAAGGTAAACATTGATACCGACATTCGCCTGGCCATGACCGGTGCCATGCGCCGTGAAATGGCCACGGCACGGTCTGAATTCGACCCGCGCAAGGCCTTGATCGCCGCCCGCAAGGCGGCACAATTGCTGTGTGAAGAACGATTCAAGGCTTTCGGCTGCGAGGGGCGTGCCCAGCAAATTCGGGCAGTCCCTCTGGAGGCCATGGCGCGAAACTACGCCGTGAGTGCCTGAACCAGTTGATCAGAAATTGGCAACCGCCATTTCCGTGACAGCCTGGTAGCCATTCACAATACTGTCGCGCAGACCGGGCACGGCGTTCAGCACGTGGTCTGCAAAAAAGCGTGAAGTCAAAATCTTGTCGCTGTAGAAACTGTCTGTTTCGCCAGCCTTGATTTTGGCTTCTGCAGCCAACAGCGCACGCGCCATTTGCCAGCCAGCCACTGTGGTACCCGCCAGTTTCAGGTAAGGCACTGAACCGGCAAACACGGCGTTGGGGTTGCCTTTCATGTTGTCAACAACAAACTGGGCCGCGTCCAGGAATGAAGCACGTGCTGCGTCCAGGCGTGCTGCCACTGCCTTTGCATGTGCAGAACCCGATTCATTCAACTGAACCACGGTGCGCGCAATGTCCGCGCAAAGGGTTTTCACCATCGCAGCGCCGTCGCGTGACGTTTTGCGGCCCACCAGGTCGTTGGCCTGAATGGCGGTAGTGCCTTCATAAATCGTCAGAATTTTTGCATCGCGGTAGTACTGCGCCGCGCCGGTTTCTTCAATGAAGCCCATGCCACCGTGCACTTGCACGCCAGTAGATGCCACTTCAATACTCATTTCTGTTGACCAGCCCTTGACCAGCGGCACCATGAATTCATACACGGCCATGTTCTGTTTGCGTGTGGCTTCATCAGGATGGTAATGCGCAGCATCATATGCCGCACCAGCCACACAGGCCATGGCGCGCGCAGCCTCAACTTGTGAACGCATGCTCATTAACATGCGCTTGACATCGGGGTGGTTGATAATGGCCACCGCCTCACTGGAAGAACCATCCACAGGGCGGGACTGAACACGGTCGTTGGCGTAACGCACAGCCTGCTGGTAAGCACGCTCGGCAACACCAATACCCTGCACACCCACCTGGAAGCGGGCAGCGTTCATCATCACGAACATGTATTGCAGGCCTTTGTTTTCTTCGCCCACCAAGTAGCCAATGGCACCCTGACCCACGTCGCCTTTGTTGTCGCCATACAGCAGAACAGCAGTTGGAGAAGCCTTGATGCCCAGCTTGTGTTCAATCGATGCGCAGTACACATCGTTGCGCTTGCCCAAGGAACCATCGTCGTTGACCATGAATTTGGGCACCACAAACAGGCTGATGCCCTTCACGCCTTCAGGCGCATCGGGTGTGCGGGCCAACACCAGGTGCACGATGTTCCCGGCCATGTCGTGTTCACCGTAGGTGATGTAAATTTTCTGGCCAGAAATGCGGTAAGTGCCATCGCCTTGCGGCACGGCCTTTGAACGAACCATGGCCAGATCAGAACCGGCCTGTGGCTCGGTCAAGTTCATGGTGCCGGTCCATTCGCCGGAAATCATTTTGGGAAGGAACATTTCTTTCTGTTGCTGGCTGCCTGCCACCAACAGCGCTTCAATAGCGCCATCGGTTAGCAAGGGGCACAGCGCAAAGCTGAGGTTGGAGCCGTTGACCATTTCCATGCAAGGTGTTGCCACCAGCTTGGGCAGCCCCTGTCCACCGAATTCGGTGGGGTGCTGTAAACCTTGCCAGCCTTGCTCGCCAAAGGCCTTGAAGGCCTCTTTGAAGCCTTTTGCAGTGGTTACAACGCCGTCTTTCCAGTTGGCGGCCTCTACGTCGCCCGACCAGTTCAGCGGGGCGACCACTTCGCTGGTGAACTTCGCATTTTCGGTCAGCACTGCATCCACGGTTTCCTCGGTTGCGTCTTCACATCCGGGCAACTGCGATACCTGATCCAAACCGGCCAATTCTTTCAAGACAAACATCATGTCTTTAACTGGGGCGTTGTAACTCATTGTCGTCTCCTGATACAGCTTTGCGTTTTTTGTTGGCTTACAGTTTTTCAGTCAATTGGGGCACCACGTCGAACAAGTCGCCCACCAAGCCGTAATCGGCCACGCCGAAAATCGGTGCTTCGGGGTCTTTGTTCACGGCCACAATCACCTTGCTGTCTTTCATGCCCGCCAGGTGCTGAATGGCACCGGAAATACCGAAGGCCATGTACAACTGGGGCGCCACGATTTTGCCGGTTTGACCAACCTGCCAGTCGTTGGGTGCGTAGCCTGCGTCTACCGCAGCGCGTGATGCGCCAATGGCTGCGTTCAGCTTGTCTGCCAAGGGGTTCAGCACGCTGAAGTTTTCAGCAGAACCCATGCCACGACCACCGGAAATAATGGTGCTGGCGGCAGTCAATTCAGGGCGATCGCTCTTGGCCACTTCACGGCTTACAAACGTGGACTTGCCGGAATCGGCAACAGCGCTCAGGTTTTCAATGGCAGCGGAACCGCCTTCTGCAGCAACGGGGTCAAATGCAGTTGTACGCACGGTGATGACCTTGGTTGAGTCAGAGGACTGCACGGTGGCGATCACGTTGCCCGCGTAAATTGGGCGCGTGAATGTGTCAGCGCTTTCAACGCTGATGATGTCGGAAATTTGCGCAACATCCAGCTTGGCAGCAACACGTGGCAACACGTTTTTGCCCACGCTGGTGGCAGGTGCCAGAATGTGGCCGTAGTTGCCGGCAATGGCCAGAATTTGTGCTGCAAAGTTTTCGGCCAACTGGTCACCCAGTGAATCGGAATCTGCAACCAATACCTTGGCCACGCCAACTGCCTTGGCAGCCTGCTCAGCAGCGGCGCCACAACCCTTGCCGGAAACCAGCACGTGGATGTCGCCACCAATTTTCTGGGCCGCAGCGATGGTGTTCAACGTGGCGGGCTTGATGCTTTGATTGTCGTGTTCGGCAATAACGAGTACTGACATTTTTTGCTCCTTAGATCACTTTCGCTTCGTTCTTCAGCTTGTCAATCAGCGTGGCCACATCGGGCACGGTGATACCAGCGGAACGTGTGGGAGGGTCGCTCACTTTCAGTGTTTTGATGCGCGGATCAACATCCACACCCAGGTCAGCAGGCTTGATCGTGTCGATCTGCTTTTTCTTGGCTTTCATGATGTTGGGCAGTGTCACGTAACGTGGCTCGTTCAGGCGCAAGTCACTTGTTACCACCGCTGGCAAACTCAGGCTGACTGTTTCCAGGCCACCATCCACTTCGCGGGTTACGTTTACCTTGCCACCTTCAACCACCACTTTGGATGCAAACGTGCCTTGTGGCATGTCGGCCAAAGCAGCCAGCATTTGGCCAGTCTGGTTGCAATCGTCGTCAATGGCTTGCTTGCCCATGATCACCAAATCGATGCCTTCTTTTTCAATGATGGCTTTCAGGATTTTGGCAACAGCCAGTGGCTGCAATTCCACATCGGTTTCAACCAGAATACCGCGATCTGCGCCAATGGCGGCAGCCGTGCGCAAGGTTTCCACGCACTGGGCAACGCCACAACTAACTGCAATCACTTCGGTGGCCACGCCGGCTTCTTTCAGGCGCGTGGCTTCTTCAACAGCGATTTCATCGAAGGGGTTCATGGACATTTTCACGTTGGCGATATCTACACCAGAGCCATCGCTTTTGCAGCGAACTTTAACGTTGTAATCGACTACGCGTTTAACGGGTACCAGGATCTTCATGCAAGCCATCCCTTTGTTGAAATTGGAGAATAGATGATTGGATTATACGAAGCGTTTTGAGAAAAAACGCACGATCGTTCGATTTTTCATAGAGTTTACCCTCTAGGCGTCGATCTGTCGAGTCATGTGTGTGACAAGAAATAAAGCTGATACCTACATTGAGCGATGACTTTTGACAGTTGATCTCTTTAACAAGACACTTGCTTGTCATTGTCACACTTGATCATCATGTTTATAAAAATTAAAGGTAATTCTGTTGGTCTCGCTCTACCGCTTTTTGGTACAGGCCTAAACATCGCAACAATAGGTTTCATTTCTATCCGCCCTGGGGAAAACGGTCCACTTCAGATATTCAAAATTCAAGACACCATGAGCTTAAAAAGCAGCTCTGCCAGTGCAATTTTCTCAATGATGTCGACAGAGTGGACATTTGTTGATAGCAAACAGCACCCTTGGATCTGTGGCGCCGAGCGGATGCTTGGCAAAACCATAGAAATTGAAGTCATAGGAGCCATGTTCGGTGCCGGCAAAGCCGATGTCCGACTAAGCCTGCTGGATACAAGTGGAAACGTAGAAACTCTGTGGGCCCGTTTCGACGTCCAGTCAAAAGGTCTGCAACTTTCTGACGTCAAAGTGCGAGGTAAACTTGTCCATCACAATGGTTCAGCCTCTCTAGAATGCACAATCAAATGAAGGCGCTTTTAACCAGAGCAATTAATTTGCTCCTCCTTACAATTGCAATCGCGATAACCATCCAGTCCACTGGATTTGGCGTACCTGTATCAGACGGTCTATTTCAAAACCTCACAATTCAGGCTGATGGTGTGTCCTGGCTATTTGCATACATTCCGTTAATTGGATTAAATAGCAAGTTCACTCCTTGGATTGGCGGCGTAGTCGTGATTTGCTTGATCGCAAAAGAATTCTTCAGCATCAAACTTTCTAAGAAAATAGGTATCAATCTGATTACGATTCTGGCTTTTTCGGCCTACTTTGCAGCGATTATTCATATGCTTGAAGTTACAACCCCCGCCTAATGAACCGCCCCGGCTGTCGCAACAACTAATGACCGTGAACGCCGGGCTTTGGCCAACAGAAAGGCGTTTGAAATAGTCAGGGTCTTGCGCAGTCATTTGCCCTGCCCACTCGGCATTGCGTGCCAGCATTTCGGCAAGCCGTTCTTCCGAATAAGGTGCTGGCGTTGAACAAATCATGTTGCGGCCAGCGCCTCCACATGGGCATACACGGAATCAGCCAAGGCTTCCAGCTCGTAACCACCTTCCAGCGTACTGACCAATTTGCCATCGCAGTATTCATCGGCCACGCGAACCAGAAATTTGGTGATCCAGCCATAGTCTTCAGTGGTAAGGGTCATGTCCGCAAGCGGATCACTTTCATGCGCATCAAAGCCCGCTGACACCAGCACCAACTGGGGCTTGAACTGGTCAATGGCATCCACCCAGTGGGTTTGAATGGCATGCTTGATTTCCTCCCGCCCCCCCCCGGGTTGAATCGGGCAATTGATCATGTTCCTTGCAACATCCAACCCACCGCTGAACGGGTACAGCGGCGATTGAAAAGTGCCACACATAAGTATCTTGGGATTGTTGGCAAACACATGTTCGGTGCCGTTGCCGTGGTGCACATCAAAGTCCACAATCAGCACCCTCTCCAGCCGGTAGGCATCAATGGCGTGTTGCGCAGCAATGGCCACGTTGTTGAACACGCAAAAGCCCATGGCACGGTCCACGCAGGCATGGTGGCCGGGCGGGCGCACGGCACAAAAGGCATTGTTCACGGCATGCGCCATGACCAGATCAACCGCATGCACGCAGGCACCGGCAGCGCGGCGGGCCGCGCCGAGCGAGAATTCCGACAACGTGGTGTCCCCATCAATGTCGATGTTTCGCTTCAAGGGAAAACGCGCCTTAATGCTTTCAACGTAGGCAGGAGCATGCACGGCAGTGACCGCAGACCAAGGCACCTCTGGGGCCTCACAATGCACCAGATGTGGCCACAGTTCAGACGATTCAAGCCGATCACGAATGGCCCGCAGGCGGGCCATGCTTTCAGGATGGCCCAGGCCCGGGTTGTGCAGGGCGCAATCAGAATGGGAAATAAAGGCAGTGGTCATGGTTTAGGCCCAAACAGCATGTAGATGCTGGGTTATAGTGAATAAAGGACCTGTCATTGACTGCGAACACGCACCGGGTCGACCTTGTTTACCGCTTATCACGCCTAGACCGGACATGCTGACTCCTTTTTTGACTACTCATCGAATATTCAAATACATTGCCTCCATTCTAATCAGCACAGCGCTGTGCACTCAAGCCGCGCAGGCAGAAGACACCAACCGGGTGAATTTTGCCGACAACGCGCAAGCCATGGCCATGGCCAAGCGCCTGCAGGAAAAAGAAGGCATTTCAGTGGCGGACACCCTTGCCCTGCTGCAAAAAGCAGCACTGTTGCCCCAGGTGGTACAAGCGGTGAGGCCGCCAAAAACCAAGGGGGTACGCAACTGGGACACCTACCGCAGCCGCTTTGTAGAACCCTATCGAATTCGTAAAGGTGTGGAATTCTGGAATGAAAATGCCGGAATTCTAAAAGAAGCCGAGGCCAAATATGGTGTTCCACAAGAAGTAATTGTGGCCATCATCGGCGTGGAAACCATCTACGGGCAACACATTGGCAACTACCGGGTACTTGATTCACTCGCCACACTGGCCTTTGCCTACCCCGAGGGTCAGAAAGACCGTTCAGAATTTTTCCTCAGTGAACTGGAGGCCTTCATTGCCCTGTGCAACAAAACCCACCTGGATGCGCTGGAAGTGAAAGGATCGTATGCCGGCGCCATTGGGCTGGGGCAATTCATGCCCAGTTCCTGGACAGCGTATGCAGTAGATGGCGATGCAGACGGCATTGTGGACTTGTTCAACAGCCGGACAGACGCCATTTTCAGCGTGGCCAACTTCCTGAAAGTGCATGGCTGGGAAACCGGCAAAGCCACCCGCGTGCTGGTCAACATTCAGCATGCCGACAACCTGACCGAACTGCTGGCCCCCGACATTGTGCCCACCTTCGCCCCCGCCGTGATGCAGGAAAAAGGCGTGAAGCTTAATGGCAACGCCCTGCCCGATGAAAAACTGGCCTTGATTGAACTGGTGCGTGGCGAAGCTGAACCTGCGTTTGTGGCAGGCGGGCAAAACTTTTACGTCGTGACCCGCTACAACCGAAGTTCTTTCTATGCCAACGCCGTGCTTGAATTGAGCGAAGCGTTGAAGCTAAGAAGAGATATGTTGAACTAAGCGGGAAACACACCCGTCGACAAATACCGATCACCACGGTCGCACACAATAAACACGATGGTGGCGTTTTCTACTTCCTCTGCAATTTTCAGGGCAATGTGCGCAGCGCCTGCAGCCGAAATACCGCAAAAAATACCCTCTTCCGCTGCCATTTTGCGTGCCATGTCTTCGGCTTCAAGCTGGGTAACCTGCACCACGCGGTCGACACCGGCGGGCTTGTAAATTTTTGGCAAGTATTCTTTCGGCCACTTGCGAATACCGGGTATTTGCGAACCTTCGCTGGGTTCTGCACCAATAATTTGCACATTCGGGTTCTGGCTTTTCAGGTAACGCGACACACCCATAATCGAGCCTGTTGTGCCCATGGCACTCACAAAATGGGTCACTTTGCCGGCTGTGTCGCGCCAAATTTCGGGGCCAGTTGTTTCGAAGTGGGCCAGCGGATTGTCCTCGTTGGCAAACTGGTCGAGGATCACGCCCTTGCCCTGATCGCGCATTTGTTCCGCCAAATCGCGTGCGTATTCCATGCCGCCTTTTTGTGGGGTCAAAATGATTTCCGCGCCAAAGGCACGCATGGTTTGGCGACGTTCAATGCTGAGGTGTTCAGGCATGACAAGCACCATTCGATACCCACGAATGGCAGCCGCCATGGCCAGCGCAATGCCGGTGTTGCCAGACGTTGCTTCAATCAGGGTGTCGCCGGGCTTGATGGTGCCGCGTTCTTCGGCACGGCGAATCATGTAAATTGCAGGGCGGTCTTTGACCGAACCCGCCGGGTTATTGCCTTCCAGTTTGCCCAGAATCACATTGCCACGGTCGGCATTGGCCTTGCCCGGCAAGCGTTGCAATTGCACCAGAGGGGTGCTGCCGATGGTGTCTTCAATGGTGAGGTATTTCAAAGCCGGATCACTTTTTTCAAAAAGGTAATCCGGTTATTTTACTGCTGTTGGCCGGTGCGTGCTCAGTGTGCATGCACAACGCCATCACGCAAGGCGGGGCGGTGCTCGATCCACTGCGGCAACAAGGATGCAATAATCATCGTGAACAAGCCCAGCACCATGCCCAGCAACTGGGGGGGCCACACTTCGCTTGGAAAGAAGTTCTTGGCAATCAACCAGCTACTGACCCCGACAATGATGGAAAACACCGCACCTTGCGAGGTGGCCTTTTTCCAGTACAGGCCAAACACCAGCGGCACAAACGCCGCAGCCAGCGTAATTTCATAGGCACTTTCGACCATCTCGAAAATTGACGATTCACTGTTGATGGCAAAGGCCACCACAATGATGGTGAACACAAACACCGACACGCGCATGGTCAGCAACAAAGCCTTGTCGTCCATTTTCGGGAAAGCCACCTTCACAATGTTTTCCGAGAAGGAAACCGCGGGCGCCAGCAAAGTGGCGCTTGAGGTGCTCATGATTGCAGACAGCAAGGCACCAAAAAACACGATTTGCGCAAACAGGGGCGTGTGGTTCAGCACAAGGTTGGGCAACACCATTTGCGAGTCTTCCGACACCATGGCGGTGAAAGTGGCGGGGTCGATCATGATGGCGCCATAGGCCAGAAACACCGGAATAAAGGCGAAGAAGAAATAAAGGGAACCACCCAGCACTGCACCTCGCACCGCCGTTTTTTCATTTTTCGCCGAGCTGATTCGCTGGAAAATATCCTGCTGGGGAATGGAGCCAAACGCCATGGTCAGGAATGCGCCAACAAATGGCACCCACATCACGTAGCTGAATTCTTCGGGGAAAAACTGCAACTTGCCCGCAGCCTCGGCGTGATCAACCACCGTGCCCACACCACCGGCCAGGTCGGCCACAATCCACATGATGTAAACCAGACCAGCCGCAATCACGACCATTTGAATGAAGTCGAGCACAGCCACAGACAACATGCCGCCGAACAGAGTGTAAATAAGCACCACGCTGGCGCCAATCACCATGCCCCATTCCTGTGAAACCGCACCATCACTGAGCACGTTGAAGATCAAACCCAGTGCGCTGATTTGTGCGGCAACCCAACCCAGGTAAGACACCACAATGCAGGCACTGCAAAATACTTCCACGGCCCGGTTGTAGCGCACGCGGTAGTAATCGCCCAGGGTCAGCAGGTTCAAGCGGTAAATTTTGGGAGCGATGAACAAGCCGGCCAGAATAAGGCACATGGAAGCGCCGAAAGGGTCGGCCACGATACCGCTCAAGCCCTCTTCCACAAAGGTGGAAGAAATGCCCAGCACGGTTTCAGAACCAAACCAGGTGGCAAACACCGTGGCGGTCACAATGGGCAAGGAAAGGTGTCGGCCGGCCACGGCGTAATCGGCCGTGTTTTTGACGTTTCGGGCGACATACAGACCAATCAGGACGGACACCAGCAAGTACGCAACTACAGAGGCAAGCAACATTGTGAAAACCCACCAGTCAACAGGAAATGATGCGGATTATAGGCAAGAAACGTGCGCGCTGCTAGAACAAGCCTTGGGGACCCGCATAACCCACTAAATATGGCCACAGCAAATCAAGTGCCACCACACCAAACAGCACCGCCAGCATTAGCACCATCCAGAACAGAGCACGGTTCAGCCGCTTTTGCTGCTTGACCAGTTGCTCGATCTGGTTGTCAACCCGGTCATTGGACTGGGTGAGGTTTTGGTGCAGCAAACGCGGCAAGGCTGGCAAAATTTGCGACCATTGTGCGGCCTCCCATTGCAGGGAAGACTGAAAACCCTTGAAGCCGATCTGCTGGTGCATCCAGTTCTCAAGGTAGGGCTTGGCGGTTTTCCACAGATCAAGATCGGGATCAAGCTGACGGCCCAAGCCCTCCACGTTCAACAGGGTTTTTTGCAGTAACACCAGTTGTGGTTGAATTTCCACATTGAAGCGCCGTGATGTTTGAAACAGGCGCATCAGGGCTTGCCCAAGCGAAATTTCCTTCAAGGGTTTGCCAAAGAAAGGTTCAATACAGGCCCGAATGGCCGACTCCAGTTCATCAATGCGCGTGCCCTTGGGCACCCAGCCCGATTGCACGTGAAGTTCAGCCACACGTTTGTAGTCTTGCCGGAAGAAAGCCAGAAAGTTTTGCGCCAGATACTGTTTGTCCACATCGCTCAGCGTGCCGACAATGCCAAAGTCCAGCGCAATGTAGCGGCCGAAATCCTCTGGCTGATCACCCACATAAATATTGCCGGGGTGCATGTCCGCATGGAAAAAACCGTCGCGAAACACCTGGGTGAAAAAAATTTCAACGCCCTCGCGGGACAGTTTTTTCAAATCGATATTGTGTTCAAGCAGCCGTTCTTTCTGCGAAATCGGAATACCGTGCATGCGCTCCATGGTGATCACGGTGCTGCAGCAATAGTCCCAATACATTTCGGGCACACGCAGCAAGTGTCCGCTGCCTGATTCCGCTGAAAAGTTGCGGCGCAACTGCGATGCATTGGCCGCTTCACGCATCAAATCCAGCTCATCGTGCAGGTACTTATTGAACTCGGCCACCACCTCACGAGGTTTCAATCGCTTGCCATCGGATGAAATTTTTTCAATCCACTGGGCCGCGGTTTTCATCAAGGCGAGGTCTTTGTCAATCACCTCGATCATGCCGGGGCGCAGCACTTTCACCGCCACTTTCTTGCCTTCAAGGTCACCGGCCCGAATCACGGCAAAGTGGACCTGCGCAATCGATGCGCTGGCCACGGGAATGTTCTGAAAATCCAGAAACATGTCGTCAATCCGTCGGCCAAGGCTGGCCTCAATCAGCTCACGCGCTTTCTCAGAGGAGAATGCAGGCACCTGGTCTTGCAACTTGGCAAGTTCATCGGCCACGTCTTCAGGCAACAGGTCGCGTCGGGTTGACAGCAATTGACCAAACTTCACAAACAGTGGGCCAAGGTCTTCAAGCGCCCTTCGCATGCGTTCACCCCGAGAGGCCTGCACATGAGAGCGCGATGAAATGAGGGTAAGGAACCACTTGGCTAAACCGTTGTTGATGGAATCGGCCGCTGTCAGGAACAGGCCATATTTTCTGGCAACCAGAACAATGCGTGCCAAACGGCGAAGCTTCATGGCTGCCCACCCAGCTTGGCCAAACGCTTCTCAAGGCGGGCCAGTTCGTCGCGCAGCTGGTTTACTTCACCACGGAAAGCATCAAATTCAGACGCGGTCGGGGTCATGGATTTTTCATGCACCACGTATTCACGCAGATTGTTTTTAAAGCGCTGCGCCACATCGCGGGCATTCGTGCCAAAGGCCGACAGGGTATTCATCACCCAAACTGCCTGCGCATCGCCCACCACACGGGCCAAATCACGTTCGGGGTCCCAGCTTAGGTCATTGATAACAGTGGATACCGTTTGCGCAAAATCCATGTCGCCTTCAATGGCGGCCTTTCTGGACATGGCATTGGGGTTGCTGACCGAACCGATCAGGTCGGCCCATTGCATGGAAATTTGGGTGTCTGCCGGTGCGGCAACGCCGTTGCTGGCCGTGCTGGGCTGAAAATAACCTTGGTCGTTCACGCGCAATTTCAACTGCATGGGCAAAATGCTGAGACCAAGCACTTTGCCCGCTTCTTTCTGCAACTTGAATTTGCTGCTGCGCTGCTGGTCCAGCAGGTGGTTCAACACCAGACACACCATTTGAGTGACCGCACCCGACATCAAACCCAAGGGCGCAGACAACAAGCCCCCAGCTGCTGCCAGGCTTTTGGACGGGCCAGCAGAAAACAATTTGGAGGCAAACTGGAAAAGCAATTCGGGGGGACTGGCCAAGGCACACTTCCAACAATCAAAATTTGTTTGAGTGTAACCCAGCCGGGCAGGCCAAGCCCGGCGGGTGGGTTCAAAAATTACAGATTGTGAATGCCTGACAGCACCCAGCCACCGCCAGATACTGGGCGGGACATGATCCACAACTCGTTGATTTCTGCCGCTGCGGCATCTTGCTCTTCACGCAGCATGCCCGTGAAGGCCACCGTGGCGATTTGCTCATCCACATCGGTCTCGAAACCAATCAACTGGGCATCCAGGGTAACCACATCGGTGCGGTTCACAGCATTGCCGCGAGATTCGATTTCAACTTTCAGGTGATCAACCACCTCGTCGCTGCAATATTCACGCAGCCCCCCCACATCGCCCTTGTCGAACACACCTTGCATGGTCACGAAAAACTTCTTCGCGCTGTTCACAAAACTGGCTTCATCGAAGCCGGCAGGCAATTCTTTAAGCGGTGTGCTTGCTGGCATGGGTGCATCAAACGCATCTGCAGTACCGAACGTGCCAAAACCCTGATTGCCACCGGGCTGCCCCATGCCCGGCACGGGATCATTCACCGGGCCTTGACGGTAGCTGTTGCTATTGCCAGTGGCGCCGCCGGGCACACTGTAGGCAGGCCGCTGCTTGCTGGCCTGCTGCCCACGCAACATGCGCACCAGAAATACAACCGCAAACACGGCGGCTGCGATCAACAGCATGGTGCCCAGAAATTCTGCCATGCCTGCGCCAAAACCGAGGTGACTAAACAAGGCCGCCAAACCCAAACCTGCCGCCAAACCGGCCAATGGGCCGAGAAAACGGTTGCGAGGGGCTGCCGCGCCGGTGGTGGATGTTCCGGAGTTTGTCGCCTGCTGCTTGCTGGGCGCCGTGGATGTGGTACCTGAAGGTGAGGTTGGGCTGGTTTTCTGGAACTGGGAAGGCGCCGTGCGGCCAAAACTGCCACCACCGCCCAAACGGCGTGCTTCCGCATCAGTGGGCAACACGCTTAAACTTAAAAAGGCTGCAACCACAGCCAACACAGACAATCGGACAGACCAAACACGGGTTTTCAAAGCAAAAGCCTCCAGAATATTGATAATTTGCTTGTAGCGGATAGACCGGATCAAGCGAATTTGGTTCCTTGGTGCAAGGCGACTACACCGGCCGTGAAGTTGGTGTACTTCACCTGGTCGAAACCGCTTTCAAGCATGATGCCCTTGAGGGTTTCCTGATCCGGGTGCATGCGAATGCTTTCGGCCAGGTATTGGTAACTGGCGCTGTCTTGCGCCACGATTTGACCAATTTTTGGCAACACCTGAAAGGAATACAGGTCGTAAGCAGGTGCCAACAATGGGTTTACCTTCGAGAATTCGAGCACCAACACCTTGCCGCCGGGTTTGACCACACGGCGCATTTCAGCCAACGCCACATTTTTGTGGGTCATATTGCGCAAACCAAATGCCACCGTGACAACATCAAAGTAATTGTCGGGAAATGGCAGCTTTTCAGCATCGCACAGTGCCATTTTGGGCAAATACCCATGATCGATCATGCGGTTGCGCCCAACGCGCAACATGCTTTCATTGATGTCGGTCAGCCACACCTCGCCGCTGGGGCCTGCTTTGTCAAGAAAAGCCTTGCTGAGGTCGCCCGTACCACCGGCAATGTCCAGCACCTTCATGCCGGGGCGAACACCCGCTGCGCGAACCGTGCTGGCTTTCCAAAGGCGGTGCATGCCGCCCGACATCAGGTCGTTCATGATGTCGTATTTGGCGGCCACCGAGTCAAACACCTCGGCCACTTTTTTGGCTTTCTGGTCCTCGGGAACCTTCTCGAACCCGAAATCGGTAATTTTATCGTTCATGGTTTTAGTGGCTTGCGCAGGCGCCGCCCTTCTTTTGTTCAAATGGAATATTTTCAGGGGCATTGGGTTCGCGGCTGGCGCCGGCGGCCTTCATGCGCTCCAGGTAGTCTTCCCACAGGCCTTCCTGGTTTTCACCCATCCACAGCAGGTACTGCCAGCTGAACAGGCCTGAATCGTGACCGTCCGAGAAAAAGGGCTTGACCGCATACATGCCCACGGGCTCCAGATTGGTGATGCTGACTTCTTTTTTGCCCACTTGCAGGGTTTCCTGACCGGGGCCGTGGCCGCGCACCTCGGCTGAAGGTGAATACACACGCAACAGCTCGAATGGCAGGTTAAAGCACGCGCCGGTGTCGAATTCGATCTCGAGAACACGTGATTTCTGGTGAACCACAATGCGGGTCGGGGTAGGAATGTTGGTGGTTTCCATGCTGCGTTGAATCTTTGGGATACATAATCCTCAAGTGTATCTCATCGCAGCGGGCTACGGCTTGCAACAGGCTCAGTGATTAATTTGATGACGATTCATTCAAGTGTCATATTACTGTCATGTTAATCCACTACTTTAGGTGGCATTGCTCAAGACCAAACAAGCCAGAGAAAAGGAAAGCACGATGTCCAGCACAATTTTAGTTGTAGAAGATGAACCGGCGATTGCAGAACTGATTGCGGTGAACCTTAGCTTTGCTGGGCACAAAGTGCTGCGCGCCACCGATGCAGACCAGGCCAAAACCCTGATCACCGCCGAACTGCCCGACTTGGTGCTACTGGACTGGATGCTGCCGGGAAAAACCGGCATTCAGTTTGCCCATGAACTGCGCGCCCACGAGCGCACCCGCGCGGTACCCGTGATCATGCTGACAGCCCGCACGGAAGAACAGGACAAGATTGACGGCCTTGAAGCGGGTGCGGATGACTACATCACCAAGCCTTTCTCACCCAAGGAGCTGCTGGCCCGTATCAAGGCAGTGCTGCGCCGCCGCGCGCCCCAACTAACCGACGACATTGTGGAAGTACATGGCTTGAAGCTGGACCCGGTGACGCACCGCATCATGGGCCACGACAAGATTATCGACATGGGCCCCACAGAATTCCGCCTGCTGCACTTTTTCATGACCCACCCCGAGCGCGTGCACAGCCGCACCCAGTTGCTGGACCAGGTGTGGGGCGACCACGTGTTTGTGGAGGAGCGCACCGTGGACGTACACATTCGACGCCTGCGCCAGGCACTGACCATTTCAGGCCACGACCGCCTGATTGAAACGGTTCGGGGAGCAGGCTACCGTTTTACTGCAACGCAAAATGAAAGTGCATTGAACTAAGGGCTCCCCCCGGCGGGATATTCCCCTAAAATACGCACCTATGGCATTCATCCTTTTTCGATTGATTTTATTGGCCATGGTGCTGGGTGCAGCCGCCATCGTGGGCCAAATGCTTGCTGGCCACAAAGGGGCAGTGGCGGGGTCTATTCTGGCCTCGCTGTTTGTGTATGTTCTGCACGTACGGTCTGGCCTGCGAATTATTGAGTGGCTGGACAATTTCAAGGTTGAAAACGTGCCCGATGTGTCGGGCTGGTGGGACGACCTGGCCGCCAAACTGTTTCGCTACCTTCGCCTGCACCAGCGCCAGCAGCAGGCACTGACCAATGCCCTGGTTTCATTTCGTACCGCCGCGCAGGCGCTGCCCGATGGCGTGGTCACGCTCGATTCCGAAGGCCATATTTCCTGGTGCAACGACACCGCACAAGACCACTTGGGCCTGAAACTGGGCAGCGACATTGGGCAACCATTGATCAACCTGGTGCGAAACCCGAATTTTTCCCAATACATTCGCAGCCGCTCATGGGAACAGCCTTTGATCATGACCGCACCGCGCAGCCGCAGCAAAGTGCTTTCCGTGCAACTGGTCAGCTACGGTGACCAACAAATGCTGGTGCTTTCGCGCGATGTAACCCAGGTTGAAAAGCTTGAACGCATGCGCCGTGATTTCATTGCCAATGTGTCGCATGAATTGAAAACGCCGTTGACCGTGCTCAGCGGCTTTCTGGAAACTTTTCGTGACCTGCCTTTGAGCAAAGCGCAGCAAACCGAGTACCTGAACCTGATGTACACCCAGGCCAACCGCATGCAAAACCTGGTGGAAGACCTGCTGGCGCTGTCGGCGCTGGAATCATCGCCCAATGCTGGTGAAGGTGGCGAACCGGTTGATTTGAGCGGCATTGCCCAAAAAACCGGCGATGAAGCGCAGCAGCTGTCTGCTGGCAAGCACGAAATTTCAGTCGAAGTGGAAAAAGGCCTGAATGGCTTTGGCAATTCAACAGAAATATTCAGCGCGTTCTCAAACATTGTGACCAATGCGGTGCGCTACACGCCAGAGAAAGGAAAAATCAGCATCACCCTGCGACGAGCAGAAAACGAGATCGGCAAGCCCTGCGCCGCATTTGTAGTGCGCGACACGGGTATTGGCATTTCGGCTGAACACATACCCCGCCTGACTGAACGTTTCTACCGCGTAGACCGCAGCCGTTCACGCGAAAGCGGTGGTACTGGTTTGGGCCTGGCGATCGTAAAGCATGTGGTGCAACGCCACGATGGTGAACTGGACATTGAAAGCCGGCCGAATGCGGGCAGTACCTTCACCATTCTGATGCCGCTGGCGAAGGCTGGTGCGGCTTCAAAGCCTGCGGTTGCTGAAGCGACGGCTGGTTGAGCGACGCGTGGTGCGGTTGTTGCGTGAGGTGCTGCGCTCGTCGACTAGAATGCTGCGCCACCTTGCCCAAGCAGGTCTTCTGATTCCGGCTTGATGCTTCTGGCTTTGGGACATGCGAAACACACAGCGTCACCGTAAGTCCCCAGCAAACCCACGTAATCGACAAAGGCACGCTTTTAACCTTTGTTTTCAAGTAAATCTTGCATCAAGGGTTAGGCCCGAAAACAGGGTCCTGCGGTACACTTGCTCTTATGCTAAAAGCACCTCAGATCAATCTAATTCGAGCACTTTGCCCCATTGTATTGGTTGCGATTCTTTTGGGTTTGTCTTGGGTTGAATTGTTGCCCGAGTTGGACACTGCAACGCTGGATGCTCAGCAACGTTTGCAGATTCGTTTCTCCCAATCTTCAAACAACAAAGCCAGCGAGTTACTGCCTCGCCTGAATCCTGTGATTGTGGGTATGGACGATCAATTTGTTGATCAGGTCGAAACGCCAATTGCCCTTAGTCATGTTTGGATTGCCAAATTGCTGGAGGCTTTGGCTTCAGCCAAACCGGCTGTAATCGGGGTTGATTTTGCCTTTCCCGTTAAACGTTTTGATTCGATCTACCTTGCGGACAATCCGCAAGTTAATTTTCATCAACGGTTGATACAGGGCCTTGCCAACGCAAGTCGTTCAGTACCGATTGTTGCGATCAAGGTATGGGATTCAGAGAAATCAGATTTCAGCCCGATTCACCCTGATTTTCAAAAAGTATTGGACAGCCAACCCGGCAAGTTTGAGGCGGTAACCTCCGCGATGTTTTGTCAGGATGTGGACGGAATGATCCGGACACTTCCAGATTCAGTGTGCCAGCCAGACGAGACAAAACACGGTTTGGCCAATGAAATGGCTGTGGCCATGGGTTTGCCAGGAGTTAAAGCCGGGTGGATTGATTTCAGTATTGGCGAAAAATTTGATTACATCCCGATGATGGATGTGATTCAGGCAAGTGAGCGTGGCGACAAAGAGTGGCTTAACTCCCGGTTTGAGGGTCGGCCTGTGCTTTTTGGTGCGGTAATGCAAAACATAGACAGTCATTTTTCACCGCATCCTTTGGCAGCTTGGTTGGGGGACACAACCTACGTGCCGGGTGTTCTTTTTCACGCTCAAATTTTTCGCAACATTGTTAGTAAACGGGGTATAACGGCACTGCCTGATTGGATTCCGATTGTTTTAACCCTTGTTACAGCGGCTTTGTGGTGGCTACCATCACAGCGTTTGTTTGAGTTGTCAGTGCTTGTGACGATGCTCAGTGCTACCGTAGTTCAAGCGCTGCTGATGAACCTGTCTTTGTGGTTGCCTTTGAGTTTGGTGTGGGTGTGCGGGGCTTCACTGGTGGTTTTTCGACTTGTGTTTGACAATATTGTTAACTTGTCTGAAAAGCGGCGACTTAAAAAAGTATTTGGAGGGTATGTCAGCCCTTCAGTGCTTGATGGAATATTGAAGGGATCGATTGACGGGTCCGGGCAAGGCAAAGAAGTTGAAGTTGCCATTCTTTTTTCAGATATTCGTGGATTTACTCGCTTCGGAGAAAAGCACTCAGCCGAGCAAGTGGTGCAGTTGCTCAATGATTATTTTGGACGGATGACACGTGTGGTGCATGAGTCTGGGGGCACTGTCGACAAATTCATCGGAGATGGTTTGATGGCCTTTTTTGGTGCACCCAATTCGTTACTAAGGCCTGCCACGCAAGCTGCCTGTTGTGCCCTGAAAATGCAGAATGAACTAGAAAGTTTCAATAAGACGCTTGAAGCAAGGGGGCAGCAACCCATTCAAATCGGCATTGGATTGCATTTTGGGTGGGCGGTGATTGGTCACATTGGAAGCCCGGATCGTTTCGAATACACGGCGATTGGTGATACGGTCAACGCCACTGCGCGAATTGAAAGTTTGAGCAAAGACCTGGGCACATATGTATTGTGCTCGAAAGCATTTGCTGAGAGGATGAATCAAGAAGCTTCAATGCCTGTTGATAAACACTTTGCCGAGTTTCCGAATTTAGGTAATCTAAAAATGACAAATTTTGGGCCGCAAGCGTTAAAGGGGCGAGCCGACATGGCGGTTTTTGGAATGGAAATGAAGCGATGATCAAGCCTTTTAAATTGTACCGAATGAACGCATTGATTGCTTGTTCGAGAAACTCATGTATCGCTTTGACAGCTGTTGTGCTCACTTTGCAGGTTAATACTGGGCAAGCTGAATCTGGCGATGTCGACACCAAGGACATTCAAGAACAGAAAACGGAAGACGTAAGACCGTCGGCGATGCCATCGCCGCCAAGACCGCCTGCAATGTCGCCGCAGAGCTCTGAGAAAATGATGAGAGCGCCGCAAGATGAAGAAAGCACCAGGCAGAAAAAGCATAAGCCAGTGGCTGGAGGTGTTGTTATTCGCAAAGATTCCACAGACGAACACAGTGCCGACTGACAAATTTTTTTCTAGCTGAGCACACGGGCTGCAACTTAGCCCGGAAACGCCGCCAACAACTCAGCCCGCAGCGCCAGCATCCATTTCGGCTTGGAATCAAGTACCAACTGCTGGCGGGGCGACAATGAAACACCCGGCTTGGCAGTAGCCCAAACGGGCGCAGGAAAGTGTTTATCGTCAGTGAAACGGGGAATGACATGCCAGTGCAAATGCGGCACTACATTGCCCAAGGTGGCAATATTGGCTTTGTCGGCTTTGAACACACGCAACACGAATTGCTCAAGCACCACCACCGCATCCATGCACAGCATACGGTCTTCGCGACTTAAATCAGAGAACTCGCGCACATGGTCGTTCCAGACCAAACGAAGAAAGCCGGGGTAATCGGCATCCATCGCTTCGATCACGCGGAACTTGCTGCAGTTGAACACCCAATCACCACCCGGTGTAGCACACAGGAGGCAATTGGTGGTTTGCTCAAGGTGATCGGTCATACCAGAATGCGTTCAATGCCACCGTCGTTGGCGTCTTTCACGTAGTTCTGCAACCAGTCTTTGCCCAACACATGCTTGGCAACTTCCACCACAATGTAGTCGGCCTCAAGGTTGGCGTCGTCGCTGTAGCGGCTCAGGCCCTGCAGGCAGGACGGGCAGCTGGTCAGAATTTTCACATCCGCCTGGGGTGCCTTCTCGCGCAACTTGTCTGCGCCCTTACGCATTTCCTCTTCCTTGCGGAATCGAACCTGCGTGGCCACATCGGGACGTGACACACCAAAGGTGCCGGATTCCCCACAGCAACGGTCGTTCTTGGTGATGTTCTGGCCTTGCAGTTCGCTGTTCATCAACTGGTTGACAACCTTCAGCGGGTCGTAGGTTTTCATGGGCGTGTGGCAAGGGTCGTGGTACATGTACTGCGTACCGGTGACGTTCTCCAGCCTCACGCCTTTTTCCATCAGGAATTCATGAATGTCGATGATGCGGCAGCCGGGGAAAATCTTCTCGAACTCATAACCCTGCAACTGGTCGTAACACGTGCCGCAGCTGACCACCACGGTTTTAATGTCGAGGTAGTTCAGTGTATTGGCCACGCGGTGGAACAGCACACGGTTGTCGGTAATCATTTTCTCTGCTTTGTCGTACTGCCCTGCCCCGCGCTGCGGGTAACCGCAACACAGATAACCGGGTGGCAACACGGTTTGCACGCCCACGTTCCACAACATGGCTTGCGTGGCCAAACCCACCTGGCTGTACAGGCGTTCGGAACCGCAACCGGGGAAATAAAACACGGCCTCGGTGTCGGCCTGCGTGGTTTTCGGGTTGCGAATCACTGGCACGTAATCGCTGTTCTCGATATCAAGCAAGGCACGCGCAGTTTTCTTGGGCAAACCACCGGGCATGGGCTTGTTGATGAAGTGAATCACCTGCTCACGTATCGGTGCCTTGCCCACTGTGGCGGGCGGCTTGGCCGTTTGCTTATTCAACATGCCCAGCGATTTGGCCACTTTGTAGGCGCCGCGCTGCAGCTTGTAGCCAATGCCGGTCATGCCCACGCGCAGGGCCTTGATGGTGGCCGGGTCTTTCGCATTCAGGAAAGTCATGGCCAGGGCCGTGCCGGGGTTGAAGCTTTTCTTGTCCATCTTGCGCAACAAGGCACGCATGTTCATGGACACATCGCCAAAGTCGATGTCAACAGGGCAAGGCGTCAAGCACTTGTGGCACACCGTGCAATGGTCGGCCACATCTTCGAATTCTTCCCAATGCTTGATGGACACACCACGGCGGGTTTGTTCTTCGTACAGGAAAGCCTCGACCAACAGTGATGTGGCCAGAATTTTGTTGCGCGGGCTGTACAGCAAGTTGGCACGCGGCACGTGGGTAGAACACACAGGCTTGCACTTGCCGCAACGCAGACAATCTTTCACGGAATCGGCGATTGAACCAATGTCGCTTTGGCTCATGATCAGGCTTTCATGGCCCATCAAATTGAAGCTGGGCGTGTAAGCGTTGGTCAAGTCGCCACCGGGCAACAACTTGCCTTTGTTGAAGCGGCCTTCTGGGTCAATGCGCTGCTTGTAATCCTGGAAAGGCTGCAGCTCTTCCTTGGTCAGGTATTGGTATTTGGTAATGCCAATGCCGTGTTCACCGGAAATAACACCATCCAGATTGCGCGCAATTTGCATGATGCGGTCCACGGTGTGTTCCGCTTCGTGCAGCATTTCATAGTCGTCAGAATTCACCGGGATGTTGGTGTGCACGTTCCCGTCGCCAGCGTGCATGTGCAGCGCCACGAACAAGCGGCCACGCAGCACCTGCTTGTGAATGGCCTTGCATTCTTCCATCACGGGCACAAACACGCCGCCCTCGAAAATGCGGTTCAGGTTGTGGCGCAACTCGGTTTTCCAGCTAACGCGAATGGTGCGATCTTGCAGCACATCAAACACAGTGGCCTCGGGCTGTTCAGCCAAACGCTTTTCAAGCGCGGCATCCAGATGACCCAGCCCCAAGGTTTTCAACACCGGGTTGGCTTGTGCCAGGGGCATGTTCATATTGCCCAGCAACCAGCTCCAGCGCTCGTGCACCGCATCAAGCAATTCAACGGCACGGCCCACGCGGTCGCCCACCAGGTCTTCGGTCGACAGTTTGGTGGAATCAACTTCGTCTGTTTTGCCAAGTGTTAGCGGCTTCTCAAAAAATGAACGCAGCGCGGCAACCAGTTTCAGCTTGTTGCGAATCGACAACTCAATGTTGATGCGCTCAATTTCGTCGGTGTACTCGCCCATGCGCGGCAGGGGAATAACCACGTCTTCGTTGATCTTGAAGGCGTTGGTGTGGCGCGCAATGGCCGCCGTGCGGGCACGGTCAAGCCAGAACTTCTTGCGGGCCTCAGGGCTGACCGCCACAAAGCCTTCACCAGCACGGCCGTTGGACAGGCGCACCACTTCAGAAGCAGCTTGGGCCACTGCGTTTTCATCGTCGCCCACGATGTCGCCGAACAACACCATTTTCGGGAATGCGCCACGCTTGGATTTCGGGCTGTACTTCACCGCGCGCAAATAGCGCTCGTCGAGGTGCTCAAGACCCGCCAGAATGGCGCCCATGGCCTTGCCCTCGGTATCTAGGTAGTTCTTGATTTCAACAATCGAAGGCACTGCGTCGCGGGCCTGGCCATAAAACTCCAGGCACACTGTGCGGGTGTGCTTGGGCATGCGGTGCAAAATCCACTTCGCTGACGTAATCAGCCCATCGCAACCTTCTTTCTGAATGCCGGGCAGGCCGGCCAGAAACTTATCGGTCACGTCTTTGCCCAAACCCACCTTGCGGAAACGCGCGCCTTCAACAGTCAGGCGTTCGGTTTTCAGAATTTTGGCATTGGGTGCCAAGCGGCCATCAGACCACACCAGGTCGAAATCTGCCTGCGGTGCGTCGTGAATTTTGCTCAGGTTGTGGTTCACCCGCGTTACTTCAAGCCAGTCGCCCTGCGGGTCGACCATCCTCCACCAGGCCAGATTGTCCAGCGCTGTTCCCCACAACACGGCTTTCTTGCCGCCTGCGTTCATGGCGACGTTGCCGCCAATACAACTGGCTTCAGCCGAGGTGGGGTCGACGGCAAACACGCGGCCTGCGGCTTCGGCCGCTTCCGACACACGCTTGGTCACCACACCCGCACCGGAAAACACGGTAGCGTATTCTTCGCTCAAGCCCGGCAGCACTTCCATTTTCACCTGGCCAAGCTCTTCAAGCTTTTCGGTGTTGATGATGGCAGACAAGGCCGTAAGGGGCACTGCGCCACCGGTGTAGCCTGTGCCGCCTCCACGAGGAATAATGGTAAGGCCCAAATCGATACAGGCTTTCACCAAACCTGGAATTTCAGATTCGCGATCGGGCGTAAGCACAACAAACGGGTATTCAACGCGCCAGTCAGTGGCGTCGGTCACGTGGGAAACACGGGACAAACCATCGTATTTGATGTTGTCTTTCGCGGTGTGTTCGCCCAATATCTTGCGGGCACGACCACGCAATACGGCCATGGCTTCCAGTTCGCGCTGGAATTCAAACACGGCTTTTTCTGCGGCTGTCAGCAGTTCACGCACCTTTGCGCTGCGATCTTGTGAATCGGCTTCAACTGCGGCCTCTTTCACTTCCACGCGGCGGGCATCAATTTCGCTCAAGCGGTGAAACAACGCCTCGATCAGCGCAGTAAGGCGCTTGGGGTTGTCCAGCAGGTCGTCTTGCAGATACGGATTGCGGCGCACCACCCAGATGTCACCCAGCACTTCGAACAGCATGCGCGCTGACCGGCCGGTTTTTCTTTCCTGGCGCAGCTCTTGAAGAATGTTCCAGGCCGACTCGCCGAGCAAACGGATCACGATTTCACGGTCCGAAAACGAGGTGTAGTTGTATGGAATTTCCCGCAGGCGAGCGGTTTCGCCGGCTGAGGGTTTCAATGTGTTCAATTCAACGGGTGCGTTCATGTAAAACCTTTGGACTGCTTAGCCTTTCATGGTAACAAAAAGCGGGTAGTTGCGCCTAGAGTGGCGCCTCCTCAATTTTCTCCCAAAACCCTTATAACACAAGGGTTTTGCGGCTTTCTTCCTGTAACTTTTACATCCGCTTGGGCGCTGAAACCCCCAACACCGCCAAGCCGTTGGCCAACACGGTGGCCACAGCCACCAGCAAGGCCACGCGCGCGGTTTTCAGCGGCAAATCGTCAATGCGAACCCGCTCGGCGTTGTAGAAGGTGTGGAAGGCGGCAGCCAGTTCGCGCAGGTAAAACGCGATGTGGTGCGGCGCCAACTCTTCGGCTGCCTTGGACAAAATGTCCGGGTAAGAAACCAACGTTCTGAGCAAAGCGAGCTCGGAAGGTGCGCCCAACAGGGTCAAATCCGCCTTGTCTAGGGTGTTCAAATCCACTTCAGCCTGATCCAGAATGGAATGAATGCGGGCATGGGCGTACTGCACGTAATACACAGGGTTTTCATCGGATTGTGCCAAGGCCAAATCCACATCAAACACGAATTCTGTGTCGGCTTTGCGGCTGACCAAAAAGAAGCGCACCGCATCGCGGCCTTTGGTCAACGCTTCGGGCTGGCTCAGCATGGGTTGGCTTTCATCCACACCGCCCGACCAGCAAACAAGATCGCGCACAGTGACGTAACTGCCAGCACGCTTGGAAATTTTCACTTCCTGACCGCCTTTCATCACAGTGACCATTTTGTGCAGCACGTAGTCAGGGTAGCCCTGTGGAATACCCACATTGCAGGCCTGCAAACCAGCACGAACACGGGCAATGGTGCCATGGTGGTCGGTGCCCTGAATGTTGATCACTTTGCCAAAGCCACGTTTGAATTTCTGGATGTGGTAGGCCACATCGGGTACGAAATAGGTGTAGCCGCCTTCGGATTTGCGCATGACCCGGTCTTTGTCGTCGCCGTAATCGGTCGAGCGCAGCCACAGTGCCCCCCCCTCCTCAAAAGTTTTGCCGGAAGCGACCATTTTTGCCACCGCATCTTCAACCTTGCCCTCGGAATACAGCGAGCTTTCCAGATAAAACTGGTCAAAATTCACACCAAAGGCCTTCAAATCAAGGTCTTGCTCGGCGCGCAGGTAAGCCACGGCAAAGGCGCGAATGGATTCGAAGTCTTCTACATTGCCACTGCCTTTCACCGGCTCGCCATCGGCTGCCTTCACTTCTTTGCCAGCCAGGAAATCGTTTGCAATGTCGGCAATGTAATCGCCGTTGTAGGCACTTTCAGGCCATGCGGCATCACCGGGATTAATACCCCTGGCGCGAGCCTGGACGGACGTGGCCAGGGTTTGAATTTGCACCCCGGCATCGTTGTAATAAAACTCTTTGTGAACTTTCCAACCTTGGGTTTTCATGACTGCGGCCATGGCGTCGCCCAATGCGGCCTGGCGGCCGTGGCCCACATGCAATGGGCCAGTGGGGTTGGCAGATACAAATTCGATCAGCACAGTTTCACCAGCATGGGCAGGGGATTTGCCAAATTCAGCGCCCTGCTTCAGCACCTCTGCCACCACCGCCACGCGGGCTTGTTGGCCAAGGCGGATATTGATAAACCCTGGGCCTGCAATTTCAACGGCATCAACCAAACCAGAACAGGCTGGGTTGGCTTTCACATGCTCGGCCAGCAGTTGGGCCAGTTCACGCGGGTTGCGGCGGGCGGGCTTGGCCATTTGCATGGCCAAATTACAGGCCACATCGCCGTGGCTGGGGTCTTTGGGCTTTTCTAGCGTAACCACACCCTCAAAAGGCTGGTTGAGGGCAGCAGCAGCGGCCGCTTCAAATGCGGCGATCAGCGTATTTCGTTGTTGGGCAAGCATGGGGAGGTGTTGGGGCTGTGTTGAGCTAAGCCCCTGATTGTACCAAGGATTCCGGGCCTAGAACCTGGCTGCGCTTCTGACTGCCTCAATGTCTTGCGGCAAAGCCATGGCGAGCTCGTTTCGAGCCAATGCCAGGCGTGAATGAAAAGCAGCCGCTTCTGAAATCGGCTTGTAATCGAGTGCGCACAAGCACTCAAAGGCTTTCTGCAACCGAATACCCACTTCAACGGTACCGGCGCCATCGCGGGCAATTCCGGTGAAAGCATCGTCAAAAAGGTCTTGTTCAAGCAAACCGGGAACGACGACTCGATCATATTGAACCTCGAGGACCGTACCCTGCTTGCAATTGACCCACTGATGGAACAGGCGCACAAGTGTGCCGATCACGTCGATCGCAGTACCGGGGTCATTAACAGCCGGCGACAAGGCCCGGCTGGCAATTTCACACAGCACAACCACACCAAACCTTGGGTCCTGATCAAAAGTGCGGTTGTCAGCCAGCACAAAACATTCACCAATTGCTTTTAAACACTCATCGGACAGCGATTCAGATTGCGTTGTCTGTTCAAGCACTGCAACGGCACGACTGGGCGTGCAGAAGGTGCCGGGAAGCGATAGAACATGCACTTTTACCTCAAATTTTTCGGCCAGCGATTGCAATTTGAGCATGTCAATCCGCTGCAAATAGGCAATTGATTGCCTAATAACCGGCAACCCTTTCGGCGGCGCCCCGGTGGCCATTTGGCCACCCAGATAAGGCATATCAAGCCGCTGCTGGAAGGCGGCCGACGTGGCTGCCTCAACTTTGTCGATTGTGTTGCCCAAACGCCCCAAACGGGCAATGCTGTCCACCCAGCGAATGAAGGCGAGGATCACGATTGCAAACACAAAGATAGTGAGTACAAACAGCGCAAAGACACCAGCCTGTTCGTAGAAATCATTTTTCAAGGCAATCAAAGCCACCACACTGAAGATAAACACGCCAATGAAGGTGGACAATGCATTTTGAGACGTGTCATCGGCCACCACCAGCGGAAAAGACCGGGGGGTGGCAGAACTGCTGGCGGAGGTGTAGGCAGACACCATTGAACCCACCGAAAACATGGCAATAACCAGCATGGTAGAGGCCACAAGCTCAAGCAGGGTTTCAACGGATTCTTTGCTGACCGGGGGCAACCATTCCCCCACGCCTGGCCGATCGGCCAAGGTAGCGAGAAAAGCTGCCGCGATCGACAGCAGACACATGAACAAAGGCTTCACCCAAAGTTTTTCTCGAACTCTGTTCAGATGAAACAACCAGTTTTCATTCATGACAATCGACCCTCTGACTAATTGATTTATTTCTTTTTGCCCACCCAGGCAAAATGCCTTTGCAAGGCTCAAAGGTTTTTCTTCACCAGATCACGCATTTGCAGGGCCTTGTCAGTGCCCTCACCTTCAAGCCCCTGCACAACTGTGGCCCTGTTTCCAGGCGGCTGGTTCTGGCTCACTTTCCATTTGCCAACCATGCTCTCGATTTGAACCTCGAAACCCACAATGGCCTGCTTGATTTGATCCAGAAACCCGGCGGGTGCATCATTCACAGACCAGGGCATGGTTCGCCCTGCCTCCTGTTGTGCAGTTAAATCTTCCAGTTGCTGGTGTAGCCAAGCTGCATCATCCACAACACGCATTTGTCCTTTCACATGCACCACCGCGTAATTCCAGGTGGGCACTACTTTTTCCGTTTCTGCCTTAGTGGCATACCAAGAAGGCGTAATGTAATGTTCAGCCCCTTGAAACACCAACAGTGTTTGGGGCGACACTTCCAAATCAGCCAGGATTGGATTGGCGCGCGCCACATGGCCACGCAGCACCGTTTGCCCATCGGTATTCTCGGCCAGAACCATGGGAATGTGATTGGCATTCAGCCCCGAGGCCGACACGGTAATTACCGTGGCCAGTGGGTGGGCTTTGATCAAACCCAGCAAAACAGGGGTCGAGGTTTCTTCAAACTGCTTGGGTAAATACATGGGCTTATTTCACGATTTGAATCTGGGCTGGGTCGACTACAAGAATTCGGGTTTGATCGGCGAATTGCTCAACCAGACCCGACACCACAATGGTTTTACCAAAAAAGAATTTTGGCAAGTCGTGTATTCCTTGATAGGAATACCAAGCGGCCACGCGACCATCGATGACCACGGCCAGGTTGGCAGGGTCACGAAAATTGGTGTGTGAATTCAGGTCAACTTCATCGCGATCTGTGCGCAATTTACTGGACCGGACCTTCATTTGAACCTGTACTTCCTGATCCAAACGGGCGACCGCTTTCTCGGCTGAAATGGGTGCCGCCTGAACCAAGCCTGCACCTGCAAGGCCAGTCAGGCCTGCCAACACGCACATTGCAACAAGCATGCGCCGCATGTTTTTCTCCCCGGCTTTTGTGTGGCCTTCAGTGTATATCAGCCTACAGCCAAAGCACACGGACAATCATGTAGGCACCCAAGGTCAACAACCCCACAAAGAAAACCGTTTTGAATGTTTCTGCACCGATTAGTGCGCGGCACTTCTGGCCCGCAAATACGCCCAGCATCGTGGGAAGAAGGCACAGCGTTGATTCCCAGGCAGCGGCCAATTCGAAGCGGCCGTTCACGTACAAACCCACCGCCAAGGCAAAAGTGCCCATGGTGAATACCAGACCCAAGGCCTGCAGTAACTCGTCTTTGTGAAGGCCCAGCGAATTCATATAGGGCGCAGAAGGCACCGACGACACACCGGTTGCACCTGCCAAAAACCCGGTAAGCCCACCCACCAAAGGCGATGCCCAGGGTTCGTTTTGCGGCTTGACATGCATATTGAACTTAAACAAGCCCAGCACGGCATACACAAACAAGACCAGGCCCAAAGCCAGTGTTGCATAGGCTGGCGATTCACCGGTTAGCACACCCACGCCAAACGCTGCACCCACACACACCATGAGCAACAGCAAGCCAAATCTACGGACTGCTTTGAAAAAACCGGGCCCAACCAACATTTGCCACACATTGCTGACCATGGAGGGCATCACAATCAAGGCGGCAGCCTGCACAGGCGGCACCGCCACAGCCATCAAGCCAATAGCAATAGGTGGCAAGCCCATACCCGTGACGCCTTTCACAAACCCGGCGACCAGAAAAGCCATACCCACAATCAGGGTGTAATCGTTAAGTGCAATCACTGCGCTACACCCATTTCACAACTGCCGGAGCGTCGTATTTCCTGAAAGCCCCCAGAAGTTCTACGGGACAAGCACTGGCCATCAACATGTCACGATGTTGGGTGCGAATGAATGCTTCGCTGTGTGCATGGTCCAGAAACGACAGCAAACCATCGTAGTAGCCATTCACATTGAGCACACCCACGGGTTTGTGATGAAAACTTAGTTGAGCCCAGGTCAGGATTTCAAACAACTCCTCGAAGGTTCCCAAGCCGCCGGGCAAGGCAATGAAACCATCAGACAGCTCAGCCATCATGGCCTTGCGCTCGTGCATGTTGCGGGTCACTATCAGCTCAGTCAGTGCGGGGTGCGCCAATTCTTTGGTGACCAATGATTCTGGAATAACACCGATTGCGCTACCACCTTGTGCCAGCACTTCTTGGGCAACCACACCCATCAAACCCAGGTTTGAACCGCCATACACGAGGCCCAAGTCATTGCTGACCAATGCCCGTGCCAGGGCCCTTGCGCCCTCCGCATACTCAGCCCGGCTACCCTGGCTTGAACCACAATACACACAGATTTTTTTCATCATCACAATTGACTCAGTAGGCCGCATGAATAAGATCCAACCAGAAACGGCGTGCCTCCGTGACCACTTGAGCCACCACCACATCAGGCCCAGCTTGTTGGATCGCGTTAGCAATGAATTTTTTGTAAACACCGGAGCGCACCTGTTCAACAGCCAAATCAACCAGCCGGAATTCTGCCTTGCTGCCTTTGGCCTGCTTGAACAGGCGATGTACATCTTCAAGTCGTTCTGGCCTGCGATACAGGTCGACTCGATCAAATAAATCGCCAAAATCTGCGGCATCAAACTTCGCGTTCTGCCAAAATTTTTCAAGTTCAACAAACACGATCGCAGCCTGCTGAATTTCTTTGGGAATCCGCCAATGATCGGCCAACTGCTTGACTTCGTTCTTTTCAGCCAGCTGCGCCAACTGATAAACCCATCGGTCAAATGCTGTGCCCAACTGATCAACGGTTTTTAATCGACTGTCCTCAAGGCGGGCAAACAGCAACGCGCGAGAACCGCCCAATTCAAACCATGCATCCAGCTTGGTCAGCAGTTTGATCATGCGCGAGGGTTTTTCTTCCTCCATGCCTTTGTTCAGTTCTGCAAAAATTCGCTCGGCAACCAAGTGCGTCAATTCACCGCTTTCACGCAGGGTGTTGCACAAGGCAATGGTTTCATCGACCACAGTAAAATCAAGAAAACGCGCCAGAAAACGGGCCAGACGCAACACGCGCAAAGGATCTTCCACAAAGGCAGGGCTGACATGGCGCATCACCCTGTGTTGAAGATCGGTAAAACCACCGTAGGGGTCAATCAACTCGCCTGCCGAACTCATGGCCATTGCGTTCACTGTGAAGTCGCGGCGCGCCAGGTCTTCCGCAAGGCTGACAGTTGGATTGGCATGAAAGGTAAAGCCCTTGTAGCCATGTCCGCTTTTTCGTTCGGTGCGGGCCAAGGCATATTCTTCTTTGGTAATTGGGTGAAGAAACACGGGGAAGTCAGCCCCTACGGGCGTAAAACCGGCAGCCAGCATGCTGTCAACCGTTGCGCCAACCACCACCCAGTCTCTGTCGCTGCTGTGGCGTTTCAACAAAGCGTCACGCACTGCGCCACCGACCACAAATACCTGAACAGAATCCGGCAGGCGGGCAATAACGGAATCGGCTTGAAAACCTTGAAGTTCAGGATGGCGGACCATGGGCAACACAGATAAGAATGTTGCCCAAGGTTACCATTGAATCAACCCCCGTGGATTGAGGGCAAGCGCGTGCGGTTGTGCTTGCGCCCGAAGTCAATAGCCCGTCTACCAACAAACCCATACCGTACTCCTTGAACCTGTTTGACAGGTTTCACCATAACAAGTCATGGGCTTACAGTTGTTCAATATTCTTGAAGGTGTCGGCCACTTTTTGTCGAAGTGCGGTGCGTTGGGAATCATCAAGCCGTGCGATGTTTTTGGCCATCAATCCAGTGCGGGGGTTGGCTGACAGCATTTTTTCGTGCTGGTCCAGAAAACCCCAATACAGGGTGGTGAAAGGGCAGGCATTATCACCAGCTTTCTCAGCCGGGTTGTATTTGCAACCCGTACAGTAGTTGCTCATGCGCTTGATGTAAGCACCCGATGCAATGTAGGGTTTGCTGGTAAAGCGCCCACCATTGGCAAACAGGGCCATGCCCGCTACGTTGGGCAATTCAACCCATTCCACTGCGTCCACATACACCGCCAGAAACCAGTCTTCTACCTGTTGCGGTACAAGGCCCGCCAACAGGGCAAAATTGCCAATCACCATCAAGCGTTGTATGTGGTGCGCATAACCGTGATCCAGCGTCTGCCCGATGGAATCTTTCAGGCAATTCATGTGGGTATTGCCAGTCCAGAACCACTTGGGCAAATCTCGCGTGGCTTGCAAATAGTTGTCTTCCCGCATCCTGGGCATGTCGAGCCAATACACGCCGCGCATGAATTCACGCCACCCCAGAACTTGGCGAATAAAGCCTTCCGCACTGGCCACATCCACCTTGCCCGCGCGGTATGCAGCTTCGGCTTTTTGAATGACTTCCAGCGGGTGCAGCAAATGCAGGTTGATGGAACTGGAAACAAGCGAGTGCCAGCCAAATGGTGTATTGGTCCACATGGCGTCCTGATACGCACCGAAATTGGCGAAGCGGTTTTCGATGAACGTGTCCAGTGCCCGCAAAGCCTGTTCACGCGTAACAGGCCATTGAAAATTGGCAAGCGTGCCGGGGTGCGCAGGAAAATATTGTTCTACGTCTGCAAACACCTGCCGGGTAATGTCATCGGGTTCAAACGCTGCGGTCGGTGCAATGTCGCCAGGCCCTGCTTTTGGAAAAGCACTGCGATTGTCGGCATCGAAATTCCACTTGCCACCAGCAGGCTCGGCGCCTTCCATCAGCACGCCGCTTCGCTTGCGCATTTCGCGGTAAAAATATTCCATGCGCATTTGCTTGTAGCCACTGGCCCACTTGGCGAATTCAGCGCGGCTGCACAAATAATGCGTGTCTTCCAGCAAGCGAAGTCTAAGGCCGGCTGTCTTGGCAAGCTGCAGAAAATCCTGTTCCAGTCGCCACTCACCGGGCTCGGCCATGTCAATGCTGGTGTAACCCTGTTGCCGGCACACCTGCTCTACCTCATCAACAAGGCTGTTCTTGCCCGTGTCAGAAAGGCGCCGGTAATGCACGGTGTAGCCCGCTTTGCGCAACGCATCGGCAAAATGCCGCATGGCACTGAGAAACAAGGCAATACGCACCTTGTGCACCCACACCACCGTTGATTCGCAAGGCGATTCAACCATCACGATGTGGGCAGATTCCGGGGGGTTGGCCAACAATGCGGGGTTGTTCAGGTCGAGTTGATCGCCCAACACCACCACGGCTTTCGATGTGCTGCTCATGTTATTTGCTACCCGTTCTTGGCACCGCCTTGCGGCAAGCGTCTGAACAATATTTCACCTCACCCCAATTCTTGGCCCAGCTTTTGCGCCAGCTCATGTCTTTGCCGCAAACAGTGCACGGTTTGCTCGGCAAATACGATTTATTGCCTTTGAACGATTGCTGCTTGCCCGCCACTGGAATTAATGCTGATTGAGTTTGTTGCGCAGGCGCCAGTCCGCGATGGACTCGCCAATGGATTCCAGGCTGGACAACAGCACGAAGTCCTCGGAAGGTTTTTTGCGCAAGGCAGTGGATGAACCACCACACCAGATTTCAACTGTGGGCGGCAGCTTTTCACGCAGCTCAGCCACGGCTTCCAGCACCGCGGGTGAACTCTGGATGACCGAGAATGAAAGGGCCACAATGTTGATGTTCTGTGCACGGGTAGCCAGAACAATGTCGTAAATGGGTGTTTGGGTACCCAGCGAAACACACTGCGCACCTTCCATGGAAAAAATGCATTCCGCCATCAGCAAGCCCAAACCATGCAACTCGTTGGGCAAGGTGGTCAGTAGCACGCGCGGCCCTTTTCGGGTCGGCGGAATGGTATTTAGCGCGTTGCGCAACACCACTTGAATGGTTTCGGTGTAAATGTGCTCTTCAAAAATTTCAAAGTAGCCACGCGCCCAGGCATCGCCCACCATGGCATTCATGGGGGTCACTATTTCAACCACAAAGCGGCGCAAACCCAGGGCAAGGGTAAGGCGCGACATAGCCTGACGGAATTCCTCGGCATCGTGACGCTTGATCAACTCCATGTAACCATTCAATTCGTCCAGGCTGTCGGGTGCCACATTCATGCGGGAACCGGCACTGCTGACCTCGGCCAGCTTCACCAATTCATCAATGCGCAAGCCAATAATTTTGCCTGGGCGATGGCCTCCGTCAAGCAGGCGTTTGATAACGCGAAGTTTTTCGACCTGGTCAATTGAATAAATGCGCTCACCGAAGGAATCGCGCCCGGGCTGGGGAAATTTGTAACGTTTTTCCCATACCCGCAAGGTGTCTTTCGGCAAACCGGTGTCTCGTTCCACTGCCGCAATTGAAAACGATGGCTGGTTTAAATCTGCACGCTCATTCATACCGCAACCCGACTGCTTTGAAACTTCAACATCATTTCTTTGTCCTAGACAAATTGACTTGCACAACTGAACGAATAATAATGGAACCGAAACCTCGATTTGCAATCAAATTAGCACATTGGCTGAGATTTCACCACACATACAGAGACATTCTGGCAGATACCATAGCTTGTATGCTCGACAGTCTGTCTAACCCAAAGTCTCAAGACCAACAATATAGTTCGCCGTGCACTTGATGCACACCCAATCACAGTGCAGTAATTATTATTGGAACGCTTTATCATGAACGCACCTGAAGGACTTTACCTGCCAGACGAACAATCCCGTGCCGACATGCGCAACATTGCCATCCAGCGCGTGGGGGTGCGGGCTATCAAACACCCCATTATTGTGGAAACACTCGAAGGCCCACAGCCCTCGGTGGCCATCATTGACATGTCGGTTTTTCTGCCGGCCAATGTCAAAGGCACCCACATGTCGAGGTTTCTTGAAATTCTGCAGACGCAGGAAAGTGCACTGAATCCGGCAGGGATGAGGCAGATGATGGGGAACATGCTGCATCGGCTGGATTCGAGCGCGGGGACGATCACCATGAAATTTCCTTATTTCATGCGCAAGGTCGCACCGGTTTCAGGCGTGGCCAGCTTGCTGGATTATGAAGTAACACTGGAAGCAAACAACAATGGTGCATCCACCGACGTGTTCATTGGTGTTGTGGTGCCAGTGACCAGCCTGTGCCCGTGTTCGAAAAACATTTCGGAATACGGGGCGCACAACCAGCGCAGCCACATCACCATTCGCGCCCTGACCGGTGACGGGCTCGCCGTGGAAGACTTGATCCGGATGGCCGAAGAATCGGCCTCTTGTGAATTGTGGGGATTGCTCAAGCGTACCGATGAAAAATATGTCACCGAACGCGCATACGACAACCCCAAGTTTGTAGAAGACCTGGTTCGCGATGTAGCCATTCGCCTGAAAGCGAACAAAAAAGTTTTGGCTTACCGAATTGAAAGCGAGAATTTTGAATCAATTCACAACCATTCTGCGGTGGCCTGGATTGAGGAAGACAAACGCCGTTGAGGTCTGAGAACCTGCACCGTGTTTCATGATCAATATCGGGTTAGCATGCTAGCGTTAATTACACCATTCATTTTTTCAGATTATTCATGACCCAGATTGCAAAAGATCACCTGCCAACAGTTGCCGTTATCGGCGGCGGCATTTCCGGCCTGACCGCTGCGTATGCCCTGCGCGACCACGCACACGTCACACTGTTTGAATCCAACGATTACATCGGCGGGCACACCCACACCGTGGACATTGAGGTAGACGGCACACCTGTGGCAGTGGACACCGGGTTTCTTGTGTACAACGAGCGTACTTACCCCAACCTGATCCGCCTGTTCGATGAACTGGACGTGACGACGGTTGAATCGGACATGTCGTTTTCCGTCTGTTTGCCAGAACTGAATATTGAATGGTCCGGAACCAACCTGAACACCGTGTTTGCGCAACGCCGCAATTTGCTGCGCCCGCGCTTTATCCGCATGTTGCTGGACATTCTGCGCTTCAACAAAGAAGCCACCGCCATGGTGACCGAGGCAGGCCGTGCCGACCTGTTTCAAAGCAAAGCCAAAATGCATTTGGGCGATTACCTGATCGAAGAAAAGTACAGCGCCGAATTTCGCGACTGGTACCTGATCCCGATGGCTGCTGCCATTTGGTCATGCCCCAGCGAGCAGATGCTGGCTTTCCCTTTGGCCACCTTCATCCAGTTTTGCCACAACCACGGCCTGCTGCAGGTCAACGACCGCCCAAGATGGTTCACCGTGAAAAATGGCGCCCGCAACTATGTGAATAAAATTTTGCCATTCATTAATGTGGTCCACAAAAGCACGCCAGTGCAAGAAGTGGACACCACGGCCGCAAAACCGGTTGTGACCACGCGACTTGGTCATCAAGCCTTTGACCACGTGGTTGTGGCCTGCCACAGCGACGAAGCCCTGGCGATCATCAAAGGCAACGAGGCGCAGAAAGAACAGTTACAACACATCAAATACCAGCCCAATGTGGCGTATTTGCACACCGACACCAAGCTGATGCCCAAAACGCGCAGCACCTGGTCGTCGTGGAATTACCTGAGCGATGTGTTGAACCCGCAACCCAGTGTGTCAGTCACCTACTGGAGCAACCTGCTTCAACCACTTCCTGTGGAAAAACCGGTTTTCGTGACCCTGAACCCGATTGTTGTCCCCGATGCAAATCAGGTGTTCCACGAAATCCATTACTCGCACCCGGTATTTGACCTGGCAGCGGTTCAGGCCCAACAGGCCTTGGGGCGGCTTCAAGGCCTGAACAATGTCTATTTGGCTGGCGCATGGATGAAGTATGGCTTTCACGAAGATGGCCACACTTCAGGACTGAACGCAGCTCATGCCTTGATCAATAAACTGACCACAACCAGACAAAAGGTTGCTTGATGGCACAAGGGCGTTTTCAATTGCGCGAAGTCAAACTGGCCTGGGGGCTGGTAAAGCATCGCCGTGAAAAACCAAAACCGAATGAATTCACCACCGGCGCATGTTTTGTGCGCTTGGTGTTTGGCTGTGCCCCGGCCCACAAACCTGGCAGTAGCCTGCCCAGGTACCCGGTTGTCGATGGCAAAGGCCTTGTGTCGGTGTCAGCCAGCCAATACGGCATGGAAAAACACAGCCTGAAGTTTCCGGAATTTGTAGAACAGCTGGTCCAGAAAATTGAACTCAAATCGGGTGAATCCCTGCCCGGAGACGTCCACCTGCACACTTTCCCCAAAGTGTTCGGGTATGTGTTCAACCCGGTGAGCTTTTGGTACTTCCACAATGAAGCGCAACAGTGCCGTGCGGTGCTGTGTGAAGTGAACAACACCTTCGGCGAACGCCATTTTTACCTGCTCAACAAACCCGGCAGCAATGCGCCACTAAACAGGGGCTTGTTGTTGCACGCAAAAAAAGAATTCCATGTATCGCCTTTTTTCCCGGTTTCCGGCCGCTATGAATTCCGGTTCGCAGGCGGTGCAGACCGCGTCATTGCACGCATTAATTATTTTGAAGGCACAGTACAGCAACTCAGCACCAGCGTTAGCGGTGAACTGGTGCATCCAAGCACCCCGCTTTGGGGTAAAACCTTATTGAAATACGGCTGGTTTACATTGGCCGTAATCGCAAAAATTCACTGGCAAGCCATCAAGCTGCTGCTCAAAGGCGCGAAGTTTCATGGCAAACCCGCACCACCCCGTCAAACCATTACGCAGACCGAATTCGACGCATGACACAAGCCATTACATTTTCGCAGTTCCAACTGCCAAGCCACGCCCCCTCTTCTGCCCAGTGGACACTGAAGCTGCTGACGAAACTGAAAAAGGGTCGCCTGGAAGTGATCACACCTGAAGGTGTGCACCTGCTGTTTGGCGGTCAGGATGACCAGCCCAGCGCGAAGATCAAACTGAACTCCTGGGCGGTTTGCCAACGCGCACTGAAGGCAGGCGACATCGGTTTTGCAGAAGCTTACATTGCAGGCGAGTGGGAAACCCACGACATCGCATCAGTGCTGGGCGTGTTTCTGGAAAACCGCAAAGCAGTCGAGAAGGTCATTTACGGCAGCTTTTTGGGCAGCATTGCTTACAAAATCAAGCACCTGCTGAACCGCAACACCAAAACACAGGCCAAAAAGAACATTCACGCTCACTACGACTTGGGCAATCCGTTCTACCAGCTTTGGCTGGACCCCACCATGACCTATTCCAGCGCGCTGTTTGATGGCGACACCAGCCTGAGCCTGGAACAGGCACAACACGCCAAGTACATGGCCATGGTGAATTATCTGAACCCGCAAGCCGGTGAGCAGGTGCTGGAAATTGGATGTGGCTGGGGTGGGTTTGCCGAAAAGGCTTGCGAAGCTGGTGCAAACTTGGTCGGACTGACCTTGTCCACTGAGCAGTTGGCCTACGCAAAAACGCGCCTGGCCCTACAGGGCTTTGGCGAACAGGCCGATTTCCGCCTTCAGGATTACCGCGATTGCCGCGGCCAATTTGACCACATTGCATCCATTGAAATGTTTGAGGCCGTGGGTGAAGAATACTGGCCTGCGTATTTTCAATCGGTGAACCGTTTGCTGAAAACCGGTGGCAAGGCCGCCATTCAAACCATCGTGATTGACGACGCCTTGTTTGAACGCTACCGCAAATCAACCGACTTTATTCAGCAATATATTTTCCCGGGCGGCATGCTGCCCTCACCGGCCAGATTCAGATCGATGGCAGAAAAGCACGGTTTGCGCGTGGTCGCCGAAAAAGCATTCGGGAAAGATTATGCTGAAACATTACGCCAGTGGCGTGCCCAGTTCATGAAAACGCTGGAGCAAGTGAAAAACCAGGGATTCGACGCCCCCTTCATTCGCACCTGGGAATTTTATCTGGCGTACTGCGAAGCCGGTTTCGAATATGAAAGCACAGACGTGATTCAGTTTTACCTTGAAAAAGTGGAGAACCAATGAAGTTTTACCCGGCTCAAATTATTCAACATGTATTGCTGTGTGCCGCCCTGCTGGGCCTGGCACCTGCGACCAATGCCAATGAGAATTTGAACCCCCCACCCAAGCAAGTCACCCAAACCATCGAGAACGCCAAGCTGATGGGTTGGGGCACCTTGCGCTGGTTTGGCCTGCGTGTATACGACGGGCAGCTGTGGTCCAGTGCTGAGCCCGAAGGGTTTAATTACAAACGCGACCCGTCGTGGCTTGAACTGAAATACGCGCGCAGCTTTGACGGCAGCGACATTGCCGAGCGCAGCATCGATGAAATGGAAGACATCGGCGCGGGCACCGAAGAAAAGCGCAAGGTGTGGCTGGCCAAGTTGACCGCCATCATGCCAAACGTAGAAAAAGGCCATTCATTGAGCGCCTTGCACACCCCGGGCAAGGGTGTCCATTTCTTTCGCAATGGATTGCCACTGGCGAAAATAGACGACCCGGAACTGGCTGAGGCCTTCATGGGAATATGGCTTGATCCCAAAACTTCTGCGCCTGAAATGCGCCGTGAACTGATCGGATTGAAAAAACGCTAAGCAACAGCCAACATGAGCCAAACCAACACCCGTACCAGCGCCAAAGACCTGCTCAATTATGGCGTGCTGGGTTGGGCACTGGGTGCGGTGGCCGTGCCCATTTACATTCAGGTGCCGTACCTGTACTCCAGAATTTACGAAGTCCCATCGGCCTGGGTTGGCATTATTCTGCTGCTTTCACGTTTGCTCGATGCCTTGCTGGACCCGGCCATTGGTTTGTGGGTTGACCGGCGAAGCGGACAGGGTAACCGCTACGCCCTTCCCTTGTTGCTGGCAGTGCCACTGTTGCTGCTGGGCATGGCTGGTGTATTTTTCCCCTTGGGCAACAACCCGGTTGAATACGCCGCAAGCCTGATGGTCAGCCTGATTGTGGTGCACCTTGGCTACAGCTTTGCCAGCATTGCCTATCAATCCTGGGGCGCTGAACTGGGCCACACCGACAAGGAACGGTCCACGTTCGTGGCCGTGCGTGAAGGCGTGGGCATTCTGGGCGTGGTGTTTGCCGTGTCGCTGGCCCTTGAAACCAATGCCGGGCTGATTTTCATGGTGTTTGCAATCATGCTGGTTATGGGCATGTTCCTGCTGCTGAAATTTTCGCCACAACCTGACCGGGCAGCCCAACAAACAGCACAGCACTCAGCAAGCGCGTTGGTGCAGACATTCAACAATGCGCAAGCTGGTATCGCGAAAGCGATTCGCAAAGGCCTTGCCGACATTGTGCAGCCGATGCGTCAGCGCAACTTTCGCAAACTGATGGGCGTGTTTTTGTGCAATGGCCTGGCCGCTGCATTGCCTGCCACGTTGGTGCCGTTTTACATGCGCGACCGCTTGGGTTTGGGCGATTCCGATCAATGGGTACTTGCCGTGTATTTTCTGATGGGCGCAGCCTCCACCGTATTCTGGGTGTGGCTGGCCAGTAAAATTGGTTTAGCGCGCGCCTGGTTGCTGGGCATGGTGATTTCCATTCCCGCTTTCATCGTCGTGATTGTATTGGGCGAAGGCGACTTGGCGGGCTATTTGCTGGTGTGTGTACTGACAGGCTTCGCATTGGGTGCAGACCTGTCATTGCCCGCTGCGCTGGTTGCACGATTGATCGAGGAAAACGGCGAACGCGGCAAAACCGAAGGCACGTATTTTGGCTTGTGGAACTGGGTGAACAAATTCAACCTGGCGCTGGCCCCCAGCTTTGCACTAGGCACCTTGCAATGGTTTAATTATTCCGCAGACATGGCCACAACTGACACGTATCAAAACATGGGTCTTCTGCAGCAAATTGCAGGCGACCCATTGATCTGGGTTTACGCACTGGTGCCCTGCGCATTGAAATTACTGGCCATCGTATTGTTGGGGCGCAGTGGTTTGGCCAGCCTGAACACCACAACATCCAACACCGCAATCGGGAGCACCGCATGACAAACAGCATTCAAACAATACGTCGATGGGTTCAACAACTCCAACTGGGCTTTCTGGCGCTGGCCGGGGCATTGATATTGAGCGCTTGCGCCAGCCCCCAGCCCAGCGACTATGCACAGGAAAAACCAGCGCTGGACCTGAAGGAATATTTCAATGGTACCGTTGATGCCTGGGGCGTGTTTCAAGACCGTTCCGGCAAAGTGGTAAAGCGATTCACTGTGGTGATGAAATGCACTTGGGATGGCAACACCGGCGTGCTGGACGAAGACTTCACCTATTCTGACGGCACCACCCAAAAACGCGTGTGGACCCTGAAAAAAGACGGCAACAAATACACCGGCACTGCGGGTGATGTGCTGGGGCAGGCGAATGGCGAAACTTCCGGCAATGCTTTTCAGTGGAAGTACACCATGTTGCTGCCCGTGGATGGCAGCACCTATGAAGTGCAATTTGACGACTGGATGTACCAGATGGACGACAAAGTGATGCTGAACCGCGCCACCATGAGCAAGTTTGGCATTGAAATGGGCGAAGTGTTGTTAAGCTTTCGCAAGCGCGACTAAAAAGGATTTGCCATGGCTTTCAACCCGAAATTGACACAATGGGATAACAAGCGCGTGTGGTTGATAGGTGCCTCCACCGGCATTGGTGAGGCTTTGGCCCGCCAGCTGGACCAACTGGGTTGCAGGCAAATGCTGTCGGCTCGCAGCACCGACAAACTGGCCACCCTGGCTGGCGAGCTGAGGCACGCCACCGCGTTGCCGCTGGACATTACACAACAAAATGCGGTGAAGATCGCATTTGAAAGTGTCTTGGGTGCCTGGGGTGGTGTGGATTTGATTGTGCTGATGGCGGGCACTTATTCAGAAATGTCAGTGACAGAATTCAATCTTGAAAAGGTGCGCCAGCAAATTGACGTGAACCTGAACGGCACCATGCATGTGCTGGCCAATGCGTTGCCCAAATTGCTTGAACAGCAATCGGGGCACATCGCGATTGTTTCCAGCGTGGCGGGCTATCGCGGTCTGCCCAATTCACTGGCCTATGGCCCCACCAAAGCAGCGTTGATCAACCTGGCCGAAGCATTGCATGTTGAGTTGCAACCGCACCATGTGGGCGTCAGTGTAGTGAATCCAGGATTTGTGGATACCCCGCTGACTCGCAAAAATACATTCCCGATGCCTTTCTTGATCACCGCTGAAAAAGCCGCACAGGAAATCATCACCGGCCTTGAAAAAGGCGAGTTCGAGATCCACTTCCCCAAAGCTTTCACACGGACCCTGCGAACCTTGCGAATTCTGCCGTATTCCCTGTATTTTGCAGCGGTGCGCAAAATGACAGCCAACAAAAACAAACCGGTTGCGGAGCAATGAGTACGCCAAATAAACCAAGTGGACTGGCTCCGCTGGAACGCCAACAGCTGTCCGTTCCACTGCGAAGGCTGATTGATTTTTTTGAACACATCACCGAGCAAACAGTGGCCGACATGCCCACGTTCTATGCGACGAATGCTTACTTCAAAGACCCATTCAACGAAGTGAACCGGGTTGAAGACATTCAACGTATTTTTGGAGACATGTTCCACCAGGTGGACAAACCGCGCTTTGTCGTGCACACGGCATTCGAATCGGGGCAGCAGGTGTTCATGGCCTGGCATTTTCTGTTTGAAATGAAGCGCTTCAAGGCGGGGCAAGTACAGTGCATCAAGGGTTCATCACACCTGTTGTTGAACCAAAACGGGCTTGTACAATCCCATAGGGACTACTGGGATACGGCTGAAGAACTTTACGAAAAGATCCCGGTTCTGGGCGGGCTTATGCGCTGGCTGAAGAAACAGGCAGGCTAAATCAACGGGTAAATGCATTTTTCAGCGTACAAATGTGCACATAAATGCCCCGTGTCACCAAATCTTCATGCGCTTCATGACATGTCTTGTTAAAATCATAAAGTCAGATCAATTCAGTGAAGGCGGAACAACATGTTGTATCCAGAATTATTCAGATCATTGGAGTCCGTTCGTTGGAACATGGAAAAAGACATCCACTGGGACCAGTTCGATGCCTCCAGGCTGTCTGAAGAGCAGGCCCAAACCATTAAGATGAACGCGATCACCGAGTGGTCGGCCCTGCCCGCCACTGAAATGTTCTTGCGCGACAACAAACACGACAGTGATTTTTCGGCATTCATGTCGATCTGGTTCTTCGAGGAACAAAAGCACTCGCTGGTCTTGATGGAATACCTGCGCCGCTTCCGCCCCGATTTGCTGCCAACCGAAGAAGAGCTGCATGCCGTGCGCTTTGAATTCGACCCGGCCCCGCCGCATGAGACACTGATGCTGCACTTCTGCGGAGAAATTCGCCTGAACCATTGGTACCGTTGCGCCTCGGATTGGCATACCGAACCCGTGATCAAGCAGATCTACAAAATCATTTCCCACGATGAAGCTCGCCACGGCGGCGCTTACCTGCGTTACATGAAAAAAGCCTTGGTGGAGGCCGGCGACAGTGCACGTGCCGCATTCAGCAAAATTGGTGTATTGATGGCCTCGGCCCGTCGCACCCAAAAACCACTGCACCCCACTAATTTGCATGTAAACAAAGACTTGTTCCCCAACGACACGGTGCAAAGCCGCTTGCCCGACCCCGATTGGCTGGAAAACTGGCTGGACGGTCAAATTCGGTTTGATGCGGAATGGGAAAAGAAAGTGATTGACCGCATTTTGCACAACATGAGTCTGCTGTTTGAACGCACCTTTGAATCGGTGCAAGACCTGAACCGCTACCGCAAAGAAGTGATGGCGCGCTTGGGTGCAACAGAACCGCCTGTTGGCAACGCGGCCTGACAGACCTGTAAACCATGACAACAACCGGAAAGCCGGCACGCTTTGAAAAAAAAGTGTGCCACCCCTCAGAATTGGCTGAGCGCGCCAAACAACTCAAAGGCCCCGTGGTGTTCACCAACGGGGTTTTTGATTTGCTACACCGCGGGCATGTCACTTACCTGGACCAGGCAGCCCAGGAAGGCCAAAGCCTGATTGTGGCGGTGAATTCGGATGAATCCGTGAAGCGCCTGGGCAAAGGGCCAGACCGCCCTATCAATACACAAGCTGACCGCATGCATGTGTTGGCCGCACTGGAATGCGTGGCTTTGGTAACTTACTTCGAAGAAGACACACCATTGAATGCAATTTTGGCGGCACGCCCGGATGTATTGGTGAAAGGTGGCGATTGGCCTGTTGAAAAAATGGTGGGTGCCAAAGAAGTACAAAGCTGGGGCGGTACCGCACTTTCAATTGCGTTTGAACACGAACGCAGCACCACCGCCACACTGGAAAAAATTCGCAAACTTTAAGCCTGATTTTTCTTACACATAGAGTAACGACCAGTAAAGCCAAGCATAAGCAAAAGCAAACAACACCAAAAGTGCGCTTATGTTCAGCATCAGCCGGGTTGAAATAGACTCCAACCTAAACTCCTTGGTGATTACAGCGACGAGAACCAGTGCTGAAACAACTGGCGGCGACCACATAAGCAGCAAATCAGGCTCATCGGAATTCAAGGCCGAATCTGTCCACCAAGCCATTAATGCTTGATCGACAAATGCCAATGAAAGGCACATCAGGGCAATCTGAAGCAACAAAAAGAAATTAAATGCCTTGAGTAGAGCAACTTTCACAGACCGTAAACCTTGCTAAGTTGTTGATTACCTGAACCTCTTGATCCTTTGGTCATCAACCGGAATTTGCCAGTAAACTTCAGTTCAGCCAACAAGACACCTTGAACATCAATTGCGACTCTTTCAGTGAATAGAATTGGACGATTGTCAGAGTCTAATGATCGAATGGTCACTGTTGCCCTGGACTCACCGACCGACAAATTGTGCCAGTGCGTGCTGATAGCGCTTAGTAACATGGAACCACTGGGATTACCCAAGTAGCACCTTCGATCATCTGGTACGTGCGCTGTGGCCCTCCAGCAGACGACCGCAATTGAAGACAAATGAAAGAAACCAGATCCACTCCCAAAATGGTTTTTGGAATACCCACATTTAAGCCCACGGCATACAAACGGAACTGCATATCCAACCTCGCTTATCGTTTAACTTGGCTCAAAGCATATCGAGGGCCTGTAAAAGCGTCAAAACCCAGACAAACGCATCACTTGACTGAGGCATGAATAATGTTCGAAGAAAATATTCCCTGCCCACAAATTCAAAAAAAATGCCCCCGAAGGGGCATCTTTAAGCACAGCAATTTAACTGAAAATTATTTCTTGTCAGCTTTCACGTCGGCATTTGCATTCACATCCGTTGCCGACTTCAATTGGTTCGTGCGTTTACCTGCCTCGCCTTTCGCTTCAGAATGCAAGGCACCGGCCTCATTGCGCATTTCATCGCCCTGAGATTTCGCACCCTTGACGGCTGCACTGGACTTGCCTTTCAAATCGGCATTTGCATTTGCATCCGCCTTTGCGTCTGCATCCACAGATACACCGGGCACCTTGGCATTCACGCCAACCCCTGCATTGACCCCAAGGCCAACAGCCATGGATGATGCAGAAAACACAAGCGCACTGGTAGCAATGGCGAATTTCAAAGTCGTTTTATTCATAAGTAAAGTCCCCTGTCAAAGTTTGTTTGGGAACCATAATAACGATTACGATCCATGGGCGGTTGACGTTTTCTTCCAGAACTCGCTTTTGACCACAGCCGGATCGGGTTCCGGCCAAGCCAGCCCCATCCTCTCCAGCGTGCCCACCAGAATTTCAGCCACCAACATATTGCGCAGCCCTTTGTGATCAGCAGGGATAATCCACCACGGCGCATGCTTGGTGCAGGTTTTTTCCAGCACCTGCTCGTATGCATTGGCATACATGCTGTAATTCTCACCACAATGCAGGTCTTTTTCAGTCAGCTTCCACCGTTTGTCCACGGACTCCCAGCGGTCGATCATGCGTTGGTGTTGTTCCTCGCGTGAAATGTTCAAAAAGATCTTAAGCACAGTGGTGTCTGTTTCAACCAAAAGCCGTTCAAAGTCGTTGGCTTGCCGAATGCGCTCTTCAATCCAGCTGGCAGGCACATTGTTGTGAATGATGGGCATGATGATGCCGTCATAATGCGAGCGATTGAAAATAACCGACTGCCCAGTACCCGGAACATGGGGATGAACACGCCACAGGAAATCATGTGCGGCCTCTTGTTCAGAAGGCTCTTTGAATGACACCATGCGCAAAGCCATGGGGTGCACAGAACGCATGATGGCGCGCGCCGCACCGTCTTTGCCGGACGTATCCATGCCCTGCAAAATCACGAGCAATTTGTGCTCGCCCTGCGCGTACAGGCAGGTCAACAATTCATTGAGCCGATCGGACAATTGATCCACCCGCTCGTGCATGTCCTCATTGGAAGGCATGTCACCATAGCGCGTGGGCCACTGGCGCAAACGTACTGCCTTGCCATTGACCATGCAGGCCTGGCCCAGAATTTCCCACTGGCTTTCCGGCACCAAGGCGTGGGGGAGTACTTTCTCAGAGCGCTTGGACTCTTTTCGTTTGGCGACTTTGGTGTCAGGTTTGTTGTCTGTTTTGGTCATACTGATCCAGCTTGGGCTTGTATTCCACGGACTTTTGAATCTCGAACCGCACTTTATCAAATGATTCAACACGTACCTGACCGAAACCTTTCACTTGGTTAAACAGGTCAAGTACTTGCCCCACACTTTTGCTGTGGTGCAACATTGAAGGATTATTGTGCATCAGTTCTATCCATGTTTCAAACCAGCCGACGAGTAAAGTCTGGTTTTTACGCTCTAAACTACCCTTGAACGGGTCCATCCAGGTGCCCCGAATAGCTCGCACCGCCGCCAATGCCTTAAGCACCACTTGAATCCAGGGACCCAGTTTTATTTTTCGCGGGCGCGCACTGTCACCTGCCAGCCACGTGGGTGCAAAGTGAAAATACAACCGTGCCTTGGGTTCAAACTGCCCCATTGCACCCTTCACCCAAGCCGGGTCGGTGTGCAGGCGGGCCACCTCGTATTCATCCTTGAATGCCAACAGTTTGAAATACGTGCTGCACAGGCGCACCCACTGGTGGGCCTGTCCTTGCGACTCAAACACCTCACGCAAAGGCAGTACCCTGGCGTTGAACCGATCGGCCAATGCCTGGTTTTGATATTGCTGCAACTCCGCCTGGTAGCGTTGCAGCATGTCATCTGCCGTTTCAGCTTTGCGGGGGGTGTCCGCGTTGTTGAGAAGTGCGTTCAAGGCATCGGGGTTCTGCGCAGCCAAGCGCCCCAAATCAAAGGCCAGCAAGTTCTCGGCAACTTTCACGCCATTCAATTCAATGGCGTTGCGCAAAGCAGCCAAATGCAGGGGCAAATACCCGCGCTGCCAAGCCACCCCCAACAACAGGGCGTTGGCATACACGGTGTCGCCCAACAATTGGCCTGCAAGCCACTGGGCGCGTATAGGCTGGTATTGCTTTTGTGGGTTGCTCAACGCGCGTGCAATGTCATCGTGCATCGCATCCACCGGGGCGCACCAGTCGCGCTGGCTGATGAAGTCTGCGGTGGGCGGGGTGTCGGTATTTACCACTGCAAAGGCATTGTTGTTCAAAAGTTCCAGCGTTTTTTCATGGGCTGACACCAACAGGTCGCCGCCAATCATCAGGTCGGCTTCGCCCACCGGAATTTTTGATGACGCCAGTGCGAACCCGCTTGGGGCAAACTGAAAATGCGAGAACACCGCCCCGCCTTTTTGCGCGAGGCCCGCCATGTCCAGCCCCAAGGCTTCCATACCCTGCAAATGCGCCGCCATGCCCAACCAGGCACCGATGGTCACCACACCCGTGCCACCCACACCGTTGATCAATACGGCGTAACGGTGATTCAAATCATCTGGGTGAATGGTGAACTCGGGCTGAGAAAGCTCAGCACACGCTTTGGAAATTACCCCCGCATCGGCAGTTCCTGAATGCTGTTTCAGCTCACCGCCTTCCACGGTCACCAAACTTGGGCACAGCCCTTCCAGGCAGCTGTAGTCTTTGTTGCAGGTGGACTGGTTGATGGTTCGCTTCACACCCCAAGGTGTGGAAACAGGTTCAATCGACAAACAGTTGGAATGCTTTGAACAATCGCCACAGCCCTCGCACACGCGTGGGTTGATCAACACGCGCTTGGCGGGGTTGGGAAACAGTGGCTGCCCTGTTGCCGGGTCGGTGCGTTTGCGCCTGCGGCGTTTTTCCGAGGCACAGGTCTGTTCGTAAATCAGCACAGTGGTGCCTTGGGTGTCACGCAGCATTTTTTGTACGGCGTCCAGCTCGCGGCGATCGAACACATCAATGCCGTCGGCTTTCAGATCGTGCTGCAAATTGCGGCGGTGCGCATCCGGGTTGTCGCTGACAATCACAATTTTCGCAACGCCCTCGGCAGCCAGCTGGCGCGTCAGTTGCGGCACAGTTAGTGTGCCGTCCAGGTGTTGCCCGCCGGTCATGGCAACCGCGTCGTTGTACAACAGTTTGTAGGTAATGTTCACGCCCGCAGACACACTGGCACGAATGGCCAGAATGCCGGAATGGAAATAGGTACCATCGCCCAGGTTGGCAAACACATGTTGTGTTTCCGTGAAGGGTGCCTGCCCGATCCAGGGCACACCCTCGCCCCCCATTTGCGTAAATGTTTCGGTGCTGCGGTCCATCCACACTGCCATGTAGTGGCAACCAATGCCCGCCATGGCACGGCTTCCTTCCGGTACTTTGGTGGAGGTGTTGTGCGGGCAACCTGAACAAAAGTAAGGTTTGCGCTCCACGGGCAAATGATTGGCATGGCCCACCTGCTGGCGCTGTTCAATGGCGCGAATCCGGTTGCCGATGTAGGCCTGAATATCCTCAGGCAGCGCGAGGTGCAGCAGCCGCTTGGCAATGGCCTGCGCAATCAGCGCCGGGTCCAGCTCATTGTGGCTTGGCAAAAGCCAATTGCCCTGTGGCAGCGACCATTCCCCACCCTCGCGCCCGTCCTGTGCAAGGCGTTCATCAAACTTGCCATACACCTTGGGGCGAACGTCTTCCCGCCAGGCGTACAGCTCTTCCTTGATCTGGTATTCCACCAGCTGGCGCTTTTCCTCGATCACCAGAATTTCCTGCAGGCCTTGGGCAAATTCCCGAATGCCCACCGCATCAAGCGGCCACACCATGCCCACTTTGTACACACGCAAACCAATGTCGGCACAGCGTTGGGGGGTCAAACCCAAGTCGCTCAAAGCCTGCAGCGTGTCTTGGTACGCCTTGCCTGTGGCCACAATGCCGATGCGGGCGTGTGGTGAATCAATCACGGTGCGGTTGATTTTGTTGGCGCGGCAAAATGCCAGCGCGGCATACAGCTTGTGGTCAATCAGCCTGGCTTCCTGTGCCAGCGCTGTGTCGGGCCAGCGAATGTTCAAGCCACCTTCAGGCATGCTGAAATCACTGGGTAACACAATGCGTTGGCGCTGTGGGTCGATGTCCACCACGGCAGAACATTCCACCACATCGGCCACGGTTTTGAAGCCAACCCACACACCTGCGTAACGGCTCATGGCATAACCCAATATGCCGAAATCAAGAATTTCCTGCACATTGCTGGGAAACAACACCGGGATCATCGCGGCTTTCAGTACGTGGTCCGATTGATGCGGCAAGGTGGAGCTTTTCGCAGCATGGTCATCACCAGCCACCAGCAGCACCCCGCCGTGCTTCGACGTGCCCGCCGCATTGGCATGTTTGAACACATCCAGACTGCGGTCTACACCCGGCCCTTTGCCGTACCACATGCCAAATACGCCATCGACCTTTGCCCCCTGAAACAGATTCAATTGCTGGCTGCCCCACACCGAGGTGGCGGCAAGATCTTCATTCAAACCGGGCTGAAAATAAATGTTGGCTGGCTTTATAAATTGTTTGGCAGCCCAGAAAGCCTGATCTACCCCACCCAATGGTGAACCACGGTAACCCGATACAAAACCACCGGTATTCAACCCATTGAGGCGGTCCAGCTCGGCCTGCAGCAGCGTGAGGCGAACCAGTGCCTGGGTGCCGGTAATGTAAATTCGGCCTTTCGGAAGGATGTATTTGTCTTGCAGCGAAACAGCGCGGTGTAGCGGGTGATACGGGGCGTTCATGACCACAATCCTCCACGGAACGGATAGGCTCCTGCGAATGTGAGGTGCCGCGTTGCCTTGTGGGAAGCGCGGGGCTTGCTTCAGTTTTACACAGAGCCCATGGGCGTTCAAGCCCCCGATGGGTCGGGCTTTACAAACACATCGTCATCCAGATGGATGTCTTTAACAGTGTCTGCGTTGAACATTTCTTCAGCGCGTGGATAGCTTTTCCTGTTTTTGCGCGCAGGCAGTTTGTCACCCGAGAACATCTCCACCGCAGTGCGTGCAACTTCCTTGGTGTCCAGCGCAGCGTAAGCCGACACAATGGCCGCCCCCGCCAAAGGCACAATTCTGGAAGCCGCCCGCTTGGCCACGCGTTCAATCACGGCTTGCCCGATTTGTTTTGAAACCCGCACGGCCAGATCCCGGCTGCCGCTGCGTGTGAAACGATCAATCAAATCAAGGATGGATTGACCTGGCTTGTCCTCGTGCTCGATCGGAATGGCCCGTTCATATTCCCGCAGGGCGGTTCCCGCCACATGGCTGAACAGGCAACTCATCAAGTCTTGTTCGGTCAGTGGTTTTTCGTGACCGAACGCCGCGGCAATGTCAGCCACCATTTGTGCCTGAATGCGCCACACCAGTACCAGGTCGGGCAACACGGTCAACATGCCCAGCGGACCAACAGGCAAGGCAAGCCCACCCGACACAGCAGCCGCCTTGGCGCAGGCTTTTTGGGTAATCTCCTTCGAACGGTCGTAAGGCCTTTTTGCCTTGCCGGGCTCTTTGGATTCGGGCACTCCACCCGTTACAAAACCAAACGCGGCGTGGAGGGGCCCCAAAAGGGTTCTGGGTAAACTGGTCTTCAGCATGAATAATTCATCAAAAGCAAATTGTTTCTAACAGGAACAAGCAACAAATTACAGACTTGGTTTACTATCGTAACTCACAGGGTGTAATCATTTTGGGTGTAATTGCCTACGATTACTTTGAACCTTGGGGTCAAAATCGTGAATAGACGGCCAAATCTACGTTCTGATCTCTGTTTTGATCCAAATGGTGTACCCCTATTATGGGGATATTCGACCTTGAGTTCGATGTTTTCACGAAGGAGTGAATTTCATGATCAAAGTAACAAACAAACGATTGGTTTTGAAGCGTAAAGAAGATGGTGCATCACTGATTGAGTACGCGGTGATTGCAGCGTTGGTGGTGGGTATTGCGGTGGCGGCATTTGCCGTATTGGGTACTGGTTTGGACACGGCTTTCGACGCCATCATTGCTAAAATCACTGCCGCAACAACCTGATTTCGTGAATAACCTAGCGTGATGACAAACAATACCTGGCCCAGCTTTCAAGGAACGCACCGCGCTTCACAACAGCGCGGAGCCCAGCTTGTGGAGTTGACCCTGATGTTGCCCATCATACTCACAGTTATTTTCGGGATCGTGGGTTTCAGCCTGGTGTTCATGGTTCAGCACACGTTAAGTTCGGCAGTTTCCCAAGGCGCCCGCAGTGTTGCTATTGCGGGCAGTACTGCCGACCCCGAAGCCGCAGCACGCCAACTGCTGTTGAATTCCCTGCCGAGTGCCATTTACCCGGCGGGGTTCAGTTTTTCATCCCAGCAACTTTCTGGTGCAGCCGATTGTGGCAACGCCTTGGGCGCTGGCACCAACCCTTCATTGAATTGCCTGGAATTTCGCGGTTTTTTCAACCCTGCCGAAAATCCGTTTTTATCCAACATTCCTTTTTCGGACACTTTTTTGCCACAACAACTGGGCGCCACCGCCGTTGTTTTGTACCAAAACACCAACGCACTTTAATTTGAACCGGGAGTCTTTTGCGACATGTCAGGTAAAACAAAAATATTCGCACTGCTGCTGTTGGGCGTTGGGCTGATCTTCATGGTCATGGCTTTTCTTTCCGGGCAAAATGTTCAAAAAAGTGGTGACGCCATCAAAACCGAGCTTGAAAGGTTTCCTGTGGTGGTCAGCACCACCGAGATTCAGTTTGGCAAGCCTGTCACCCCCGACATGTTGAAGGTGGACAAATTTGCAATCGCACCCAATGGTGCTTTCACAGACATTGGCGATGTCATTGGCAAAAAACCCTTGTTCAACATCGGCAAAGGCCTGCCAGTTACCAACCAATATTTTGAATCTGGCGCGGTGGCTGCTGAAGTGCGTGAAGGTTACCGCGCTTTCGCCCTGCGGCTGGATGAGAACAATGTGGCGACTGGCAAAATCAAACCCGGCGACTACGTGGACGTGTTCTCGATTTTCAAATCCAACACCCGGGATGTAGAACAAACCCTGTCGCGCATGGTAATGCCCAGGTTGCGCGTGCTGTCGGTGGGTGAACAACTGGTTAACGCACCAGAAACCACCAACACCAACGAGAAAGACGTCAACAACAAACAGGTTCGTCAACGCGCCCTGATGGTGGAGGTACCCACCGCCGACATCAACACACTGGCCATTGCCCAGTCGCAAGGTGAGTTGTTTGTGGTGCTGCGTGGCCCGGAAGACGAAGAAGTACCGGACCTTGCCAAATACCCGCAAGCGGACACGGTGCTGAAACCCTTGCCCGTGAAGTCGGCCGACGGAAAAGTATTGAAGCCCCAACCCCCGGTTGAATTGAGCGCCAGCGACAAGGCATTTGCAGGTACCTCCCTGGGCAACACCGTGTTACCAGGTAGCAGCAACACCAAAGAAAATAAAAAACCACCTCAAACGTCACAACGAAGTGCAGAAGCTGCCACAGTGGAGATGATTCGCGGTGGAGAAACAACCCGGGAAACAGCGCGATGAACAATAAAAAGGTCCCACTGAAACGCGTGCTTGCGGCAATCGCGTTGATTGCATCGACAGGATTGATTGCACCACAAATTGCCACAGGGCAAACCCCGGAAGCCGCACCCAGCGCTGCGCCTTTCGTATTGACACTGAGCACTGGGTTTCAAAAGGTAATCAGCCTGCCCGGCATACCAGCACGGGTGTCCATTGGCGATCCCGGCATTGCATCCGTCACCGTGTTGAAACCGACCGATCGTGGCGGGAAAAACGCAGGTGTGTTGGTAACCGGTTTGAAAACAGGATCCACATCGCTGCTGATCTGGGACCGGGGCGCCAGCATGGCACGGGTCATCACCATCGCAGTGACCGGCAAAGCGGCGGAAACCATTTCCACACTGAAAGACCTGAGCCTGGAAACCGAAGGACAAGTGCTGAAGTTGTCAGGCTCAACACCCGATGTGGGCACCTACCAGCAAGCACGCGAAAGTCTTGTGAAACCTGGCCCCGACGGCAAACCAGCCGAACTGATTGATCAGGCCACCATTCAAACATCGGGCACCGTGCAGGTGGACGTAAAGGTGGTTGAATTCACACGCAGCGAATTGCAGCGTTTGGGGATTAACCTGGCGGGCCAGTTCAACGGAGGGGAATTCAGTTACGGGATTTCAAACCCCGTTGCATCAGGTAGTTCATCGGTGGCGAACGCTTTTGGATTGACCCTGGGCAACCTGGCTGGTGACTTGACTGCCAACCTGAATATCCTCCAGGCCGATGGCTATGCCAAGGTGTTGGCAGAACCCTCCCTGATTGCCCAATCGGGCCAGGATGCATCCTTTCTTGCGGGTGGTGAAATTCCGATTCCCGTACCCTCCGGCAACGGCACCATTGGCATTGAATACAAAAAATTTGGTGTTGGTTTAAGTTTCACGCCCACCATTTTGTCAAACAAAACAATTGCACTTCGCGTGTCGCCGGAAGTCAGCGACCTCGACTTTTCACGCGGCACGTCCATTCAAGGCGTGCTGGTGCCAGCCATCCTGACGCGCCGGGCCAGCACGACCGTTGAACTGGGTGAAAATCAAAGCTTCGTGATTGGTGGTTTGATCAGCAGAAACATTATTGCGAACGCCAACCGGGTGCCGTGGTTGTCTGAAATTCCAATTCTGGGCGCCTTTTTCAAAGGCAACACATACAGCCGGGAAGACAAGGAACTGCTGATCATTGTGACCCCTCGTTTTGTGAAACCGCGTGCCGCCGATGCACCTGCCCTGGCGTTGCCGGGCCAGAATGTGGGTATGCGGCCACGCAGTGTCTGGAGCCAACTCTTCCTGCCGTCTGCAGAAGAGCCTGTACCTGGCTTCACCAAAAACTAAAGGGGATCAGCGATGCAACAAAGCATGCCCCGAATATTGTTTATCAGCGGGTCTGATGCAAACTGGCTTTGGTTGTCTGACGCAGTGGGTGACCGGTTCATGCTGGTGCGTGAGTCGGGCACATTCAGTGAAATTACCAAACGAGTAGGCCTTGTTTCACCCAGCATGGCGGTGGTGGACTATTCACCGCAAGTGGGCCTGGATGCCAGCCTGATCGTCAAGGAACTGCGTGAACTGGCACCCGATTTGCCCGTGGTGGCCATGGGGTCCAAAGACTCCACAGAAGACGTGGTGAATGCCCTTCGATCGGGTGTCAAAGACTTTTTGAGCCTCGACTCAAGCGCAGGCGAAGTTACAAAAATACTGACCAGTGTTTTTGAAAAAGCGCCGCAACCCACCAACGAACGCAAAGGTTATGCGCTGGTTATTCTGGGTGGCCGGCAAGGCGTGGGATCCACCACCCTGGCCGTAAACCTTGCGGTTCAACTGGCCAGACAAAACAAAGACAGCACCTTGCTGCTTGATTTTGGCTTGCCCTTGGGCGACGGGCTTGTGCACTTGCCAGCCGAAGACAAACAAGGCGCCATGGATTTTGTGGAATGCGTGCGCAACCTGAAACGCTTTGATGCCACCTTGGCAAAAACCGCATTCAGGCGCCACAACCAGACCGGTGTGGCCATACTTTCCTTGCCGCGAAATCTAGCAGACTTGCGCGATATTTCTGCCTCGGATGCACTGAAGTTTCTGAACCTGATCAAATCATTTTTCGAGAACATCGTGATCGATTTGTGTGGTTTCTCGAACATTGAATTTGTGGCAAGCCTGCTGCGCAGTGCCGATGCAACCATGGTGCTGACCCCACAATCCGTACCGGGCATTGTGACCGCTGCGGAGTTGATCAAAAGTTTGAATGACAAAGGCATTGCCACCCAAACCTTTGACCTGGTTGTTACGCCTTATCACAAAGACGTTGCGCTGGATGCTGAATCAATCGCCAAAAAACTGAACATCGAAACCGTGCATGTGCTGCCAGATCGACGCGCCCAGTTGATCAACGCCGTCAATGGTGGGCAGGTGCTGTTGGCCATCGATTCGAAAGACCCTTATTCAAAAGCGGTGGTTCAACTGCTGGACAAGGTCAACGCCAACAGAAAACATCATGAGAACGCAAGTGGGTTGGCATCCACCTTCAAAAAGTGGTTCAAGAAATGAGCGACATCATATTCGGCCAGGAAGCGCCTGCCCCCAAACCCAAAGACATTGAAAGCACCGACAAACAGATAGCGGGCGCGGCCAACGCCCCTGAAGATTTGCAATTTGCGGCAGCAAAAGTCAGTGACATGGATTCTGCAGTGCTGGCGGACGTGAAGGAAATGGCCCATGAGCACATTCTGGCCATTATCGAAAAGAAAGGCGCAACCTTTGCGAAAATGGACAACACTGCACTGGAAAAATTTATCCAGGGTGAAGTGCAAAGTCTGATTTACGGCAAACAAATTCCGCTCAATGATTCCGAAGTGGCTCATGTCGCAGATTCCCTTTACAAGGAAATTGCGGGCTTTGGTCCACTCGAGGATTTGCTGGCCGATCCCAACGTTGAAGACGTCATGATCAACGGCTACAAAGACGTGTACGTGTCCAAAATGGGCCGCATGGAACGCGTGCAAGCCCGTTTTGTGGACAATGCCCACCTGCTGAGAATTGTCCGCCGAATTCTGGCCCCGCTTGGCCGCAGGCTGGATGAATCAAGCCCCATGGTGGATGCCCGCCTGCCCGACGGCAGCCGGATCAACGTCATCATTGCCCCACTGGCCCGCGACGGTGTTGTAGTTTCCATTCGAAAATTCCGAAGCATCCCATTGCGCGCCGACGACCTGATGGGCCTTGGAACCTTTGATTCGCGCGTATATGAACTGATGCAGGAAGCCGTGCGCAAGCGCTGCAACCTGGTGGTCAGCGGTGCAACATCCACGGGCAAAACATCCATGCTCAACGTGCTGGCGGAATTCATTCCCGCAGGCGAACGATTGATCACCATTGAAGACACCGCCGAACTGCAGTTGAACCACCACCACGTGGTTCGACTGGAAAGTCGCCCCGGTGGCCACGAGGGCGCGGGATCCATTTCCATCCGTGACCTGGTCAAAAACAGTTTGCGCATGCGCCCCGACCGCGTGGTGGTGGGCGAAGTGCGCGGCGCCGAAGTGCTGGACATGCTGCAGGCCATGAGTACCGGGCATGACGGCTCCATGGGCACTATTCACGCATCGACACCCCGCGATTGCCTGCACCGCCTTGAAATGTTGTCCGGCTTTGCCGGCTTCACCGGCAACGAAATGAGTTTGCGCAGGCAAATTGCATCCGCGCTGGACCTGATCGTGCAAATCGTGCGCCTGCCTTCAGGCAAACGCCGCATTTACAGCATCACCGAGGTAGCGGGCATTGTGGACGACAATATTTTGTTGCAAGACCTGTATCGCCACGAAAGCCGCTTGGGCCCCGATGGTCAGGAACTGGACAACTGGGTGCCCGTGGTGCCCTATCCCAAAAACCCGAAAATTTCGCACATCCGCCTGACATGACATTCGGACTGATCGCCGCTGCATTGGTATTCATTTCACTTGCCCTGCTGTTGCTGGGCCGGGGTGTTGAGGAACAAAGCCGCAAACTGGCGGAAAGCCGACTAGACGTTGCATTGAGCAAATCCAGAGACCCGCTGGCACTTGAAAAAGATCCACTGCGGAAGAAGTACATTCCCCAATGGATCACAGACAACCTGATTTCTGCCGGTTTAAGTATCGACCGTGCACTGGGTATTCGCTTCGGCTTGATACTGTTTGTTCCCTTCATGGCTGCATTTGCATTTCGCGGCCTGGCCAGTGGCAGCGGCGCATTAATTCTCGCCCTGTTGGGCATTGGTGCCTATGTGTTATACCGCCAGCGCAAACGCCGCCTGCAAATGCTCAGCCAACTGCCCAACTTTCTGGATGGCGTGGTGCGAGTCAGCGCTGTGGGCTACAGCCTGACTGTGTCGTTCAACACAGCGCTTGAAAATGCAGAATACCCATTGAAAGAAGCACTGGGGCTGGCAGTACAAATGCAATACGCAGGCCTTGAACTGGACCAGGCCATGCACAGGCTGGCGCGCGTGTACGGCTTGACTGAATTCAAGTTGATTGCCTCTGTGGTGGCCTTGGCATTGAATTATGGTGGCAAAAGCGATATTTTGCTGGGCCGCTTGGGGCAGTACCTTCGCGACCGCGAGCAACATCATCAGGAAATGCTGGCGATGTCGTCAGAGGCCCGCATGTCGGCTGTGTTCATGTGCTGCCTGACCCCCGCACTGGCCGGCCTGATCATGACCATAAACCCAGGTTACCTGGGCACCATGTGGAACGATGACACCGGGCGTATGCTGTTGTTTGTTGCAGCCGGATTGCAGGTATTTGGTGCGGCGATCATTTACCGCATGGTCAAAAGTATTTAGGGATGCCCGCATGGACATGAACACATTGTTGGCAATTGGCATTTTTCTGCTGGGGCTTGGCTTTCTGGGCATTGCCTGGAGTTTGTTGAGCCAATCCAGCCGCAAGGACAAAGCACTGGCCCGCATTGATGAATACACGGAGCAACGACGGCGTGTGCAAAGCGCCGTGGTCACACGCAACCAGATCCCCACCAGCCACCTGACAGGCAGAATTGATCGCCTTGCCCAGCAATTCAGCCAAACCAAGGCATTTGCCCACTTCATCGAAGACGAAGACCGCAAGCTGCTGGGTCGGGCGGGGTTTGGGCGTGAAGATGACCTGGCACGCTTTGTATTCATGCGCATTGCACTGGGCCTGATCGGTTTGGTGCTAGGCCTTTCCCTGAATTGGAGTTCAGGATTTGGTGCGGTGCCCATGATTCAGGTCATCGCGACAACCGGGCTTGGCTTCATGTTGCCGAAGTGGTTTTTGAAAGCGATTGGCGAAGGCCGCGAAGCTGCCTTTGAACGTGAATTGGTGGCCGTTGTCGACGTGATGCGTCTGTTGCAGGGCGTGGGTTTGAGTGTGGACCAATCCATCGAAATTATCGCCACGCAATACCATGAACTGGTCCCTGTCACAGGGCGCATGTTGCGCCGTTCGCGCGCGCAGGTGAAGTCTGGAATACCGTGGCTGGTCATGCTCAAGAAAATCAGCAATATGTACTCCAGCGAAGAATTCAAGTCTTTTGTTCAGGTGCTGACACAAATTGAAAAGTTTGGCGGTGCAGTGCAGGAACCACTAAAACAGTTTTCAGACCGACTGGTCGAGAAAGAAAGAGCCAATGCCAAAGAGTTAATGGGCAAGCTGACTGTTAAACTGACGGGTGTAATGGTGGTGACCATGCTGCCAGCCCTGCTGATCATGACGGGCGGGCCTGGCATCATCTCCATTATTCGTGCATTTGAACGAGTCGGAGGATAAGCGCGTGTCTAGCAGCATTCACATTGTCAGGAAACTGGGCCAACAACTGGGCACGTTGATGCTCCCGCTTGCGCTTGCAGCGTGTGCTGCGCCACAGGGCACCAGCACTGCGCCAAACCCTGCCCCGACACCTGAATCGACCGTCGACTACCCATCCCCCAATATCACTGCCACCAGCCCCAACCAAGGTGCCTTGATTGAAGCAGAACGCAGGGAAATGGATCGCGAAGACGAAGAAACACGAAAGGCGCGCGCTGAACGCGAGAAAAACCTGCACCTGAAACTGGTGCAAACCATGATTGAACAGGACAACGCCTACGCCGCGCTGGCCCACCTGGATGCCTACGACCAAAAGTGGGGCTCCGACCGTCAAAGCAAACAATTGCGTGCCGATTCGCTTCGCAAAACCAGCCAGCTGGACCAGGCCGAACTGGTGTACAAATCGCTGCTGGGCGGAAGTCAGGAACAGATCAAAAGTGGTCCTGTGTGGTATGGCTTGGGCAAGGTAGCCATTGAACGTGGCGACCTGAAAAGTGCGGCAACACGGCTGGAAAAATCCATTCAGGTAGACCCATTGAACATCAATGCCTATTCTGATCTTGGCTTGGTGTATTTGCTGGAGGGCCAGAAAGAACCCGCTTACAACACCCTGATGAAAGCCAACCAACTGGCCAGTGGCGACCCAAAAATCATGGCCAACCTTGCCTTGTGGGGGCTGGTGTTTGACGACTTCAACATGGCCATGGACATTGCAGACCGATTGCAATGGTCCGACAACACCCGAAACCAGGTGATGTCGCAGGCCAATTCCATCAAACGGCGTTTTGACGCCAAAGGAAACATCCGATGAAACTGACACTGAACTGGATTACAGCTGCACTGGTTTGTGCAATGCCCCTGCTGGCCAATGCACAGGAAAACACAGGAAGCACTGGCACCACTGATGCGCAGACCGGCCTGAGCACTCGCACCTGGCTGAAAGAACAGGCTGAAGGCACCAACCGTGGTGAAGTGGAAGCCTATCGCGCGGAATCTGCTGGCAAAGCGTATCGCGCCTATGTGGATTCAATTGGTGCGAAAAACCAGGCGGCACCTGCATCCCAAGTGTCCGCCATTCAAACCAACTGATCCAGAAACGTGCTGCGCCTGCTGATTCAATTGCTGTCGTTCGTCACCGGGCAACGGTTGTTAACCCCCGATCAGGCCAAACGCCAACAACTGGAACTGGAAGACCTGCGCAGCAAGCAGATCGCGCTGGAAGCGCTGTCGAACAAGCTTCGAGGCGAAATGAAACGCCAACAGTCCATGGCGAGGGATGCGCTAAAAAGCAGGCAAATCAAACTGGAAAGGGTCATTTCCGCCAAACAAAACGACATTGACAGCCTGAATGAAACACTGAAGCAGTTGAGTCAAAGCGTGGACTTTGAGACGCAGCGCCAAATCAAGGAAAACACGGATCTGCTTGCCCAACTGAACTGGCTTTCGGGCACCATCGCACACGACTTCCGTGCACCACTTCGCGCAATTGATGCCTACACGTTTTTTCTGGCCGATGACCTGGGCGACACAGTGCCCCCTGAAGCTGAAAAATCACTGGAAGAAATTCGCAGAAACGGCAAACGCATGGGTGTACTGCTGGACGCACTGATCGAATATTTGCGCCTTGGCGTATGCCCTTTGAACATTCAGCCCCATGACTTGGGCGAAACCCTGACGCAGGTCATCAACGAGCACTTTGACTTTTCACCCGTGCCCATTGAATTGCAGGTTCAAGGCCAATGGCGTTTTGACAAGCCCCTGATGATGCGGACCTTCAAGGAATTGATCGACAACGCGATCAAATTTTCACGCGACACGGAATCACCTAAAATCATCATCCGGCAGAGCAGCCCACATTGCCTTGAAATAATCGACACCGGCGTGGGTTTCGCCGAGGAACACAAGGCCCAAAAGTTTCAACTGTTTCACCGCATGCACGGCAATGACGAGTTCAAAGGCGAAGGCATCGGCCTGGCCACCGCCGAACGCATTGCATCGCGTCACCACATTGCCCTGCGCTTGAACCGGGTCGGTAGTCAGACCGTGGTCAGCCTTCAACTGCCAGAAACCTTAAACCCTTAAACAACCTTCGACAGCAATTCCAGCAAACCGGGCAGTTTGCCCAAATCACGCCGGGGCAAGGCATTTCTTACCTTGTAGCCGTCGGTTGAAGTATCCACCAATGCAGCACTGGGTCCGGGTGTGGGCAAATTGCGAAACACCAACACCACCGGGCTGATCGCGGTTTCACCACGTATCAGGCTGCAACCAATCTGGTTTCCCTGCAACTGCACCAAACTGCCCGCCGGGTATATCCCCAGCTGTTCCAGAATGATGGCAGTGAAGCTACTGTACAAATGATCCGCGTGAGCAAATAAATCCTTCACCGCCTGTTCGGCCGTGAAATTGCTGCGGTAATCGCGCTGCGCCATGCGTGCATTAAATGAATCGCACACACTCAGCAGCACCGAACCCACATTGTTATTGGAAACCTGATTGGGATAACCGGTGCCATCAGGCAACTCATGGTGCATCAACACCGACTCAATCCAGACTTCATCTTTCACACCCAGCAACTTCAGTTTGTTGGCACTTTGCTCCGGGTGCTTGCGAATGGTTTCACGCTGATCACGGGACAACGGTTCGGTTTGCGCCCGCAAACGCGCCTGCAATGTCAGCATGCTGATGTTCATGGTCAGCGCCGCTTTCAAGTGCGACATCAATTCACACTCCGAGAACTGATTGCTGCACATGCCCACGCGCATCAGTGTCAACGCCACAAGCATGTGGTGCATCACCGGGTAGTCATCTGAAGTGTGCCAGGCAAGGTAAGCATAGGCCAAATCAAAATGATGAATGGCAATGTGCTTGAAACGTTCAGCCAGTTCATCCAGTACAGGTAAAAAGTTCTCGGGTTCCTCATCCGCCAGTGCCTTGGACAACACTTTGTGGCAGCAATTCAGCTCCTCGAACAGATCCTGTGCCTGCAAATACAACAGGCTCGATTGCGCCAGTTCAGTTTCCAGCGCCACCAGGCTTTCCCCAGCCACCGAACGGGCGTTGGGGTTGTAACGCATGCCGGAATACAAATACAAATGTTCTGGCGACAAGGACTTGCGTTGCAACAGGGGTTGAATTACCTGGGCATCTGAAATATTGATCAACATATGGAAACACTCCTCAATGTCCAATCAATAACGGATCAGATCAAAAAAAAGAGATCACCCAGGCTGTTTGGTCCGTTTAGGGGATCCCCCGAACTGAAAGAAAAAAACCAGCTTATTCAGACACTGTTGGGCAACAGAAAATGAGATTCTTGAATCACGTCAGGACCGGGTACAGCACCATGCAAGCCATTCAGTTACACGCCACACCGCAGCACGACTATCGTTTCCCCGAAACGGTTGAATTGCTGCAGGTTGCCGCGCCGTTGATAGAAAGAGAAACCGATCTGGACGACGCCTTGGCCGTGATTGTGCATGCGGTTCGTCAAAGCAAAAACCCCCACGCCATGGATGCGCTGGGCACCCTGCTTGCCTACATGGAAACCCTTGAGAAAAAACAGGGAACATTGAGCGGCACCGACCCTTGGGTGACACTGGCCAATCCGCTTACCATGAGCCTCTGACGTATCGGCGAGCCCGAACTGTGATCAACAGCACCAAGCCCTGAACCAGGAACCCGATTCCACTCCACATTGGCAAAGACAAACCCAACAACGGTGGATATTCTTCTGTACACAAGCCATCGGCCGTGAACATGTCTGACCAATACTGCACCCAGGGCAAAGCATTTAACGTGTTTTGTAAAGGATCAACCCCGCAGGTTTGCATGGGGTTGGACAAAACCCACACATGGTAAAAAGCCACCCCAGCACCTGCCAAAAAGCCGGTTGTGGTCAGCAGTACAAACAGACGGGAAAAAATACTTCCTCGACTGCTTGAAGCAATGCCCAAAAAACCAAGTGCGGTGACCACGTAGGCATAGCGTTGCACAATGCACAAGGGACAAGGAAACCACTCCTTGCTGATCTGAAAGAAAAGCGCGGCAGCCAAGGCACCCACACTGATCGAAAACCCAAGGAAGGCCCAAGGTCGGGCTGATGAATATCGCATTTTTATTGCTTGTTTTGAACCCATTCCTGGGTGGATTGAAAAATCCCGGCCATCGCTGTCAGGTATCGGCGGGTGTTCTCATCAATCGGATTGTGTTCCATGCACAAAAACACAAACCTCAACTTTTTGAACCCGATGGTTCCTGCGGCACCCGCGCTACGGTGCGCCAGGGACTTGAACGCCTTCTCATCCATGGAAAATGGATCGAACCCCGGGACCGACCAGACTTCACGGGTTTCTTCAAAAAACTCCTGGGCAAATTCCTGAAGCATCTCAAGACCCAGTTCGCTTTCCAGGCGACCCCATTGATCGTCATCAATCAGGGGCTGTTGTTCAAGTTCTTGTTCGGAATACATGGCGAATACTCATCGATTGTTGTGTTTTTTTAATTCGTACTTGAAGGATACTATTTCATTGCTCAAATATGCACATCAAAAGCCTATACTAAACTGCACTTGATCAATTTTCATATCCACACGACATGAACAACGCTTTAGAACAACTGAAAAAAGCCACCACCGTGGTGGCTGACACCGGAGACTTTCAGTCCATTGCCGCTTTTTTGCCGCAAGACGCCACCACCAATCCATCCCTGATTCTAAAGGCCGTACAGAAGCCCCAATACCTGCCATTGCTGGAGCAAGTGAAGCTAAAGTATGGCCACGAACCGATCGAGTTGCAAACTGACCGCCTATTGGTAGTTTTTGGTACCCAAATTCTGAGAATAATTCCTGGCCGGGTTTCAACAGAAGTGGATGCACGGCTTAGCTTTGACACAGAAGCCACAATTGCACGCGCAAAACGAATCGTGTCGCTGTACAAGGCAGAAGGTGTTGACACCGAAAAACGTCTGTTAATAAAAATTGCATCAACCTGGGAAGGCATTCAGGCCGCAAAATTGTTGGAAGCCGAAGGAATCCGCTGCAACCTGACCTTGCTGTTTTCACCGATTCAGGCGCATGCATGCGCGCAAGCTGGCGTGAAACTGATTTCCCCTTTTGTGGGGCGAATTTACGACTGGCACAAAAAATCCGCAGGCAACAGCTGGGATGAAGCTGCCAATGCTGGTGTGAACGACCCCGGCGTGAGATCGGTACGGCGCATTTACGCTTACTTCAAACAAAATGGCATTCGCACCGAAGTGATGGGCGCAAGCTTTCGCAACGCCGCGCAAATCAAGGCGCTGGCAGGCTGCGACCTGTTGACCATCAGCCCTGAATTACTTGCTGAACTGCGGGCAGACGACTCGACGCTAAATGCTGAATTGAACACAGAGTGGGCGCTTGCTCAGCCGCGAGAAACATTCCCAGACGGTGAGGCGGCGTTTCGCTTTGAATTGAATGCCGATGCCATGGGCACGGAAAAACTGGCGGAAGGCATTCGGGCGTTTGTGAAAGACTCGATGACGCTGGATGAGTTGTTGAAGGCTTGAGGGGTTTGTGAAGTCGCATGCCTGTTTTCTATAGGGCACTTCCGAAGTTGCATGCCCTGAGCCAGCATCAAACACGGGGAATTCGACTTGATCCAGGCAGAATGAATGGCGCGCTGCAAATCAAGAATCACAACACCCCATCATCCGCCATACGCTGAATTTCTTCAGCAGAATACCCCAGGTCAGCCAACACCTGCGCATTGTGCTCACCCAATTGGGGGCCAAGCCAACGTGTTTGTCCCGGTGTGTCGCTCAGCTTGGGCACAATGCCCGGCACTTTCAAAGTGCGGCCCTCGCCAAACGCATGCTCTTCGATCATGCCGCGCGCCGCAAATTGCGGGTCGCGCACAATGTCTTCAATGCTGTAAATTTTGCTGACGGGCACATCGGCTTTTTCAAGCACATCAAGTGCAAGGTCTATGCTGCGTTCCCTGCACCATTGGGCAATGGTGTTGTCGATCAATTCGGTGTTGCGAACCCGGCCATCGTTGCTGGCCATGTCGGGACTTTCAGCGAAATCAGTGCGACCAATCGCCATCATCAGGCGCTTGAAAATGGCATCTCCATTGCCTCCAATCACGATGAAACCACCACAACCGCAGCTGTAGGTGTTGGAAGGCACAATGCCGGGCAAGCTCGCACCTGAACGTTTGCGCACCACGCCTGCGAAATCATATTCAGGCAAAAGGCTTTCCATCATGTTGAACACCGACTCATACAGGGCCACGTCCACCACCTGCCCCTTGCCCGTTTTGTGGCGGTGCTGAAGTGCCATCAGCGCACCGATCACGGCATGCAAACCGGCCAGTGAATCACCAATGGAAATACCCACGCGCACAGGTGGGCGGTCGGTGTCGCCGCTCAAAAACCGCATTCCACCAACGGATTCGGCAATGGCACCAAAGCCCGGGCGATCTTTGTAAGGGCCGGTTTGCCCGTAGCCGCTTAAGCGCACCACAATCAGGCCGGGGTTGATGGCCTGCAGCTGTTCCGGGCTGAAGCCCCATTTTTCCAGTTGACCGGGACGAAAGTTTTCTACCAGCATGTCCGCACTTTCAATCAGCTTGCGCAACACGACCAGCCCGTCTTCGGTCTTTAAATTCAGGGTGATTGATTTTTTGTTGCGGGCCTGCACAGCCCACCAAAGCGAATTGCCCTCGTGCAACACACGCCATTTGCGTATTGGGTCGCCACTGCCGGGCGTTTCAACCTTGATCACTTCCGCACCAAATTCACCGAGCATGCGGCTGGCAAATGGCCCTGCAATCAGCGAGCCCAATTCAAGCACGCGAATACCGGCCAGTGGGCCATTGTTTGTGGGTGCGGCGTTGTTGGTTTGGTCAGTCATGGGGGCAAAATGTCAGTCGAGATCGGAACCCAACTGGCGGCGATCCAGCAACGCCCGCGCCACCGTGCTGGGGTCGGTGTATTCAAGCTCGCCACCAATGGGCACACCACGTGCAAGGCGACTTACTTTCAGTGCCATGCGGCGAATTCGGTCCGTGAGGAACACCGCCGTGGCCTCGCCTTCGTTGGTGAAGTTGGTGGCCAAAATCACTTCTTTCACCTCGCTGTCGTCAAGCCGCTGGCTGAGTTTAGGCCAGTCCAGCGATTCCGGGCGCACACCGTCCAAGGGCGACGCACGGCCCATCAACACGTAGTAAAACCCGCGGTAAGTTTGGGTGGCCTCAATGGCGGCCAGATCGGCAGGGGTTTCAACCACACACAGCAAGCCGGGGTTGCGGCGTGTGTCGGTACAAATGGAACACACATCGGCATGGCAAAAGTTGTTGCACATGCTGCAATGGCGAATTTCAGCCACCGCCCTCAGTAACGATTCGCCCAAAGCCGTTGCGGCCTGGCGATCGTTTTGCAGCAGGTGAAAAGCCAGGCGTTGCGCCGACTTTGGGCCCACGCCGGGCAAGCGTTTGAGCGCCTGCACCAAGTCAAGCAAAGGGTCGAGGCCATCGAAGGCGTCAAACGCGGAACGGCTCATGAGTGGTGCTTAAAATGGCATCTTGAAGCCGGGGGGCATGGGGAAACCAGCAGTGACTGAAGACATTTTTTCAGTCATGGTGGCTTCGGCCTTGCGCACGGCATCGTTGAACGCGGCAGCCACCAGATCTTCCAGCATGTCTTTGTCTTCGCCCAACAGGGACGGGTCAATGGTGATTCGCTTGCAGTCGTGCTTGCAGGTCATCACAACCTTCACCATGCCACCGCCCGATTGGCCTTCCACTTCCAGGGCACCAATTTCGGCCTGCATTTTGGCCATTTTGTCTTGCATTTGCTGGGCTTGTTTCATCAAGCCGGCCAGTTGGCCTTTCATCATGTTCATATCAAATTCTCTCCTGTCAAATATCGGCTGGGCCCGTGTTGCTCAGCGTACGTTCTGAACCTGAGACCACAGTTGCGCCCATCAAGTTCTGAATGTCTTTCAAAAACGGGTCTTCCTGCAAGGCTTGCTTGGCACCATCAAGGGCCTGCCTGCGGGTTTCGCTTTGCACAGCATGTGCAGTTTGTTGCACTTCACCGAACCGCACCTGCAAACGCACGGTGCAGCCATAATATTGACTCAGCGCACTTTCAAGGCGGGTCACCATGCTGGGTTCAGTGTAGGTTTTAATGGCAGTGCGCAATACAATTTGCAGCGTATCGCCTTCTCGGCTGGCTTCAACAAGTTCGGCCTGCACCAGCGCCTGGCGGGTCAAACCCTTGGCTGGCACTTCCTGCGAGACCTGCGGCCAGTTGGCAGCACTGGGTAAATCGCCGCTGGCTGATTGGGTATAAGCCGGTTGTGGCTTGGATACGGGTGCAGGTGCAGGTGCAGCGGGTTGCGATTGGGCCACTGGCAAATCATCCGCTGTGTCCCACGGCGGCGACTCATCGAATTCATCTGCCAAAACTGGCGGCGCTGCTTTGGGTACCTCCGGAACGGGCACCGTGGCTTTCACTGCAAGTGGAGCCAAAGGCATGGCGCGCGCAACCGCCCCCTGCCCGCCCGGCTTGAAAGCCAGCATGCGCACCAACGCCATGGAAAAACCAATCGATTCTTCCGGAGCCAAATGCAATTCCGCGCGAGCGTGGGTGGCAATTTGATAAATCAGTTGCAGGTCTTCGGCACCAAAGGCACCTTGCAGGTTTTGCAGGGCCGCTTGGTCGGGGTCGTCGGCATCAAGCCCGCCCGCGAAATGCACCACAGAAAGCCGGTAAGCAATGGCGGCCAGTTCATCCAGAATGGCGCCAAACGGCGCACTGGCTGTGGCCAGCGCATTGCTCAATTCAAGCAGCGCCTTGCCATCGCCTTGGGCCAAGGCTTGCAGCAACTGGTGCACCACTTGCTGGTCGACTGCGCCCAGCATGGTTCGCACCGTTTCTTCGCCCACATGGCCTGCACTGTAGGCAATGGCCTGGTCGGTCAGTGAAAGCGCATCGCGCACACTGCCGCGCGCCGCCTTGGCCAACAGGCGCAAGGCACCGGGCTCAAAGGCAATTTTTTCCTCGGAAAGAATGTGGGCAAGGTGGTCGGCCAACTGGTCGGGCGGCAACTGGCGCAGGGCAAATTGCAGGCAACGCGACAACACGGTTGCGGGAATTTTTTGCGGATCGGTGGTGGCCAGAATAAACAGCACATGCCCCGGCGGTTCTTCCAGCGTTTTCAGCATGGCATTGAACGCACTCGTTGACAGCATGTGCACTTCGTCGATCACATACACTTTGTAGCGGCCTGCGGTGGGCGCGTACATGGCGTTTTCAAGCAAGGCGCGCATTTCATCCACGCGCGTGTTGGTGGCCGCGTCCACTTCCAGCAAATCGACAAAACGACCCTGGCTGATTTCAACGCAGGCTTGGCATTTGCCGCAAGGCGTGCGGCTGATGCCCTGCTCGCAATTCACTGCGCGGGCCAGAATTCGGGCGATTGTGGTTTTGCCCACACCGCGGGTACCGGTAAACAGATAGGCGTGGTGGAGACGTTGATTGTCGAGCGCGTGGGAAAGGGCTTTGACCACATGGGCCTGGCCCACCAGCGAATCAAAGTCTCGCGGTCGCCATTTTCGAGCCAAAGCCTGAGAAACTGTTTGATTCATTCAGATTGGGTCCACGTTTGTGTCCACGGTTGATTCCGCGCTGGGTCCAACAAATTAAGAGGCGAGCCAGAACCCCGGCACTGACTTCACGGTTGTGGCTGCTTCCTTCCGGACCTGACCAGGTTGGCCGCTACGCCATGCGGGGAGGCCCGCCAGACTGAATTCTACACCGAAGTCAGCCAGTGAACTTCGCCATGCCGGTCAATCAGTGCAGCTTGTGTGGGAGCAGGCTTGTTGCCCTTATTCAGGGTTAAGTCAACTAAACCTACGTATTCAAGCACTTGCTGGGTGTAGCCCTGCAAATTGCCTGAATTAACCGCCCATTTGTAGTCCAGCACCAGAAATTGTTCGTCCAATTCAAGCACCCGGTCGGCCCGAAGTGAACGACCGTCGCCCTGCACCCATTCCAGTTCATTGAATACACGATTATTGCAGGCACTGGCACCGTGCAACCAAGGCTGCAAGTCCGTTTTATCCACCAGCAAACGGCACGCTTGTTCCACATGCTGCAATTCGTCGTCCTGCAAGGGCCGAAATACCGCTTCACAACGCACCTGCACTTGCGCCCACCATACACCGAACGGTGTTTCTGCCAGTTCATCCACCCATTCAAGCGCGGCATGCCAGGCAGTGCCCTTGCGCAGTTCAGGCGAGGTAATGCGGGGCACCGCTTTTCCAACCGGTGTGTTTAAGGCCTGCAACACCGGAAACTGCGGGCGTAACCACACAGCAGGTGGATCGAACAAACCAGCCAGCTCAATTTGGGCAGAACCCTGACTGGGCGCGTCAGCGGCGCTTTCCAGCGCTGGCCATGTGTCGTGCACTTGTGTGGCAAAAGGCAAAAGTCGTTCATACCAGCCTTTGCTGGCCCCGCGTTTTTCACTGCCGCTGAGGTGAATGGAATGCCGCGCACGGGTTAGCGCCACATACAGCAGATGGTCTTCTTCGTCGGCATAGGCCTGTTGCTCGATTGTTTGTGCAGCTGCACGACCAGGGCTGGTGTTGCTCAAATTGCCCATCACCGTGACTGAATTCGGGTGCGATTCACCCAAGGCCCAATCAATCAGCAGGCCCGCATTGCTGCCGCCGGGTTTGGGCGATGAATTTGCGTCGAACAACCACACGTGGTCGGCCTCCAGGCCCTTGGCAGAATGCACGGTCATGATGCGCAACACATCGGGGTTGCTGGCCGCACCTTCGCTGTCTGAACTGGCGTAGGTTTGCAGTTTCACGGCCTCATCAAAAGCCTGCTGCAAACTCGGGAAACGCCCCTTGTTCAAACCCAGCGCCCAAGCCTTCAACCAATCCCAATGCTCGGCCATCATGACCCGCTGGCGCGGCGAGGCTGAATTCAAATATTTTTCAGATGCCTGGGTATCGGCCACCACCCTGGACAAGGTTTCAAAAAGCGGCAAAGCCCGCGCCATGCCCAGCCAATTCGAAAGCTGTGCATGCAAAGCCACCCACGGCTTTTCATGTTGCCCGGCCAACACTTCAAGCGTGCCCCACACGGTGGTGGTTTGTGTGGTTTTACCCGCGTGAATCAGTGTTTGAAACTGGGCTGAAGAAAGCCCAATGAGCGGGCAACGCAACAATTGCAGCAAGTGCAAATTGGCATGTGGATCGTTCAAAAAGCCCAACAGCGCAATGGTGTCTGACCACACTTGCGAGGTGTAACGCTCGCCCTTGTCCTTAATGGTGTAAGCCAACCCCGCTTCACGTAAAGCAGACATTAACGGCACACCACTTTTGTGGGCGCGCACCAGTACCATCACTTCACTTAAATTCTTGATACTGCCATTGCCCAACCACTGTTGCAGGGTGTGCACCACACGCTTGGCTTCATCGGGGCCTGCTTCTTCTTTCAACAGCTTGGGGTAAATGCTCAAACCACGCAGCGTTGAATCGCTGCCATCGGCCAAACTGGTGTGCGCACGGAAGGCGGTTTGACCCCGCGTTTGCCCTTGCTCAAATACGTTGTTGACCACATCGACCACCGCTTGCGCACAACGCCGTGTTGAATCCGATTCCAGCGTTTTGGCTGCGAAATTTTCAACCAGCCAGGTGCGCGCGTGGTTAAACAAACGCGCTTCCGCCCGGCGAAAACGGTAAATGGATTGCTTGGGGTCGCCCACCAAAAACACGCTGGGTTTGTCATCGCCGCTGTAGTCTTGCAGCCACAGCTTCAAAATATTCCATTGCACCGGGTTGGTGTCTTGAAATTCATCCACCAACAAATGACGCACGCGGGTGTCGAGTTTTTGTTGCATGTAGGCGCGTTGCTCATCATTCATCAACATGCACAAAGCAGTGGCTTCAAGGTCATCGAAATCACACAAACCCTGTTCAAGCTTGATCGACTTGTAAGTGTCAAAAAGCGGTTCGATCAATTGGGCCAAAGCAGCCGTGGCCTGCATGTCGAGCTGGTCTTTTTCAAGTTGCAAAGCCTGCGCAGTTTGCTGGGCCAAACCTTCCAGCGTTTGCACATATTCCGTTTCATCCACTGCGGCTTTTTGGGCGGCCGTGGGTTTGCTGAAGGTTTTACTCGGCTCATTTTTAGAGGTTAAACAAACTGCTTTCAGCTGTTCAAACACATCCCCTGCATCGCCACCTTCCCGCAATGCGGTCAGCGCCTTTTCTATTTCCACAGCATTGCCCTGTTGCTTGGCTGTGCCCAAGGCCAACCAGCGCGCAGCTTGCTGCCATTGTTCCCGGTAATTCCGGTTTTTCAACACTTCAACAGGCCATTGCTCGCCCTCATCAATTCCAAACACCATGTTCAGGGGCGGCGCTTCACTGTTGTGCAACCACAGGCTACAGGCCACGCGATTGGTCAGCGCATGCTGCAGCACCTGGCGCACCACGGTGCGATCCATTTGCAAAGCCAGTGTGTCAAAGGCTTGCAGCAATTCCGATTGTTCATTCAGCAAATTGGCCGTGAACACATCAATGGCCATGTCCATCCAGAACAGGGTTTGATCGGTGGGTTCGCTTTGCCTTGAAAAGCCGCTGGCCAACGGTGCCATTTGGCAAAGCGACGCAAACCAACCGTGAAAAGTGTCAATGGTCACCCCACGAGAATTGGTCAACACCTCGCCCGCCAGCGCACGTGCTTTTTTCAGGTTGGCATCATTGGCCACGGCGCCGCGTTCAGTCAACAAGGCGCTCAACTTGTCGTCACTCAACAAGGCGCATTCACGCAACAAGCCAAACAGGCGTTCCTGCATTTCCTGCGCGGCTTTGCGTGTGAAGGTAATCGCCAAGATTTGATCGGGCCGTGCACCATCGAGCAACAAACGAAACAGACGTGCGGTGAGCAACCAGGTTTTGCCACTGCCCGCGCAGGCTTCCACCACCACACTGTTAGCAGGGTTGCAGGCAATCGATGTGAAATCACTCATCCTCACCCTCCTCGCCTGCCATGCCTTCATTGAATGCGGGGTGCGTTTCTGGCCTGCACACGCCACGCACTGCGCAGTATTCACAAGCATCGCCGGGGTTGGCTTGCCACACAGCCCTGCCTTCAAAAAATAAATTCAGCTCACTGGCCAGTCCACTAAGCAACACATCGCCCCACGACTCGAAACCCTGCTCGCGGTATTCGTCGCTCAATGGGGGAAAACTGACCCAGTCCACTTTGTCTTTGTGCAAACCCAGAAAATCAAGTTGTGCACCGGGGCTGCTCAACATGGCTTGGTACGCGGGCAATTGGGGTTGGCTCAAAGGATCAGCCAATCTTTTTTTCAACACCGTGGGGTTGGTGAATTTGATGTCTGCAATGGCCAGTGCATCGCCGCGTGTGTCCAGCCTGTCAACCCTGCCTTTCAATATGAGCAAAGCACCGCCAGGTTGCAATACAAGTGTGTGTTCCACCTGCTGTTCTGCGCCCTTGAATTGCCAACCCTGAATTTGACGTTCCATCAATTTACCGGCAAGGCGCGGCACAATTTGATCGAAAAATTTCAGGAAGGGATAAACCGTGGCTTGATCTGGCAACTGCAGCTGGTTCCACACCAATTGGGCCTGTTCCAGCAGCGCTTGTTTCCAGGCTTGCAGTTGGTTCACTGGCTGGCCAGGCAAGGCCATGTGCTGTGCTGTTTTTTCCAACACTTTGTGTACAAAAATACCGCGCAATTGTTCATAGCGCATAGCGCCTTGTTCACGCTGCTGCGGCCAAGGCAAGGCATGTTTCAAACCGAAGCGCAGGCGACAAGCCACCCAGTCGTCCAGTGCGGTCACGCGGATTGAATCAGGCATGGACCCCGCATTGCCCAAAGCGGTAATTTGCAAAGCGTGTTCGGGCTGCTCCCGCACTTCAATTTCAAGGCTGAGGGGGGTGCGGTGCCACTGGCTCGACCAATGTTGGGCAAGGCTTTCAGAATCTCGCAGCACAATGTCCAGCCAGGTCAATTCGGGCAACAACATTTCAGGCTTGCCGGCCACCTGTGCGCTGTGCACCAGCGTTACTTCGCCACTGTGCAACAGCAATTCATACAAGGCAGAAATTTTTTGAATGCGTGCCAGGCGGGGGCCGGGAAACCCCAATTCCTGCGCCACGGCAGGTGGCAGCAAACCGGGCGGGCTTTCCTGAAAATGTGATTGCGCACACCCCAATACCAGCACTCGCTTGAATCGGCGCATGCGGGTACTTAACAGCGGCACCATGCGCACGGGGCTTTCAATGTCCAGCGGGCGGAAGCGCTGCGACTCGGCCCAACTGCGCCAAGCGGCCAAAAATTCCTGCGCATCAAATTCTGTTTGGGCAGGCACCTGCCGCATCAAGCCCAGCACGGCCAACAACTGCTGCCCTGCTTCGTCAGGCTGCAAAGCCGCGTCCAAACCATGCTTTTTAAACAAGGCCATGAAAGCACCCGCCCATTGCGCCAGGGTGTAGCGGCTGCCTGTTTTGCCAAAAGCCCAAGGCTCCAGGTGTTCAAGCATCAAACCGGTAAAGGGCTGGGTAATTGAAGTTAACTGCCCATGCTCTACAAACTGTTGCAACAAATGGTCAAACCAGCCCGCCACATTCGACGTGGACAAACGCCAACCCGTGCGGTCGTCTACCAGTACACCCACATCGGCCAGCAAACCCACCATGCGGCGCGCAGCCAAGCGATCAAGCACAGCCACGGCTATTTCAGTGGCGGGGTCTGCGCGCAACCATTCCAGAATTTGATGGGCCGCTTGCTGGGCCTGTGTGGTTTCGTCGGGCGCTACCTGCAACACCACAGGGCTGGGCTGTGCATCAAAGCGACTTGCACCCAAAGCTTGCCAGGGTTGGGGGCCTTCAATGGCGGGCAGCTTGAAAACCTGCACAGGCACCTCGGGGTAGAACAGTTCCAGCCACAGGCCGGGCACGGTTTCGCCGTCGTCAAACCACACCACGTGCTGGGGCGGTTTGCCCATGGGTTCGGCCGGTTTGGGCAACAGGTCCATCAACTCGGCCGCGTAGGTTTGGGCCAGGGTGGCCACCACCTGCGCCTCTTCGGCAGCAAAAGCGTTGTTCTCTGAATACTCAGCCAGCACACTTGTGTTGCGTTTTTGCACCAGTACCTGTCGCAGTGCCAACTCCAGGTATTCCTGCGCCAAGCCCCACAACTGCGAGGGCGATGAACCACCGCCCAGCAAAGGCAACTGACGCAACACACCCACCAAATCGGCTTGCAAGGCCAGCCAAGGCCCCATGGCAGCAGGTTGGCTTAAACGGTCTGCGGTTTGAACCCAAGGCCCCAAGGCCGCCTGGCCTTGGTTGTACAAGGCCCAATGGCGCTTGAACGTTGCGACCGTTTCGATGCGTGGCATGATCCACAACACCGACGACGGATCGTGCCCGGCTTGTTCAAGCCAGCCAAAGGCCTCATCGAAGACGCTGAAGAAAAATGGATCAATATTGATGGGGGGTTGGATCAAAACGCGTGTTTGGTTTGTGTTTCAGTTCAATTTCGCTGTACCATTCAGAATAGCATTTTCTTAAATGAAGAACTTTCATTGTCTGCGTGTGTGCTTTAACCACCCGGATGCGCTTTGTGAATACCCCCCCAAAGCACTTTACCCAGTAGAGGATTTAAATGAGCAGTGACTTGATCAAACACGTCAGTGACGCATCTTTCGACGGCGACGTCTTGAAAACTGACGGCCCTGTGCTTGTCGATTACTGGGCCGAATGGTGTGGCCCTTGCAAAATGATCGCTCCGATTCTGGACGATTTGTCGACGGAATACCAAGGCAAATTGCAAATTGCCAAAATGAATGTGGATGAGAATGCCGACACGCCTGCCAAATATGGCATTCGCGGCATTCCAACCCTGATGTTGTTTAAAAATGGTGCTGTGGTAGCCACGAAAGTGGGTGCCTTGTCGAAATCTCAGTTGTCTGCGTTTATCGAAAGCCATCTGTAATACAATATTAGCGAAGTTGCCCGGCTTGGTGCCGGGCTTCAAAAAACCCTCACCGCAGTAAAACCCCCACCCTTCGTTAACCTGTTTACCTCGCGGCATTCGCCAACTACACAAATAGCCAAACATGTATCTATCTGAACTAAAAACGCAACACGTCTCTGCCCTGCTCGAAGTGGCTGGCGGCCTTGAAATTGAAAACGCCAACCGCATGCGCAAACAGGAATTGATGTTCGCGATTCTGAAAAAACGCGCCAAGAACGGCGAACAGATTTTCGGTGACGGTGTACTGGAAGTGCTGCCCGATGGCTTTGGCTTTCTGCGCTCGCCGGAAACATCCTACCTGGCCAGCCCCGACGACATTTACATTTCCCCCAGCCAGATTCGCCGCTTCAACCTGCACACAGGTGACGGCATTGAAGGCGAAGTTCGCACCCCAAAAGATGGCGAACGTTATTTTGCGCTGGTGAAAGTTGACAAGGTAAACGGCGAAGCGCCTGAAGCCAGCAAGCACAAAATTCTGTTTGAAAACCTGACACCACTGCACCCAAACCAGCCCCTGAAGCTGGAACGCGAGATGCGCGGCGAGGAAAACAACACGGGCCGAATCATCGACTTGGTTGCCCCAATCGGCAAAGGCCAGCGTGGCTTGCTGGTGGCGCCGCCCAAATCGGGTAAAACAGTGATGCTGCAACATATTGCGCACGCCATTACAGCCAACCACCCCGACATCACCCTGATCGTGCTGCTGATCGACGAGCGCCCGGAAGAAGTAACCGAGATGATGCGTTCAGTGCGTGGCGAAGTAATTGCCTCCACATTCGATGAACCCGCAACCCGCCACGTGCAAGTGGCTGAAATGGTGATCGAGAAAGCCAAGCGCCTGGTTGAACACAAGCGCGACGTGGTGATTCTGCTTGATTCCATTACCCGTCTGGCCCGTGCGTACAACACCGTAGTGCCTTCATCAGGCAAGGTATTGACCGGTGGTGTAGACGCCAACGCCCTGCACCGCCCCAAGCGTTTCTTCGGCGCGGCCCGTAACATTGAAGAAGGCGGATCACTGACCATCATCGCCACGGCACTGGTTGACACCGGCAGCCGCATGGACGAAGTGATTTACGAAGAATTCAAGGGCACCGGCAACATGGAAATTCACATGGAACGCCGCATGGCGGAAAAGCGTGTGTACCCTGCCATCAACATCAACCGTTCTTCCACACGTCGCGAAGAACTGCTGATCAAGCCCGATTTGCTTCAGAAGATTTGGCTGCTGCGCCGCCTGCTGCACGACATGGACGAAATTGCTGCGATGGAATTCCTGATGGACAAAATCCGTCAGACCAAGAACAACGCAGAATTCTTCGAGATGATGAAGAAGTAATCCTTCGAGGTGAAGCGAGGTAATCCTTGTCACTTCTCAAGTTTATTCAATAACATTTGGCATTTTGGATACTCTCTGAAATGCCAAATGACCAATCCTGTTTGCCCAATCGTGCAACGATTGGCACGCCAAGCAGGAGATACTTCGTATGCCTTGTCAGCTTGGCACTCTGTGCCTGCCAAGCCCCCACTTCCAACCCGACTCAACTTTCCTCCCTCAGCAGTCCTTCGAACGAACTGGCTGCGACTTGGAGTGAATCAAGTGCGGGAGCCACCACCGGTTTTGTATATCGCCTGCATGTGCATCAAAAGAATACCTCGACCCCGCTTACAGATGACAATTCAATCCTGAGAACAAGCAGTATTGTGGACACTGCGCTGCGATGGGAATCAGACAATATTCTGCAAATTGATTGTCTTCGTGGCGATGTCTATTTCTGGATCAACAGAAGCGCTGTCGGCGATCAGAACATCCGGGCTGAACTGACCAGCAAATGCCCCAAGAATACATTGGACCAATGGATCTACCTTGAACAAGGCACTTCGACTGACAACGTTCCTGAGATTGTTTCCAAAGATCCTCGGGTACAGCAAATACTGAGCGGTGGCAACAAAGTGGCGCAAACCACTGTGGGTTTGCGTGTGCTCTACAACACAGAAAAAGTAAAAGAAGTGATACATATTCGTGCTGACTAGCTAGTCACAATCAAAACCGGCACAATCAAGCAACCACCCACCAAGGAGCGTTTGAATGAATCGCGTACTGTCTGTTTTCACTTTGCTGTCTGCGCTTGTATTGAGCGGCTGCGGTTACAACACCTTTCAAACCACCGATGAACAGGTGAATGCCGCGTGGGCTGAAGTGCTGAACCAATACCAGCGCCGTGCAGACCTGGTGCCCAACCTGGTGAATGTGGTGAAAGCCGAAGCGAATTTCGAGCAGGAAACATTGACCCAGGTGGTTGAAGCACGCTCGAGGGCCACCTCGATTCAAGCCACACCGGAACTGATCAACGACCCGCAAGCCTTTAACAAATTTCAGCAGGCCCAGGGCGAACTGACAGGTGCATTGTCTCGCCTGCTGCTGATCACCGAGAACTACCCCAACCTGAAAGCCAATCAGGCGTTCCGCGACTTGCAGGCTCAACTGGAAGGCACAGAAAACCGCATTGCCGTGGCGCGCAACCGCTACATCAAGGCGGTACAGGAGTACAACGTGACAGTGCGCTCATTCCCCAGCAACCTGACCGCCATGGTGATGGGTTACAGCGTCAAACCCAGTTTCACGGTTGAAAACGAAGCAGTCATTTCCAAGCCGCCCACAGTCGACTTCGGCACCAAGTGATGCATAAAACGCACCTCACCTTGGTCCGCTTGTGCCTGTGCGCAATCATTCTGCTTGCCCCGGGTTTGCTGAAAGCCGAGGTGGCGGTGCCTGCATTGACCGCGCAAGTAGTCGACAGCACAGGCACCTTAAGCAATGAACAACAAGCGGCCTTGATCCAGAAGTTGCAGGAATTTGAAGCCGCCAAAGGCAGTCAAATTGCCGTGCTGCTGGTGCAAACCACGCAACCGGAACCCATTGAGCAGTACGCGCTGCGCGTGGCTGAAAGCTGGAAAATTGGTCGCAAAGGCGTCGACGACGGCGCAATTCTGGTGGTGGCTTTGCAAGACCGAGCGCTTCGCATCGAGGTGGGTTACGGCCTGGAGGGTGCGCTGACTGACATCACATCCAAACGCATCATTGAAGAAATTATCATTCCGCAGTTTCGCCAGGGCGACGTTGTGGGCGGAGTGACGGCTGGTGTGGATCAAATGATTCGGGTGATTGAAGGCGAACCACTGCCTGAACCTTCGCCTGCCAACACAAGCAACGGTGGCAACCCGATTGAAGACATTGCGCCCGTGGTGTTGATGCTTGCACTGTTTCTGGGTGGTTTTTTGCGCAAAGCAATTGGCAAACTTCCGGCGGCACTGGCCACAGGTGGTGTGGTGTTTGTGGTGGCCTGGCTGTTTGCAGGCACAATAATCATCGCCATTCTGGCTGCCGTGGTGGCAGCATTTCTGACCCTGTTTGGCAACGCCGGTGGCATGATTGGCGGGCGCGGTGGCTTTGGCTCCGGGCGTGGCGGTGGCGGTGGCTTCAGCGGTGGAGGGGGTGGCTTTGGTGGCGGCGGCGCTTCGGGAAGGTGGTAGGCATGGATTTCAAACGCATTCTGAAACACCTGATGACCACGGAGCGGCACGTGCGCAAAATTTTCACGCGCACACACCTTGAACACATTGCGCATTCCATTCAAGCCAGCGAAACACAGCACAGCGGAGAAATTCGTTTTGCCGTGGAAAGCGCTTTGGAATTGCAGGCGCTGCTCGACAGGGAAACGCCTCGACAACGCGCCATCGAGGTGTTCAGCGAATTGCATGTGTGGGACACCGAACTGAACAACGGCGTGCTGATTTATGTTCTGCTGGCCGACCACGCCATTGAAATTGTCGCCGATCGCGGCATTCACGCCAAAGTGGACAGCCGGTACTGGGAAGAATTATGCCAAGCCATTGAAGCCGCGTTTGCGCAGGGGCACTACGAAGAAGGCGTGAAGGCGTGTATTGCGGCGGTAAACAACAAGCTAATTGAACACTTTCCGCACGATGGGGGCGGCAAGAACGAGCTTCCCGACACCCCGGTGATCATTGCTTAAGCCACGAACCTGCCAAGCGCCTTGATACGAAAAAATCAGACTGATTTTCTTCCTGGATGCATGGCACGCAGCGTGATGATCTGGGTCAGATTCACCAGGGTTTTTGTCATCATCCGGTTCCAGATCAAATCCACCATGCCTGCCTTGAACACAATCCGTTTGGCCGCTGTTGCCAAGCCTGGCTTCAAATAAAACAGGTAGCGCCAAGTCACCAAGGTGGCATCTTCGCCGTCTTTCTCAAATTCAAAAGATCCCTTGGCGTGATCAAGCCAGCTCAACATAGGTTGGCTAAAGCCGGTGCCCCGATAAACAAATTGCCTGTTGGGCACAAAGGCCAGTAATTCTTCATCAATTACCGCGCCACCCTTGAAGGTGATGCGTTGAATATCACCGACCTCATTGAACAACTTACCCTGAATCATTTCTATGTTGGTAATTGGGGCAATCACCGAGTCACTGTGAATGTACTCATTCGCCCTTAATCGTGTGTACAGGGCAAAACAATCGGCCAATGGCACGGGAATGCGACATGAACGCTGGATCATCAAGGGTGCTTGGGTCACAATGATTCCTCTTTTTGTAGTTGGGTGCTGCGCATGTTCACACGTTTCTTTCCGATACTGACAAAACTCAAGGCACTTAAAAACCATGGTCGCCTGATGTGGCATGCCTTTCGGCATGCCGACACACCAAAATGGATCAAAGGCATCATGCTGGCCGTGGTGGTTTACCTGTTCAGCCCGATTGACCTGATCCCCGACTTTCTGGTGCTGCTCGGTATTACCGACGACCTGGTCGTGGTCAGCGGTGCCATGTGGTTTTTGGGCAAAGTGATTCCGGAGAAAGTTAAAAACAGCCTTCCGATGACACAACCCGACAACACAGGAACAACAAACAATACCACCAGCAAGCACCCAGCAGTGGTCAGAAGCAGTGTACTAAAACCTTTTGGCCTGTTGTTGCTGGCCATGTTGTTGATTGCGGCGCTGGGAAGCCACCCATGGGTTCAGGCGCAATTTTCAAACATTGCCACATTCTTCTGAGAAAAATAAAAAAGCCCGGTGATTTCTCACCGGGCTTTCAAACTTCTCAAGCCCTGCTTTTCGATGAAGCAGTAGTTATTGTTGAACAGTCAATCAGTGACCGGTTGCAACACCCGCACCACGTGGGGTACGAACATCTTCAACCAAGTGCTGAATGTGCTCAGGCGGTGGTGCTGTCACCTTGCTGACCATGTAGGCAATCAGGAAGTTGGCGATTGCGCCAACCGTACCGAAGGCTTCTGGCGTAATGCCGAAGAAGCCGTTGGTGCCGCCCACCAGTTCAACGTACTCGGTGCCTTTGATGAACAAGATGCCTTTGTGTGCGAACACATAGAACAGGGTCACGCCCAAACCAGTCAACATGCCCACGATTGCGCCTGTGGAGTTCATCTTCTTGGAGAAGATGCCCATCATGATCACAGGGAACAGTGAAGATGCTGCAATACCGAAGGCCAAAGCCACAGTACCTGCCGCAAAGCCCGGAGGATTCAAGCCCAGGTAACCGGCCAGAACAATCGCACCGGCCATGGAAATTTTACCAGCCAGCAATTCGTTCTTTTCAGAAATACCAGGATTAAACACACCCTTGATCAAGTCATGCGACACGGCAGACGAAATCGCCAACAACAAACCAGCAGCTGTGGACAAGGCGGCAGCCAAACCACCGGCAGCCACCAAGGCAATGACCCAGTTGGGCAACAATGCAATTTCAGGGTTTGCCAATACCATAATGTCGGCATTCACTGTCATTTCACTGCCCTTCCAGCCAGCAGCCTCAGCCTTGGCAAGGAACTCTGGGTTTTTGGAGGCATCGTTGTAGTATTGAATGCGACCATCGCCGTTCTTGTCGTCAAACTTCAACAGACCTGTGGTTTCCCAACGTCCCATCCATGCGGGTTTCTGGTCGTTTGGCAACTGTGCTTCAGGTGCAAACAAGTCACCGCCTGTGACCACATTGGTGTTGACTGTGGCATGCAGGTTGTAACGGGCCATCGCGCCAACTGCGGGTGCTGTGGTGTACAGAATTGCAATGAATACCAGCGCCCAGCCAGCCGATGAACGTGCGTCTTTCACTGTAGGTACAGTGAAGAAACGAATGATCACGTGGGGCAGACCCGCAGTACCAATCATCAAACTGATGGTGTAGAAGAAAGTGTTCAGATAGCTACCCGCCGGTGTGGTGGTGTAGGTGCTGAAACCAAGGTCGGTCACCACTTTGTCCAAGGTGGCCAGCATGGGTTGGCCGTTGGCCAGCATGTCGGAACCCAGACCCAGTTGTGGCAAGGGGTTGCCAGTCAGGTTCAGTGAAATAAAGATAGCAGGAATGGTGTAGGCGAAAATCAGCACGACGTACTGCGCAATCTGCGTGTAAGTAATGCCCTTCATGCCGCCAAACACAGCGTACATGAACACAATGCCCATACCCACGTAAATACCCACCTCAGCAGACACACCCAGGAATCGGGAGAAAGCCACACCCACACCGGTCATCTGTCCAATTACGTAAGTAATGGAAGCAACCAGCAAACAGATCACGGCCACTGTTCGGGCTGTGTTGGAGTAGTAACGATCACCAATGAACTGGGGCACCGTGAACTTGCCGAACTTGCGCAAATAAGGGGCCAGCAACATCGCCAGCAACACATAACCACCGGTCCAGCCCATCAGGAATACAGAACCACCGTAACCCATGTTGGCAATCAAACCAGCCATTGAAATGAACGAAGCGGCCGACATCCAGTCCGCCGCAGTCGCCATGCCGTTGGCCACGGGGTGTACACCACCGCCAGCCACATAAAATTCACCCGTGCTGCCCGCACGAGCCCAGAACGCAATACCGAGGTACAGCGAGAAACTCAAACCCACGATGACGTAGGTGATTGTTTGCAAATCCATTAGCAATCTCCTTAGTTTTCGTGGACGTCGTGTTCGCGGTCAATCTGACCCATTTTCTTCGCATAGTAGAAAATGAGAACAATGAATACGTAAATAGAACCTTGTTGGGCAAACCAGAAGCCCAGTGGATAACCACCGATGCTGAATTGATTGAGTTGCTCAACAAACAAAATACCAGCGCCGTAAGAAACCAGAAACCACACGATCATGATTTTGGTCAACAGGCTGATTGTCGCTTTCCAGTAGGCATCACCGCCATTTGGGTTGCTCATCGCTTGTCTCCTTTTTAAGGTTGTTGTTAACCGCAGGCAAGGAATACGAAGTCACATCCCTCCCAGCCCAGGCTTGCATCCGAGTATCAGAGCGAAAACTTACGCCAAACTGAAAGCGGTACAGATACCTTGGTTCAGCTTCAAACAGTGGACTTCTGGGCGCTCTGCAGACCACGCAACACGGTGAATTCTTTTGTAAACTCTTCGAAGCGACCTTGTTCGATCGCTTCGCGCATTTCACGCATCAATTCCAGGTAGTAGTGCAGGTTGTGCATGGTGTTCAAATGCGCACCCAGAATTTCCTTGCTGCGGTCCAGGTGATGCAAATACGCGCGCGAGAAATTCTTGCAGGTGTAACAAGTGCAGGTGGTATCAAGCGGACTTTCATCGTTGCGAAATTTGGCATTGCGAATGCGAATGTCGCCAGTGCGTGTAAACAGCCATCCATTGCGTGCATTGCGAGTGGGCATTACACAATCAAACATGTCGATGCCCTGCCCCACCGCATTCACCAAATCTTCGGGCGTGCCCACGCCCATCAGGTAACGCGGCTTGTTTTGCGGAAGCTTGGGGGCCGTGTGCGCCAAAATGCGTTGCATGTCGTCTTTCGGCTCACCCACGGACAAACCACCAATGGCATATCCGTCAAAGCCTATTTCTTCCAGACCTTGCAGCGAAATATCACGCAGGTCTTCGTACATGCCGCCTTGCACAATGCCAAACAAACCGTTGTTGTTGCCCAGCGCATCGAATGAATCGCGCGAACGGCGCGCCCAGCGCATGGACATTTCCATGGACAAGCGCGCCTCGGTGTGGGTAGCGGGGTACGGCGTACACTCATCGAAAATCATCACAATGTCGGAATTCAGCACGGTTTGAATGCGCATGCTTTCCTCGGGCGTGAGGAATAATTTGTCGCCATTCACTGGGCTGCGAAAGTGCACACCCTCTTCCTTGATTTTGCGCATGGCCCCAAGGCTGAACACTTGAAAGCCGCCTGAATCGGTCAAAACTGGACCTTCCCAGCCCATGAACTGGTGCAGGCCACCAAATTTTTCCATGATGTCCAGGCCAGGCCGCATCCACAAATGAAAGGTGTTGCCCAAAATAATTTGGGCATTGATTTCAGTGAGATCGCGTGGTGTCATGCCCTTCACGGTGCCATAAGTGCCCACCGGCATAAAAATCGGGGTTTGAATGACACCATGTGCCGTGGTGATTTCACCTCGACGGGCTTGGCCTGAGGTGGTTTTGAGTGTGAAAGACAATGCGCTCAAGGAAAATACCTTTTTAGAATTGGCGGTATTTTAAATCATTTCAAGCACATGGACCTGAAAACCACGATTTGAGTGCCGATTCCAGCAATTCGGGCACTTGTTTGGCACAATGGGCCCATTCGATACAAAAGAAGTACCCCCATGCAATCACCTGCAAAACCCGAATTCATTCGCGCCGAGAAACGCGAAGGCGATGCCGAACTGGATGCGCATCTGTTTCGGCAAGCGCTGGCCCAGTTTGCCACTGGTATCACCATCATCACCACAAAAAATGCCGAAGGCAAGTACGTGGGTGTTACCGCGAACTCCTTCAACTCGGTTTCCCTGCACCCGCCCTTGGTGCTGTGGAGTTTGTCCAAAAAAGCCAGCAGCCACGATGCATTCGCCGTGGCCACGCATTACGGTGTCAGCGTGCTGTCGGCCGACCAGGAAGAACTGTCGCATCACTTTTCTACGTTCAAAGGCGATCGTTTTGCGGGCCTGGAAGTGATTGAAGGTTTGGGTGGTGCACCGCTGATACCCAAGGCCTTGGCGCATTTTGAGTGCAAGGTACGCAACCGCCACGATGAAGGCGATCATTTCATTATGGTGGGCGAGGTGCTGCGCTGCGACTTTCGGGAAGGCGAGGCGCTGGTGTATAGGTCACGGAAGTACTTCCGGAACTGATCGGCAGCTGGTTTATTAGCCCACTCGTCGCGAGTCCCAATCATTCGCCTGAAAACCTGTTGATCCCTTTTTGAAGTTAACACTGACTCAACCCGCTCGACACAACTGAAGGTCGCGCGGGTTGCCGGCTGATCGCCGACCGTGGCGTGTGAACTCAAACGGGCAGGTTTTCTTGAAGGCGAAGCGATTGGAACATCGCTGCCGATTGGGCTTTGAATCCAGCAGTGAGATGCGCAGTCGTGGAGATGCGCAAGCGCCGGTGACTCAGAGCTGAACTTGAAAGTTGTCGCAGCCTGACAAGTCAGAAAACTTGCCGACTTTGCGCGCAGGGTCAAACGGTCGCGACCAGCGAAAGCCAAGCCCGACCGTGTGTTTTGGAGGGATTGGCTTAGTGCGACACCAGCAGCAAAGTTGATATGCCAAGTTTTCGGTCAGCTGTGACACTTCAAGTTCAGATCATGAATCAGAGCGTTTTTCATTGCGGAATCGGGCAACCAACGCCTCAAATCAACGCAACTTTCTTGCGCCTTGGCACCAAAATCACCGCCATCGCCCCAAGTATCAGTACCAGCGCCGCGAAGTCGGGCCACTGCGGCACTTCACCCAAAAAGAAACTGCCCGACATTACACCCACCACCGGAATGATCATGATCGACAAACTGGACACCACCGGTGGCAATGATTTGGCCAAGCTGAACCAGGCCACCTGACAAAATGCAAACACACCCAGCGCGTTGTAAAAAATTGGCCACCACTGCGACCAACCTTGCGGCAAGCCCACATCGGTGCCTTCAAACCACAACCCGACAAGGCCCATGGCAATGATGGTCGGCGGCATCATGGCGTGCGTGAACGCAAGCGCATGCAATTTCAACGGGTAGTGTCGAATCAATGTGGTGCCAAAACCCCAACTCGCCGCAGCAATCAACATCAGCACCACCCCAAGCGGGCTGCCGGCAATGGCTGCAAATTCAGAAGATAGCAACAGCATGGCAGCCACCATGGCCAGGCTTAGGCCCACCCAGCCACGCCGCCCCACCGGGTGCGCGAACATCAGGCCCGAGAGCACCGCCCACACCGGCATGGTGTAACCCAAAATGGCAGCACGGCCCGAACTCAATTCTTTCACCGCCAGAATACAGAACACGTGCCAACCAATCATGTTGGGAATACACAGCAGCGCCAGCCTGCCCCACAACTCACGCGGCACCTTCAGCGACACCTTCATTTGCCGGGCCACAAACCACATGGCCACCATGCCGAACACCATGCACAGGGTGCGGAAATGCAGGGGTGGGTATTGGGTCACCGCATACTTCATCACAGGCCAGTTCATGCCCCAAATGGCAGTAATGCCAAGGAGTAACTGGATTTGCGGTAAGGATAATTTTGCAGCAGGCACGAAAGTGAATGATCGTTCAGTCAAGCGCCCCAGTGTAGTGCATCCACCTGCAATTGCCCCTAGGGGCTTGCCCTGATCCTGTACAATAAGGCCACTTCCAACAGTTCAATTGCGCAATGGCCAGCCACCGTTTTTCCGAATTCAACACCTTCCCGCAACGCCTTGCGCACAGTTGGCAATACAGTAATTCCATGTTGTGTGTGGGCCTGGATCCCGACATTTTCCGCATGCCGGAAGGCTACGGCAGCAGCCCTGCGGAAATTGAACGCTTCTGCATGGAAATCATCAAGGCCACCGCCGAATTCGCGTGTTCATTCAAACCCCAAATTGCCTACTTTGCAGCCAACCGTGCTGAAGCAGCGCTGGAAAACATTCTGGCGTATGCCAATGAAATTGCCCCGCACGCCACCACCATTCTGGATGCCAAGCGCGGCGACATTGGCGCCACCGCCAAGCAATACGCCATTGAAGCATTCGAGCGCTATAAAGCCGACAGTGTCACGCTAAGCCCCTACATGGGCAGCGATTCCGTCGAGCCCTACCATGCGTATGCTGATCGCGGCCTGTTTCTACTGTGCCGCACGTCCAACCCCGGTGGCAACGACCTGCAATTTTTAAACACAGAAAAAAGCGAGCCGCTTTACCAAACAGTCGCCAAACTGGCCACCACCACATGGAATCCGCACCAGCAAGTGGGCCTTGTGGTGGGCGCAACCTACCCGGAAGAAATTCGCACTGTGCGCAGCATTGTGGGCGACGCACCCCTGCTAGTACCCGGCATTGGCGCCCAAGGCGGCGACCTGCCGAATACTGTGAAGAATGGGCTGTGCAGCCAAGGATGGGGCTTGTTGATCAATTCATCGCGCGCCATTTTGTACGCCAGCAACAAGGCCGATTTTGCAAGCGCCGCCGCGCTTGAAGCCCGAAACACCCGTGACGCCATACACACTGCGAAAGCCGCTGCACTTTCAGGCTAAAATCAAAGCAATACAACACCATTCATGTTCAGGTAAAAAGAGCCAAACCGGCCGGCCTGTACTGGGGAGACACGGGATGAAAATACTTCTGGCCGAGGACGACAGCTTGTTGTCCGAAGGTTTGTCGCAATCACTGCGGCAAGCCGGTTATGCAGTGGACTGCATGTTCAAGGGCAGCGACGCCGATACAGCGTTGACCACCATGAATTACGATATTCTGATACTCGACCTGGGCCTGCCCAAGATGAGTGGCCTTGAGGTGCTTCGCCGCCTGCGTGCCCGCAACAACAACATGCCCGTGCTTATTCTGACGGCTGCTGACAGTGTTGAGCAACGCGTACAGGGGCTTGATGCAGGTGCCGACGATTACATGGCCAAACCCTTCGACCTGAAAGAACTCGAAGCCCGCGTGCGTGCACTGGCACGCCGTGGCACGGGTGGTGGCGCAAGCATTTGGAAACACGGACCCTTAACCTTTGACCAGGTAGGGCGCATTGCCTACATCAATGAAGACATGCTTGACCTTTCTGCCCGTGAAGTGGGCCTGCTGGAAGTGTTGCTTCAGCGCGTTGGCCGCCTGGTCAGCAAGGATCAATTTGTAGACCACTTGTGCGAATGGGGCGAAGAGGTGAGCAACAACGCCATTGAGGTGTACATTCACCGCCTGCGCAAAAAAATTGAAGTCAACGGTGTTCGAATTGCCACAGTGCGTGGCCTGGGTTATTGCCTTGAAAAGTACACCGAGAAAGAAAGCACTCCCAATGCATAGAGCAGGTGCCTGATTGGCTTGGTACAAACGCAACCCGCTTGCATCGGGCCGCAATCAACGCCGGTCACTGTTCGGTGAAATTCTGGACTGGATGCTGGCCCCGTTGCTGATACTGTGGCCCATGAGCATTGGCGTTACTTATCTGGTGGCCAAATCGATCGCCAACGATCCCTTCGATCACATTCTTGACGACAAAATTACCGCCTTGGCCCAAGAAGTTGCGGCCCAATCCCCCACCGGTCAATTTGAAATTCCCAAAGAAGCCATTGAAATTTTACTGGCCGATGGCACCGACCAGTTGCGTTTGCAAATTGTCGGCAAAACCGGCGAATTCCTGTTGGGCGACGAACGCACCCTGCCCATTCCGCAACGCGAGGCCCGGCAAATTGGCGTGGTGAATTTTCGAGACATTGTGGTGAACGGCGAAGATTTCCGCGCAGGCCATTTGTGGATTGAACTGCCCGCTGCGGGTGAAAACCGTTTCATGCTGATTCAGATTGCGGAAACCCTGGGCAAGCGCGACAGCCTGGCCAATGAAATCATCAAGGGTGTAATTTTGCCGCAGTTCGTGATCCTGCCGTTGGCCGTGTTGCTGGTGTGGTTTGGCTTGTCGCGAGGCATTGCACCTTTGAACACCTTGCTCGAAATTATTCGCACCCGCAAGCCAGACGATTTAAGCGCCCTGCAAACCAAAGACACACCCGAAGAACTGTTGCCAGTCATTACCGCATTGAACGAACAACTGGAACGGCTGGAGCAAACCATCGACACGCAAAAACGCTTTGTCGCCGATGCAGCACACCAATTAAAAACACCGCTGGCTGGCCTGCGCATGCAGGTTGAACTGCTCAGCGACGAAACCGATGAAGCGGCCAAACTACGAAGCCTGCGCCGCCTGAAAGTGGGCACTGAACGATCCACACGCCTGGTAAACCAACTGCTTGCGCTGGCGCGAACCGAAGCACCTTCCGTGCTGCAATTTGAAAAACTTGATTTGACCCACATTGCACGCACGGTAACCCGCGACTTTGTGCCAGAAGCCATGAACAAACACATCGACCTGGGCGTGGAAGTGCCCGACCACCCGGTGTACGTGAACGGCCAAACCCTGATGCTGACCGAGATGCTGAAAAACCTGGTGGAAAATGCCTTGCGCTACACCCCGGAAGAAGGCTGCGTGACAGTGCGTGTGGACGACAGCCCGCAGCGCGAGGCCATTGTGCTGGAAGTGGAAGACGACGGCCCGGGCATACCTGCCGGCGAACGCAACCTGGTATTCGACCGTTTTTACCGTGTGCTGGGCACCAGTGAAGATGGCTCGGGCCTTGGGCTGGCCATTGTGCTGGAAACAGCACAACAACACCATGCCAACGTAAACATTCACGACAACCCGAAATCTGCCCACCCTGACCGGCCCGGCACCCTGATGCGTGTCAGTTTCCCGCCGCGCCACCGGCAGCTGGAAGACTGATTGCTTAAAATAGACACTTAACTTTTCAAGAAGCACCCAATGAGATCAAAAGGCAGTGAATGGCAAGCCCCCGAAGACGACAACCACAAACTGGCCAATCTGTGCGGCCCCGTGGATGCCAACCTGCGACAAATTGAAGCGGCCTTGCAAGTAAAAATTTCACGCCGCAACAACACACTGAGCGTAGCGGGCGACAAGGAAAATGCAAAACAGGCATTCATCCTGATCAACCACTTTTTTGAAAAAAGTGACAAACCGGTGACCGCCGACGAAATTCAACTGGCGCTGGTTGAACTGAAAAACACCAACGCCGTGGCCAGCCCAAGAAAAGAAATTCCGACGATCACGGGGGCCGACGAGCCCGTGGTGCTGCGAACAAAGAAAGGGGATCTGCAACCACGCACCGAGCGCCAGAAGGATTACCTGAAGTCGGTGATGGAACATGACCTGACTTTTGGCATTGGCCCTGCCGGTACCGGAAAAACCTATTTGGCCGTGGCATGCGCCGTGGACGCACTTGAACGCGACAGCGTGAAGCGCATCATTCTGACACGCCCCGCCGTGGAGGCTGGCGAACGCCTGGGCTTTCTGCCAGGTGACCTAAACCAGAAAGTAGACCCCTACCTGCGCCCCCTGTACGATGCCTTGTACGACTTGGCCGGTTATGACCGCGTGCAGAAATGGTTCGAGCGCAATGTGATTGAAATTGCGCCGCTGGCCTACATGCGCGGCCGCACGCTAAGCCATGCGTTTGTGATTCTGGACGAAGCGCAAAACACCACACCCGAGCAAATGAAAATGTTTCTGACCCGCATTGGTTTTGGCAGCAAGGCCGTGATTACCGGCGACGTAACCCAGATCGACCTGCCACGGGGCCAACAAAGCGGGCTGGTACAAACCCAACATGTATTGCGCAACGTGAAAGGAATTGCAATGACCTACTTCACCAGCGCAGACGTGGTTCGCCACCCACTGGTGGCACGCATTGTTGAAGCCTACGAACGATTCCACAACCCCGAACGAACCAACACAACAGACACCGATGACGAATAAAGCGCGCACCACCGTCAGCGTGGCCATTCAGTGGGCCATGCACGCAGACCACCCGCCCTTCTCGGAAGTGGACAACAGCCGCATACGCCGTTGGGCCAAAGCCTGCTTCATGGACCGCGCTGAAATAACCATTCGCTTTGTCGGTGAAGACGAAGGCCGACAACTAAACCGCGACTTCCGCGACAAAGACTACGCCACCAATGTGCTGACCTTCCCCATGGACATGCCCGACCTGGGCGCCAATTCGGGCCTGCCGGTGTTCATGGCCGACATTGTGATTTGCCCTGCTGTGGTTGAACGTGAAGCCATCGAACAGCACAAAGACCCGGTTGAACACCTGGCCCACTTGGTAATTCACGGTTGCCTGCATGCTCAAGGCTATGTGCATGAAAGCGACAATCAGGCTGAATTGATGGAAAACCGCGAAATCGAAATTTTAAAACGCTTCAAGATTTCAAACCCTTACGTTACTTCGACCAAAAAATAGTGGCTTTTTGCAGCATCAGGGCTTGACCACTTTTGAAAACTTGGCCATAATCGCGGTCTTCGGTTGAGGGCGAAAGCCTGACAGCGAAATGTGGGTCGTTAGCTCAGCTGGTAGAGCAGAGGACTTTTAATCCTTTGGTCGTGAGTTCGAATCTCGCACGACCCACCACAAAATACAAAAAGCCCGACACCGCAGAAGTGTCGGGCTTTTTACATTGCGCTCAAACTTCCTGTCACAAACACATCTGAATTGCACCCCCGCTTGGTACTAGAACACCACCATTAAAATCTGCGGGGCTTGCCTGATGAAAACAAGAAAAATTCTGGCCATTGGCGTTTTGGCTCTTTTGGCGGCGTGCAACGCCACGGAAGAAACGACCGTTAGCGGCAACAGCGCCACAGCACAGCCGGTCTCCGCTTCAGAGGCCACGCAGTTGTCGCAGTTCTCCATCGCGAATGGCTGCTTCGGATTGCAATCGGCTTTCAGCCGCCAGTTTGTGCAACCCGCTTCGGCACGCTACGCAGCTGGCCCGGCCACATCGGCAGAAGGCTTTACCTTGCGCCCCACCGAATTGGGTAAGTACCTGATTTACGGCAGCGACCGGCAAATGGTCACTGTTCAAGGCGACATCGTAGTGCCCAGCGCAGAACCCACCGATGCCGGTGTGTGGAACGCAAGCTTTGACAAGCAGGGCCAGTTGTTCGGTTTCACCGATTCAGCAGGCCGCTTCCTGGCACTGGATGAAAACAGCGGCCTGGTGCTTGCCACCGCCAGCAACGAGCGCACGCAATTCAAATTAATGCCCGACAGCGATTGCACCCCCTACCCCGAAATGCCCACCGGCATGGAAGGCACGCCCTACACCGGGCGTGGTGAAACGCAGCCCATCATCGGCTTTGCGGACACCCACACACACATGGGCATGTCCAGTGAAATGTCGCTGGCTGGCGATGTAGGCCCCTCGGCCGGTGGTGTGCTGTACGGTGAGGTGGTTCACCGCTTCGGTATTCCGCATGCGCTGGACAACTGTGAGGCATTTCACGGCCCCAATGGCATTCGCGACGCCAACAACATTCTGGAAACCAACCCCACTGGCACCCACCAAACACAAGGGTGGCCCACCTTTGCGGACTGGCCACGCCGCAACTTCCTGACCCACCAGGTGATGTACCACGCCTGGGTTGAACGCGCCTGGCGTGCAGGTTTGCGCGTGATGGTGAACCACGGCACCAACATTGCGTCGCTGTGCCGCGTGGGTCAAACCTATGCGGGCAAGCCTGAAGCAGACTGCGACGACATGAGCGTGGCCACCAAACAGGTGGAATACCTTTACGACGTGCAAGACTACATTGACGCGCAATTCGGCGGCCCGGGCAAAGGCTGGTACCGAATCGTCAAATCACCTGCCGAAGCACGGCAAGTGGCAAACGAAGGCAAACTGGCGGTTGTGCTTGGCATCGAAGTGGCGCAAGTATTTAACTGCGGCGTTACGTTTTTGCCCGATGGCAGTGAAGTGCGCAAATGCGACCAAACCCAGATTGATCAGGAAATCGAAAAACTGTGGGCGCTTGGCGCACGCCATGTGTACCCCTTCCATGACATTGACAGCTCGCTGGGCGGTGCCGGTATTTTCAGTGGCGACGTGATCAACTTCCTGAACTTCCTCGACACAGGCAGCTTCTGGAAAACCACCGAATGCCGCGAATTCCCCGCCAACGAGCCTTCGGTTCGTGAGCCCGGTACCAACATGACCACCGCCGTCCCCGGTAGCAGCAGCAATGCATTGACCAAAATGCTGCTGGAAGCCGTGGGTGGCGTCACGCCTTTGTACCCCGATGGCAAACGCTGCAATGCGCGCACCGTGACAGACCTGGGCATGTATGCGTTGAAAGCATTGATGGAAAAAGGCTTCGTCATCGACATTGACCACGCTGCCTACCACAGCAAAGACCTGATGCTGAATCTGGCGGAAACCATGAACCCGCCCTACCCCATGGCTTCGTCACACGACGCACATGGCGGCTTGACCAGCGACCAGGCCATTCGCATGCTGAAACACGGTGGCGTGATTTACCCCTACAAGGGCAACGGCATCAAGCACGTGGAATTTCTTGAGAAGCTGAAGTTCTGGCGCAACAAAGCCGGTGTAAACGATTCAGTATTGGGCCTGGGCTACGGGGCAGATGCAAATGGCTTTGGTGGGCACCCCGGCCCACGCGGCGGCGACAGCGAACCTGTGCAATATCCATTCACCCTGTTCAGGGGCGACGACTGGGGTTCGCGCTACCAATCACTTCCACCCATGAAAGTAAACCTGCTAACCATTCCGGAAAGCGGCAAGTTCTGGCACATCGACGAAGTGGGCATGGCCCATTACGGCCTGGTGGCCGACTTTGTTGAAGAAGTTCGGCTGGAAGGCGGCGGTGAAGCGCTGGATGCGCTGTACAACAGCGCCGAAGTTTACGTGCAGATGTGGGAAAACGTGTACTACCGAAACAACCCGAAATGAAATATGTTTTGACGGGTGCAGGGCTGCTGCTGGCAGCACCTGCATCGGCATGGGCGCACGCATTCGGTGAACCGGTGCAATTGCCCATGCCCTACGGGCTGTATATTCTGGGTTCGGTTGCGGCACTGGTATTGTCATTTCTTTTGCTGGCCGTTGCAGGTCGATATTCCACGCACCTGCATGCGCATCGGCAACTGCCATTTCCGGCGTGGCCCGGTGCCTGGGTGAATGTTGCACGCGCAAGCGGCTCCCTGATCTGGCTGGTCGCACTGGTGTTTTGTGTGCTTACCGGCCTGCTGGGCAGCAACGACAGCCACCGCAATTTCAACATGACCTTTTTCTGGATCGTGTTCATGCTGGGCGGGGCCTACAGCGCCATGTTGATTGGTGATTGGTACAAGCACCAACACCCCTGGCGTTTTCTGTTGCCAAAAAATTGGGCAGGGCTGTTCCGCTACCCGCGCTGGCTGGGCCATTGGCCAGCACTGCTTCAACTTGCAACGCTGGTGGCGGTGGAACTGTTTTTTCACAGCACGCCGCGCAAGCTTGCCTTGCTGTTGATTGCGCTTGCTGTGCTAAATCTGGGTGGCATGGTGTTGTGGGGCACGCGCCGCTGGTTGCAGCGTGGCGAACCCTTTGCTGTGCTGTTTAGAATTTTTGCGGCTTGCGCGCCGTTGCGCAGAATGGCGTGTGCCGATGGCCACTACCGCTGGCGAATTACCCTGCCGTTTTCAGACCTGCGCCGCCTGCGCTTGTGGCACCCGGCGCAATGCATGTTCGTGCTGTTTTTGTTGTCGTCCACCGCTTTTGATGGCCTTCGCGAAACGCAGCTGTATTTCAATCTTTTCTGGCAAGACCCGTTCGGCATTTTAACCACTGCCTTTGGCCAACACCCCTTGAAAATTTATCCGCAGGTGCGCCCGTTTTTTGTGGTGTGGGAAATTGTGCTGTTGATTGTTTCGCCACTGTTTTACCTGCTGTTGTTTATGGCGTTTCTGGCGCTGGGGCGTTTAATCACAGGCGGCGGGCAAAGCATGGGCCTGTTGATGCGCCATTACCTGCCCAGCCTGGTGCCCATTGCCGTGGTGTACCACGTGACCCACTACTACACCGTGCTGTTCAGCCAGGGGTTAAAAATTCGGGGCTTGGTGTCGGATCCCTTCGGCAGGGGCTGGAATGTGTTTGGCACGGCCATCACAGGAAGGCTGCCCTGGTTGCCCGACATGGCCAACATCTGGAGCAGCCAGGTCATTCTGATTTTGATGGGTCACATTGCTGCCGTGTGGCTTGCCCATCAAGAGGCGTTGAAACTTGAACGCACCACCGGGCGCGCCACACTAAGCCAGTTGCCCATGCTGGTGTTGATGGTGGTGTTCACCAGCCTGGGGCTGTGGGTGCTTGCGCAACCACTGCAAGGCTAAGGAAAATTAACCCGGCAATTTCGTGGTTCGCAGGTATGGCAGTTTGATGTCAATGTTGCCGTACTTGGCCTTGGCTTGTTCGTCATTCAGTGACAAAGCCACAATCACATCTTCACCAGGGGTCCAGTTGGCCGGGGTGGCTATCGGTTTCCCCCAAGTGGCTTGCAGCGCGTCCAGCGCACGCAACACCTCGGCAAAATTGCGGCCGATTGTCATCGGGTAGGTCATGGACAACTGCATTTTTTTGTCCGGGCTGAAAATGAACACCACACGAACACTTGCAGAATCCGCAGCGGTTCGGCCATCGGGCAAATATGCATTGGCGGGCAACATGTCCAGCGCCTTGGACACCTCAAGCGATTTGTCGGCGATGATCGGGAACGATGGGTTTGCACCCGAAAATTTCTCGATGTCGCCTTTCCACTTTTCGTGCTCCGCGACACCATCCACCGACAAACCTATCACTTTCGTGCCGCGCTTTTTCCACTCTTCGCTCAATTTGGCCACAGCGCCAAATTCAGTCGTACACACTGGCGTGAAATCTTTGGGGTGACTGAACAAAATGGTCCAGCTATCGCCAATGAAGTCGTGCAGCATGAAATTGCCCTGATCGGTTTCAAGACTCAGATTGGGTACCACGTCATTAATTCTCAAACCCATTTCGCGCTCCTTTAAAAGTGGTGGCGGGGACTAGCCACCAAAGCCAGTCAACAATGCATCCGTCAGTTGATGCAACCCCCCCAAGGGTACTCGCTTCTTCGGAGTCAATCCATCCGAAAACCCCATTGCACGAAAACGATCCAGCAAACGATTGTCTTTGGACACAATGAACACGGGGACATCCCACGGCGTTGGCTCGCGCGACACGCTGCCCGTGGGTTGGTGGTCACCGATCATGACATACACGGTGTCACGCGGTTCGGGCTGCCTGAAATACCCGGCCAGCCAGGTATTGGTGTAGTTGATGGTGCGCAAATAATCCGGCTTCATGTATTCCCAATTCACAGGCTCAGCCCGCGCACGTGCAGCAGCCTGTACATCAAACGGTTGCGGGCCCAACAGCTTGCGCCAATCGGGTTGGTAAGGCGGCACCTGGTGAAACGGAAAATGACTTGAAATGGTTGGAAAGAACGTGAACCTGGGCTTGGCAGACGCATCACGCGGATAAAGTTGTTCAACACGCGCGGCGGCGAATTGGTCGGGAATTTTCCAGAATCCAAATGCCGGGCCTTCATAACCCAAGGCAGGGCCATTGATGTATTTGTCAAAGCTGTAGTACTCGCGCTCCACCCACTCCCAACCCACGGAATGGTACAAACCAAAGGTTTCATATCCATCACGTTCGAACACATCGAGCAGGGTCGGTCGCGTGGTAGTCAGCAACACATCGTGCTTGCGCGAATCTTTCAGATCAATGCCCGACAACACCGACAAATGTGCCAAATCACTTGCACCGCCAATGGTTGGCGACACATAGAAAGCGGACACCACCTTGCGCCCGCTGGCAAGAATTGCTTTCTCCAGTTCAGCGCGCGTTTGTGCCACTGCGCGTGATGAATCGGCTTGGTCATACAACACCGCACCGTAGGTTTCGAGAAATATCATGCTGACATCGCTGTTGTTCAAGCCGCCCAGCAATTCACCTGCCGGTTTGGCCAGCGCGTCATCCACCACGGTTGTGGGCGGCAACAACCTTGCCGCGCGCTCGGGCACCAGAATGTCGCGAAGCTTCATCGCTTCTTTCCAGTACACGGGCACCACTGCTTTGGACACAAAAGTTGGCTCGTCAGGGTTTTCGGAATAATTCACCACCACCACCGCGCCCAGCAACAACAAGCCACTCCACAACCATGTGGTTCTGGCGGGTTGGTGTACCGCATCGGCCACCACACGCATGGCCACTACCAGCAGCTGGTGATAAGCCCACAACGCTGCAACTGCAAGCAGTACGACCAACACGGTCAGCCACACCGGCAAACCCTGCACAGTGACCCACAGGAATCGAGGCAACTCGGGCATGTCCCAATACAGGTTGACGGGGCGCCCCAACAAATTCGGTACCACCACGTCGGCGTAATGCCCAATTGCCAACAGCAGGTACATTGCGGAAAAAACGCCCAGAACTTTCAACGACGGTTTGCCAAACAAAGCGGCCCAGGCCGACAACACCATCAACAAACACACAAATTCAGGCGAAATACCTGCATCGGGCAGCACATACACGGTGGGCCAGATCGCAGAAAAACACAGCGTTGAATTCAGAAAAATCAGTGCCAGCGCCATGCGCGCAACAAACTGCCACCCCGACACCTCCGGGCGCCTGCTGACTATCAATTTTCCGCCGCTGGGCAGCGCGATATCCGATGAACTCATGGCCATTTCACACAAAAAATGAATCAATAAAAATCAGCTTGTTTCTTCCACCCTTTGCAGGGTTGGCCGACTGGGCAGCGCGCTAAGCATGGACATCACCAAGGCCGCCAAAAACGGCAGGCTTTGCGACACCAGCACCACACACCAGGCCAGGTTTTCTTTTGAATCAAAACCCAGTTTCAAATACACCAGCCCAACCAGACACAACAACACAAACGCCAAAATGGATTCATCACGGGCTGCAGTCATTGCGCGCAACAATGCCACACGGCTTGTCATCTTGGGTGTGCGAATGAACGGTATTTTTCGACCTACAAACAAACCCGACAAAGTGGCCCGGCCAATTGTGTAACTTAAAGAAAGGCCCGCCAGCGTTGCAGCCATGGCGGTTCTGGTATTCGTTTTGACTTGCCACAAATACAGGGTAAACAACTTGGTAATCTTGAACACGAAAAACATGATGGGTACCACGCTGATTAACAAGGGCGGCGCATTGAAGGCTAGGGGGTCAAACAGCATCAAAGCCGACCAGGCAACGGCTAGCACGGTGAACATCAAGTTGAAACCATCGGCGACCCAGGGCAGCCAGCCTGAAAAGAAATGGTACCGCTGGCCTGGATTCAGCTTGTTTTTCTTGAAACCCAACAAATGGCCCGCATGCTCACGCAAAATTTGCATGGCACCGTAAGCCCAGCGGTAACGCTGTTTTTTGTAGTCCGTGAATGTATCGGGGATCAAGCCTTTGCCATAACTGTGGTCAATGTAAACTGCCTCGTGCCCGTGCTCAAAAATTCGCAGGCCCAGCTCTGTGTCCTCGGTGATGGTGTTCAAGCCCCAACGCCCCACATCCTCCAGCACCGAACGCCGAACCATGGTCATCGTGCCGTGCTGGATGATGGCGTTGCGTTCGTTGCGGGTCACCATGCCCAAGTGGAAAAAGCCTTTGTATTCCGCATGGCACAGGGCCTTGAACGGATTGTCCTGACCATCCCGATAATCTTGTGGTGCCTGCACAATGGCTATTTCAGTATTTTCAAACTGTGGCGCCAAATCTTTCAACCAGTGTGGCAACACTTTGTAATCGGCATCGATCACGGCAATCACTTCTGCTTTCTCGCAGGTTTGCGCCAGTGCATAATTCAGGGCACCCGCTTTGTACCCGGCCAATGGCTTGACATGAAAAAAGCGAAAACGCTCGCCAAGCAATTCGCAATGGGCTTGCACTGGCCGCCAGGTGGCCTCGTTCGCGGTGTTGTTGTCAACCACGATCACCTCGAAATACGGGTAATCCAGGCGAGCCAGGGCATTGAGTGTTTCAATCAACATCTCAGGCGGCTCTTCATAAGCAGGAACGTGAACCGACACAAAAGGCTGACACGTGGCGCCCGGCAAACTGCTTGCCACCGACAACAAGCGGCGCCGGCTTCGGTACCACATGGCTTCAGCCCATTCATGGGCTTCAGACAACACAATCACAAACACCCCAGCCACCCCCAACAGCAAAAACACGGAAATGGCCACCGAGGCCCAGGTGTGGTATTGCAAGGTGAAGTCGTAGATCACATAGATGATGAGTGAGGACACCACAAACGCATTGAAGATCAGGAATGTTCGACCACTGTGGCGCAAGGCAGCGCTGTCGATCAGCAACAAAATGGTCATCAACAACGCCACGACGATGGATGCAGCGGCAAGAAGTTTCCATTGTGGAATTGCAATGATGGGTTGCTGCGGTTCAAACTTGGCTGCACGGCCGCTGTTGTACACACCCCAATGCCCGCCAACGCTGCCCTCGATGTCCGACTTCCAGGGTTGGTCAAACGCCTCCATCACATAGTACAGAACACCCTCTTTCTCGGCACGCTGAATGAAACGCCGGAGAAACTTGGCCTGATTGGCCTGGCTGGCATCGGCCTGCTTGATCGATCGACCATGGCTGGGCCAACCCACTTCCGTAATGACAATGGGCTTGCCTGGAAACGTTTGTGCAAGCCGCTGGTAGGTGTCCATCGTGAAATCGACCGCTTGATCCAGCGCAATCCCTTCCCAGAATGGCAACAAATGCACCGCCAGGTAATCCACGTGTTCGGCAAGCTCCGGGTTCTTGAGCCAAATGTGCCAAGGCTCTGCCGTGCTGACAGGAAGATCGGTTTGCGCGCGCACCTGGTCCAGATAAGCAATCATCTGCTGCGCACTCAGGTCTTTGCGCAGAATGGTTTCGTTGCCCACCACCATGCGGACAATGTTGTGCGGTGGGCTGTGGGAAATCTCGACAAGCCTTGCGAGCTCTTTGGTATTGGCGTCTGTATCGGCACTTAGCCAGGCACCCAGGGCCACATTGATGTTGTGCTGTTGGGCCAGGCGGGGAATCTCGCCAAACACGCCCGCCACGGTGTACGTGCGCACAGCCCTTGTTTTGCCTTTCAGCAAGGCCAGGTCACGTGTGATGTCATCCACCGAAGGCTCAATGTTGTCAAGCGGGCTTTGCCCGGCCTGATACGGCGAAAATGCAAACCCCGGTATAACCTTTGTCCAAGGCGGTTCCTGAACAGGCTGGTTGGTGTAACCATAACTTCCTGCAACCAGTAGAACAAAGGCAAACAATACAAAAATAGACGGCATGGATGAAGCTCAAAAAACCAGGTGAAATCCGGAAAACAGATTTACATTGGATTATAGGTTCACCTTTTAGTTGCGGCTGCTTTTTTGTATTCGCTACCCGGCACGTTCTGGTTACAGGGCTCTGCCAAAATTACCGCGAAAAAAAGCTTCCAGCCGCAAAGTCAATGCAAGGTAGGGGTCCCTGCCACCTTCGGTCGGAAAATGAACTTCAGGAATAATATCCATGAACAGGATATTCTTGTGGATGTCGCGCCTGTAGTAGGCCTGCAAAACGTAGTCCTTGACGGTGTTCTCGCCTTTGTTCTCGCCCACCACAATCAGGGCGTAACGAAGCGCGGTGCGCGAATCCAGAATCCGGTTTATTTCTGCAGTTTGGGAAAACACCACCGAGTCCCGCATTTCCTCATATTCAACATAAGTTTGAAAACGCAGTGACAGCTTTTCTTCCAACGGCTTGTTGACATCAAAGTTGGTCCGCGCCTGCAGGCCACGCTGGTTGAACTGCGTCACCCGGCTTAGCGAATTGATTTGCCATTTGCTTTCGCTGAAATTCCATTGCCGCGCGGCGGAATACCGAACATAGGGGTCCAGTGGCGAGCCAAACTTCACCCCCAAACCCAGGCCTTGAACCCAGGCTTGAGTGGGGTCTTTCGAGGATCGTTGCTCCAGCCCCACGGCGGAATTGTTGGTGTCGAAACGCTCACCGCCACGCACCTCCCGAATGCCCTGCTCAGTCAGTCGACCCAAAGGTTCTTCAATGTCGCTTTCGATAATCAGGCGCAATCGTTTTTTGGTGGTGGGCAGATCCACACGAAAACGCACGCTGGGGTCCAGCTTGGATTCACCGGGTTGCAGGCGTTGATCCAGGGCCACGCGCAGAAAAGACTGGTTCTCGACAAAAAAACTGTCTTCGGTGCCAAAAAACTGGTCAAGGTTTCGGGCTGTGTTGTCCACAAAACGGGTCAGGTCGTAATGCACCGGCTCGAACCGATCTTGAAGCCAAACAGGCAAGTCACTGTCGGCGTTCTCGGCCCTGGCCTGAACAGCGAAGAAAAAACACACAACCCCCAACACAAGAACTGCGTATCGTTTGCTCATGAATCGATCAATACGGTGGTTGATGCTGCGTTCAAAACTTTCTCCTGAACGGACTGCCGACATAACGGGAATACTCACCACCAATGTACGCGCTAACACTCGCCGGTGTAAGCCCCCGAATCAAGCGATAAACGTGTGAAAACCCGATGAGTTTACTGGATGACAACCCCATAGTGAGGGATAAAAAACGCCGGAATTTCTCACCCACCCCCAGTTTCTCGTAGCATATGAAAATTACCGATTTATCCGGACAACAGCATGAAACCCGTAATTTTCTGCCTTGAAGATTTTGAGATGCACCGCTTTGTACTGGAAACACACCTGACACGCCTGCTGAAGGATCGGGTCATAGTGCGTTACTTTCGCAGCCTGGCCCAATTGAAGGCATCGAACAGCAACTGTCAACTGCTTATTTCAGACCTGAATGTCAGCGACTCCAAAGCGGAAAGCACTGCACAATTTTTGCTTGACTACTGCGAGCACACACCCGTCATTGTTCAATCTTCCGACCCGGATCTGCCAGAACAACTTGAAATGAAGGCCCCAGGCCGTATTTACGCGGCAGAAAAAGGTGGGCACGGTCAACGATTTGCAGATGCGATTGAACACTTCATGACGCGTATGGAACAACAAGTGCCCTGACTGGACAGCATGGCGTGTAACCAAACTGACAAGTGACGCGAATAGCCTTGGGCGGGCTGTTGAACTTGTCAGGCCCGCGGGCACTCCAACTTCCACTCCATTCCATTCCATACTGAATCCATCATGCTGAAAGCCACCCGACGTTTTTTCCTGCTGTTTGCCCTTTTCTTCAGCACCACTGGCTTTTCAGCCGATTTTGATCACAACTACAGTGCCTGGAATACGCTGCTGCAGAAGCATGTGAAGTGGTTGCCAGACAACAAGCAATCGCGCGTGGACTATGGCGCCTTTCTCAAAGACCGCGCAGCCCTGAAACAAGTGCTGGACCAATGGTCAGCGGTAAGCCAAACGGAATTCAATGCATTCAACAAAAACCAGCAAATGGCATTTTTGATCAATGCCTACAATGGTTTCACCATTGAACTGATTTTGACAAAGTACCCGAAGATCAAGTCCATCAAAGAAATTGGCGGCGTGTTCAGCAGCCCCTGGAAACAGGAATTTTTTACCCTTTTGGGAAAGAAGCATCACCTGGACTGGATTGAGCACGAGCAACTGCGCCCCCGCTACAATGACCCCCGCGTGCACGCAGCCGTGAATTGCGCCAGCATTGGTTGCCCTGCCTTGCGCAACGAGGCTTTTACTGCCCCCCAATTGAACTTGCAACTGAACGATGGCATGCGCCGCTTTGTGGCCGACCCCAGCCGCAACCGTGTGAAGAATGGCGAACTTCAGATCAGCCCGATTTTCAAATGGTTCGCTGAAGACTTTGAGAAAGGTCATCAAGGCTTCAAGGAAGTGAAAGATGTGTTTGCCAAATGGGCGAAGGACATGAGCGACTCACCGGAAATAATCGATAAAATCGCATCCAAATCATTGCCAATTGTGTATACCGATTACGACTGGTCACTCAATGACACTCAATAACGTTTAGTGAACCGCCAGAAAAACCGCCCTGCCGCGAGACAACACACCCAACATGCCACATCCAAAAACACTGCTGCTGTTCAATTACGACTGGGACGAACAAGGCGCAAAACGACTTCAGTCCAATTGGCCCAGCGTGGTATCCGGGTTTGACCTGTTTACATTCCCAAGCAATGCGCGTCTGGTTTGGTTCGACACTGAACGATTTGTGGCCAAGGCCGCAGTGCTGGCCAAACTGACCGGCGCCAAAGCCGTTTCATCCAATCACGAGCAGTTCGGCGCGTTGTGTGCTGCCCTGCTGGCAGAAAAAATGGGGTGGCCCGGCACCCCGGTGAAAGCCATTCTGGCTTGCCAACACAAACTGTATGCCCGCGAAGTTCTTGAACAGGTTGCCCCTGAAGCAAATCTGCCATTTTCCCGGCTTGATGCAGCCTATGGCGGCCCCGTGCCCAACAACATTGAGTACCCGCAATTTGTAAAACCCGTGAAGGCGGCTTTCTCGGTGTTGTCCAGGCAAGTGCGCAGCGAACAGGAACTGCACGCCCACACACGCTTTGGCCCTTGGGAATTGTGGGTCATCAAGCATTTGGTTGAACCCTTTGAGCGCGTTGCCAAAAAACGCCTGCCAGAAGCGGGCACTGCCCACAGCCTGATGCTGGAAGCCCCCATGCGCGGCCGCCAGTACAACCTGGATGGTTATGTGTGGCGCGGCCAGGTCCGAAAGCTGGGTGTGGTCGACGAAGTGATGTACCCCAACACCGACGCATTCATGCGCTTTGAATACCCCAGCAAATTGAATAATGACGTGCAGGATCGTGCGCACGACATTGCGCGGCGGTTTCTTGAAGCTGTCGGGTTTAACCACGGCCTGTTCAACATGGAATTTTTCCACGATGAATCCAGCGACAAAATCACCGTGATCGAATTCAACCCGCGCATGGCGTCGCAGTTTTCTGATTTGTATTTGCGTGTGGATGGCATCGACTTGCATGAAATAGCATTCGCACTGGCCCACAATGTGGACCCCGCCACCCTGGGCAAAGCAGCGCCCACGGCAGGGGCGGCGGCCAGCTTTGTGTATCGGTCGTTTGAACAACACGCTGCAGTGGGCTTTCCCAGTTTCATGCAACGCAACAGCTTCTGGAAGACATTTCCCGATGCGTTGTTGTTTGAATACCCCAAAGACACCAAAGAACTGCAGCGCGATTTCAAATGGCTGCGCAGCTACCGCTACGGCATCATGCACCTGGGTGGCGAGAATGCACGCCACTTGCGCATGCGCTGTGAACAAGCCAGCGCCATATTGAGTTGGCCCACACCCTATTTCGAGGATGCGCGGGAAATGACCATGGACACAATTCCGGATTCAGCGGAACTGTTTCCGCGCGCGCAGGTCAGTTCATCGACTTGAATCAATTTTAGTACAGGAGAATGGTTTTGAAATTTTTACGCACACACAAGGCACTGATCGCAGGCAGTTTGATTATCGGCCTGAGCGGTTGCGGCGCAATGACCGCACAAAACCCGGCCAGCGACCTGAGCCCGGTCAACGCAGCGGAAATGGAAGGTGCGGATCGCCTGATGCTGTTTGGTGCAGACGTGGTGGCTTACTTCACACAAAATGCCCATGTGCAGGGCAATGCCCAATACACCAGCAAATATCAGGATGTGGACTTTCATTTCTCAAGCGCGGAACACAAAGCGATGTTTGATGCGGAACCCGAAAAATTCATGCCCCAGTACGGCGGCTATTGCGCCAACGGCATCATGTTTGGTATTCCGTGGGGCGGCAATGCCAGCGACTTCAAAGTAGTCGGCGGCAAGTTGTATATCTTTGGTGGCAAAGTATCACAAGCTGCGTTTGAACTGGAACTGGAAAAGAATATCGCCCTGGCCGATGAATACTGGGAACAGGAAGTGAAAGGCAACAACAGTTTTATTCAGCGTGCCAAACGCTTGGTAGTGCGCGTGCCGCATTACAAGAGCGGTGAAGAACAAGCCGCCGAGGTTCAGGCAGCAGGAAAAACAGGAACCTGACCCCCGGAAGTTGAAATCCTTTTTGGGACCAGATTGATCAACACACCACACGTGTTAATTCATCAATCTGGTTCGGCTGAAGTAGCTAAGTACATCCACCAACGCCACCAGAACCATCATCGACAACAACACGGTGCCGGTTTCGGCCATCTGAAAAAGCCCCATGTGATACGACAACATTTGCCCCAGTCCGCCTGCGCCCACCACACCCAGCACAGCGGCTGCGCGAATGTTGTTTTCCCAGCGGTACAGGGTATAGCTGATTAATTGCGGCAATACTTGCGGAAACGTGGCATACCAAAACACCACCACTGAACCCACACCCCGTGCGCGCAACGCAAATGCGGGTTGGTCTGTCGCGTTTTCAATACTTTCCGCAAACAAACGCCCCAACACCCCCGTGGTGTGCAAGGCCAATGCGAAAGTGCCTGCGAATGGCCCCAGCCCTACTGCGATCAGCAACAAGGCGGCCCACACCAATTCGGGAATGCTGCGCAACACATTCAAGACACCACGGCTTAAGGTGCGCCAACGCGCGGGGTCTTCTGCATAAGTTTTGCTGGCGGGCAAAGCCCACAGCAAACCAAAAATGGCCGCAAGCAAAGTGCCCAATGCGGACATGGCCAGGGTTTCAACAGTGGCCCAGGCTACTTTGGCAACAAATGCCGCTTCAAAATTCGGGCTCAGCAGTTCGCCGATGAACTTGCCCATGCGCGCCATGGCATCCATGGATGCAAAACGCTCCCACTGCAGGTCCAGGCTCCAGAAACTTAGCGCCACCAACACGAGCAAACCGAACACCATCCAGCAAGACTTGCAACGCGCGTCGAACATTGGTGTTGGCAATTTCGGGGCAGAATCATTCATGGGTGTGCTCATGCCAGTGCGCTCCGCAACCAACTGCTGACACGGTCAGCCAACCAGACCAGAAATACGAACACCAGCAACATGGTGCCCACTTCGCCACCGGCAAACATTTTCATGGACGAATCCAGCTGTTGACCCAAACCGCCCGCCCCCACAAACCCCAATACGGCCGAAGAGCGAATGGCACATTCCCAGCGGTACACGGTGTAGCTGGCCAATTCCGCAGCATTCTGGGGCAAGGCGCCATAAAAAAATGCCTGCAAACGACCGCTGCCATTGCGCAACAAATTTTGCGACACATGGACATCGCCCGATTCCAGAATATCGGCATACACCTTGCCCAACATGCCGCCGTAGGTCAGCGCAATGGCCAACACCCCCGAGGTGGGGCCCAAGCCAACCACCCGCACAAACACCAGCGCCCAGATCAATTCAGGCACACTGCGCAGCACAATGGCCACCCAGCGCACCAGCTGGCGAAGCCCCGCAGGTATGGGGCCCATGCGACCGGAAATGGCGGAAATGGAAATGACCCGCACCGACAACAAGGCAATGGGAACGGCCAGCAGCCAAGCCAGGGCCAAGCCTGCTGTAGCAATGGCCACTGTGCGCCATGCCTCTTTGGCCACCATAGTCAAGAATTCAGGATCAGTTTTCGGGGGGACCATGTCGCCCAGAAAATTCAGTGTAGGGCGAAGGTTGTCCTCGTCCAGCAATATCCAGGGACGAAACTCGGTGAGCTGAAACATCGGCCACACCAACACAATGGCAGCCAAAAACCAGAACACCCGCATGGACCACGCCGGATCCCGCAGTGCAGGGTTTTTGCTGCTTGCAAACACACTACTCATCCGTTCACCTGCAATTCATCGCCACTGGCGCGGGTTTTTTCTGCGTCGGCGGGCGTTCCGGCGCGGGGCCAGTCAGTTCATCCAGATGCTGGGCATACAAATCAATCAGTCGTTGTTCCGTTACTTCGCTGGCGGGTAGGTCAAATACCACTTCACCGTCACGCAAACCAATAATTCTTGGAAAATGCTTCAGTGCCATGTCCACCTGGTGCAGCGTGGAAATCAAGGTAGCGCCCTGCTCCCGTGCAACTTCAGCCAGGGTTTTCATGGCTTGTTCCGCCCGCGCGGGGTCCAGGGCAGACAAGGGCTCGTCCACCAGAAACATGTTTGCGCCCGACACCAAACCGCGCGCCAGACCGACTCGCTGGCGTTCACCGCCGGAAAGCCTGTCAACCCGCTCGAACAATTTCTCGGACAAATCAAAACGCGCCAACGCTGCATGCGCAGCACCCGTGTCAATGGGGTAAAACAAACTTCGCAGGCTGGTCCACAAGCCCATGTGCGGCAACTTGCCCGCCAACACCGCCGTAACCACGCGTTGCCGCGGGGGCAAAGGTGGCACTTGGGGTGCCAAAAACAAATTGCGGCGAACATTGCGAAGCCCGCGTTTGCCCAAGCCCCAGGGGTCGGTGTTGTCGAGCAACACCTTGCCACCTGCAGGTTCAAGCGCGCAGGCCAACAGGTGCAACAAGGTCGTTTTCCCGGCACCGGAAGGACCGATGATGGCGACCTGCTCGCCTGCCTGCACTGAAAAACTGACGTTCTTCAGCGCGGGGGGCGTGTCGCGGCCAGCCGCCGGGTGGCGGCCAGCAATTTGCTGCAGTTCAATGATCACTTCAGCAGGCCCGCCGCACGTGCGGCGCTTTCAATGCCGGCATAGTTATCCACTTTGGTGGGAATGAATTTGGTTGCGCGTTGCAATTCAAGAATTTCCTTGCCTTGGGGCGTTGACGGATCCAGCGACAGGAAAGCGTCCACAATCTTCTTGCGGGTCTCCGCTGGCACACCGCTGTGTACGGTCCAGTTGTAATCGTAATACGCCGGGGTGGTGTAAATCACGCGCACCTTGGCAGGGTCTACTTTTTTATCTGCAACAAACTTTTCCCACACGGAAATGTTCAATGCGCCTGCATCCACTTTGCCAGCGGCCACGGCGGCAATGGTGGCATCGTGCGCGCCAGAAAACGACACGCGTTTGAAATCTTTGTCCGGGTCAATTTTGGCCACGGTGTTCAGGTAGCTACGGGGCATCAAATGCCCGGAGGTGCTGGAAGGCGATCCGAAGGCAACGCTTTTGCCTTTGAGGTGGCTCAACGACTTTACCTTGGGGTTGTTGGTGATGAAGACCGATTTGAATTGCTCGTCTTCAGCACGTTGAATCAGCGGGATTACCTGGCCATTGGAGCGTACATTGGCCTGAACAAAGGTGAAACCGCCAAACCAGGCCATGTCCACTTGTTTGTTTGCCAGCGCTTCAACAGAGGCGGCGTAATCCGTTACGGGTGTGTACTCGACTTTCATGCCGAGTTTTTCGGAAAGATATTTCATCAAAGGAGCGGCTTTGCGGGCCAGTTCGGTGGGGGATTCGTCCGGTATGGCTGTGACTCTGAACACTTGTTCCGCATGCGCTAATCCGGCCAAGCCGATCATGGCGCAAGTCATCAAACATTTAAAAGTACGGGAGGGGGAAAAGCTGATCATTTTAAGCTCCTTGTTCGTTAAAACACCGTCGCCAGATGACGGGAATTTAAGTATAGGTGAGAAAATAAGGCACAATCCTTGTGTAGACTCGTGGCAGCTTTTTGATTACTGCCCATTTCATTATTACGCTGACGAAATATGACACCCACCCCACAGTTCATCCAGATTTACCAAGGCCAGACCGAGCACATTCGCGAAGAATTGCTGAGCGGTTTGCGCGCCACCAAGGCGCATACCTCGCCAAAGTATCTGTACGACGAACTGGGTTCGAAGTTATTCGAAGCCATCACCTGCATCCCCGAGTATTACCCCACCCGCACCGAAGCGCTTGTTTTCAGCGTGCATGGCCACGACATGGCCAAACATGTGACCACCGGGTCGGCGTTCATCGATTTGGGAGCGGGCAACTGCGAAAAAGCAGCAAAACTATTCAATGTGTTTCACCCCACGCGATACATTGCAGTGGACATTTCCGTGGATTTTTTGAAAGGCGCGCTGGAATGTTTGCAGCGCCAGTTTCCGGAATTGGAAATGGCGGGCGTGGGCATGGACTTTTCCAGTGAACTGAACCTCCCTGCAAGCCTGGCCCTGAACCCGGCGCAACCACGGGTGATGTTTTACCCCGGCTCCAGCATTGGCAACTTCACGCCTGAAGAAGCACTGCTGTTTTTGAAGCAGGTGCATGGCGTGTGCGCGAACACCGAAGGGGGCGGCCTGTTGATCGGCGTTGACCTGGTGAAAAGCAAAGCTGTGCTGGAAGCTGCATACGACGATGCGCTAGGTGTTACAGCCGCGTTTAACCGCAACATGTTGCTGCACTTCAACACGCTGGCTGGCACCAACTTCCAGCTGGAAGACTGGAAGCACATTGGCCTTTACAACACGGAACTGAACCGCATTGAGATGCACCTTGAAGCACTGCGGGATGTGGTGGTGACCTGGGACGGCGGCGAACGGCCGTTTGTAGAAGGCGAGCGCATTCACACCGAGAATTCCTACAAGTGGACCCTGACCGGGTTTGAGGATTTACTGACACGGGCTGGGTTTGTAGCGTGCAAGGCGTACACCGACCCTGAGCAGAAATTTGCGGTGTTTTGGGCGAAAGCTTAAGCGCCTGCTCGGCGTGGGTTACTTGATTCCGCACTGAAAACCGCTTCCGAGTTACCTGAACTGGCGGCCCTTCAACGCTGCGGAACCATGATTTCTGAAGCGGGCACTTCAGACCACTTTCGGCAGGGCCATTTCCAGTAGCCAGGGGCACCCCACCAAATCGCTTCAATTGTGACCGGGTTATTTGCGCGAATGTGCACTTCGTCGACCACGCTACCCTGCGGATAAAAATACTGATTCTTGTCGGGGTGATTGGCGAAACCAAGCGACGCGAGCGCCTCGCCGTTCACTGTTGGCGATCCTGTGAATGAATACACCAAATCTATCCAGCCTAATTTGTCGTTATGAACCCTTACATCGAAAAGTTGAACTTTGTCTGATTGAATATTTCGGGGAAGCCATCGATTCCAAGATTCCGGATATTCACTTCGATTGGTCAAGTCCACGAAATCAAAATCAGCCCGTTTCAACAGCACATGTACGTATTGGATTGAGGGCGCAACCTTAAATGGTTTGGTGAGTTTAAATTGCTTCCAATCTGGCCCCAATTGAATTGGCCCGGCAATTTTGGCATCTTGTGGCGACTGAGTTCGCAGCCAACACAGTGGATCCGCCATGACCAAAGAAGGGATCAAAGCCAACAAAAAAAGTCCAACAAGAAGCGGCCAGCAACGGCTCATGACTTAAGCGCCTTAACAAATTTAAGTGTCTCACTTTTCACCAAACCACCGGGGCTAACCGCATGTGCCGGGTGTCTTGTTACAAACAAACCTGCCATTTCAAAAGCACGAACTATTAATTCACTGCAGTAAAATTGATTGTCATGCTCTGCTTGATCCTTCAATACATCGTCAGCCACTTCAATCAACACTGTGGCGGGCAACAAACGCTTCACATTCGAACAGCCTGAACTGATTGCAGACCGAACAGCGCCCCGAAAATCATAAGGCCTACCATCAAACTTCATGACAGCACTACAAACCTTCTCAGCATGAAAGTGCGTTATACCTCTGTAACGGAACAAATCAACCTTGGTTGAACCGTTTAACACATCTGACAATGCAACACGGGCGACCCCATATTGAGGCGTTGCTTCAATGCAGAAATGATTATTGAGCACAAGAATGGCGTGACTGTATGTTGCACAGGTTACCCCCTGAATACCCCTAGATTGAAGGTTACTGGAATTTGTGACAATGATGTCGGCTGCTTGAATGGTTGAAAGCATGCTGGTTCAGCGCAAGGGAGAATCAATCAAGGGTGTGACCGTAGCACATCAAACAAGAGGGGGGAAAATACTTAAACCTGCGAGGTGGATGTTATCCCCCGCCACGAAACGCCAGAAAACCACATGACCACCAGTGCTTTTAGGTTCCTTGCCCCACACACTGTCGTGAAGTAAAGTGTTGGCTGACTATTGCACATTACGAAACGCATCCCTAGCCATGAAATTCTTAATGATGAGTTCATGCCTTTCTTCAACCCGAGCATTCCTTTGGAGCGAGCATGAGCGGTGGCCAACCGAGCCCATACGAATTTAGTGAAGCGGACACGTGCCGTGAATATGTAACACCAGCCATTCAAGCCGCTGGTTGGGGCAATAGTCCTTTTGAAATTGCCGAGCAACGAAGTTTCACCGACGGTCGCATTGTGCTTAGTGGTCGCAGTGCAAAACGCCGTGAAAGCAAACGGGCTGATTATTTGCTGCGTTGCCGCCGGGACTTAACCATTGTCGTTGTGGAAGCAAAGCCATTCAAAACCCCAGCTGGTGACGGTTTACAGCAAGCCAAAAACTACGCTGAGATTCTCGGACTAAATTTTGCCTATGCCACCAATGGCAGGGAAATTATTGAATTCGACTTCCTGACAGGCATTGAACGAAAAGTTGACCGCTACCCTACACCGGATGAACTTTGGTTACGCCACACAACGGGCACGGCCTTGGCAAACAGAAGTGGCCCGGCAAAACTGAACAGTTGAGATAAGTACAAATTGGGGTTTTTA